>NZ_CP049246.1:1343396-2015094 GCF_011046555.1 Sphingobacterium lactis
CGATAAGGGAATCTACAGTACAGTGGAAGATATGTACCTGCTGGATCTAGCGATCAAGGACGGTCGGATGCTGCAAAAGGCGACCTTGGATTCCATGTATATACCCCGCAGCGATGCAAAACGCAGTCTTTTCAGTTATGGTTATGGATGGCGCACATTCAGTCCGCCAGGAAATCCGATCGTTTACCATACAGGATGGTGGCATGGCTTCAAGAGCCTGTATGTTCGGGATCTGAAGAACGATGTGACCATCGTATTGCTTACAAATATGGCAAATGGCAGCCTAAATCATCTGGATGACTTGTATAAGATTCTAGAAATGCCTATTTTGAGACAGAATGCATACAATGCAAGTGGTGAATTAGTAAATTAAACCTAATAGATATTACAGATGAAAAAGACCTTGATTTTAGGTGCAAGTACCAATCCAGCAAGATATTCTTACCTGGTAGCGAATAAATTGGTTCGTAAGGGCCACCCGATTGTGAATGTAGGTCGTAAGACGGGAAAGGTTGCGGGCGTTGAAATCGAGCCTGCTGAAGCGATCCATACGGATATTGACACGATTACCCTGTATGTGGGGCCACAGAATCAAGCACCATATTATGATTATATCTTGAATACGAAGCCAAAGCGCATCATTTTCAACCCGGGTGCGGAGAATGCGGAACTGGCGGACAAGGCGCGGGCTGCCGGCATTGAAGTGGTGGAAGCATGTACCTTGGTGATGCTGAATACGGGTCAATTCTAAGCTGCAGTTTCCATTTGGCGATTTGAAAGAATCGTGCGGAGAAATTCCGGTAAATGAAAGAGCTATATGGTGGGCAAATGCCCACCTTTTTTATTTTCAGCAAATGGTACTGGTGGTTGGTGGGGGAGTTGCGTGGCTGGGGATATTTTTTAAAAATAATTGACTAATTATTTGATAGTTATAAAATTGTTTGTACTTTTGCAGTCCCTTAATGGGAGAACTGTGTCTTGAGCGAAGCCCTACTGCTTCGATGGACGTTTAATTAATTTATTTATAACATGTCAGGAATTATTGGTAAAAAAGTAGGAATGACCAGCCTGTTCAATGCTGATGGGAAGAACATCCCATGTACAGTAATCGAGGCTGGGCCGTGCGTGGTAACGCAGATACGTACGGTAGAGAAGGATGGCTATGCTGCTATTCAACTTGGCTATGATGATGCCAAGGAGAAGAACACGACAGCTCCTTTAAAAGGACACTTTGCAAAGGCAGACGTTAGTCCTAAGCGTAAACTAGTTGAATTCAAAACCTTTACGGATGAGAAATCACTAGGAGACATCGTTGATGTTACTTTATTCGAGGAAGGTGAGTACGTAGATGTTGCGGGTACTTCCAAAGGTAAAGGATTTCAAGGTGTAATGAAGCGTCACGGATTTGGTGGTGTAGGTGGTGCGACTCACGGTCAGCACAACAGACTACGTGCGCCAGGTTCCTTAGGAGCTTCATCATGGCCTTCCAGAGTATTCAAAGGAATGCGTATGGCTGGTCGTACAGGTGGCGAGAGAGTAAAAGTTCAAAACTTACAAGTATTGAAAGTTTACCCTGAGCAAAACCTAATCGTTGTAAGTGGTTCCGTACCAGGAGCTAAGGGTTCATATGTAATCGTAGACAAATAGTAGAGATGGAAGTTAAAGTATTCAATTTATCAGGTAAAGAAACAGGTGCCAAGGTGCAACTTCCTGAGACGGTATTCGGTGTTGAGCCAAACGACCATGCGATCTATTTGGATGTGAAACAATACTTAGCGAACCAACGCCAAGGAACTCACAAATCAAAACAACGTAATGAAATCGCGGGTTCAACTCGTAAATTACACAAACAAAAAGGTACTGGTGGTGCTCGTGCGGGTTCTATCAAATCTCCATTGTTTAACGGTGGTGGTCGTGTATTCGGTCCACAGCCTCGTGACTACAGCTTTAAATTGAACAAGAAATTAAAGCAATTGGCACGTAAATCCGCATTAAGCTACAAAGCACAAGAGAACAATGTTGTGGTATTAGACGAAGTGAACTTCGATTCGATCAAAACAAAGAACTACGTTGCCCTAGTTAATGCATTGAACATTGCTGACGAGAAAACTTTATTGGTATTGCCAGCATACAATAACAATGTTTATTTATCAAGCAGAAACTTGAAGAAAGCAAAAGTTATCGTAGCATCTGAGTTGAATACATACGATGTATTGAACGCTACGAAATTGTTGTTAACATCAGATTCTGTTAAATCTTTGGAGGAGGCATTCGCTAAGTAATATGGAAATTATCAAAAAACCGATCTTAACTGAGAAAGCTTCATTGTTAACGGAGAAATTGAACCGTTACTCTTTCAAAGTAGATCATAGAGCAAACAAGATCCAAATCAAAAATGCTGTTGAGCAAATGTTCGGTGTTACTGTTGTTTCAGTAAACACGGCAGTTGTTGCGGGTAAAGCAAAAAGCCGCTACACAAAAGCAGGATTTGTATCCGGCAGAAGCCCTAAGTATAAGAAAGCCATCATCACGGTGAAAGATGGTGAAACAATTGACTTTTACAGTACACTATAATAAGAAATGGCAGTTAAAAGATTCAAACCGGTTACCCCTGGTACTCGTTTCAGAGTAGGTGCTGATTATTCAGACGTTACAACTAACGTTCCTGAGAAATCATTAGTAGTTAGCATCAAGAAGTCAGGTGGTCGTAATAACTCCGGTAAAATGACTATGCGTTACATCGGTGGGGGACATAAGAAAGCATACCGATTAATTGATTTCAAACGCGATAAAAAAGATATCCCTGCAAAAGTAGCTACCATCGAGTACGATCCAAACCGTACAGCACGTATTGCATTATTGCACTACGCAGATGGTGAGAAACGTTACATCATTGCTCCAGCTGGATTGACAGTAGGACAAACAGTAGTAGCAGGTGATACAGTTGCCCCAGAAGTAGGAAATACATTACCATTGGCAAACATCCCATTGGGTTCTATCATTCACAACATTGAATTGAATCCAGGTCAAGGTGGTTCCATCGCACGTTCAGCAGGTACATATGCACAATTGTCTGCACGTGATGGTAAGTATGCTATTATCAAATTGCCATCGGGCGAGACACGCATGATCTTATTGACATGTGTCGCTACGATCGGTTCTGTATCGAACGCAGAGAAAGCGAACCAAGTATTGGGTAAAGCTGGACGTAAGCGTTGGTTAGGCCGTCGTCCTCGCGTTCGTGGTGTGGCTATGAACCCGGTTGATCACCCTATGGGTGGTGGTGAAGGCCGTACTTCAGGAGGTCACCCTCGTTCAAGAACAGGTGTGTTGGCTAAAGGCTACAAAACACGCTACAAGAAGAAAACATCGAATCGTTACATCATTGAGAGAAGGAAAAAATAATGGCTCGTTCAATTAAAAAAGGTCCTTATATCGATCACAACTTAGAAAGAAAAGTTCTTTCTATGAATGAAACAAACAAGAAGTCAGTAATCAAGACTTGGTCTCGTAGATCAATGATTTCACCTGATTTTGTTGGCCATACCTTCGCAGTGCACAACGGGAATAAATTCATTCCAGTTTATGTAACAGAGAATATGGTCGGTCACAAGCTTGGTGAATTCGCGCCTACGCGTACATTCAGAGGCCACGCAGAAAAGAAAAAATAATAGGTAATGGAAGCAACAAAAAAACTCAAAAAATCTGTTTTAATTAAACAGCGCAAAGAGCAGGAAAAAGCTCAAGTAGGAGGAGCTTCTACTGCCAAGTTATTGAATTGCCCTACTTCCCCGCGCAAAATGCGCTTAGTAGTGGATCTTATCCGTGGTCAGAAAGTAGAGAATGCACTTTACATCTTGAAGCACACTGGTAAAGAAGCTGCCGTTCGCGTTGAGAAATTATTATTATCAGCGATCAAGAACTGGGAAGCGAAAAACGAAGGTGCATCAGTAGAAGACGGTGGTCTTTTTGTAAAGGAAGTATCTGTAGGTGGCGGTCGTCAATTGAAGAGATTACGTCCTGCACCACAAGGTCGCGGTTACAGAATCCGTAAGCGTTCTAACCACGTAACATTGGTAGTAGATAGTTTAAATAACGTAAACAACTAATAACATTAAGAATGGGACAAAAAGCAAATCCAATAGGTAGCAGATTAGGAATCATCAAAGGATGGGATTCTAATTGGTTCGGAGGCAACAACTATTCTGATAAGTTAGTTGAGGACGAAAAAATCAGAAAATATCTTTCAGTACGTATCGCTAAAGGCGGTGTTGCGAAAGTGGTTATCGAGCGTACGTTGAAACGTATCACGGTAACTATCCACACAGCACGTCCAGGGATCGTAATTGGTAAAGGTGGTCAAGAAGTTGATAAGATCAAAGAAGAGTTAAAGAAATTAACGAAGAAAGATGTTCAAATCAACATTTTCGAGATCAAACGTCCAGAATTGGATGCGAAACTAGTTGCTGAAGGTATTGCAAAACAATTAGAAGCTCGTATTTCATTCCGTCGTGCTATGAAGACTTCGATCGCGTCTACGATGCGTATGGGAGCTGAAGGTATCAAAGTAATGTGTTCAGGTCGTTTGGGTGGTGCTGAGATGGCACGTACCGAGCAGTACAAAGAAGGAAGAACTCCTTTGCACACATTGCGTGCTGATATCGACTATGCATTGGCAGAAGCGTTGACTACATACGGTAAGATCGGTGTCAAAGTATGGATCTGTAAAGGTGAAGTATATGGCAAGCGTGATCTAAGCCCGAACATCGGTCAGGCATCTGGTGTGAAATCACGTGGTGGCAACGAAGGTGGTGAAAACCGTCGTGACAACCGTGGCGGAGGTCGTAGAGACAACCGTGGTGGTGGCCGTCGTGATAACAACCGTGGTGGAAAAAGAGATTAATTAACAAGAAGACAAAAGATATCTGATTTTCAGATTTAAAAGAATACGAACATGTTACAGCCAAAAAGAACGAAGTTCAGAAAGATGCAGAAAGGCCGCATGAAAGGTAATGCCACTCGTGGAGCGGAATTAGCTTTCGGATCTTTCGGTATCAAATCAATGGAGCCAGCATGGATCACAAGCCGTCAAATTGAGGCAGCTCGTATTGCGGTAACACGTTATATGAAGCGTGAAGGACAAGTTTGGATCCGCATTTTCCCTGACAAGCCAGTTACCAAGAAACCTGCAGAGGTACGTATGGGTAAAGGTAAGGGTGCTCCAGAATATTGGGTTGCTGTAGTGCGCCCAGGCCGTATGTTATTTGAAGCAGAAGGCGTTCCATTGGAAATCGCTAAAGAAGCATTGCGCTTAGCTGCTCAAAAATTACCGGTACAAACGAAATTTGTGATACGTAGAGACTACGTAGAAGCATAGACATCGTTGGTAATGTCAAGAGTCTAGCCTTACAGCCGTTACCTGTAAGGCACCTTTAAAACTTGCGATAACCCAACACAACAAATTGAAAAATGAAAAATTCAGAAATCGTAGAATTATCAACTGAGGATCTAACAGCTCGCCTTGCAGAGGAGAAAGCTGCCTTGAACAAATTGAAATTTGCACACGCTGTTTCTGCTATTGAGAATCCAAACGTGATCAAAGCAGCTCGCAAAACTATCGCTCGTTTATCTACAGAGGTATCCAAGCGTCAAAATGCAGCAAAATCTGAAACAGCCGCTGAGGCACAAAATTAAGTCGAAATGGAAAGAAATTTAAGAAAAACAAGAATCGGCTTAGTAGTTAGCAACAAGATGGACAAATCTATCGTAGTAGCTGTTGAGCGTAAAGTGAAACACCCTATTTACGGTAAATTCGTTAAGAAAACTACTAAATTTAAAGCTCATGACGAAACTAATACCTGCGGTATCGGCGACACGGTATTAATTATGGAAACTCGTCCGCTGAGTAAGACAAAGAACTGGAGATTGGTAGAAATTTTAGAAAGGGCTAAATAACATGGTACAACAGGAATCAAGACTAAATGTAGCTGACAATAGCGGTGCTAAAGAAGTTTTAGTAATCCGTGTATTGGGCGGTACGCGTAAGCGTTATGCATCTATCGGTGATAAAATCGTTGTTACCGTTAAGAGCGCTATCCCTTCAGGAAACGTTAAAAAAGGATCAGTTTCAAAAGCAGTAGTCGTACGTACGAAAAAAGAGATCCGTCGTAAAGATGGTTCATACATTCGCTTCGACGATAACGCTGCAGTATTGTTAAATAACAACGATGAACCACGTGGAACACGTATCTTCGGCCCTGTGGCTAGAGAGTTGCGTGAGAAACAGTTCATGAAGATTGTATCACTAGCACCGGAGGTTTTATAATTATGGCACAGAAAACAAAAACAACGACTCACAAGATCAAGATCAAAAAGGGTGATTTAGTGAAAGTTATCGCTGGTAACTCTAAAGGTGTGCAAGGGAAAGTATTGCAAATTTTAGTGGATGCGAACAGAGCAGTAGTTGAAGGCGCTAACATCGTTAAGAAACACACTAAACCAAGTGCAGCTAACCCGAATGGTGGTATCATTGAAAAAGAAGCTGCAATCAACATCTCAAACTTAGCATTGATCGATCCTAAAACAGGTGAAACTTCACGTGTTGGTCGTAAGCTAAATGCAGATGGCAAATTAGTTCGTTACGCAAAAAAATCAGGGGAGGAAATTAAATAATGACTTATACACCAAGATTGAAAGCGAAATACGCAGAGGAAATCCGTGCGTCGCTTAAAGAAAAATTCCAGTATAAAAGCGTTATGCAAGTTCCTAAACTGGAAAAAATCGTAGTATCCCAAGGTATCGGTGCAGCTACAGCAGACAAGAAATTGATCGACAACTCCATCACGGAATTGACAACGATCACTGGTCAGCAAGCTGTTCCTACGAAATCCAAAAAGGATATCTCGAACTTCAAATTACGTAAAGGTATGCCAATTGGTGCACGTGTTACATTGCGTGACAACACCATGTACGAATTCCTTGATCGTTTAATCGCTGTATCTTTGCCACGTATCCGTGACTTCCGTGGAATCAACGATAAAGGTTTCGATGGACATGGTAACTACAACTTGGGTATCACCGAGCAGATCATTTTCCCAGAGATCAACATTGACAAGATCAACAAGATCCAAGGTATGGACATCACGTTCGTGACTTCTGCAAAGAACGATATCGAAGCATTGGAATTACTTAAATTGTTTGGCTTACCATTCAAAAACCAAAACACGAATAACAATGGCTAAAGAAGGATTAAAGGCACGCGAAGTTAAGCGTCAGAAATTAGTAGCAAAATATGCAGAGAAACGTGCAGCGTTAAAAGCGGCAGGTGACTACGAAGCATTAGATAAATTGCCAAAGAATGCATCGCCTGTAAGATTGCACAACCGTTGCAAATTGACAGGTCGTCCTAAAGGATATATGCGTCAGTTCGGTATCTCCCGTGTAACATTCCGTGAGATGGCGTTGGACGGAAAGATCCCGGGAGTGAAAAAAGCTTCTTGGTAATCAAAAAAATATAATTACTTTTGCCCGGATAAACCACGAACGTGGTTTATCGGGTTTTTTATGCATTGCATTATTTTAACCGATAAAAGGTCTGCAGCTTCGGTTAGTTGCGGAAACCATTATCACAATTTTTATACAAAATGAATACAGATCCAATAGCGGATTACCTTACCCGAGTAAGGAATGCCATTAAGGCCAACCACAGGGTTGTTGAAATTCCTGCATCGAACCTTAAAAAAGAAATCACAAAAGTTCTTTTCGACAAAGGTTACATTGCTAACTACAAATTTATCGAGGAAGGTCCTCAAGGTTCCATCAAGATTGCCTTGAAGTACCACCCAATTAGCAAAGTACCGGCTATTCGCACTTTGACACGTGTGAGTAAACCTGGTTTGAGAAAGTATGCAAGTGTTGACAACTTACCTCGTGTATTAAACGGTTTAGGAATTGCGATTTTGTCTACTTCCAAAGGAGTAATGTCAGACAAAGAAGCTGCCGTTCAAAACGTTGGTGGAGAAGTTTTATGTTACATTTATTAATCAGGTAAAAGCACTTAGAAATGTCAAGAATTGGAAAAGCGCCTATCGCTATCCCTTCGGGAGTAACGGTATCGGTATCAGATAAGAATCTGGTAACTGTAAAAGGCCCTAAAGGTGAGTTATCACAACAATTGGATCGTGACATTACCGTTAAAGAAGAAGATGGTAATATCGTCGTTACGCGTCCTACAGAACAAAAAAAGCACAAAGCATTACACGGTTTATACCGCGCCCTGTTGAACAACATGGTTGTTGGTGTTACTGAAGGTTACAAAACTACACAAGAATTGGTTGGTGTTGGTTACCGTGCTTCAAACACAGGTAATACGTTGGAGTTGACGTTAGGTTTCTCCCACCAGATTGTATTCGTATTGCCACAGGAAATTAAAGTTACCACAACTGCTGAGAAGGGAAAGAACCCAACGATCACGTTGGAATCTATCGACAAGCAACTGATCGGTCAAGTAGCGGCGAAAATCCGTAGCTTCCGTAAGCCAGAGCCATACAAAGGTAAAGGTATCAAGTTTGCAGGTGAAGTATTAAGAAGAAAAGCAGGTAAATCAGCTAAAAAATAATAACCATGGCAGGAATTAAATCAGCTCGCAGAGCGAGAATCAAAAAAGGAATTAGAAAACACCTGGCTGGATCAACAGAACGTCCACGTTTGACAGTTTTTAGAAGCAATAAAGGAATCTACGCACAGATTATCGATGATACAAATGGTAAAACTATCGTTTCCGCATCTACATTATCCAAGGATTTTGCAGAAGGTGGCAACAAAGTAGACCAATCGAAAGCAGTAGGTAAATTGGTTGCTGAGAAAGCGGTTGCAGCAGGAATTAGCAAAGTAGTTTTTGACCGTAATGGGTACTTATACCATGGCCGTATCAAATCATTGGCTGAAGGTGCTCGCGAAGGCGG
Source organism: Sphingobacterium lactis (assembly GCF_011046555.1). Classification (NCBI taxonomy): domain Bacteria; kingdom Pseudomonadati; phylum Bacteroidota; class Sphingobacteriia; order Sphingobacteriales; family Sphingobacteriaceae; genus Sphingobacterium; species Sphingobacterium lactis. The sequence continues at coordinate 1,352,360 of NZ_CP049246.1, forward strand.
TTTAGACTTTTAATCTTAGAAGAAAATGGCATTAAGCAATATTAAAAGAGTAAAATCAAGCGAAATCGAATTAAAAGATCGCTTAGTAAGCATCCAACGCGTAGCCAAAGTGACCAAAGGTGGTCGTACTTTCAGCTTTTCTGCTATCGTAGTAGTAGGTGATGAGAATGGTATCGTAGGTTATGGCTTGGGTAAAGCAAAAGAGGTGACAGAAGCGATCACGAAAGGTATCGACGATGCGAAAAAGAACTTGGTGAAAGTTCCTATTATCAAAGGTACAGTTCCTCATGAACAATACGGTAAGTACTCTGGTGGTTCGGTTTTGATCAAACCAGCAGTAAGTGGTACAGGAGTATTGGCAGGTGGTGCGATGCGTGCGGTATTGGAGTCAGCTGGTATCACAGACGTATTGGCGAAATCCTTGGGATCATCTAACCCTCACAACGTAGTAAAAGCAACTATCGATGCATTAGCAAACATGCGTGATGCTTATACAGTAGCGCAAACACGTGGTGTCGATTTAAACAAAGTATTTAACGGTTAATATCATGGCAAAAATCAAAATCACCCAGATAAAGAGCGTTATCGACAGAAGCGAGCGCCAAAAGAAAACAATTGAGGCTTTGGGATTGAAAAGAATCAACCACTCAGTTGAAGTAGAGGCTACCCCAGCGATTATCGGAATGGTTCGCAAAGTGAATCATTTGGTAGCAATCGAAACTATTTAATGAATTAGATGGAAAGGACGCTCACAGTCCTTTCCATTCTTTGTTAATAAATTTTTCAAGGCTATTACCTGTTTAGTGAGAGCGAAGGGATAGCATAATTTTAAAAAAAATGAACTTAAGTAATCTTAAACCAGCAGCTGGTTCAGTAAAAACTAAAAAACGTATTGGTCGTGGTCAAGGATCAGGTCGTGGTGGAACATCTACACGTGGTCACAAAGGAGCAGGATCTCGTTCAGGTAACTCGAGAAAAATCGGTTTCGAAGGTGGTCAAATGCCTTTGCAACGTCGTGTTCCTAAGTTTGGTTTCAAAAACTTGAACAGAGTTGAGTATGTAGGTGTAAACTTAGATGTATTGCAAGGTATTGTTGAGAAGTTCAACTTGACAGCAGTTGATTTCGATACATTGAAAGAGCACGGATTGGTTTCTAAGAATGATTTGATCAAAATCTTAGGTCGTGGTGAATTAACCGCAAAAGTAGAAGTAAAGGCCCATGCATTTTCCGCTTCAGCACAAAAAGCAATTGAAGCAGCAGGTGGTTCTATCGTTAAATTGTAATCATACATGAAGAAACTAATCACAACCTTAACCAATATATGGAAGATAGAAGAGCTACGCAATCGTATCTTGAATACATTGCTATTTCTTCTAATATACCGCATTGGTTGTCACGTGGTTTTACCAGGTGTCAATCCTGATGCATTGGTAGTAAATAGAGAAGGTGGCAATGACATCATGAACCTGATCAATATGTTCGCTGGGGGCTCATTCTCCCGTGCGGCCATCTTTGCATTAGGGGTTATGCCATACATCTCGGCATCTATCGTCGTGCAGCTATTGGGGATTGCTGTGCCTGCTTTTCAGAAGATGCAGAAGGAGGGAGAGTCTGGTCGTAAGAAGATGACGCAGATTACACGTTACCTAACAGTAGCGATTACCTTGGTTCAGGCCGTAGCGTACGTGAAGACCCAGATCGGGCCAGAAGCGAAAACTATTGCAGATCCAATGTTCTCTATCCTATCGGCTATCGTCTTGACCGCGGGTACATTGTTTGTGATGTGGCTAGGTGAAAAGATTACCGATAAAGGAATTGGTAATGGTATTTCCTTGATCATTATGGCGGGTATTATTGCTCAGCTTCCTGCAGGTATTACTGCAGAGTGGGCATCCAGAATGAGCCCTAGTGGCGGTGGTCCTATTCCATTGTTACTGGAGTTCGTTGCCTTATTCTTTGTGGTGATCTTTACGATCTTAATCGTACAGGGTGTTCGCAAGATCCCTGTGCAGTACGCAAAGAAGATCGTTGGTAATAAACAAATCGGTGGTGTTCGTCAATACATTCCTTTAAAGGTAAATGCGGCGGGTGTAATGCCTATCATTTTCGCGCAGGCGATTATGTTCTTACCGATGTCGTTGCAACAGTTCTTCCCGAACGTGCAATCTGACTTTCTGAATTCGTTGGCTAACTATACGTCCGTAACGTATAATGTGGTATTTGCATTGTTGATCATTGCATTCACGTTCTTCTATACGGCGATCATGGTGAACCCGCAGCAGATGTCAGAGGACATGAAGAAGAATGGTGGATTCATCCCGGGCATCAAGCCTGGTTTTGAGACCAACACGTTCATCGACAACGTAATTTCACATATTACCTTCCCTGGAGCAGTATTCATAGCAATCATTGCCATCTTACCGGCAATTGCTACGCTGTTCGGAGTAAACAATCAATTTGCCCACTTCTTCGGTGGTACATCCCTACTGATCTTGGTAGGTGTGGTATTGGATACCATCCAGCAGATTGAGAGTCATTTGTTAATGCGTCATTATGACGGTTTGATGAAAACAGGTCGTGTTAAGGGTAGAAGCACCGCTGCTCCCGTAGATGGCTATGATCAGACCGCATTATAATTTCTGAATGTCTAAAGTATATTATAAAACAGCAGAAGAAATTGAGCAAGTGCGAGAGTCAGCTAATGTACTCTCGCAGTTACTTGCTGAGATTGCCGGTATCATCCAACCTGGAATTACCACGCTATCCCTGGATAAATTTGCTTTCGATTTCATCAGTGATCATAAGGGAACCCCGGCGTTCTTGAACTACCATGGTTTCCCATACTCGCTATGTATTTCCGTGAACGATCAGATCGTGCATGGTTTTCCGAGTGATTACGTGTTGAAGGAAGGTGACATTGTATCGGTGGATGGAGGTGTGAATCTGAACGGGTTTATTTCCGATTCGGCCTACACTTTCGGTGTCGGTGAGATTTCGGCAGAAGCCCAACAATTGCTGGATGTAACCAAGGCATCACTTTATGCTGGTATCGAACAGGCTGTGGCTGGAAAACGCGTAGGCGATATTTCATCCGCTGTTCAGGAATATGTTGCCCCTTATAAATACGGTATCGTTCGGGAGTTGGTTGGCCACGGGGTCGGCTTTCACTTGCACGAGAAACCGGAAGTGCCGAACTACGGTAAACGTGGTGCCGGTCCGAAGTTGGAAGAAGGCTTGGTGATCTGTATTGAACCAATGATCAATGCGGGCAAAGCCGGAGTCAAATTTTGGGATGATGGGTGGACAGTTAGCACGGTTGATGGCAAGTTATCTGCGCATTTCGAGCAGATGGTTGCGATCAAAAAGGGGGAGCCCGACGTGTTATTGAATTTCGAAGCGATAGAGAAAGTTTTAAATAAAAAGTAGTTGGTATTCAATTATTTTATTTATCTTTGCACTCCTGTTTGCGGGTTTAATATAATTTAAAATAACAGATTTTATGGCTAAACAAGCCTCGATAGAACAAGACGGCATTATTAGGGAAGCGCTTTCCAACGCGATGTTTCGCGTAGAGTTAGAGAATGGTCATGAGATCATTGCTCATATTTCTGGAAAAATGCGCATGCACTATATTAAAATATTACCAGGTGATAAAGTAAAGCTTGAAATGTCGCCATACGATTTAACAAAAGGAAGAATTACATACCGCTATAAGTAATTATAGGTTTCTTCAATCAATTGCTTTTAAAAATTTACTAAAATGAAAGTTAGAGCATCAATAAAAAAACGCAGTGCGGATTGTAAGATCATCCGTCGTAAAGGAAAAGTTTTTGTAATTAACAAAAAGAACCCAAAGTTTAAACAACGTCAGGGTTAATTTTAACATAATCGCTTAAAATATTATATGGCAAGGATCGCAGGTATAGATTTACCTAAAAACAAAAGAGGTGTTATTGGCCTTACCTATATCTTTGGTATTGGTCGTGCCACTGCAGCTTATATCTTGGAGAAAGCTGGGATCAGTGAGGACGTGAAAGTTCAAGAATGGAATGATGATCAATTAGCAGCTATCCGTACAATCATCAACGATGAGATCAAGGTAGAAGGTGCTTTACGTTCAGAAGTTCAGTTGAACATCAAACGTTTAATGGATATCGGATGTTACAGAGGCTTACGTCACCGTAAACACTTACCAGTTCGTGGACAACGTACGAAAAACAATTCACGTACTAGAAAAGGTAAACGTAAGACAGTTGCAAACAAGAAAAAAGCTACTAAATAATAAGTAAGAAATGGCTAAAAGTAAAAAAGTTACTAAAAAACGTATCGTCGTTATCGAGCCTGTTGGACAAGCTCATATCAACGCTACTTTTAACAACATCATCGTAACTTTGACTAACAATCAAGGTCAGACTATTTCATGGTCATCAGCTGGTAAAATGGGCTTCAAGGGTTCTAAAAAGAACACACCTTATGCTGCCGGACAAGCTGCTAACGACTGTGGTAAAGTTGCATATGACTTAGGATTACGTAAAGTTGAAGTTTTCGTGAAAGGTCCGGGTGCAGGTCGTGAATCCGCAATCCGTTCATTGCAGTCAGTAGGAATTGACGTTACAACGATCAAGGATATTACTCCACTTCCACACAACGGTTGTCGTCCTCCAAAACGCAGAAGAGTTTAATAACACATTTGTTTAAGATAAGATTCATCAGTTATAGACTGATCGATACTTCAAACAGAATCAGAAATGGCAAGATATACAGGACCTAAGTCCAAAATAGCTCGTAAATTTAGAGAGCCAATTTTCGGCCCAGATAAGGCATTAGAAAAAAAGAATTATCCTCCTGGTCAACATGGACCATCAAAAAGAAGAGGTAAACAATCTGAATACGCAATTCAGTTGTTAGAAAAGCAAAAAGCAAAATACACGTACGGTGTATTGGAGCGTCAATTCGCTAACTTATTTGCTAAAGCGGCAGCAAAACAAGGTATTACTGGTGAGAACTTCTTGAAATTATTAGAAGCACGTTTAGATAATATCGTTTACCGTTTAGGTATTGCACCTACGCGTTCAGCTGCACGTCAATTAGTTTCGCATAAGCACATTACCGTTAACGGTGAAGTCGTTAACATTCCATCATACAGCATCCGTCCAGGTGATGTGATCGCTGTTCGCGAACGCTCTCAAACATTAGAGGCGGTTGTTAATTCAGTAGCGGGCAGAAAGATCAACAAGTTCAGCTGGTTGGATTGGGATGCAGACAAACTTACAGGTACGTTCGTAACTTACCCTGAGCGCGCTGATATTCCTGAGAACATCAAAGAAAACTTAATCGTAGAGTTGTACTCTAAATAATAATTGATAACAACATACATGGCGCATGCCTGTATGTTGTTATTTTCATACATAGTAAATAAACTTAAAAGCACATAAATGGCAATTTTAGCATTTCAAAGACCGGATAAAGTTATCATGCAAAAATCTACTGATTTTGATGGTACCTTTGAATTTCGTCCATTAGAGCCAGGTTTTGGAGTTACTATTGGTAATGCTTTACGCCGTATTTTATTGTCCTCACTAGAAGGATATGCAATTACGTCGATAAGATTTTCAGGCGTTTCGCACGAATTCTCTACGATTAAAGGCGTAGTAGAAGACGTTACGGAGATCATCTTAAACTTAAAGCAAGTACGTTTTAAGAAATCAGGTGAACAAGGCGATAACGAGAAGATCTTTGTAGTTATCAATGGTCAAGATCAATTCACTGCTGGTGATATCACGAAGTTTTCCAACAATTTCACTGTATTGAATCCTGATTTGGTCATCTGTAACATGGATAGCTCAGTTACTGTTGAAGTTGAATTATCAGTTGCAAAAGGCCGTGGATACATTAATGCAGAAGAAAACAAAGTTGTTGATGGTCCTGTTGGTGTTATTGCGATTGACTCAATCTTTACGCCAATCAAGAATGTGAAATATACCATTGAGAACTACCGTGTAGAGCAAAAGACTGACTACGAGAAATTGTTGTTGGATATCTCTACAGATGGTTCTATTCATCCTGAAGACGCGCTTAAGGAAGCTGCTAAGATCTTGATCCAGCACTTCATGTTATTCTCTGATGAGAACATGTTGTTGGAATCACAGACCAAAGAGGAAACAAAGGTTGTTGACGAGGAAATCTTGCACATGCGTAAGATCTTGAAAACAGAATTAGTTGACTTGGATCTTTCAGTTCGTGCATTGAACTGCCTGAAAGCTGCTGACATCCGCACTTTGGCTGAATTGGTAACTTACGATGTAGCCGATATGTTGAAGTTCCGTAACTTCGGTAAGAAGTCCTTGAGCGAAATTCAAGAATTGGTGAAGTCTAAAGGTTTATCTTTCGGTATGAACCTGTCTAAGTACAAATTGGACGAAGAATAATACACAAATAAATAACAATAAGCGACCTGTTGCGTAATTCCTCTGAGAGTATATAAATTACTGTTTGTAGAAAAAGAACGGTACGCACAAAATCAAATTAAAAATGAGACACGGAAAAAAAGTTAATCACTTAGGCCGCACTGACAGTCACCGTAAGGCGATGTTAGCGAACATGGCGACTTCATTGATCGTTCACAAACGTATTACAACTACTTTGGCGAAAGCTAAAGCATTGCGTAAATATGTGGAGCCATTGATTACAAAATCTAAAAACGACACGACACATTCTCGTCGTACGGTATTCGCTTACTTAAAAGACAAAGATGCTGTTTCTATCTTGTTCCGCGAGATTTCTGAAAAAGTAGCTTCTCGTCCAGGTGGTTACACACGTATCATCAAATTGGAAAACCGTTTAGGTGATAACGCGGAGATGGCATTTATCGAACTTGTTGACTATAACGAAGTATACGGTAAAACAGTTAAAACTGAGAAGAAAACTACGCGCCGCCGCGGTTCTGGTGCTACGAAGAAAAAAGCAGCTTCCACGGAAGTAAAAGAAGAGAAAGCAAAAGCAACTGCAGCTGGAGATGATTTGACAATCGTTGAAGGTATCGGTCCTAAAATCGCAGAAGTATTAACTGCTGCTGGAATCGCTACTTACGCTGAATTGGCAAAAACAGATGCAGAAAAAGTTAAAGAAATTTTAACTGAAGCTGGTTCTAACTTTAACACAGCAGATCCTACAACTTGGGCTGAACAAGCACAACTTGCTGCTGATGGTAAATTTGAAGAATTAGAAAAACTTAAAGCTGAATTAGACGGCGGTAAAAAAGTTGATGAATAATCTTTCATAGAATCATATAAAAAAGTCCTCTTCACCAAGAGGACTTTTTTATTTTATATGCTTTTTTGGTAACCTCTCCCTTGAATTATTTGTACATTTGACGGACTAAACTTTACACATTTTTTAATTCTATTCATGGAACTTTTTAATGTATACCCCGTTACTCCCATCAACATCGTAAAAGCGCAAGGCTCTACCGTATGGGACGAACAGGGCAATGAATACCTGGACCTTTATGGAGGCCATGCCGTAATATCGATCGGACATACCCATCCACATTATATCAAACGCATAACCGAACAGCTGCACAACATCGGTTTTTACTCCAATTCCGTACTGATTCCCATCCAGCAACAGCTGGCCAAACAATTGGGTGAAGTATCCGGTAAGGAGGATTACTTTCTATTCCTGTGCAACTCAGGGGCAGAAGCGAACGAGAATGCGCTGAAATTAGCTTCTTTCCATACCGGTCGGAAGAAGATCATTGCGTTCACTAAGGCGTTCCATGGACGTACCTCCCTCGCGGTTGCCGCTACGGACAATCCAGCGATCGTCGCTCCTGTAAATGAAACGGAGAACGTTGTTTTCTTGCCTTTTAATGATGAAGAAGTCTTAACCCAAGCCTTCAAGGATTTTGGCGATGAGGTTGCTGCCGTTATTATTGAGGGGATCCAAGGTGTCGGTGGTATAAGGGAGGCATCCGTGCCGTTCCTGAAATTGATCCGTTCCTTGTGTGATCAATATGGTTCCGTATTCATTGCAGACTCCGTACAGTGTGGTTATGGCAGAACAGGTTCCTTCTATTCCCACGATTATGCCGGTGTTCAAGCAGATATCTATTCCATGGCGAAAGGTATGGGGAATGGTTTCCCGATCGGAGGAATCTCCATTGCTCCTAAATTTAAAGCCAGCTTTGGTCTATTGGGAACTACCTTTGGTGGTAATCATTTGGCATGTGCCGCCGCCGTAGCCGTTTTGGATGTGATGGCGCAGGACAACCTGATGGCCAATGCCCAAGAGGTCGGATCCTACTTGATCGAGGAGTTGAAGAAATTTGACGAGGTATTGGAAGTGCGCGGTCGTGGATTGATGATCGGGATTGAATTGCCTACAGAAATGGGGCATGTCAAAAAGGATCTCTTGTTGAAGAATCGCATTTTTACGGGCGAGGCTAAACCCAATGTTATCCGCCTTCTCCCGGCACTTAATATCACAAAAGCAAACGCAGACCAGTTTTTAACAGCTTTCGCTGAACGCTTGAAAGCATAAATTAATATATTCGATGAAGAAATTCTTTTCGGTAGCCGACGTAGATAATTTAAAAGAAATTGTATCCGAAGCCTTGTCGCTCAAAGCAGCGCCACACGGTAATTCGGAATTGGGTAAGCACCGCATGTTGGGTCTGGTGTTCCTGAACCCGAGCCTCCGCACGCGTTTAAGCACGCAGAAGGCCGCCATTAACCTGGGCATGGATGTTATGGTCATGAACATGGATAAGGACGGATGGGCGCTTGAAACGCGCGATGGCGTGGTCATGAACGGTACCACCGTAGAACATATCCGTGAAGCTGCAGCCGTGATGGGCGAATATTGCGATATCTTGGGCTTGCGGTCTTTTCCTACCCTGAAAGATAAGGAAGCAGATTATTCCGAAGACCTGTTCAACAAATTCATCAAGTTTTGCGGAGTTCCGGTTATTTCCCTGGAAAGTGCGACCCGTCACCCCCTGCAATCTCTGACCGATCTGATCACCATTACAGAACACAAACAAAAAGACAAGCCAAAAGTGGTTTTGGCATGGGCACCCCATGTTAAAGCCTTGCCGCAGGCTGTTCCCAATTCCTTTTCGGAATGGATGTGCCGTGCACAGGAAGAAGGATTGGTGGATTTTACGATCGCCCAGCCAGCAGGCTATGAACTGAGTGAAGAGTTCAGCAAAGGAGCGCATATCACCACGAACCTGGATGAAGCCTTGGCAGATGCCGATTTCGTCTATGTGAAAAACTGGTCCTCCTTTAAGGAGTACGGTGAGGTCTATCCAGTGGCTGAAAATTGGCTGTTGGATAACGAGAAGTTAAAATTAACGAACGATGCCAAGGTGATGCACTGTCTTCCGGTACGTCGCGACTTGGAGCTTTCCTCGGAGATCCTTGACGGTCCGAATTCCTTGGTGATCAAGGAAGCCAGCAATCGCGTATGGGCCGCTCAGGTGGTATTGAAAAGAATGTTAGAAGAACTGAAGGGATAAGATTAGATGTCTGTATTAAATATTATTAAGATTGGTGGGAATGTAATTGATAACCCCGACCAACTTGAAGTATTCCTGGAGAAATTTTCTGCGCTGCCAGGGCGCAAGATATTGGTCCATGGTGGCGGTAAGATCGCTACCCGGATCGCATCGGATATGGGGATCGAGGCCAAGATGGTGGAGGGTCGTCGGATCACGGACGCCGCTATGTTGGATGTGGTCACCATGGTCTATGCCGGACTGACCAACAAGAACATTGTTGCGGCTTTGCAGAAGAACAATTGCAATGCCATTGGTCTCTGTGGCGCGGATGCGAATGTGATCAAGGCGGTGAGACGCCCTGTCAAGGAAATTGATTACGGTTTCGTAGGGGATATCCTGGCAGACTCCATAGATCCATTGGCCATCAAAAAACTTTTGGAAGCGGAGTTCATTCCGGTTTTTTCAGCAATTACCCACAACGGTAACGGACAATTGCTGAATACCAACGCCGATACTATAGCTTCCTCCTTGGCCGTTGCTCTGTCTAAACTATATGAGGTCTCCCTCATCTATTGTTTCGATAAAAACGGTGTTTTATTGGATGTCAATGATGACCAATCGGTGATAGAAACGATCCGATCGTCGGAATTTGAGCGCCTTCGGGATAGCAAGACGATCCATGATGGCATGATCCCAAAATTGTTCAACGCATTCGACGCTATTTCAAAAGGCGTCAGTAATGTGTATATTGGTCATGCTAACAATCTGCACCTGTTCCAGCAGCGTAAGTTTGGAACCTGTCTGATTGCCTAAATCAAGAAATATATGAACAAGATAACCATTATCGGAGGTGGCAATATTGGCCTTTCCCTAGCAAAGGGATTATTGAAGTCCAACTATTGCCAAGCAAATGAAATTACGATCACGCGCCGCAACCTGTCTTCCCTAGCGGAAGAAAAGGAGCTCGGCTTTCGCATCAGTGACTCAAACCCTGATGCGATTGAAGGCGCCGATTTTGTTGTATTAGCGATTCTGCCACAACAAATCAGGAAGGTTATGGACGAGTTGGCACCTGTGCTGAAGCCATCGCAGACCGTAATTTCCGTTGTTTCCGGTGTATCTTGCCAAGATATCAAAACGGTCCTTGGCGCTGACAAGGTGGTGGTTCGGGCGATGCCCAATACGGCCATTGCCATCGGACAGTCCATGACCTGTATCGCTACGGACGATGCACCAGAAGAAAAGGTGAAGGAAGTATCCATTATCTTCGAATCCGTAGGTGCTGTCGTGGTTATCAATGAGGACCTGATGACATCAGCTACGGCCTTGTGTGCCTGTGGCATTGCGTTTTTTCTACGCAGTATCCGTGCGGCATCGCAGGGTGGTGTCGAAATTGGTTTCCATGCCCATGATGCCCTAAAGATGGCCATCCAGACGGCGAAGGGCGCAGCAGATCTGTTGCTGCAGATGGAAAGCCATCCGGAAAGCGAAATCGATAAAGTGACATCACCTAAAGGCTGCACCATTGCCGGTCTCAATGAAATGGAGCACAACGGATTCAGTTCGGCCTTTATCAAGGGCATTAAACTATCCGCCAAGAAAGCCGGAGGCCTGTACAATGACTAATATCGACCAGCTTGCCGAAGAGAGCATTGGGCTCCTTTCCCAATTGATTCGAATTCCATCGTTCAGTCGGGAAGAGGAGCGGACGGCGGATGCCATCGCCAACTTCCTTCAGCAAGATGGAATACCCACACAGCGCGTAGGCAACAACATCATTGCCTACAATCATTTTTTTGATGAAGGTAAGCCAACCATACTGTTGAATTCCCATCACGACACGGTAAAACCCAATCCGGGATATACCAAGGACCCATTTGATCCTATCCAAAACGATGGTAAGCTATTCGGCTTGGGAAGTAATGATGCGGGTGGGTGTCTGGTTTCGCTAATTGCAACATTCCGGTATTATTACAACCGAGAAGACCTGGATTTTAACCTGTGCCTGTTAGCTTCGGCGGAGGAGGAGGTTTCCGGTAAGGGTGGTGTCGAAGCCGCTTTTCCAGAACTGCGTCCCTGTTCTTTCGCCATCGTTGGTGAACCGACCTTGTTGAATCTCGCTGTTGCGGAAAAGGGATTGATGGTCTTGGATTGTGAAGCCATAGGTGTTTCGGGGCATGCAGCTCGCGAAGAGGGGGATAATGCGATATATAAGGCCATGGAAGATATCCAGTGGTTCCGCACCTTTGCCTTCCCACGGCAGTCCGAATTCCTGGGGCCTGTAAAAATGAGTGTCACCATGATCGAAGCCGGTTCTCAGCACAACGTTGTTCCGGCAAGTTGCAAATTTGTGGTCGATGTGCGGACAACGGATGTGTATTCCAATTTGGAAGTGCTGGATATGATCAAGGAACATGTTAGTTCGCATGTTGTAGCGCGTTCTACCCGGTTGAATCCATCTTCCATAGCTGTCGATCATCCCATCGTCCAATCAGGAATTGCGCTCGGAAAGTCCATGTATGGCAGTCCGACCATGAGCGACCAGGCATTATTGCCCATCCCGTCCATCAAAGTAGGGCCAGGGGATTCCGCACGATCCCATACTGCAGATGAATTTATCCATTTGGAGGAACTTCATGAAGGAGTGCGGTTTTATATCGACCTTTTGGGGGATCATTTTAAAATTTAATGCCAATTCAAACCATTTGAGTAGAAAAAAATATAAAAAAACACAAAAAGCAGCTTTTTAGCTGCTTTTTTCGTTCCAGAAAGGATGTTTATGCATAAGTTATGCTCAAATTCCCTGAAAATTCAGATTCTTATAAGGTAATCTGTCTTTTAATGCTTTCTTCCAGTGAGATAATGGTTTCGGTACGTTGGATTCCTTTCAGTCCTTGGATATCCTCGTTCAATACTTTTCTTAAATGAGAAGTGTCCTTACAGATAATTTTAGCGAACATACTGTACTGACCCGTGCAATAGTGCAATTCCACAACTTCCTTCACCTGTTTCAACTGTTCTACAGCATCTGCATACTGCGAACCCTTCTCCAAATAGATTCCAAGGAACGCTGTAATGTCAAATCCAATCTTCTGTGGGTTGATTATTAGGTTTGAGCCGCGAATTATTCCCATTTCTTCCATTTTTTTCATGCGAACATGAATAGTTCCGCCAGAAACAATAAGTTTTTTTGCTATTTCTGTATATGGAATCGATGCATCTTCCATTAAAATGGATAAAATTTGAACGTCAAGCTTGTCTAAATCGTAATTTGTGTAGTTTTTTTCCATAAAAATGGTATTTATATAAGTGTTATTAATGCTTTTTTTAAAATTATCTAAAAAATTTAAAATATTTTCTAAATAAATGCAGAAAAATTTAAATTTGTATAACAAAAAGGCATAAAACTTAAAGTTTTTATGTCCCTTCCCTCAAAATAACATAGGTTTATAATTGGTTAGCGTAGAAGTCCCTCGCCCGGGGGGCTTCTTCCTATTTAAAACCAATCCTACCGCTGTCTTCTGATTTTCTGAATTTTCAAAAATAACAACATTTCTTGTTATTTTAATATTTGATTGATAAAATTAAGGTATTTTTTTTGTAAAATTTACATTGGAGTTTTCCTGATAGTTTTTTGTACTTTAGTTTTAATTCAAAAATATCCCGTGATGCAAGAAGATGATGTAAAGATTTCCCGAAAGAAACCCATTTTTCCCGTTGGCCCAGGACTGGTCAAGTACCTGAAGGCTTACCAACGTGACGGCAAGCTTCCTTTGGCCTACCGTGACCTGTTGAGTTTCCAGGAAACCATTCCATCATTGGATAAATTCGGAAATGATACCCTCTGGGAAATCCCACTCTATCCCCCGCATGTACAGGATACCCTGTACGACCAATTGAAGATTGTCTATGCGCAATTAAAGGCATCCGGTAACACCCGGATTGTGGAACATAAGGTCATTGAGAAAATAGAATTCTGTGCCTTCGGCAATACCCATCCATTTCGGATAAAAATTGTCAACCGGTTGAACGACGTCTATGATTATTTCTATATCAAACAGGCAGATGCATCACGTATCTATGGTTTGGAGTTGGAAGAGATCGTGTCTCCCAATCAGGTGAACTACCTCTATGATCGGGATACGCTTGTTGAAGAACATATCGTCGGTATTCCTGGTGATGTTTTTGCCAAGGGTCGGATTACCAATCCGGATTATAACCAAACGCGGATTGCCAAGGAGTTCGTCAAGTTCAATGAGCGCTGCGTGATTTCCATGCTGGGAGACATGCGTGCGTATAACTTTGTGATGCAGATTACCCCGGACTTTGACGATTTCCAGTTCCGGATCCGAGCCATCGATTTCGATCAGCAATTTTACGAGGGTAATATTAAGGTGTACCTGCCGCAATTCTTCAAGGAGAACTTGCCATTTGTCAAGCTTTCCATGGAGCACCTAAACGAAAAGACGGTATTGCAGTATCAACAAGAGGAACGGTCGTCCATTGTGCATCGTGTTCGGAGCGAACGACACCGGATAAAGGATTTACGGGATGCCTCAAAGACCCAGATGCTGTCCACCCCTGAGAACATAGAACGCTTAAAAGCGGGATATGCGAAGTATTACGATAATGAACATTATTTTAAGTGCCATTCCATGACGGATATCATCGAGCTGAATGTAAAGAATGTGATCCGTCAGGTGCAGCTTTAACGGATTCGCTTCTGGTTGTCCTTAACAAAGGCCTCCCATCCGGAATAGGATTTGCCGGAAGGACTCAGATTCTGCTGGAAGGCATGACAGACGGCTACGGCCAACCCATCGGTCGCATCCAGGAATTCAGGAGTTTCTTTAAAGTTCAACAGGTTTTGCAGCATGGCCGCCACCTGTTCCTTACTGGCGTTACCACTTCCTGTGACCGATTGTTTTATTTTCCTTGGCGCATATTCGAAGATAGGAATATCGTAGTTCAGCGCTGCAGCCATCGCCACCCCTTGTGCTCGCCCCAACTTCAGCATAACTTGGATGTTCTTCCCATAAAACGGTGCCTCCAAAGCAACGGCATCCGGTTTGTATTCCGTGATTAAAGCGTTGACTTTCTTGAATATACGTTGCAATTTAAGTCCGTGGTCATCCAAATGGCCCATCTTGACTACGCCCAAAGTAAGTAAGGTTATTTTCTTGTTGACTTCCTTCAAAACACCATACCCCAGCACCACCGTACCTGGGTCAATCCCTAAAATAATCCGCTCCTTAGCTGGTTCTTTTTGCATAGTGCAAGTATACGATTTTCTAAAGACTGGATTTGAAAATCCGTTATTTATTAAAAAATTGTTAAAATTGTGCTTTCTAAAAATCCATTGACAAAGACACAACGAAAATATCTCAATCTCTTGATCAAAATCGGCATCGTCGCCTTGGCGATGTGGTTCGTGGTGGATAAGGTCAACAATCAGAAGAACCTGCGGGAATTTCAGCACTTGGTGGGCCAGATCGATCCGTTCACCATTCGGACGGTATTGGTGGTGGTTGTGCTGATGATGTTTCTCAATTGGTTCCTGGAGGTGGTTAAATGGCGCTTTTTAAGCCGTCGGATTGAGAAATTGGGATTGTGGACCGCTGTTAAATCGGTTTTTTGTGGGCTTACCTGGGCGATTTTTACGCCGAACCGGATCGGTGAATATGGCGGTCGCGTCATGTTATTAAAGCCGGAGAATAGGGCATCGGGTGCTGTCGCTATGGGGGTTGGGCTATTTGCCCAATTGGTGCTGACCAGTGTGTTCGGCGCTTTGAGTATCGCTTGGTTTGTGACAAAATTTATCGATACACCGACTTCGGTCGATTTTGGTATCTGGTTGCTGGCCATTATCTATGCTTTGGCTTTTCTGGTACTTTACTTCAATGTGTCCTGGGTGGATTACTTGGTCGGCAGGATTAAATTTCTACGGAAGATCAAGCCTTTTTTTGCCGTACTGGAGGATTTCACCGTAAAGGAACTGGCCTATGTCCTTTGGCTGTCAGCTTGTAGGTTCGCCATTTTTACCTCCCAATACATTATCCTGATGTTGGTCATCTTGCCGGAGTTGCCGCTTGTTTCCATGGTGCTGATGATCTTTATTATGTTTTTCATCCAATCGGCAGTGCCTTCCTTGGATATTTTTGATTTTAGTGTCCGTAGTTTTGTGGCAAGCAATCTTTATGCTTACATTACAACCCAGGAAATTGCGGTTATGGCCATTGTGTCCTTAGTTTGGTTTGTCAATCTGATATTCCCGGCTATTATTGGGGCCTTTTTTGTATTTAACGTGAATTACATCAGTGATAGTAAATCTTAGTCTTTTTTTGTTGGTGATGACCATAATCTATGTGGTCCTGGTGCTGTATATGCGAAATGGGTGGATGCGTCTGCCGTATTTTCAACCGAATCCGAGTTATCCCTTGGCTAAGGTCACGGTTATTATTGCTGCCAGAAATGAGGAAGCCAACATTGGTCGGACCCTGGACTGCATCGTAGGGCAGGAGTTCCCACGGGAGCTTTTGGAAGTGATTGTCGTTGATGATCATTCCACGGATGAAACTGGTAACGTCGTAAAAGGCTATGCTGACCGCGGGGTCCATCTGATTACCCTGAATGAAGGCAACAAATTGAACTCTTATAAGAAGTTTGCCATCAATAAGGCAATTCATGCTTCAACAGGTGAAATTATTGTTACTACAGATGCAGATTGTAGGATGGGGCCGAGGTGGTTAATGAATGTAGTGCAGTATATGCAATCCCAACAGAAGGTCATGGTTTCCTCGCCAGTGTGTTATGATGAGGAAAAATCATATTTTGAAAGGTTGCAAACCTTGGAATTCCTGTACCTGATCGGTTTGGGTGCGGCCGGGATTGGTAATGGTAACCCAACCACCTGTAATGGCGCCAATCTAGCCTATCGGAAGGATTTATTCTTTGAAATGGGTGGATTCAATGGGATTGATCAGTTGGCTTCAGGCGATGATGAGCTTCTGCTGCACAAAGTTGCCGAGAAGTATGCCGATAAGATCGGATTCTGTAAATCCAAGGACGCGGTAGTCTATACCGATGCCAAGGAAAATTTAAAGGCCTTCCTGAACCAAAGGAAAAGGTGGGCTTCCAAAAGTACCAAGTATAAGGATAAGAAGGTTGTTGTTCTGGGTGTTTGTATCTGGCTGTTCAACCTGTCGCTATTGGTCAGTGTCGTGTTGCTGCTCTTGGGTTTTACCGAGGCAAGGACGTTGGTCATCGAATCGCTTTTGATGAAGATGCTTGTGGAGTTGGCCTTTCTTTACCCAATCGTCAGCTTTGTGGACAGAAAATCCCTGTTGTGGAACTTACCACTGCTTACGGTAATCCATTCCCTCTACCTTGTTTATATCGGGATTGTCGGCAATATCGGCAAGTACGATTGGAAGGGGAGAACGGTCAAATAGGAACTATAGGTTTTCTTCCTTTACCTTCAGTCGGATCATATCCTCTGCTTTTTTCACGATTTCTTCCACATTCAGGCCCGTAGTATCTATAGGGTCCAGTACCTCCCAGCTCATGGACGTAAATGGACGAAGAGGAAAAGCTCCCCATTGAACCATTTTATAGGAACCATTGATGGCAATGGGAACAACCAAGGCATCCGGATTTTTCTTCAATAAAGTAGCGATGCCGCCAATGGAGAAATTCTTCATCTTCCCTGTTTTTGTGCGTGTTCCTTCCGGAAATATAAACGCCGACCAATTGTTTTTCTTCATGTTATTGGCCAGGGTCAAAATCTCCGCAATGGATTGCTTGGGATCTTTGCGGTCAATATTGGCTGCACCCCCATGCTTCAGGTTAAAGGAAATACTCGGGATACCGGCCGTCATCAATTCGATTTTCGAAATGAATTTCCCGTGGAACCTGCGCATAAAATAAATCAACGGCGGAATATCGTAGGTGCTCTGGTGATTCGCTACGAAAACGATCGGTCGCCCAGTTGGGATGTTCTTGTTGTCTATAAAATGCGTACGATTGAAAAGGATATAGTTGCAGGCAACCAATATACCGTTCAGCATATCCACACTTCTTTTATGCGCACTGTAACCACCTAATTTTAAGCACAACCATTGAATGGGGTGGAATAACAAAAGTGCTACTGCAAAACAGATGTAGAATATAGGCGTAAGGATAAATCCCAGTAATTTTCTCATGGCGATACAAAATTGTGCAAATATAAGGATTTGGCAGATGTTCTGCCTTTTTTGTTTTTAATCCAAAATTTTATGTAAATAAATTTGAATAATGTTAAATCTATTTTTAACTTTATTTAGTTTAATACCTAAAAATATGAAATTTCCCTTGCATTGTCCTGCATGTAACCACGATATGACCGTGGTGAAATTATATTGTGATCACTGCCAAACGGAAGTATCGGGTAAGTTTGGTCTTCCCTTGTTTTTGAAATTGGAACCTGATGAGCAGGATTTCATTATGCAATTCCTTCTGGACTCAGGAAGTTTGAAGGAGATGGCCAATAAAATGGGGAAAAGTTACCCCACTGTTCGGAACAAATTGGATGAATTGATTGAAAAGATAAAAAGTTTATAACCATGCGCGTATTTAAGGAAAAACAAAACATGATGACCTGGTGGATGCTGGCTTTATTGTTGGTAATCATGGGCTATCAGCTTTATCTTTACGGAACGGACTTGGAAAGGTTGATTCGGGAGCCATCTTTATGGATTACGGTATTGGTCATTATATTGTTAGCGGCCATGCAGCTACACACAAGATACGATGAGAAAGGTATTTATGTCCGGTTTTTGCCCTTTGTTTGGGAAAGACAGATTTCATGGGATAGCATTGCACATGCCTACCTCCGCACCTATGATATCAGTGATTTCGGTGGGTGGGGATATCGTGTCGGTCGGCAGGGAAAAGCGTACAATGCCAAGGGTAAGGATGGTTTGCAATTGGTCATGAAAGATGGTAGCCAACTGATGATCGGAACCCAGCATCCTGAGGAGTTAAAGAAAATAATTCAAGACTATAAGCCTTACACTGATGAATTCGAATAGGACCCCGAAAATATGGTATCCCTTTGAACATACCACCACCCAACGGCTATTGCTCTGGGGCGTGTTGGGATTCATTCTGCACGTGCTGCTGAGCTGGTTATGGGATGTCAACCAGGATGCACTATTGCATTTCGCTGAGTCAAAGCCAAAGGCGTGGTGGAAAATCCTTTACAATAACTTCGTGAATATCATTGCGCTGACTGTTGTTCTCTATGTCTATGGGCGCATTGTGTACAATAAGACCCGATGGATTGATGTGCTGGTCGCCATATTGTTCAGTCATATTTTCCTATTCCTGAGCCTCGTAGTTACGTTGAACCCTTACATGGCGGAGATTTCCGGTCAGGTTGTCGATATGGTGAAGAATGGCGATCTGGAGGTAGAGAAACTGGGCGCATTTTCGCTGGCAATGATGTCCATCACAGGATTGCTGGGGATTTTCTTTCTGGTCGTATTTTTCTATTATTTGATTCAGGGTATGAAAATTGCCATCAACAGTAAGAAGTGGTACCATGGGTTGGTCATCGTGTTGTTGGTTTTTATGGTTGACCTGCTTTTACGTATCATACATGTTTATTTATAAGCGAATGAAAAATTATTTTATCCTTTTATTGGTTTTGTGCTCCTGTAGGATGACTGTTGCGCAGTCTTTCGAAGGCAGTTGGAAAGGTAGTCTGGTGGTATCCGCAATGGAACTTCCCCTTATTTTTGAGTTTAAGTACAATGGAGTATGGGAAGGTACTATGCAGAGTCCGATGCAATCCAATGCGAAAATCCCTTTGAGCCGAATCGAGAATCGTGGCGATTCTATTTTTGTTGAGCTTAAACAGGCCGGACTTTCGTATAAAGGCAAATTAAACCAGGATAGAAATGCAATTGAAGGGACTTTCCAACAGCGGACCCTGAAAGCACCCATGGTGTTGACACGCTTGAGCGCTGCACAGGCGGAAGCTGCCGGCACCTTCAAACGATCACAACGGGTCAAACCACCTTATAGCTATGATACCCTGAATGTAAACTTCGAAAATACCATCGATAAGGTCACGCTTGCCGGCACAATGACGTCTCCTAAAGAGAAAGGACGATACCCTGCCGTGGTGCTGGTGACCGGATCCGGTCCGCAGGATCGCAATTCCACTGCATTGGGGCATGAACCCTTTAAAGTGCTGGCGGATTACCTGACCAAACAGGGCATCATCGTGCTGCGTTATGACGACCGCGGCATTGCCCAATCTACTGGCAAGTACCAAACCGCCACAACTGGCGATTTCGGAAAGGATGCCCTTGCGGGACTTCAGTTCCTGCGCAAGCAGGCGAAAGTGGACCCGAATAAAGTAGGCATTGTCGGCCATAGTGAAGGTGGACTGATTTCCTTGATCTTGGCTGGACAGCATGTCGCTGGATTGGATTTTATCGTTTCCCTGAATGGACCCGCCATTCGCATTGATTCCTTGATGATCATGCAGGCGGAAGCTGTGGAGCGCTCCATGGGGAGGACGCTAACCCCAGCGATGAAGGAAAAGGTACTCCGGAATTATGAAATTGCCAAGAGTGACCTGACCACTGAAAAAGCATTCCAAGCGATCATGTCCAATATGAAAGTGATAGAAGGAAGTCAGAATGTTGCCTTTGCCGATGAAATCGGCGTGCTGGTCACACCTTGGTACCGCCACTTCCTCAAAATCGATCCCGTACAGTTCATCAAGAAAATTAAGGTGCCGGTCTTTGCTTCATTTGGGGGTAAAGATATACAGGTGATCGCCGTACCGAATATGGAAAGCATGACAGATAACCTGCCAAAGGGGACAAAGAGTGAAATCAAGATCTATCCAGACCTGAACCACATGAACCAACACGCAAATACCGGGGCGGTTGCTGAATATGCAGAAATTGAGGAGACCATCAGTCCGGAATTGATGGAGGATGTGGCCAATTGGATCAAAGGCCTGAAATAAATCAAAGAAACATGGGGTGAGGAGAAGAGGAAGGCTTTTCTCTGAATCGATAGAGCACACAATAGGGGAGTACGATAATCGTATTCCCTTTTTTAGTTCTTGCTCGTGCTTGGCAGAACAATGTGGTACGGCAAAAAAAATCCGCCCTGTTGGACCAGGACGGATCATGCTTGTTGTTTATATGATAATTGCCTCGAGGCAAATTATGCCGAAAGATACTAATTTATTGTAAATAACCCGGGTTCTGTTCCAAAAGTGGGTTCACGGACCGTTCCGCATACGGAATTGGATAGACAAGTTTCTCCGAATTGTAACTTAAGTTTCCAACATTTCGCTTGGTGCGCTTCAAGTCGTGTAGGCGGTATCCCTCGAATGCCAATTCTGTATCTCTTTCCGCTAAGATGAGATCCAATGTCAAGGTCGAAAGCACATCCACGCCGGCACGTTTCCGAATGGCGTTGATGTCATCCAATGGGGTAGCACCGACCGCTGTGTTCAGCCGGAAATTACATTCTGCCCGGGTTAGGATCAATTCACTTAAGCGTACGATTGGAATATTATCGAAATAGCCGGACCATTTTTGCGTGAACCAGCCGGAGGATTTTACACCGTTCCCTTCGTAGATAAGTTCCGTCTTCCGTTTATCTTTCGGGTCAAAGCTTTCGTAATAGCTGTCAACGATATTGATATCTCCACGACCCACATATCCACCGGTGTTGTTTGTATAGGAAGAATAGAAGGTAGCCAAACCGTCATTTGATGTTCCGGCATTGCTCTGCTCATTCTGGCGAATCTCAAAAACCCCTTCCGAAGAATTCTTTACACGGAATGGAGCTTCAACATCACTTGCCAACGCAAAATTTTCACTGCCAATGATTTCATTGGCGTAATCTCTGGCTTTGTCATATTTTCCCTGTTGCAGGTATAATCTGACCAACATACCCATCGTGGCATAGAGGTCGTTTGTTTCGACATTTTCCAAAAGCTCCAAGGATTTCAATAAGTCATTTTCCGCTTGGGTGTA
This sequence comes from Sphingobacterium lactis, assembly GCF_011046555.1. Lineage (NCBI taxonomy): Bacteria > Pseudomonadati > Bacteroidota > Sphingobacteriia > Sphingobacteriales > Sphingobacteriaceae > Sphingobacterium > Sphingobacterium lactis. The sequence continues at coordinate 1,373,910 of NZ_CP049246.1, forward strand.
CACTTCAGCAACCGTGCTACGCTTCGCACCTGTGGTAATATCAGGGAATTTCTTTACCGCTTTCAGGACAATGGGCACTGCCGGCGTGCTGTTAGCTCCATTGGCTTCGTAGGGAAGGCCAAAGAGACGGGTGAGTTCAAAGTACATAATGCCACGTACAAAGAGGGCTTTGCCATGGATTTCATTTTTCAGGTTTTCATCACCGACTACGTCCAGTGCTTCAATCACCGTGTTTGCTGCATTGATGGCGCGGTAGGCTTGTGTCCATGTTCGCGCAACATCCGCATTAGTTGATAGCAGGGTCTGCCTGCTGATTTCCCGAAAGGTAGAGAAAGAGCCGGTCCATTGCAGGTAACCTGGATTGGCATACAAGTCGGGCACCATGACTAGGTTGGTGCCGTACAGCGCGCCGCCAGCCATAATGGTATAAGCGCCGACTACTGCATTATTCACATCGGTTTCCGTTTCCAAGGCTTCGTCCGTGCCAATATTGTCCACCGGTTGGATATCCAGCTTCTTGCCGCAGGACGACACCGTCAGAGCAAAAGCGATTAGGGAATAAGTAATTATATTTTTCGTTTTCATGATAATAGGCTTTAATTAAAATCCGACACTGATACCAAAGGAAATAGTTCTCGGCTGTGGTGAAGTATAGAAGTCGTTACCCAACTGATAGCCACCGGCAAATGTGGTGTTGATCTCCGGATCATAACCATCGTATTTCGTAAAGGTCAGGAGGTTCATCGCGGATACATACACACGAGTCCGCTCCATGCCATACCGTGTGGTTAAGGACCTTGGCAAACTATAGCTCAAAACCACATTCTTTACCCGAAAATAGGAGCCATCCTGAAGGTAACGGGAAGAAGGGTTTGTTCCATTCGAATCCAAGAAACGCGGTTGCGGGATATCGGTGTTTCGGTTGTCCTCCGTCCAATAATTCATTTGGTCCACGGTTTGGTTGTCGAAATAATCACCGTTTGCGGCTTGAAAACCACCAGCGGCATTGTATAATTTATTGCCATAAACAAACTGTGTCTGTATATCCAGTGAGAAACTTTTGTAGGAAAGTGTATTTCCCAAACCGCCGAAGAATTTGGCATGTGGGCTGCCCAAGATCTGGGTTGCTGCAGCGGAGTAATCGTTGGTCGTTTCTGTTTTTGACTCATCAACATAATATAAAGCATCGCCGTTTTCCGGATCCACACCCGCATAGGCAACACCATAGAATACGCCGAAAGGTTGACCTTCTTCAACCCGACCCAGATAGCGGCCGCCCGGATAGATCGGTTGTCCATCGTTCAGTTTTGTCACCTTGTTCTTGTTGAACGAGATGTTGAATGATGTGCTCCATTTAAAGTCACCCACGAAATTCTTGCTGTTCAGGGAAAATTCCACCCCTTTATTGTTCATTGCGCCAATGTTGCGGAAGATGGTGCTATAACCGTTTGTAGATTCTATAGGCACGTTCAGGAGCAGGTCTCTTGTATTCTTGAAATAGGCTTCAATGGTACCGGAAAGGCGGTCTGAGAAAAGTCCGAAATCAAATCCAAAGTTGCTCGCGGATGTATTTTCCCACGTCAGTTCCTCGTCTCCGATTTGGAAAGGTACCGTGCCGGGAATGCCCGCATAGTTTGCCCCACTGTAAAGGGATCTCCAACGGTAGTTTCCGATCTCCGCATTACCGGTCCGACCATAGCTGGCGCGGAATTTCAGGAAGTTCAAGGTGCTGTTTTCTTTCAGGAAGTTCTCTTCCGAGATCACCCAACCAAAACCGGCTGCTGGGAATACACCATATTGATTCTTTACACCGAAGCGTGAGGAACCATCCACACGAATGGAACCATCCAGGATATATTTTTCCTTGAATTTGTAATTTGCACGGGCCAGATAGGAAAGGAATGAAAATTCCGAAGCCGATGAACTGGCATTCGATTTAATGGCTGCGCTGGTGATCTTCTGGAACTTATCCGATGGAAATCCATTACCCTCCGCGGAGGTGTATCGAAACTGCCCCTGCTGATAGGACATGCCGCCCATAAGGGATAAATTATGGCGTTCATTGAATGATTTGGTGTACGTCAAGGTATTGTTCGTATTGAAGTTGATGGAACGAGCCTGGTAATTGAAGCCGTATCCACCGACATCACCGCCATCCAATGTTCTTGTGCCTAAATACAACTCTTCTTCCAGGTTTTGAAAATCCAAGCCATATTCTGAACGGAATATGAGATCAGGTGTAATGCGTGCACTCGCATAAACGGTACCAAAAGTTCTGTAAGTATTGGAAAGGTTGTTTCCATCTTCCAGATCGATCAGGTTATTGTAGTACACCGTGTTGCGGTTCAATAATCCATCTTCTCCACGGATTGGTTGGATTGGCGGCAAGGCATTCAGTTGCAGCGGATTCGAAAAGGCATTGTCACTGCTGACACGGTAGTTGTCTATTTTATTGATATTTACGGATCCACCGACATCCAACCAGCTCGTTGCCGAATTATCCACACCCAAGCGGCCAGAGGTGCGGACAAATCTATTACCCACGATAATACCGTTGTTGTCACTGTAGGCACCCGAAGCAATAAAACGGGTTTTGGCGTCGCCGCCGCTTACCGTTGCATTGACTTGTTGGATATTTCCTCTCCGCAAGCCTGCGTTAACCCAATCACTGTCGTGATTGGCATCCCAGTCCGTTGTGCCTGTCCAATCTTCCCAGAATTCGGCCATGCTGCCATAATCGCCGTTCTCACCCACGAGGCCTACATTTTCTGCTGCCACGGTCAATAATTGCCGGTATTGTTCAGCATTCAGGAAATCTCCCTTCTTGGTGGCGTCGTGAAATCCCGCCTGGTAACTGACGTCGATATTGGTTTTGCCAGCTTTCCCTTTTTTCGTGGTAATGAGCACGACACCATTTGAGGCGCGCGCGCCATAAATTGCTGCGGATGCTGCATCCTTCAAAACTTCCATGGATTCGATATCATTCGGGTTGATCGCCGCTAAAGGGTTGTCCGGTTCATCGTATGTACCCATGGCTGATGTTGGTACCGGCACGCCATCGATGACGAACAAGGGTTGCGACCCTGCGGAAATGGATGACGTTCCACGGACACGGATCTGCAAAGCCTGTCCCAGTTTCCCGGAAGAGGAGTTGATAAAAACCCCCGAGGCGCGACCTTGAAGTGCGCTTTCTGCCGTCTGCAGCGGGACGTCCTGCAGGTCGGCCATCTTCACGCTGGCAACGGAACCTGTCAGGTCCTTTTTGGATTGTGTACCGTATCCAACAACCAGTACTTCCTCAAGATCCGCGGCTGATGGATTGAGGGCAACGTCAATATTGATGGAGTTGGAAATGGTAATCTGTTGGGAGGTATATCCCACGAATGTAAAGAATAAAGCTTTGATGTTGCTGTTTACTCCAATTTCGTAACGACCGTTGCCGTCTGTCTGTGCGGCAGAATTACTTCCGACAGCTCGAATGGTTACGCCAGCAATCGGGGTGTTGGTGGCGGCATCCGTAACTGTACCGGTAATGGTCCTGTTCTGCGCAAACGCCAAAATAGGGCATACGCAAAACAAAATGAAAAATGCCAGTTTGTTTTTCATAAATTAAGTTGTTTGGTTAGTATTTGTTTTTCAATAGGCTACTATAGGTAGTAGGCTAAAGTATTCTAAAAATAAATATATCGAAAATTAATAAATCATTGCAAATGATTTTTTGCAATAGTTTTTGGCTTAGGGGTTTAGCAATGCAGTTGGGCTGTTCAGTAGTGAGGTTGATTTAGCAGAAAATGATACTATAAAAGCAAGAACACCCTGTTTTCCAATTTGGACTACAGGGTGTTCTGCGTTTCTCTTAACGACCTTTTGGTGTGGGTTAGGGCGTAGTATTGGATACGGGCAATATTTTCCCGTTGAAATATTTTTGTCCATTTTGGGCAAATTCGGCTACATAACGCCCCATTTCGAACGCTAATGTTCCTGCTTGCAATCCTGGAAATGCCGCTTCGAACATTTCTGTTTGGGATGAGCCTAATGCTAGGCAATTCACTTTGATGCCCCTGTCCTTGAATTCCTCCGCCAAGCACTCGGTCAGAATACCCAAGGCGCCTTTGCTGGCCGAATAGGCGGCAAGACCAGGAAACTTGGAAGAACCCTGAAATCCGCCCATGCTGCTGATGTTGACGATGTGGCTGCCTGCTTCCATCAAAGGAGCGATGTGCTGGATCATCTGGACATGGCCCAGGTAATTCGATTGCAACATGACGGCGATTTCCTCAATGGAGGTTTCCAGAAATGGTTTGTTGATCAGTGCGCCGGCGTTGTTGATCAGGATATCCACTTTGTCGAATTTCGATTTGATGAATGGGATCAATGAATTTGGATAGTCGTCACGGACGATATCAAACTGTGCCGGATAAAGGGTTCCGCCATCGTGGTTGAGGGAGGATGCTATTTCGTGCAATTTACGGAGCTTATCTGCCGATCGAGCCAGGGCAATCACGGTATGTTCCTTGTTTGCCGTCAGGTCCAAAACTGCTTCAAATCCTATTCCACTGCTTGCTCCGGTGATGATAATATTTGCCATTATTCTTCGTCTTCAATTTCTTCTTCGACTTCTTTCGCGGAAGGGAGCTTGTCAGCGCCCAGTCGCTGCGGTCTAAAGATGTAATAGATACCGCTTGAAGCAACCAAAAGAGAGATGATATAAAAAATTAAACTGATTGTTACTGCAATGTGGGGATCCAGTTTGAGGTAGGTCGCCAAACTGAAGATAACCGATTCCCGGAGTCCGATAGCTCCCCCAATGGATGGTACAATGGCCACTAGGGAAGAGACCATGAAGATCAACAGAAAAGGGGAGAATTTGCCGTCAAAATGCATGGCGTAGAGGATGAAAATCGCGGTCAGCGTCTGTAACCCCTGCACGCAGAGTGCTTTGAAGTGTGTTGCCAAGAAACTCTTTAGAAAAGGCTTGAAGAATAAGCGCAGGACATAGAGATAACTTAGCGTACCCACGACAAGTACGGCGATGGTTACGGCATTTGGTATGGCCAGTCGGGGCATAAAGATGACCAATGCGCCGATAATGATACAGAGGGCCCAAAGTCCACTCAACCGGTCAAAGAATACCGCCCCCAACACCTGCCGTCTGGAGATCTGGAAGTTCTTCTTCAGGAAAAATATCTTGTATCCATCACCACCAATGCCGCCCGGCAGGAAAAAGTTGTACAGTAGTCCCAATTGGTACAGCCTGAAATTGTAACGTTCCGTGAGTTGCAACCCGATGGCCTTAAAGAAAGAGTTCAGTCGGGAGGAGGCGATCATCTGGGAGAAAAAATAGGTCAGTAAAGCCAGGGTCAAAAATAGAGGGTTACTGGTTTGGAGCGCCTCTTTGAGTTCAACCAAGGATATTTTTGTGGACACCCAATAAATGGCACCTAAGGTAATGACTACCTTCAGTACATTTTTTGCGATTGCCCAAAGTTTTGATTTGTCCATTTAAAAATGATCGTAAATTCTTTTTGTTACAACATGGGGTATATCCTGCTATACAACAAAAGGAGGTACAAAAGTAAGAAAGCTCCGGCTAAGACAAAGAGCCAATTGTAATCAATGCGTTGATATTTTTCCTTTAACATCATGAACATTAAGATTATAAATATCAAGAATAGGGAAATCGGCGCAAAAATAGCCCATTTATGTGGGAAGTATAGGGAAATGTTTTCCAGTAATTTAGCATCTTTGCTAAAGGAAAAAACGATGCCGGCAATAAAGACAATCAAGATCAATCGTAGGATTGCCTTGGCGACAGTTTTGCTTATGGTATGGTTTTTGGAAGTGTTGTTCATCTAAATTTGCTTAGCATTATTGCTTACGAAGATACATTTTAATAAACTATTTTAAACTTTACAATATGCACAAACGTATTATTTCGTTTTTATCTTTATTAACAGCGTTGTTAGTATTAGGTAGTTGTGGTGCACCGCGCAAAGGTGCTACAGGTGGATCCGATTCAGGATCTGTTTCAGGTCAGGGACCATCCGCTTCGCAATGGCGCTCCGGTGTTAAGGGCAAATGGATATTGAACTCGGTTACCCGTGAAAATATCCCGAGCAGCTACACTGTGAAGAATATGTTCGAAGAAGCGCCGGTAGATTGTTTCATCGGTTCACTTTGGGATCTTCCAGGTGGTGCAAACCGCGGAAGCATTACCTTCAATGCTGATGGACAGCTATGTGCGGCTGGAACTGTTCGTAACATCGTATGGTCTATCCATGATCCGAAGAACGGTGGACAGCCTTCCTTCCAATTCAAGAAGATCTACGCTGGTGACAAAGCATCCAATGTGAACAGTGGTTTCCGTTTGGATCTTTCCTATGCTGATGAGAACAGCCTAGAGATGCGTCTGCCGGTAGCATTGAACGAAGGAACAGGAAACTTGGTGTTGAAGTTCTCAAGAGCTGCTGAATAAGAAACCTATAAAAAACTGACTAAAGGCCACGGGTATTCTCGTGGCCTTTGTTTTTTTATCAATCGTTTACTGTAAATAGCTATATTTGTTGCGTTATAACAATTAGAATGAGTCAAGAAAGTCAAAAGGTTGCACTGATTACCGGAATCACGGGGCAAGATGGTGCCTATTTAGCCGAATTTTTGTTGAAAAAAGGTTATATCGTTCACGGCCTTAAAAGAAGAAGTTCCCTTTTCAATACCGATCGTATCGATCACTTGTACCAGGACCCGCACCAATTGGGCCGCAATTTTGTTTTGCACTATGGTGATCTGACCGATTCGACCAACCTCATTCGTATCATTCAGGAAATCCAACCACAGGAAATCTATAACCTGGCGGCACAATCGCATGTTAAGGTTAGCTTTGATACACCAGAATACACAGCCAATGCCGATGGTATCGGAACGCTCCGGATCTTGGAGGCTGTCCGTTTGTTGGGATTGACGGATAAAACACGCATCTATCAAGCTTCCACCTCGGAGCTTTATGGTCTGGTGCAAGCGGTGCCGCAGAGTGAAACAACCCCATTCTATCCGCGCAGCCCGTATGCGGTGGCAAAATTATACGCTTATTGGATTACCGTGAACTATCGGGAGGCCTATAACATGTATGCCTGCAATGGGATTCTTTTCAACCATGAAAGCCCTGTGCGTGGTGAAACCTTCGTAACGCGCAAGATTACGCGCGCTGCAGCGAAGATTGCCTTGGGACTTCAGGATAAACTTTATTTAGGAAACCTATCTGCGCAGCGCGATTGGGGCCATGCGAAAGATTACGTTGAAGCCATGTGGTTGATCCTACAACAGGAAAAGCCAGAGGATTTCGTCATTGCAACCGGTGTGACGACCACCGTTCGTGATTTTGTGCGCATGAGTTTTGCCGAGCTAGGTGTAGAGATTGAGTTTTCCGGGAAAGGAGAAGCCGAAAAAGGAGTAATCATCGACCGTGATGACGAGCGCTTGAAAGCATTAGGGCTGGATCCAGAGAAAATAAAATTAGGACAAACCGTAGTTAAGGTTGATCCTGCATATTACCGCCCAACAGAGGTGGATCTGTTAATAGGCGATCCGACCAAGGCCAATTCCAAATTGGGCTGGATACCGAAATATAACCTTGAAATGTTGGTCAACGAAATGGTATTGTCTGATTTAAAGCTGATGCAGCGGGAGGAATACCTGAAGGAAGGTGGTTTTGATATCTTAAATTATTTTGAATAACAGCAACTTGGAACAATATTTGCTCCCGAAAGTTAATTAAATATTAAGAATTCGTTTTGAAATTGTTCTGGGCGATTGCGCAGGCGATTTTCAAGGAGAAAATGGGAAATGAAAACAGAAGTAAAACATACCGAAAAAACAGTCTCTTCACAAGAACCGGTCGTAAAACGGGACAATTCGAAGATCTATTTTTTCATATTAGCGATAGCAGCCCTCTTAGCAACAAATATCTATTTTTACGTTAAATACAAATCATCCGGAGAGAAGTTATATACCGTAACCCTTCAGAAAGAGAATTTACAGATAGAGATTGATCGTATAGAAGCTGAACTGGATAATATTAAGGCAGAAGGCATCAGCAGCACGGCTGCTTTGGTCGCTGCAGAGCAATCCGCTCGCCAGAAAATAGAAGAATTGCGCCGCAACCTGGAGAATAAGGGGCTTACTGATGGACAGATGGAATCGGCACGTCAGGAAGTCTTGGCTTTGAAAGGGAAAGTATCCACCATGAAGGATGATGTGACGGCACTTCGGATCAAGAACCAGATGTTGGCCGAAGCTAACAGCCAATTGGTACAGCAGGTCAAAGATTCCGAAGGCAAAGTGAATGCCGTACAGGCTGAAAAACAAGTCTTGACGGACAAGATCGTGAAAGCATCGTCCATTAAAGTTTCCAATATCCATTTGATCGGGGTAGAGGAGAAGAAAAATGGTTCATTAGAGAACGAAACCAAAGCGAAACGCATCGATAAATTACAGATTGATTTTACAGTTGCGGATAATCCACTTGCTGAAATGGGCAAAAAGGACATCTTTGTGCGCATCATCAATCCAAAAGGTAATCTAATCGCCTATTCTGAAGATTTATTCTATGTACATGGCGAAAAGTTGCAGTATACCTTCAAGGAGGAAATCAACTTCACCAACAATGGGCAGGAATATCAGATGATGTGGGCGGACAATGACCATAAATTCCAAAAAGGAGCTTATACGGTGCTGTTGTATGCTGACAATTCCATTATGGGTAGAGCTTCATTGGTACTGAAATAAGCAATCATTTATACGAAATTCTTAAAGGACCGTTTGTTATGCAATCGGTCTTTTTTTTGCACTCAAGTTTCAGGATTTTTCTCGCGCTGGGCAATCAGGATATGCATAGCAACTATGCTTGATCTCAAAATGAATAAGGCATAAAAAAACGCCACTGATCGAGATCAGCGGCGTTTTCTTGGTATTATTGTCGAATTAGTCTTCCAATAAGAACGGATAACGGTAGTTGGTATCCGGGTTGAAAGTTTCTTTAATTGTTCTTGGAGATACCCAACGCAATAAGTTGATCATTGAACCAGCCTTATCGTTTGTACCTGAACCGCGGGCTCCACCGAATGGTTGTTGGCCTACGACTGCACCGGTACATTTATCGTTGATGTAGAAGTTACCTGCTGCATTTCTAAGCGCATGTGTAGCCTCTTCGATTGCATAACGGTCTTGAGCGATAATGGATCCTGTCAAAGCATAGATGGAAGTTTCATCCACAACTTTTAAAGTCTCTTCCCATTTGTTGTCATCATATACATACACAGTCAATACCGGACCGAACAATTCTTCGCTCATGGTTTCGTAATCTGCTTTTTTGGCTAAGATCACAGTCGGGTGGATAAAGTATCCTTTTGACTTGTCGTACTCCCCGCCAATGATCACTTCCGCATCTTTGGAATCTTTCGCTCTATCGATGTAGCTGGTGATCTTATCGAATGCTTTCTCATCGATCACCGCATTGATGAAGTTGCTGAAGTCTTCCGTACCACCGATCTTGAACGTTTTGATGTCACGCTCCATTGCGCTCTTCAAATCGTTCCAAAGGGATTTCGGTACATATGCACGGGACGCTGCAGAACATTTCTGTCCTTGGAATTCAAAAGCACCACGAACCAAAGCAGTGTTCAACACATCAAGATCCGCTGAAGGGTGCGAAAGAATAAAGTCCTTACCGCCTGTTTCCCCAACGATACGAGGATATGTTTTGTACAAGTGGATGTTTTCACCAATTGTTTTCCAGATGTTCTGGAATACGCCAGTGGAACCTGTGAAGTGAATACCTGCAAAATCTGGGTGCTTGAAGATTACATCTCCAGCATCTGGACCAGATACGTATACCAAGTTGATCACGCCATCAGGTACACCAGCTTCTCTGAAGATTTGCATCAAGACATTCGCGGAGTAAATCTGCGTATTTGCTGGTTTCCAAACAACCACATTCCCCATCATGGCCGCACTTGTTGGTAAGTTACCTGCGATAGCCGTAAAGTTGAATGGTGTCAAAGCAAATACGAAACCTTCAAGTGGGCGTTGCTCCACTCTGTTCCATACATTCTTCGGACTGATCGGCGGTTGTTGCTGATAGATCTCCGTCATGTACTTCACGTTGAAACGTAAGAAGTCAGCGATCTCACAAGCAGAGTCGATTTCCGCTTGGTATGGGTTCTTGGATTGACCCAACATGGTCGCCGCGTTCAACTTGTAACGGTATTTTGTAGAAATCAATTCGGCAGCTTTCAAGAAGATAGCGGCGCGTTGTTCCCAAGGCAAGTTTTCCCAGTCATTCTTTGCTGCTAAAGCGGCATTGATCGCATTGGTAACATCTTGCTTCGTTCCTTGATTATAATAACCCAATACATGTTGGTGATCATGCGGAGGTGTGATTTTTACTTTCTTGCTGCTGCGAACTTCTTCTCCACCAATGTACATGGGGATATCCAATTCAGTCGCTCTTGCTGCTGCAATCGCTTCTTTCAATAAAGTTCTTTCTTTTGTTCCTGGTGCATATGAATACACCGGCTCATTGGTTGGCGTCGGAACGTTAAAAAATCCTTTTAACATAATGCTATTGTTTTATTTAATTTTTTTAAATGATAAACATCAATTTCCCAATAACCGTAACCATGCTGTTGGACAGGATACAGTGTAGGAAAATTACACCCCGAAGTTACGCATAATAGTTATTTTCTGTGAAACATATACCTGCTTATTGTTAACCTATTTTGTTCTTTTTGCATATATATGACAAGTATAATAGCCAATTCTGTTTTATTTTGGCAGAATCGGTTTATGTCACCTTTATATTCTTTTCATGCTTCCATTTCGGTTACGGTTCAAATAGATGTAAACCCTTTTTTTCATAGTGTCCGCCGTGTAATACGCACTGAAATGTTTGAAATTTTCGGGGTACCTTGTCCGACATGCGAGCGTGGTGAGAGCGTACTGAGAGCGAGGTGAGAGCGTGTCTATAGACACGCTCTCACCACGTTTACACCTCGGATTCACCTCGAACAAGGTCCAAACGTCGCTCAGTCCCATTCAGGCCTGTTTTTTATTATTTTGAGATTGGAAAAGCCATAAGGAATAATCCGGATTGATGAAAATATCATTCCTTGACAGCGTGTTAAGCTTGTTATATTCCTAATATATAAAAGGGATATGTATCGATCTTATAAAATCAATACGATGTGGGTAAAATGCGTTCGGTTGATTGTAATTCCTTAAATATAAGGTATTTAAATGGGTTTTGGTCAATTCTTTTTTGAATTTTATAAAAAAAAGAAGGTGCCCATTAAGTGGGCACCTTCCATTCTCGTTAAGATATGATAAAGGACTATCCTTTAGCTTCTGAGTAACGTTTTGCTACTTCGTCCCAATTTACTACGTTGAAGATTTCTTCTAAGTAGGCTGGGCGTTTGTTTTGGAATTTCAAGTAGTAAGCATGCTCCCAAACGTCGATACCGAAGATTGGCGTTCCTTGTACTTCCGCTACGTCCATTAAAGGGTTATCTTGGTTTGGCGTAGATGTTACGGCCAATTTACCGTCTTTACCAACGATTAACCAAGACCATCCTGATCCGAAACGTGTCGCACCTGCTTCCTGCAATTTTTTCTTCAATTCATCGAATGAACCGAAAGTAGCATTGATATCATCAGCTAGTGCACCTGTAGGCTCACCACCTGCGTTCGGACCCAATACTGTCCAGAATAATCTGTGGTTCCAATCACCACCTGCATTGTTGCGTACCGCTGCAGGGTATTTGCTGATGTTTTTTACGATTTCATCCAAAGAAAGGTTTTCTGCATCCGTACCAGCGATCGCTTTGTTCAAGTTATCTACATAAGCTTTGTGGTGACGGTCATGGTGGATTTCCATGGTTTCTTTGTCAATATGAGGTTCTAATGCGTCAGTTGCGTAAGGCAACGCTTCTAGTTCAAATGCCATAATAATATGTTTTATTTTTATTAATTATCAATATACGAATATAACAAATAAAGGCCGTTTTTGTTTCGGTTACGGTCGCGATTGTGGATAACTTATCTTTTATTGCGGAAAAAAGACATCATCAGTGCTGCACACTCCGATTCCAGGACACCGCCGACGATCGTGGTCTTCGGGTGGATGATTTTATCGTGGATGCTGGAGTACCCTCTTTTTTCGTCCCGAGCGCCATAGACGATACGCGGGATTTGGGTCCAATAGCTGGCTCCAGCGCACATCACGCAGGGTTCGATGGTGACATAGAGGGTGCAATCCCGCAGGTATTTGCCACCCAGGAAATTGGCGGCTGCGGTAAAAGCCTGCATCTCGGCATGTGCCGTGACATCATTCAGCCGCTCCGTAAGGTTATAACCTTTGCCAATGATCTTGCCGTTGGATACAATAATAGCTCCAATAGGAATCTCGTCCTCCTCAAAGGCACGTTGGGCAAGTTTCAGCGCTTCCCGCATGTATTGTTCGTCCAGGTTAGCACCGGATAGGGGATGGTTATCTTCGAAATTATATACTTTCATTATTTCAGTTTCGCACCATTGGGTACGGCTTTGTCCACGCTCGTCAGGATAATGTCGCCGTTTTCATCGGCAAATCCTGTCACCAAGCATTCGGACATAAAATTAGCAATCTGTTTTTTGGGGAAATTGACGACGGCGACCACCTGCTTGCCGATCAGCTCCGCTTTGCTGTAATGGGCGGTGATCTGGGCCGATGATTTCAGGATTCCTATTTCTTCACCAAAGTCGATACGCAGTTGGTACGCTGGGTTCTTCGCTTTGGGAAAATCCTCGGCTGCCAAGATGGTGCCCACCCGGAGGTCAACAGCTTCAAATTCAGCCCACGAAAGCAACTTCTCCATCCTTACAATCTGTTGGAATCCAAGTCTGCAAGTTCCTTGGATAGCGTGAATACGACATAGTCAATGTTACGGTTCAGGCGTTTGGCCAAACGCTGCAAAAGGACATCCTCTTGACCTGCTGAAAACTGCAAATCTTCTTCGGAAAGGCTGTTATATTTCCGTTTCAACTTCAGTTTTAGGATAGGCCAATCTTGGTCTTGGATCTTAAAATTATACATATTGCTTACGCTTATTCGGTAAAAACTTCTATTTTAGTGTTTGGAAACAGTAAATATATAAATTTTTGACATGAAAAAAATCTTACTTGGATTAGCTGCCTTATTTTTATGCATTCAGGCATCACAAGCACAATTGTTGCCGAGTTTAAAGCTTGGTGTAAAAGGTGCATTGAACTTTTCTAGCTTACGCGCAGATGGAAAATGGTTAAATTCTGATACAAAAACAGGCTTCCAAGCAGGTATTTGGGGTCGTGTAGGGGCGGCAGGCTTCCACGTGCAACCGGAGTTGTACTACACGCAGAAGAAAGCCGGTTATGAATCGGACGAGGGGAATGGCGAAGCGACCTTCAAAAGTTTAGATTTACCTATTCTTTTGGGTACCAAGATCGGCATCGGCCCAGTAGGGTTCCGTATCCAGGCAGGACCTGTATTTTCCTTTGCACAGGATGGAAAGGTAACTTTCGGATCGGCATTGGATAAAGAAAGCTATAAGAAATCATCCACAGGGCTTATCGGCGGTATTGGCGCTGATATCAGCAAGTTCACGGTAGACCTTCGTTATGAGCACGGCTTGAATAAATTGAGCACGGAAGGTGGCGATAGAGGAAGCCAACGAATTTCCATGTGGTCCATCGGTGTTGGCTACGCATTCTTGTAGGCAATAATATCCGTTAAACTAATTTTAGGCCTGATTTGATAAAAATCAGGCCTACTTTGTTTTAAATAATTAGAACCATTCTAAATTAGTCCTTTTTTGTATATAAATCTCATTTTTGTGTCACCAAATAGATAGATTTGCGTACTTAATTTAAATTCATAGTAATAATGAGTAAATCAAAGCCAGTATTAACATCTTCACTAGGGAAGAAACTAATCATGAGCTTGACAGGATTGTTCTTATGTACATTCTTAATCGTTCACTTGATTGGTAACTTACAACTATTCAAAGATGATGCGGGGTATGCGTTCAACAATTACGCTTATTTCATGACCCACTTCACCCCAATCAAAGTAGTTTCCTACTTACTTTACGCTTCCATTATCATTCACGCGGTTTACGCTTTAATCTTAACCCTTAAGAATAAGGCTGCACGTCCTATCGGATACAACCAATATGATGGTAAATCCAACAGTGCATGGAATTCCCGCAACATGGGGATTTTAGGTACGGTCCTGTTAATCTTCATTGTTACGCACATGCAGAATTTCTGGTACCAATACAAATTTGGTACTACGCCATATGTGGAGTACCGCACGGAGATCGCAACAGGTAATCAGGAGATCACCCAGTTGGATGATGTGCCTGCGGACTATATTGGTTATTTGCGGACAGAAGATTCAGGTGTTGAGCTTGTGAAGTCTAAGGACTTATACAAACAAGTTGCTGTAACTTTCCAGAATCCGTTCTTGGTAGGTCTTTACGTACTGGGGATGGCTGCGCTATCGTTCCACTTGATCCATGGTTTCAAGTCGGCGTTCCAGACGGTAGGTTTCAACCACAGACGTTACAATGGAATTATCCAAGCGATCGGTGTTTGGGTATTCGGTATCATCGTTCCGATCCTATTCGCTGCGATGCCGTTGTATTTTTATTTTGTTAAATAGGTTATTTACAGATTTCGCGGAAGCGCGATCTTCTAAATAAAGAAAGAATATGTTAGATTCAAAAGTTCCTGCAGGCCCACTGGCCGAAAAATGGGCGAAACATAAATTTGAAATGAAGCTGGTTAACCCAGCCAACAAGCGTAAGTTTACCATTATCGTTGTTGGTACAGGATTGGCTGGAGCTTCAGCTGCTGCAGCATTGGCAGAGTTGGGTTACAATGTAAAGACCTTCTGCTACCAGGATTCTCCAAGACGTGCACACTCTATTGCGGCACAAGGGGGTATCAATGCGGCGAAAGATTACCAGAATGACGGTGACTCTGTATTCCGTCTATTCTACGATACGATCAAAGGTGGTGACTACCGTGCGCGTGAGGCAAACGTATACCGTTTAGCTGAAGTCTCGGTAAACATCATTGACCAATGTGTGGCGCAAGGTGTTCCTTTCGCTCGCGAATACGGCGGTCTGTTGGATAACCGTTCATTCGGTGGTGCACAGGTATCCCGTACGTTCTATGCACGTGGTCAAACGGGACAGCAATTGCTATTGGGTGCATACTCTGCCCTAAACCGTCAGATCGAAAAAGGAAAAGTACAATCCTATACCCGTCACGAGATGTTGGATTTGGTGAAGATCGATGGTGAAGCACGTGGTATCATTACCCGCGACTTGGTTACCGGTAAGATCGAATCCCACGAAGGTCACGCGGTATTGTTGTGTACTGGTGGATACGGAAACGTGTTTTTCTTGTCTACAAATGCAATGGGCTGTAACGTAACGGCAGCTTGGAGAGCGCACAAACGCGGTGCTTTCTTTGCGAACCCTTGTTATACGCAGATCCACCCGACTTGTATCCCGGTAACAGGTGATCACCAGTCGAAATTGACCTTGATGTCCGAGTCGTTGCGTAACGACGGACGTGTATGGGTTCCGAAATCGGTTGAAATGGCTGAGAAACTTCGTAAAGGAGAAATCAAGCCTAAAGATATCAAAGAGGATGATCGCGATTACTTCTTGGAGCGTAAATACCCTTCATTCGGTAACTTGGTTCCTCGTGACGTGGCTTCACGTAACGCAAAGGAAATGGTTGACGAAGGCCGCGGTGTTGGTAAATCCGGAGTTGCGGTATTCTTGGACTTCGCTGAAGCGATCCAACGTTTGGGCAAGGATGTTGTCGAAGCGAAATATGGTAACTTGTTCGATATGTACTATCAGATTACGGATGAGAACCCATATGAGCAACCAATGCGTATCTATCCTGCGGTTCACTATACTATGGGTGGTGTATGGGTTGACTACAACTTGATGACCACGGTACCAGGTTTATACTGTTTAGGTGAGGCGAACTTCTCCGATCACGGTGCGAACCGTCTTGGTGCGTCAGCTTTGATGCAAGGTCTTTCCGACGGATACTTTGTTATTCCTTACACTGTAGGTGACTACTTAGCGAAAATCGGAAACTTTAAACCAGTTGATAAGAACAATCCGGCGTTTGAGCAAACTCGTCAAGAGGTTGAAGCACGCGTGAACAAATTGTTGTCCCTAAAAGGTAGCAAGACTGTTGATGATATCCATAAGAAATTAGGACACATCATGTGGGAATACTGTGGTATGGCGCGTACAGCAGAAGGTTTGACGAAAGCGAAAGGCTTAATCCAGGAGTTGCGCAAGGAATTCTGGTCCGACGTATGTGTGTTGGGTGAGAATGAAGAGCTGAATATGTCCTTGGAAAAAGCAGGTCGTGTTGCTGACTTCTTGGAGTTGGGCGAGCTGATGGTTGTTGATGCCTTGGAGCGTAATGAATCCTGTGGTGGTCACTTCCGTTTGGAATCGCAAACTGAAGAAGGCGAGGCAAAACGTGATGACGAGCACTACGCTTATGTTGCAGCTTGGGAATATAAAGGCGATGACCAACCTGAAGTCTTGCACAAAGAGGAGTTGGTATTCGAAAACGTGAAGTTAACACAAAGAAGTTATAAATAAGCAATAGGCTGCAAAGCCTATTGTTACTCAATAGTATTATTATGAGTGGACATTTGAATTTAACGCTAAAGGTTTGGCGTCAAAAAAATACAAACGACAAGGGTCAATTCGTAACTCTTCAAGCGAAAGATATCGCCGATGATATGTCCTTTTTGGAAATGTTGGACGTGGTAAATGAGGACCTTACACGTAAGGGCGAAGATCCAATCTATTTTGACCATGACTGTCGCGAAGGTATCTGTGGTATGTGTTCGTTGGTAATCAATGGACGTCCGCATGGTCCTAAATACGGCATTACAACATGTCAATTGCACATGCGTTCTTTCCACGATGGACAAACAATCGTGATCGAACCTTGGCGCGCTGCAGCTTTTCCGGTATTGAAGGATTTGGCTGTGGACAGAACATCTTTCGATCGTATCCAGCAAGCTGGTGGTTATGTGAATATCAATACCGGTGGTGCACAGGATGCCAACAACATCTTGATCCCTAAACGTGTTGCTGATGAGGCTTTCGAGTCGGCTACCTGTATCGGTTGTGGTGCTTGTGTTGCCGCATGTAAGAATGCTTCTGCGATGTTGTTCGTATCGGCGAAGATCTCTCAGTTCGCTTTATTGCCACAAGGGCAAACAGAGCGTTACGAGCGTGCGCAAGCAATGGTTGACCAGATGGATGCTGAAGGATTCGGTAACTGTACCAATACAGGTGCTTGTGAAGCCGAATGTCCTAAAGGCATTAAATTAACGAATATTGCAAGAATGAACCGCGAGTACTTCACGGCGAAATTCTTCCGTCAAGAAGACGTACACCAACACTAAGGGTACTTTTTCGGTATAAAACTCCTCGCAAAATTAGTTGCGAGGAGTTTTTTATTTATATTTACCCTCAATAATCACCAGTAAATGGGTAATAAACTTAGAATCCTCCTACTAATCCTAACTGTATCCTTCTTGGCTACCGCCATTATGATCAATAATATGATCACGGAAGATGATATGTTGGAATTGGATACCAGGACACTCTCCACCAACATTCATAAATATGAAGAAAAGGTCGATGACCTTTTCGCCGATTCTGCCTTGATGAAGGCCTTTGTGAATGTGGATGTTTATCCAACCCAAGTGCTGGAGTTTACCGAGAAAGTTGTTGCTAAGGATCGCATCTATTTCTATATCTATAAGGATCATAAACCCATATTCTGGGGGAATAACAATTACGTTCCAGAGACGGATAGCGGTTTGCAATCCGATGTGTCCTTTATACGGGATGACAACCGTTCCTTTATCCTAAAGCGTAAGAACCTGACGGAATCCATTTCCGTTATTGCGTTGATTCCTGTCCGCACCCATTTCGGCATCAATAACGATTACCTCCAGAATATTTTCTCCAGGCGCTTGATCAAGACCAATAACTTGACGATAGCCGATTATACAGATACAGAAAACATCAAGAATATCTACAGCAAAACAGGAGCCTATCTCTTCTCCGTGAAGCTGAATCCGGGAAAGCATGACAATATCTTTATGGATATCCAGTTTGTCTGCTGGATTTTTGCTTCCATCTGTTTCATTATCCTGGTGAACAACATCTGCTTGATGTTGGCCAAACAGGGGAGACCTTGGTTTTCAGTTTTCTTCTTCGGACTCATCTTGGTGCTTACGCGCTATGTAGATCTCAATACGAATTGGTTGGCCTCTACCTCAAGTTTAGGGCTGTTCGATCCGAAATATTATGCCTACAGCCCGGTATTGCCGAATCTTTGGGCTTTCTTTATGACCACGCTGTTCGTCGGTTGGTTCGTTTTCTACATTCGGGCAATTCAACCTTACCTGAAGGTCCCTTTGAAAAAGCTACCCGACCAGTTGACACCTATATTTTCCCTGCTGGTTATCCTGAGTGTCTATCTGGTCAGTAACCTACTATTTTACCACCTGTCCACATTGATCACCAACAGTACATCGGTGACGTTGGACCTGACCAACCTGCTGTCCTTTAATTCCTATAGCTGGTTCAATATTTTGATCATCTGTATCAATATGGTGATCCTGCTCTATTTTATCGATACGGTCGTGAATACCTTAAAAGCTATTCTGCCCAATACCACCTCTTTCCTGAATATTCAGTTGATTGCCTTGGTTACTGCAATTATCCTGAACGCGATCGTTATTGGTGAGAATACTTTTTTCAACATATTCCTCGCAGCGGTCATCATGCTTCGGGCATACAGCAAGGTGCGTGTGAATTTATCGATGTCGACCTTTATCCTGACCTTGATCTTCCTTTCCTTTATGACGACCTCTGTGTACATGCGCAGTCTGAAAGAAAAGGTAGAGCGGGAGATGAAGGTGACCCTGAACCAACTGGAATCAGAAGATGACCTAAATGCCACAGCCCTCTTTGTTGATCTGGAGAAGAAACTGGTGAACGATGAAAACCTAAAACAGTTGTTTGCGATCAGTTTACCGACTACCAACACCTCGATTATCACCGATTATATCAAGACGAATTACTTCAGTGGGTATTTGTCGATGTTTGAGTTCAATTCGTTCTTCTACTACAACGATCAACCATTGGGACCTTATAATGCCAATAAGATTGATGAATACCGGGAGAAGGTAATCAATAAATCCACGAAGGTGCAGCAGACGGATCATTTCTATCGCTTGAGCAGTGATTTGGGAACGCATGAATATTTTATGCAGTTTGATATCCCGGTGAGTGACGAGAATGATGAAAATGTTGTTCAGGTTTTCATCAACCTGAAGAATCGAGCTTTTGGCACGACCTTGCCCTATCCGGAGATCCTGACTGATAACAAGGTGGAATTCATGCGCAGTTACCAGAACAATTCATCCTCCTATGCGCTTTACCGGGACGGTATGTTGGTGACGCAGAACGGATCATTTACTTATCCAAATAAGGATGAGGTATTCGGCGGGAAGGTGCAGGAGTACACAACCATGGAAGACTACAATGGCTTCTTTAATGTGATCTATAAACCGGATGCCCATACCACTTTGGTGGTGAGTACGCCGCAGTTGAGTCTGTGGCAATCCGTCGCGGTATTCTCCTTTCTGTTCCTGTGCTTGTATATCTATTTCATGCTGTTCGATGGCATCAAGTACGTGGTCAGTACCATAACCCAGAAGGCCTTTAACCTGCGCAGCTTGCGTTATCACTTCAAACTGATCATCAACCGGATTCAATACAGTACCCGGATCCAGACCATGATCATTGGTATCGTGATCTTTGCAATTCTCATATCGGGTTTGATTACCTTTATATCGATCTCCGGACAATTGGAAAAATCCAAGGTGCAACAGCGCTTAAGTTATATCCTGGATGTGGTGAAGAAAATTGAAGGTAACCTGCAAGATGCCAATACGCCTGCAGAATCGCAGATTCAAGAAATCGTTAAGCTCTTATCCGAGTCTTCTGTAACCGATTTCAATCTGTACAATAAGAATGGAAAGTTGATCCACTCCTCGCAAAATAAGATTTATGAAATGCGTTTGGTGTCCAAGTATATCAACCCGGTAGCCTTTAACAACCTGAACGTTCTAAAGAAGTCAGAGACCTTCTTAAAAGAGCGCATCGTTTTCTTTGAGTTTGGGTCCAGTTTTGCGACAATCAAGAACAACGATTACAGCAATATGCTGTTCCTGAATATTCCATACTTCACCTCTCTGGAGGAGGAGAATGCGAATCAGAACTTGCTCCTGAATACCTTATTGAATATTTATACCATCATTATCCTGGGCCTAGGGTTTCTATCGATCTTGGTAGCGAATTCGATTACCAAGCCTTTGAACTTGATTGGGAAGAAATTATCACAGACCATTTTCAGCAATAAGCCGAATGAGCCGCTTTATTGGGAGAAGGATGATGAGATTGGCGCCCTGGTGAAGGAATATAACTTCATGATCGTCAAGTTGGAGGAAAATGCCAAGCAGCTCATGAATGCGGAGCGTGAATATGCTTGGCGGGAGATGGCCAGACAGGTGGCACATGAGATCAAGAATCCACTCACACCAATGAAATTGGGTATCCAGCAACTGACACGCAGTTATACGGAAAATGATCCGCGTTTTGAGGAGCGTTTTTTCAAGATTTCCAATTCGTTTATCGAACAGATCAACAGCCTTTCCCGGATTGCTACAGAATTCTCCAACTTTGCTAAGTTGCCGGATACAAATCTGGCGAAGATCAATATCATTGAGAAGATCAATAAGTCGGCAAACGTATACCATAACAACCACAACACCTACATCAAGATCATCAATAATACTGATCAGGAAAAGGTATTTGTTTTGGGGGATAAGGATCAACTGTTGCGCAGTTTCAATAACTTGATCAAGAACTCCATTGAAGCGTCCATTGGTCGCAAGAAACATCTGATTAGCATTCTGGTGGAATATCAAGACGTAGATCATGTCAAGATCATCGTGAAGGACAATGGTATGGGAATTCCATCGGATGTGATTCCAAAGATCTTCCAGCCGAATTTCACGACAAAGAGTTCAGGAACAGGATTAGGCTTGGCCTTTGTAAAGAAGACTGTGGAATCCATGAAAGGTGATATTTCCTTTGTCACTTTTGAAGGCATCGGAACGACTTTTACGATTATCCTACCGCTCTATAAGGATGGTGATTTGGAAGGAGAACGAAGCTAACCGCAGACGGTTTGTTGGCTACTGCTATTTTTCCGCTTTCGGATCGAAAGCATATACTTCGAAATTATCAATGTACAGTTTGGACTGGAGGTCATCGTACATGTAGTTTTCATACAGGTACAAGCTGCCTTCTGACACATTCAGGTATATGCTCGTGTTCTTTTTGTTGGGCAGAAAAAGCTCCGCTACAGATTTGTCCTTGTTGAAAAGAATGAAAGCAGGAAATCCTTGATTTACTTCGTTCACGGTCTTTGGTTTTAACGTGATGCCATCTTTCAGGATCGGTATGCATGCATGGTGCATATTGCTCCACAGGTACCCAGCTACCAGATTGCAGCCCTGGCCATCCTGCTCACTTCCATACATCTCCACCAAGATGTCCCTCTCCGAAGTGTTCAAGTTACATGAAGACAAGAAAATGAAAACTGCTGAAAATAAAGTGAATCTTCTCATGCCGTTATAAACTAATTTTTACTGATTAAGCACAAATATATAGTTAATCACTTCGGATTTTCGCAAATATCTGAACTATAATTCCTATTTTAAGGATGTGATTGCTAGGGTGCAACAGCTTTTGACCTGAAATCGCACCGATTATATTCTTGACAGTTCCTATTTACTAGTTTTGCGTGCCTTATGTTTACAAGATTGTTGGTATTAGAGTGGAAATCATTTTTCAGGTCATCAAGTTTTGGGAGTGGGCTTGCCATCAAGTTGCTCATGGGGTTCTTGGCAATATACTTCTTATTTGTCTTTTTCAGCTTAGGTCTTGGCTTGTATGCGCTTTTGGAGGAGAACTTTCCGAATGAGGAACCTTTAATGGCATTAAACCGCCATTTCCTGTATTGGTTCGTGTGTAGTTTCTTGTTTAGAATGATGCTTCAGAAACTTCCTCTGTTGAACATAAAGCCTTTGCTGATCCATAACATTCCCCGATCTACGATCGTGCATTATACGCTGGCCAAAACGCTGTATGCCTTTTTTAACCTTTTGTTGGTGGTATGCCTGATCCCATTTACCATAGTGGTTCATCATTCCACTGGCATGAGTTATGGGCAATTGCTGCCTTGGCTGTTAGCGATACTGTTTACGGAATATGCCCTGAACTTTACCAACCTCCTGGTCCAAAATAAATCGGATGATGGCATCAAAAAATTATTGCCTATTCTGGTTTTTGGTCTCATCTGTTATGCATTGGATTATTTTAAAATATTCTCCTTTGCTTCATATTTCGGTGCCTGCTATGATGTGGTGCTGGAAAACCCGGTATTGCTTGTTGTTCCGGTGATTTTAGCTGTTCTGTGCTACTATCTTCTATTCAAGGATATTCGAAACAGGTTTTATCTGGATTCTTTTATAAAGACCAAGAATATGGCTGAAAAGGATGTTGACCTCAGTTGGACCGATCGCTTTGGCGGTATCTCTCCATTTTTACAGCTGGATTTGCGCTTGATCTGGCGGAATAAACGTCCCAGACACGCTACGGTCATAGGAATAATCTTTTTAGCGTACGGCCTGATGTTCTACACCGACAATAAGTATGCTGATAGTTCAATGTATGTATTTGCAGGTATTTTTATGACTGGTATATTTCTGATGAACTTCGGACAGTTCATACCCTCTTGGGACAGCAGCTATTATCCCATGTTGATGACGCAAGATATATCCTTTAAACAATACCTTGAGTCGAAGGTCATACTGATGTACATATCCGTTGCTATTCTGTTTGTGCTCAGCACGCCCTATATCTACTATGGTTGGAACATCGTGGAGACCAATTTAGCATGTGCCGTCTACAATATCGGGATCAATGTACCGGTCATTCTCTATTTTGGCACAAAGAATAGGAAACGTATCGATCTGGATAATGGGAATTGGTTTAATTCGCAGGGGATAGGTGCAGCACAATGGTTGGTCGGATTTCCACTCCTGGTTCCGCCTATCATATTTTGGGCAATTCCCAAGGTTATTTGGAATCTACATGTGGCGAATGCCATATTAATGCTAATTGGTATTGTCGGGCTAATCTTTCGAAGTCGCATTTTATCGTGGATCAGTGAAAAATACGCCAACAAAAAATATAAGATGCTGACGGGTTTTAAAGAAGTAAATAATTAACATATTGGATAGCAGAACATGATCGAGATAAAGAATCTAGTCAAAAGTTATAACCAAGTGAAAGTCTTGGATATTCCGCATTTGAAAATTAGTAAGGGGGAAAGCATAGGTCTTGTCGGGAATAACGGGGCAGGAAAGACTACCTTATTCAGCCTGATGCTCGACCTTATACTACCAGACCAGGGAGCAATTTACCTGAAGGATATTTTGGTCATGGGGCATGATGAATGGAAGGGCTTCACGAGTTCATTTTTAGATGACAGTTTTTTAATTGGATACCTGAAACCGGAGGAATACTTTTATTTCCTAGGCGAACTCCGCGGGTTGAACAAGCAGGATGTGGATGTGACTTTGGCCAAATATGAAGATTTCTTTAATGGTGAAGTAATCGGTAAGCGTGCCTATATCCGGGACTTATCCAAAGGAAACCAGAAGAAAGTAGGTATCATCGGTGCTCTGATCGGCAATCCGGAGCTGATCATCTTGGATGAACCCTTTGCCAATCTGGATCCCAGTACGCAATTCCGGTTGCGTGGTCTGATCAATGCATTGCGGGCGGAAAGGGAAGTAACTCTGTTGATCTCCAGTCACGATCTGTCGCATACGGTGGAGATTTCGGACAGGATTATTGCCCTGGACAAAGGGGAAATCATTAAGGATATCGAGAAAAATGAGGAAACGCTTGTTGAATTGAATGCGTATTTCCAGCAAGATTAGGTAATTATCGAATGCTTTAAGAACTAAAAAAGGCAACTCGTACGAGTTGCCCTTATCAGATAGATATGTCGATTTCTATTCTTCTTCTTTGATAGCAGCTTGATCCAAATCCTGACCTGTTACTTCTGCTCTGATCTTGGTTTCCAATTCGTCCATTAAGTCCGGATTATCCAACAAGAGTGCTTTTACGGCATCACGACCCTGACCGAGTTTGGTGTCTCCGTAGCTGAACCAAGATCCGGATTTCTTAACAATCCCGTACTCAACCCCTAGGTCAATGATTTCACCTACTTTGGAAATACCTTCACCAAACATAATGTCAAATTCAGCGATGCGGAATGGAGGAGCTACTTTGTTCTTCACGATTTTCACTTTTACGCGGTTACCAGATACCTCGTCTGAGTCTTTGATCTGGGAGGTACGGCGGATATCCAAACGTACGGAAGCATAGAATTTCAGCGCATTACCACCGGTTGTTGTTTCTGGATTACCGAACATCACCCCAATTTTCTCGCGCAATTGGTTGATGAAGATACAACAACAGTTTGTTTTTGCGATGGTACCTGTCAATTTACGCAAGGCCTGGGACATTAAGCGCGCCTGAAGACCCATTTTGGATTCACCCATTTCGCCTTCGATCTCGCCTTTAGGCACCAATGCAGCCACCGAGTCGATCACGATGACATCAATCGCACCGGAGCGAATCAAGTTGTCGGCAATCTCAAGAGCTTGCTCACCGTTGTCCGGTTGGGAGATCAGTAGGTTCTCCACATCTACGCCTAATTTCTGGGCATAATATTTATCAAAGGCATGCTCCGCATCGATAATGGCAGCAATACCACCTTTTTTCTGAGCTTCAGCAACGATATGCGTCGCTAAGGTTGTTTTACCTGAGGATTCAGGACCATAAATCTCAATAATACGGCCTTTAGGCACCCCGCCAATTCCCAACGCAATATCCAAACCCAATGAACCCGTAGAAATCGCTTCGATAGGTTCAACAGCTGAATCACCTAGCTTCATGATGGTTCCTTTACCGTAGCTCTTTTCTAATTTATCTAAAGTAAGCTGTAACGCTTTTAATTTGTCTGAGTTGCTCATATTTTTAGTATAATGTTGTCAAAAATAAATTATATAATTCAAGTATGCAAATATAATGCTAAAAAAATTAGTTTTATATTTTAACTTCTTTAAAATTAATGGTTTTCGGTTTAGATTTTATTTTCCTGTGTTATTTAATCGTTATTTTTTTCCACGAGTTTGGCCTTTTAGTTTTTCTCGAAATACTTACAAAAGTAGGTAATCGGGCAGATTTCGCATTTCGGATTCCTGGCTACGCAGATGTATCGACCGTGTAGGATCAGCCAATGGTGCGCCATCGCAATGGTATCCTTTGGCAGGTACTTAACCAATTGTTTTTCTGCCGCTAGGGGTGTTGTTGCTCGATTGGTCAGGCCCAGTCGGTTGGCAACACGGAAGACATGGGTATCCACAGCCATAGCCGGATTGTGGTAGACTACCGATGAGATGACATTCGCTGTTTTTCTGCCTACTCCTGGCAGCTTCACCAGGTCCGCAACCTGTTCGGGCACCTCGCTGTTGAAGTCCTCAACCAGCATTTTGGCCATGCCTACCAAATGCTTTGCTTTATTATTCGGATAACTTACAGAACGGATATACGTGAATACTTCATCGGGCGTACTGGCGGCCAGCGATTCCGGTTCTGGAAAGCGCGCAAATAGTGCCGGCGTCACTTGGTTGATACGCTTGTCCGTGCATTGAGCCGAAAGGATAACTGCAACGAGCAACTCATAGGGATTCCCATAATTTAATTCCGTTTCCGCATCGGGATTGTGCGTGGAAAAGTAAGCAACAAAAGCCTTGTAACGATCTTTTATAAGCATAGCCAAAGATACGGATTGTATGGTAGAATATGACGATTGGAGTTTTATGTGAAGCACATATTAAATGTAACTAAAAAACATTAAAATTAAATAAAAAGAAAATTGTGTTTGTAAATTCAGAAGTGATTTAATAACTTAGTGGTAGTTAATGGTAGGGCGATAGTCCATTCTGTTTAACAAGTTAAATTTATTTATATATTGTTCGTTTACAAATTTCAGTACTTATCATGCTTTGCTTCATTTCCAATCTCTTCAAGAAAAATTCAGTAGCAGAACCCAACTACATTCATGTAAGTTCAGAAGGTAAGATATCCATCCGAACCGAAGATCTCCTTAGGCAAACGGAAGTGATCCATACCATTGAGAAGCTCCTGAATTCTCCCATGATCCGTGAAATCGATGAACGCAAAAAGAGACGTGCGGGTTTATAATGAGTTTCAGTATACTGATTCTTCCGCTTGCATCGGGATATTTCATTCTAACGCGGTCGTATTATTTTAAATATCAGCAGCAAAGATTAGATAGACAAAGTTTATTGTTTGAAACCGTAATTTTTGCTGTTTTGATTTTGACTGTCGGTTTTCTCCTAAAAACCTTTGTCTATGATTATGTCATTGATCCTTTCCTTAAATCTTACATTAATCAACTTAATCCATTTAGGTCTACCGCATATTCAGGTACAGTGTTTTTTTGTTTTATGCTGAGCATTCTGTGTACCTATGCGAGTAATTTATTCACCAATAAAGAAGAGCAGGTATATTGGGCAATCAAACGGATCGGAAATGAGTTTGAGCTCTTGGTTTCCCGTTCCGTAAAGGAAAGAAAGTTAATATTAATATCGCTAAAATCAGATAAGTTCTATATTGGTTGGGTAAAGGAATTTCCCATTCCTTCAGTTTCAAATTATTTACGGATCATACCGGCAATTAGCGGTATTAGAAACGATGATAAACAGCTTGAATTCAAAGAACATTATTTACATACATATGCCAAATTCATTTTAGATGCAAAAATTAAAGCAATTTCCGACCTAGAAACTGATGTTGTCATCAATATCCCTGAGGTGCTTACGATTTCCTTCTACGACCAGACAATCTATGATGGAGCCTATTGAGTTTTAACTTCTTCTTAAACCCTCCAAATCTTGGTAATAATCTTTCGCTTGATCCGTTTCCAGGGTTAACTCTTCCAGGATGCCGACAATATCTTCCGTGTCTTCCAACACTGCAACTTGCTCAAGAATTGTTTCGAGTGTTGAGATAAGCTGCTGTAAGGCGGGCAAGAGCGGTTCAGCATCTGCTGCTGTTTCGGGAAAGTGGATTTCGAAATTATCGTTAAATTCCAGGAGCTGATCCACCAATTTATTTAAAACAGGTGCGCAAGTTTGTTCTTGTATTTCCTCAGATGCTAAAACATTCGCTAGGAGCTTAGCTTGATCCTCAGCATGTCGATGCATTTTTTCAATCAGGGTTAAGGGTATGCTTTCTTGCTTATCCATTAATTTTTAGCTGTTTGAACGTTTATAGAGGCAAGTTAATAAGAATATTCGAAGGGGCAAGAGGGAATGAGGTTCCTTTGGACTATTAAACACTTAATCTAACGGGGGGTAATGATTTTACGGATTTTTAAGCGGTGTCGGATAGGGTAAAATCGACGAAGCCACTCATTTGTGGAGTGGCTTCGGATTATAACTTACGTAAGGCCTTTGAGTAGTTGAGGATGTTTTCGATTGTTTTGTCTTCTGGATCTCTTGACAATTGTTGAATGCAACTTTTAAGTTTATCCTCGAACTTTATCTCAACGTTATTATCTTGACTGATACCTGAAATTAGACCTTCGTAATTTACTTCTTGAATGTTAGTAGAGTTTTCCACCATAAGCATCTTTGTTTTTTATTCTAAACGCAAGATACTAAGCATTATTGTGAAAAATTTAACATTTTTTTACTTTTTCGAAGAAAGTAATTTATTAGCCTCAGCGATCGCTTTGTAAGCATTTACAATACCTCCACTGGTGCTGATTTCATCCAAGTAAACTTTTTTGGAGCTACCGTCTTTTTTGACTTTCACCTTTTGGTCAACTTTAGTCACACTGTTCATGATCACTTGTTTCACCTGCTCGGCAGTAAGTGTTGGGTAATAAGCACGGATCATAGCTGCCAAACCTGCAACCACTGGAGCGGCCATACTCGTTCCTTGTTCTTCTTTGTATTTCGATTCCGGTACGGTGGAGTTGATCTTCACGCCGGGTGCAAACACGTCGACACTACGGTAACCGAAATTGGAAAAGTCTGCCAATAGATCGTCGTTCAACTTCCAGCCGGAAGCACCTACGGTGATCCAATTTTTAGCTTCGCCCACAACAGCATCCAAGCTGTCGGTGAAATATTTCGTCGGGTAGTTTTTCTCGATGTCATTGTCCTGCCCATCATTTCCGGCAGCATGTACCAACAGTACATCTTTCGATTCGGCGTATTTTACAGCCTCATCCACGGTTTTCTTGTTGAAGGCATAGCCCTTTCCAAAGCTCATGTTGATGACCTTCGCGCCATTGTCTACCGCATAGCGGATGCCGTTTGCTACGTCCTTATCACGCTCATCACCATTGGGAACCAAGCGTACCGCCATGATTTGAACCTGATCGGAAACACCATCGATACCGATGTTGTTCTTGCGCTTAGCACCGATGATACCCGCCACGTGCGTTCCGTGTCCTGCATCCGGACCTTTGACATCGTTGTTGCCATAGATTCTTTCGGAAGCATCTTCGTAATTATCTCCAACAATATTCCTTGGGTCAAAATCTTTGTTCAAATGGAAATCTACCTGGTCGGAATAATATTTCACTGCTTCATTCAGGTCGGTGCTGAATTTCTCGAAGGAACCATTATCCAATTCCTTTTTAGCAATGCGCAAGGCCATTTTCTGTCCGTCATTGGTGGCTTGGAAAGCATCCAAATCCGCTTTGGTAATGTCTTTCGCCGGTTTGCCTATAGCTTTTGCAATGGCATCCACATTGTCCTTCAGTCTGCCGTAATTAACCTTACCAAAAGAAGCTTCATCCATTTTGGACGTATAATCCGTGATCATTTTTTGGTAGGCAACAAACTCCCTTCTTTCTTTTTCAGAGAGTGGGGTTGTCGGAAGTACGGAAATATATTTGGGTTCGTAGATGCGGATTAGGCGGGTAACCTCCAAATTGTCCTGATCTACATTTTTCCCATCTTTGTTTCCGATGAAATTCCAACCGTGTACATCATCGATGTAGCCATTGCCATCATCATCCTTGCCATTTCCGGGGATTTCCTTCGGATTCGTCCAGAGGACATCCTTTAGGTCCTCATGTTGCACATCAACACCGCCATCGAGCACGGCTACAATAACGGGCGTTGCTTTGCGCCCCTTGAGCAATTCTTGCGCCTTTTCCGTACTGATTCCCATGATACCATCTGCTTGATAGTCTAGGTTATACCAATTTGCTGGTGGATTATCTTTTTTGTCTTGGGCAAAACCAAGTGCTGGAAGAATTCCTAACGCTAAATAGCACAGAAATTTATTTGTTCCGATCATATTTTTAAAGATTATAATTCGACAAATTTACTATTTTCAATAAGATACTTTTGTTAATTAATCTAAAATCCTAGATAATTTGTTTTATTTTTAAAGCAGTTCTAACCAAACGAATTTAAATATATGAAAGATAAATATCTAATTGGTTTAATACTTACAGTCATGATATCATCCTGCTCACCTGAGGGGACTTCCCAAAAAGCACCTGTTAACTGGCCAGATGCCACTCCACCGGTTGCTGAAAAGAAAAATTTTGACCGGATCATCCATAATGATACGGTAGTCGATCCATATTATTGGATGAATGATTATTTCAAAAAAGGGCCAGATTCCTCGCGTGTCGTTGCCTATCTAGATGCTGAAAATGCCTATACGGAAGCGATGATGAAGGATACTGATGGTCTTCAGGATGTACTCTTCAAGGAAATGAAGGGCCGGATCAAAGAAACTGATGAGAGCGTGCCGTATCTGCGCAACGGGTATTATTATTACCAGCGCACGGAGGAAGGAAAACAATACTACAAGCTATGCCGCAAGAAGGGCAGTTTGGATGCACCTGAGGAAGTGCTATTGGATGTGGATAAGATGGCAGAGGGATTTGCCTATTATGCCCTGGGTGGTGCTACGGTAAGTCCGGACAATAAATTGTTGGCCTATGGTGTCGATACTGTATCCAGAAGGGAATATGTCATTCACATTAAGAATTTGGAGACCGGAGAAATCCTACCGGACCGTATCATCCGCACATCGGGAGGTTCGGTTTGGGCAGCGGATAATAAAACGTTGTTCTATACGGCGAAAAACCCCGTAACCCTATTGAGTGAAAAGATCAAGCGCCATACCCTAGGTGCCCCAGTTGATAAAGACGTTGTTGTGTATGATGAAAAGGATAATACCAACTATATTGGGGTCTGGAAATCGAAGGACGATCAATATATTTTCATTTATTCCGGAGGAACGCTGAGTTCCGAAACGAGGTACCTGAAGTCAGATGACCCCAATGGCACCTTCCAGGTTTTTCAACCCCGGATAAAGGATGTGCTCTATTCCGTTACGCCACTAAAGGATAAGTTCCTGGTCGTGACGAATGACAATGCCAAGAATTTCAAAGTGATGGAAACGCCGCTGGACAAAACGGGGAAGGAAAACTGGAAAGAATATATCCCGCACCGGTCCGATGTTTTGGTGGAAGGGATCGATGAATTCGAGAACTTTATCGTGGTGTCTGAAAGAAAGAATGGTCTGTCGCAACTTGCCATTCGGAACTTGCAGGACAACAGCCAGCATTACCTGGATTTTGGAGAAGCTGCCTATACCGTGTATTCCAGTACGAATGTAGAATACAACACGGATATCTTACGCTATGGCTATACTTCCATGGTAACTCCGTCTTCAACCTACGATTATAACATGAAGACGAAGGAAAAAACCCTGATGAAACAACAAGAGGTACTGGGTGGATATGATCAAAAGCAATACGTTACGGAGCGTAAGATGGCCAAAGTAACTGATGGCTCGATTGTTCCGATTTCTATTGTCTACAAAAAGGGAACAAACCTGGACGGCAAGGCGCCGCTATTGCTGTATGCATACGGTTCCTACGGTAGTTCCATGGATCCGACGTTTAGCTCTTCTAGGCTATCACTTTTGGATCGTGGATTTATCTATGCCATTGCCCATATTCGTGGGGGCGAGGAGATGGGTAGGCAATGGTATGAGGATGGCAAGATGATGAAGAAGAAGAATACCTTTACGGATTTCATAGATTGTGGAAAATACCTGATTGCCGAGAAATACACCGCCAAAGAGCATCTATATGCGCAGGGGGGTAGTGCCGGTGGATTGTTGATGGGTGCTGTGATCAATATGGCTCCTGAAATTTGGAATGGAGTCATTGCACAGGTGCCATTTGTGGATGTGGTAAACACAATGTTGGATGAAAGCATCCCTTTGACTACGAATGAATACGATGAGTGGGGTAATCCGAATAACAAGGAAGCCTATGACTACATGAAGTCTTATTCACCATACGAAAATATTGAGGCCAAAGAATATCCGAACCTATTGGTGACAACGGGTCTGCACGATAGCCAGGTGCAGTATTTCGAGCCGGCAAAATGGGTGGCTAAGCTACGCGATATCCGAAAGGGCAAGAACGTGATCCTCTTGAAAACAGATATGGAATATGGACATGGGGGCGCATCGGGAAGGTTCGATTACCTGAAAGATGTGGCATTGAACTATGCTTTCCTATTTAAATTGGAAGGTATTACCAAATAAGTTAACCCTTTATCATAAAAAACCGCCGATTGATATCTTCAACCGGCGGTTTTTTTATGTAGATGCCATCGCAGAACCTGCGGGCTGTTTACTTCTTGTTCAAGCTGTCCAAGCGGTTTTCCTCTTCCGCTTCGCGGGCATCGATCTGATGCTGCTTGTAGTTTTCCATGGCGATCTTACTCGCACGTTGGGATACCACCAGACCAAAAATGGCCACGACCGTAACAACCAGGATGCCCCACATGTATTTCTTCTTGTCCTGTTTAACCAACCAGTACATGAATAGGATATAGGGGATAACGAATAACGCGTAGAAAAATATACTTGGACCTACCATAGCTGAAAATTTTATGCAAAGCTAAGGAATTATTTAAACAATCGGACCGATCTTACTAAGCGGGGTGAAATCTTACACAAGAATGAAAGTTTAAAGAAAAACATATCTGATTTTTAAACGTTTCAACAATAGGAAAGTCTGATTGAAAGGTTTTCAATGATCTTCGTGGGAGATTATTTTATAAATAAAAAAACAACATAGAAATTGCATAAAAGAAAAAAATAATTGTTTACTTTTGCGCAGTCTAATCACTCAATATAAAGACAATTTAAATGTATAGTAACAAGGTATATATGGACACTTTCACCCAAGCTTATCGCAAGCTTCGTGCAAGGGCATATTATGCGCTGCATACATTCAATTGTCCAATTCTACGATTTCGACGACCTATACTGCCTCGAGCTTGATTTGCCGAGGCAGGCAAACTTCCCCGTATTCCGTTATTCATCCTTTCGATGAGTGACATTCAAATTTAGATTAGTTTATTCAAATACATTAGTATTTAATTTTTAGGTCGACATTAGTAAATGACAATCTCCGATTTTTTGATTATTCCTGCATCAGCAAATCATATCCATTATGCTGATCAAATCTGTGACGAAATGTTCGAGTCTGCAAAGGCTCGCGGTACAGGTATTGCGCGTAGAAAGCCAGAATATGTGGCGCGCAAGATGGAGGAAGGCAAGGCGGTTATCGCCCTGCATAAGGACGGTACCTGGGCAGGTTTCTGTTATATCGAAACATGGGGGCATGGTGACTATGTTGCCAATTCAGGCCTGATCGTAAATCCTATTTTCCGTAAAGTGGGTTTGGCCAAGGCCATTAAGAAACGGGTCTTTGAATTGTCGCGCGAGAAATATCCGAACTCCAAGATCTTCGGTTTAACGACCGGTTTGGCGGTGATGAAGATCAACTCCGATTTGGGCTATGAACCAGTAACCTATTCCGAGTTGACCCAGGATGAGGAATTCTGGAAAGGCTGTCAATCCTGCGTGAACTATGATATCTTAATGTCCAAGGATCGCAAGAACTGCATGTGTACTGCCATGTTGTGGGATCCGGTGGAAAAGGAAAAGGAACTGAAGGAAAAGATCCTGCGCAAGGCGGAAGCAAAGGAGCGGTTGGATCGCATCTCCAAGAAACAAAGCCTCCTGAAACGGATCGAGGCAAAGCTTTGGAAGTCGACCAAAAAGATGGTCGCAACAGTATTTCCGGTAGGTGCAAAACCGGTAAAAGGATTTTAAATTAGTATTTTTGAGCATCAGCATATAAAGAATTATAAAATGAAGAAAGTAGTTTTAGCATTTAGCGGCGGTTTGGATACCTCTTTCTGTTGTATCTATCTATCCCGTGACTTAGGTTTAGAGGTCCACTCGGTAATCGTAAATACCGGCGGCTTTTCAGAAGAAGAATTAAAAACAATTGAAAAGAGGGCCTATGAACTAGGTGTTAAGTCGCATACTACGATCGACGAAACCGAAGATTATTACCAGGATACGATCAAGTATCTTATTTTCGGGAATGTCCTTAAGAATGCTACCTATCCACTTTCTGTTTCAGCGGAGCGTGTATGCCAAGCAACGGCGATTGCGAACTACTGCAAGAAAATTGGTGCAGAATGCGTAGCCCATGGATCAACGGGAGCTGGAAATGATCAGGTTCGCTTTGATATGATCTTCCATACCTTAATCCCAGGCGTTGAAATCATTACACCGATTCGTGATCTGCAACTTTCAAGAGAAGATGAAATTGCTTATTTAAATAAACATGGAGTGGAGTATTCGGCTGAAAAGGCAAAATATTCCATCAACAAAGGCCTTTGGGGAACTTCTGTCGGTGGAGCTGAAACATTGACGTCTAACCAGTATCTTCCGGAGTCTGCATGGCCAACACCGGTTACTTCAACCGAACCACGCCAGATTACCATAGACTTTGAAAAAGGTGAGCCTGTGGGATTGAACGGCGAGAAGATTGGTGCAGTTCGTGTAATCCAAGAATTGCAGGCAATTGCACAGCCTTATGGTATCGGTCGCGATATCCATGTCGGTGATACGATCATTGGTATCAAAGGACGTGTAGGTTTTGAAGCTGCCGGCCCAATTATCTTGGTCAAAGCGCACCATGCGTTGGAAAAACATACGCTAACAAAATGGCAGTTGTCCTGGAAAGACCAATTGGCAGGTTTCTATGGAAACTACATGCACGAAGGGCAGATGCATGACCCAGTAATGCGTGATATGGAAGCTTTCTTGGCAAGTTCCCAGGAAACGGTTTCCGGACGTGTATTCGTGGAGTTGCACCCACATCGCTTCATTATTTTGGGTATCGAGTCCGAGCATGACCTGATGTCCAACAAGTTTGGTAGCTACGGAGAGATGAACAAAGGCTATACCGGTGATGATGTGAAAGGCTTCTCCAAGATCTTCGGTAACCAGACCATTATTTGGCATAAGGTAAACAATAAGGACTAAATGAGTTCCCCGCATACCGAATCGAGCCCCTCTCTAGGCTACATTGCACAGCCTGTGATGGCGCAGGAAGACTCCTCGATTCGGGACCATTCAATTTGCATGGATGCAGGGCTTTTACAGACAAAAGAATAATAGTTGAAAATGGGTGCAATGGAAACATCGTACCCATTTTTTATGAAATAAAACACTATGGAAAAGATTAAAGTTGGCATTGTAGGTTCTGCAGGTTATACGGGTGGTGAATTGTTAAGGATCTTGATCTATCATCCCCAAGTGGAAATCGTATTTGCGAACAGCGCTTCGAATGCTGGCAATAAATTATCGGATGTACATAACGATCTATTCGGTGATACGGATCTTACTTTTTCTTCTGATTTCCATTCGGACATCGACGTCCTATTCCTATGCGTAGGACATGGAGATGCCAAAAAGTTTCTGGACGCAAATCCTGTCGATCCAGCAGTAAAGATCATCGATCTTTCTCAAGATTACCGATTAAGAGCAAACACGGCTTTTGGAGGAAAGAATTTTATCTATGGTTTACCGGAATTGAATAGGGAAGCTATCCGTTCTGCGTATTATATTGCAAATCCAGGATGTTTCGCAACCAATATTCAGCTGGCGCTTTTGCCTTTGGCAAGTAAAGGACTGTTACCTGAACAATTGCATGTAAATGCAACTACAGGATCTACTGGAGCAGGGCAGAAGCCTTCGGCAACGACCCATTTCTCTTGGCGGAACAACAACTTATCAGCCTATAAATCCTTTGATCACCAGCACTTGCAGGAGATCTCAGAATCATTGGATCAGTTGCAGTCAGGATTCTTACCTCAAGGATCAGGAAGCCTGTTGGAGCGTGCTGCGGAAAAGATCAATTTTGTTCCGCAACGCGGTGATTTTGCCAGAGGTATTTTTTCGGCAATCTATGTAGATTCCGACCTGACTGAAGAGGAAGCGTATGCGCTGTACGATGCATATTATGAAACGCATCCCTTTACCCATGTCTCGAAGGCGAATATTGATCTGAAGCAAGTGGTAAATACCAATAAAAGCATTATCCATCTTGAAAAACACGGCAACAAATTGTTGATCCTGAACGCAACGGACAACCTGTTGAAAGGCGCATCCGGACAGGCGGTTCAGAATATGAATTTAATGTTTGGTCTTGACGAAAAAACAGGGTTGAATTTAAAATCTGTAGGATTCTAATCTTTGGTGTTGAACGGAATTTAAGAAGCAACAATTCGAGCCAAAAGATAGTGCTCTTTGCTTGAATAAAAGAAACGGCCCGATGCATGTGCATCGGGCCGTTTCTCTATGTTTAATGGACGATTATTGTGCCATTAAGTTGATTTTTCTTTCTACGGAAACGTTGTCTCCAGTAATCGCGTTTCCATCTTTATCGACCAATGTTAATTTAACAGTGGTTTCGCCTTTAGGCAAATTCAAGATTTCGTAAGGAACCCATTGATCCAATACAAATTCCTGACCGTTGATATCCGCTTTCACTTTGTTCGCATCTGCACCCAATGTGGTGTTGGCAACAAAAAAGTCTAACAACAGGACATTCGTCTCATCACCTTTATAATCGCCTTTCGGTCTGCTGTAGAAAATAGCAGGTTGTGAACCAACAGGGATTTCTGTTACCGTACCGTCTGCATTCACCTTGAACTTGATCAATTTCGAAGCGTCATTCGTTTTGATGGACTCATGGAATGAACGTGATAGGAAAGACATCAAGTAGTGTTCTGAGTTAATAGGAACCGTTACGGAATGCTCAGGTTTGTAAAGTGCAACATACGGTGTGTTATCCAAGATAAAGTGGATATGTTGTCCGTCATGCGAATTCGCCATATGGTGTGTATGCTCAGTCTGTTCAGTTAATTTGAAGTTCTGAACATCATATTTCACGGTAATTTTCGCTGAGTCAGCACCCACCTTCTCTGAAGTGATCCCTGCGATCTTCAAAGTCGCTCCTGGGAAGTCTTTTGCATGCTCCAATGGATTAACGCCAATAGCGCCTACAGTATCCGCTAAAGCAGTGCTATCCTTGATTTCACCTTCTTGGTTTTTGGTCGGTGTATTACATGAAGCAAGTACTGCAGATGCTGCCAATACTGCTAATGCTGATTTAAATGTTCTCATTATTTATTATTTAGTCATTTCTGTTTACTCTAGTATAACAAAGATGATGCTAAATTGTTCATTGTTTATTGAAATACAATATCTAACGCCTCTTTAATAGCTTTTATGGTAGTTTTAAGGTCCTCTTCGGTGTGTGCAGCGGAGATAAAACCAACCTCGTAACCAGAAGGACCAAAGTAGATTCCTCGGTTCAGTAACTCGCGGTGCATCACTTTATATTTCTCCATGGATGCCGGATCGATCTCATCCGCACGTTGGATTTTTGGATTGCTCGAAAATGCAAACCAGAAAATTGAACCTATCGTGGTCAGATGCACTTCATATCCTTTTTCTTCAATAAAGGCACGCAATTCAGCAACAAAATCCTGAGTGGTCTGTTCTAATTTTTCATAGAAACCAGGTTGTGCCAACAGATTGAGTGCAGCGATGCCCGCAGCCATTGCAACAGGGTTTCCAGATAGTGTTCCTGCTTGGTAAACGGCACCATCAGGGGAAATGCACGCCATTAATTCTTTAGATGCACCATAGGCACCTACTGGCATGCCACCTCCGATAATCTTACCATAGGTGATGATGTCCGGTTGAATGTCGTAATATTTGGAAGCACCTTCGAATCCTAGACGGAATCCCGTGATCACTTCATCCATGATCAATAGCGATCCATTGGCTTTCGTAATATCGCGTAAGAAGTGGATATAGTCCTTGTCTTGAATCAACAAACCATTATTGGCTGGAACACCTTCAATGATTACGGCAGCAATTTGGTCTTTAAAGTCAGTAAATACTTGTTCCAGCGCAGCTTTATCATTCAGGGCGATGACAATGGTCTCATCGGCAAATGCCTTCGGTACGCCTGCAGATGAGGTCTCGCCAAAGGTTACCAGGCCGGATCCAGCTTTCACCAACAGCGAGTCTGAGTGACCATGGTAGCAGCCTTCGAATTTTACAATCTTATCCCTTTTGGTATATCCTCTTGCCAAGCGGATGGCGGACATGACCGCTTCCGTACCTGAGCTGACAAAACGAATCTTTTCGATCTTTTTGTTGTTGCTCAAAATCAATTCGGCCAGGTCATTTTCCAATGCTGTCGGAGCGCCGAAGCTCAATCCCTTACCTAACTGTGCGGAAACCGCTTCTCTAATTTCTGGTGTGTTATGCCCAAGGATCAAAGGTCCCCAAGAGCAGCAGAAGTCGATGAACTCGTTGCTATCGGCATCCCATAAATGGGCCTTGTCGCCACGCTCAATAAATAGGGGAGTTCCATATACTGATTTGAAAGCCCGAACCGGAGAGTTCACTCCGCCAGGGAAATATTGTTTTGCCTTTTCAAATAACTTTGCCGATTGGTCACGAGAAATATCCGAAGCAGATGTTGTCATAGTATTTTGTATTTGTATGCTGCAAAATTACTATTTGTTTCTGGATTTAGCAGATCGGAAACTAAAACCTCTGCTAATTAGGGAAGGCTTTTGGGATTTTGACTTAATTGTTATAAAATGAGCGGAGTTTCTATGTGCTAACCGGCCAGGAAATCCATTCGAAAGTGGGGACAATTTGGATATCCATAAAAATTCAAGAGCCCGATGGAATTTCCATCGGGCTCTCGTATGTTTTGCATACCAAAAATCGGTATTGCTTATTTTCCTTCTTCTAGGACTTTAGTTACCAATTCAGCAGCTTCTTTCAATAAGATTGCTGAGTAAACCTGAAGACCAGAGTTGTCGATCAATTCTTTTGCTTCTTTTGCGTTTGTTCCTTGAAGACGAACGATAATTGGCACAGGGATGTTTCCGATTTCGTTGTAAGCATCAATTACACCTTGAGCAACACGGTCACAACGAACGATACCACCGAAGATGTTGATCAAGATCGCTTTTACGTTAGGGTCTTTCAAGATAATGTTGAAACCAGCTTTAACTGTTTCAGCATTAGCAGTACCACCAACGTCCAAGAAGTTTGCAGGCTCACCACCAGCTAGTTTAATGATGTCCATTGTTGCCATAGCAAGACCAGCACCATTAACCATACAACCCACGTTACCATCTAATTTCACGTAGTTCAGGTTGAATTCACCAGCTTCAACTTCTGTAGGATCTTCCTCAGTGATGTCGCGCAATGCAGCGATTTCTGGATGACGGTACAATGCGTTCTCGTCCAAGTTCACCTTCGCGTCAACCGCTAGGATCTTGTCATCAGAAGTTTTCAATACCGGGTTGATTTCGAACATAGAAGCATCGATGGAATCGTATGCTTTGTATAATGCAGCTACGAACTTAACCATATCTTTGTGCGCAGCACCGGATAGGCCTAAGTTGAAAGCGATTTTACGTGCTTGGAAACCTTGAAGACCAACTTTAGGGTCAATCTCTTCTTTGAAGATCAAGTGAGGTGTTTTTTCAGCAACTTCTTCGATGTCCATACCACCTTCTGTAGAATACATAATGATGTTGCGACCAGTAGCACGGTCTAACAAAACGGACATGTAGAATTCTTTAGTTTCGCTGTCACCAGGGTAGTAAACGTCCTGTGCGATCAAAACTTTGTTAACTTTTTTACCTTCTGGACCAGTCTGCGGCGTTACAAGTTGCATCCCGATGATGTCCGTAGAGCGTTGCAATACTTCATCATGGTTTTTAGCCAACTTCACACCACCACCTTTACCACGGCCACCCGCATGGATCTGTGCTTTTACCACAACCCAATCCGAGTTGAATTCTTCTTTCATTCGCTTAGCAGCCTCAACAGCTTGCTCTGGGGTTTCAGCAACAATACCTTCCTGTACTCTTACTCCGAAACTCTTAAGTATTTCTTTTCCTTGATATTCGTGAATGTTCATTGATAAAAAAATTTGCAGTAAAAATAGCGTATTTATTCGGAAGGGTCAAGTTATTATTTCGATAAAATTGAGCTTTTGTATAATTGTTAGCCTGACTTTCGGTAATTCCACAAGGGCTGCTCGCAAAACGCTACGCATGGCTCCAGTTGGTGACAAAAAACCGAATGGAACCTCAGCTGATGATGCTTTCACTTTTTAGCCATTGTTTTTGGAAATTTAGTATTTTCGCACTATGATCTTAAAGGCCAATAACATTTTCAAATCGTACGGAGACCTGGAAATCCTGAAAGGGGTAAGCATTTCCGTGAAGAAAGGGGAGATCGTTTCCATTGTAGGTGCCTCCGGTGCCGGTAAGAGTACCTTGCTGCATATCATCGGTACGCTGGATAAGCCCGATAAGGGAACCGTCGTGATTGAGAATCAGGAAGTCTTTGCACTGAGCGAAAAGAATATCGCTGACTTCAGAAATCGCCATATTGGCTTTGTCTTTCAGTTTCACCACCTGTTGCCCGAATTTACCGCACTGGAGAATGTCTGTATTCCCGGATTTATTGCCGGTACGGATCGGAAAGTCGTGGAGCAGCGCGGCATGGAGCTCTTGGAGACCTTGGGGGTGGCACATCGCGCGCAGCATAAACCTGCTGCCATGTCCGGTGGAGAGCAACAGCGCGTATCGGTCGCTCGTGCCCTGATCAATAACCCAACCCTGGTGTTGGCAGATGAGCCTTCCGGTAACCTCGATTCGGAAAATGCAACCGCCCTGCACCAACTGTTCTTCGATCTGCGCGATAAGTTGCAGCAGACCTTTATCATCGTCACCCACAATGAGGACCTCGCCCGGATTTCCGATCGAACCATTCATATGCGGGATGGGTTAATCTATTAATATGGAAAAAATCATCATTACTTTCGGCACCCGCCCATTGGCGCAAAGGCTGTCGAATTTATTACAAGATACCTATGAGGTGCTATTTGCGACCTCCGAAGACCTTCCCTCGTTCCTGGGAAGTAGATATGGCAAGATTCCAACCGGTGTAAACCCCACTTTTGCCCACGAACTGTTGAAACTGGGACTTGATCAGGAGGCAAATTATATCCTCCCGTTGGGGCTGGCGGAGATTCAGACGCTTTCCGATTCCAAAATCCTGTTTGAGGAATATGGGATTCAGGTGCTATGTCCGGACAGGAATGACCTCGAGACTCTTTTTGTTCTTGAAAACCCCAATGCCCAACTGGGTATGCACCTCCTTAATAAAGGGGAATCCCTGCTCGGTGAACCCATTCCTGAAACCGTGTTGACTGGGTTGTTCGCAGCGGATGATGATGGCGATAGTGTGGCGTTAATTACCGTGTAATAAGATGACAAGAGAAATACCTTTAGATAAAAAACTGTATTTATTTGAATTGGACGATGTCCTGTTTCCCAAGCAGGATTATTTGTTACAAATCTACTACCTCTTTGCGCAATTTGTGGAGTTTACGGAGGGACGTGCCATGGCTACGGAGTTGGTGAACTTTATGAAGGAAACCTATTTGGCCAAGGGCGAAGAAGCTGTTTATCCAGAGGCTGCAAAAAAGTTTAGTTTTAGCCAGGATTATAGTGAAAATATGGGCAGATTGATGGTTAATGGCCACTTGCCATTGAAATTGATCCTGCCAAATTCGATAAAATTGTTGTTTGCCTCCATACTCGAAAAAGGGGCAAAAATCGCCATACTTACCAAGGGCAACCCGGCTATGCAATTGAATAAATTGAAACATATCGATTGGCAGGGATTTGACAAGCAGATGAAAGTTTATTTTATCGATGAATTGCAGTTCAGAAATATAGAGCCAATTAGTTATATTGCTTCTGAAAATCAACTCGATCAAGAGGAGTTGATTTTCATCGAATCAATGTAACTAATTATGAAAAAAAGCATCGTTTATATTTCGTTGTTGCTGACGTTGTTCATGACCTTCGGATGCAAGAAAAGTGAAAGCTTAGAGCCTCTTTCGCAAACCGAGCTGGAGTTGATGGACATGACCTACCTGTATGGCTTGTATCTTTCACTTTGGACGGAAAAGCTTCCCCAACCTGAGCCACTTGCCAATGGCGATCCCAACCTACGTAAGTATACCGAGAAATTCCGCAGTGCCGAGGAGGTATTGGAAAGCTTGAAAGCCAAGACCGGATTTGATAGGTTCAGTTTTATCGACCGTGGGGGAAGAGTTTCCGAAGAAATTCAGGAAGGTGTCCATGTCGAGACCGGTGCAATGCCCATCTACTTAAGATCAGGGAATAATGGCAACCTATTCATCAAATTGGTGCAGAAGGGATCTCCAGCAGAAGCTGCTGGACTGAAAAGAGGCATGCAGGTGATAAGTATCAATGGCAATACCAAGATGGACTATCGAACCGACAGCCTACAAGGTTTCTCCAACTTTTACAAGTTCTATTCCGGGGAAAACCTGACACTCGTGGTTAAACCAGAAGGACAGACCCAGACCCGTACGATCAGTCTTCGCGGGGCGCCTTATAAATTGAATCCTATCTTGACCAGCAAGGTCGTGGAATCCACTGCTGGAAAAGTCGGCTACTTTGCCTATACTTCCTTTATTGCTGTTAAAGATACGGCGGATAAGAAAACCGAATATTATTACGCGCTAGAACAGATGTTTACGGACTTTCAAGCCCAGGGTATTAAGGAGCTAGTCGTTGACCTTCGGTATAACGGCGGTGGTGCAGTCAATACCGCGGAATTTCTGGCCAATATGCTCGTGCCTGTAGCCCACGGAAAAGCTAAAATGTATGAGTACAAAGTCAATAAA
This sequence comes from Sphingobacterium lactis, assembly GCF_011046555.1. Lineage (NCBI taxonomy): Bacteria > Pseudomonadati > Bacteroidota > Sphingobacteriia > Sphingobacteriales > Sphingobacteriaceae > Sphingobacterium > Sphingobacterium lactis. The sequence continues at coordinate 1,416,486 of NZ_CP049246.1, forward strand.
TACTTGGTAGGCGAAGGGTTGAACAAAGAAGGAAAAGCATTCGGACCGACCAATTTCAATAAAACGAATACCCTAAATCTGGAACGTGTCTATTTCTTGGCCACCAAGAGCACGGCATCTGCGAGTGAACTGCTGATGAACTCGCTGGCGCCCTACATGGATGTACAGATCATCACCATCAATAATGAGGGAACCTACGGTAAGCCTGTAGGCTTTTTCCCGGTAACTGAAGAAAAAAGTAAAGCAGATATCTATATCACTTCCTTCCAGATGATCAATAATGATGGATATGGCGATTATTTCACTGGATTAAAAGGGCAGAAGGCCGACTCCAAGGACGGATATTCCAAGGAATTGGGAGACCCAACGGAGCAAATGTTTTCCGATGCGTTATACAGCATAAACAATGGCGGTCGGTACCAATCGGCAAAAGCCAGTGCAAGCCGGGCAGCAACAACCGGTGGAGCAAGCAGAGAATCCATTGGTAGCCCCAAGACGAATACCTACCGGGATAATATGTATAAGTTCTCGAAAAGTAGTCTGCTAAATCTACAATTACCGAATTAATCCTTTCATTTTTTTGGGAGTCCATGATTTGGAATTAAATTTGAAGCGACATTGTTTTTGGAAAACACTATGAGAAATATTCCGTTTGGGAAATGGACCGTGTTATTGGTGCTGTTAGCACTGATCATCGGTTGTAAAAAAGATATCACTAAAATTGAACCTCCGCCACGTCCTGGTGATGGAAATAGGACAGAGGATCAAAAAGTTAAAGACGAGATATATAACCAGTATAAAAGGCTTTCCTATTGGGAAGAGTTCATTCCTGTTTATAATCCTGCATCTTCATTTACGGATCAGTTCAACAATGCCGATGCGGTGTTGGCACGCCTGATGAGCATGACGCCTCAGTATACGCAATATGAATTCCATCCGGATCGGGTAGGACCTCTCGATCACTACTCCTGGATTGAATATACAGATGAGGAAGGTAGCAGGGCATCCAAGGCTGATCTTGCCGATGGCTACGGTATGGTCGTCTATTTTATTGAAGATCGGAAGGATAGCTTATATGTTGGTTTTGTAGAAGGCGGTTCGCCGGCTGAAGCAGCAGGCCTGGAACGAGGGGACAAGATCATTGAGATGGCCGGAGATAAAAAGATGGTCAGCACAAATGCCGAAGCAATTGAACGCTATGTGCAACAGAATACTCTACCACTGACCTGGATAACCAAGGATAATAAAACCATTTCTAAAACTTTGACCTATACCACTTATGATATTCAGCCTTTTCAATTGGCGAAGGTATTCAAAGAAGGTGGGAAGGATATCGCTTATATTGGGTTATCTTCCTTTGAGGAACTGACCAATGGAGGTCGGGCTACGGAAATGAAAAACAAGATCGATCAAGCCTTTACTGATTTTGCCAAGACCTCGGCTAAAGACCTGATCGTGGATCTTCGCTACAATGGTGGCGGCTATGTCAGTTCTGCGGCTTACCTGTTAAACAAGATCGTGAACAGTTCTGGCAACAACAAGCTGATGTTCAAATATGATCTCAACAAGAACCTAGAGGAAGAAAGAGCAGAAGGCGATACGGAGTTTGCTGATGAGGTCTTTAAGAAAAGCAGCACCACAGAATTTGCCAATGTGTATTTCCTGACTACGTTCGAAACGGCCTCTGCCGCTGAGATTATCATCAGTGCTTTGAAGCCATATGCGAATGTGAAAGTACTCGGCTATAACGGTGCGACCTACGGTAAGCCTGTTGGATTTTTCAGGGAGGATATAACAGCCGATATCGGGTTGTGGGCAGCTTCCTTTAAGATTATCAATGCGCAGGATTTTACGGATTATTGGGATGGTATCAAGTGTGACTATCCGTATATTTATGATAACGTTGAATATGACTTTGGGGATCCCAATGAGGACATGACCCGTGCGGCGTTGAACCTGATTACGACCGGAAAAATTGCCGCAACACAAACTACGGCACGATCTCGCGTAATCAAAAGGTCATTTTCTCCACAGGTACGTGTTCCGGTAAATAAAAGGCCTGTTCGGGAGATGATCAAAGACTAATTTCATCAATTAATTGCTAACTTTACCGGCATGGCAGGAAATAAACCAACCACGATCAAGGAAATCGCAAGGAAACTCAAGATTTCACCTTCAACGGTGTCTCGCGCGTTGAACGATCACCCGAGTATTGGCTTGGTGACCACAATGCGGGTAAAGAAAATGGCAGAAGAGATGGCTTATGAACCCAATCAGACGGCAATCTTCTTCAAGCAGCGTAAGACTTTTACCATCGGGGTCATTCTGCCGAAATTATCGGAACCTTTCTTTTCCGAAGCGATCTCTGCCATTGAGAATGTTGCTGAGGACAAGAAATATACCGTGCTCCTGGGGCAATCCCTGGATGAAGAAAACCGTGAGTTGAACATTATCCAGACCTTCAAGAAACACCGGGTGGATGGAATCCTTATTTCCCTGAGCAAGACAACCGGCGATATGGATTTCTTGCAAACTTTGGCAAAGACTGAAATTCCCATTGTATTCTTCGACTGTGTTCCCGATCTGAAAGATGTACACAAGGTATACAGCGACCTTTCTTCAGGGATGGAGGAAGCCATCAGTGCCTTTGTGGATCGTGGGCATCAGAACATCGCGTTGATCAATGGACCTGAATCGCTATTGGCTTCGAAGGAGCGAGCTGAAGCATTCCAACAGGCGCTTCAGAAAAAAGGAATCGACAAAAAGAATGCATTTATCGTGCATACGGATCTAACGGAAAAGGGCAATGAAGCCGCAATGGAAAAGATCTGTAACCTGGCCGACCGACCCTCAGCAGTGGTGTCCTTCAATGATTTCGTGACCCTCGACCTGATCCGTTACGCCAAACAAAGGGGAATTGTCCTGAATCAGGATATGTTCTTCATCAGCTATGCGAATTATCCATTGTGGAAATACATGGATAATCCTCCGATGGGGAGTATCGAGCAGTATCCAGATCAACAGGCCCAGAAAGCCGCGGAGATCCTGTTTGACTGTATCGATAAAAAAGAATATACCACAACTCCGCAAGATGTGGTATATCCGTCCAAATTGGTCTTAAAGTAAACTCTACTTATTGATTTCGATACTGTAGGTGATATCGATGCCGCCATTGGCCAACATATCGTGTACAGAGCAATATTTCTTTACCGCTAATTCGGCAGCTTTCTGTGCTTTCGCCTCATCAATAGTTCCTTTCAGTTTAAAGGTGATGTGGATTTGCGTAAAGATATTTGGGATCTCGTCGCGGCGTTGACCCACAACTTCCACATCGATATCCTGAAGATCCTGACGCTGTTTCTGCAAGATCGTAGTCAAATCGAATACACTGCAGGATCCCAACGCCATCAGCACCAATTCCATGGGTCTTACGCCCTTGCCTTCGCCACCGATCGACTCCGGACCATCCACATGTACCTTAACCGCTGATAATTCGCTGGAAGCCTCGAAATGCACTCCTTGGTTTTGTCTTTTTAAATGAACTCTCATGATCTATGTTTTATGGAACAAAGGTAGCTAATAGGGATTAGAATTGGTAAACGGAAGGGTAGAATAGTTGTCTTTACAGAGTAGGGTAGAACCCGTTGAAGGTAAGGCTGGCAACCCCGCTAGGGGTGTCACTATTTTAGAAATACCTCTAGCGAGGTTGTATGGGTTATTATATCAACCATCATCACCCAATTTTCCAAGCCAAAATCCGCTGGCGCAAGAGTTGTGCGGTTGGTTGTGTGGTGGGTCTCTTGTGCCTAAGACCGTGACATGGGATTCTTCCCCCAGCTTAGCTTCCTTATGTCGTATCAAAAACCTTTGTGCATTATTTATATTAGCCACCTTGCAACCCCGCTAGGGGTGTCACTATTTTAGAAACACCCCTACACATCATTAAGCCCTACCATCCCGATTTTTGGTTTGCTTTAGCAAACCAAAAATCGGGATGGTAGGGCTATTTAATCTTATAGCTCGTGCTAAAATAGTGACACCCCTCCGGGGTTGTATAGCGCCTATTCCCTCCCAAAATAACCTGCCTTTTTTAAAGCCTAAAACAATACTAGCGCAAAAGTTGTGGCAGGACAATAGCGTTGGACAATTGTACTCTGGTCATCCTGCATCCCCCTTTCTATCTCACATCTCACATCTCCAATCTCAATTCTACCCAAAACAAAAGCCCTTCTTTAAAAGGGCTTTTGTTTTGGGTATTACTAGTTGGGAAAGCTGACGCCCCCATATTTACTGACATCTATTTTCGGTACTTTCGAATTGTATTTCGCATTGATGGCATCGATAAAGACATTGGCTACCACAGCATTTCCGATCGGAGTCAGGTGGATACCGTCTAGAGAGAATGCATTACCTGTGATGAAGGCTGCGGAGATATGAACGCCATTGTAGTTGTATCCTGCTTTCACTTTGTTCAGGAAGGCATTTACATCAGCCAAGGCGAGGTCTTTACTGTCTGCAACCTGTTTGATTACAGCATTCAATTCCTTGATGCGTTGCAATACTTCAGCTACCTCAGCTTTATCCAAGACTGCGGAATCCTCAATTGGGTTGAGTGGTGAAAATCCATATCCGTTTTGACCAAACCTAGCAATGTTTGCGCGGAAGGTCAGACCGAATAGATCGCCCTCTTCTGCCGGACGAACACCTGTTTTGGTCTTGATCAACAGCTTTAGGTTAGCTGTTGCCGGATTTGCGGCCAATCCTGCGTTGATCATCTGTAACGTAACGGTGTTGAAGAAAGGAACAACCGTAACATCCGGAATAGTCGCAACAACACCTTTTTGCTGCTTAGCAGTCAATCCGTTGATGAAGGCATTGTACAATTGTGTAAACTGCGCTACACTGATCATTGTTTTGGTTGGATCATCCGTTGCTGCTGCGCCGTTCATGGAGTAACCCAACACATCGTTATTACCTAACCAAAAGGAGAAGAAAGTATGCTCTTGGCTTACGGCATATTGCATATAGGTTGTTTTGCCAACTTGGTTTTCTGGCAATAAACGCTCAAAGTAAGGATTGCCAAATTGCGACCCGAAGATTTCTGCGAAAGCAAGGTCCAGGCGCATCCCCGGAACCCCTAAATTCTGGATCGGATCGGTATGTTTGGTATACAAAGGATTGCCCAATGCGTTCTTTCCGCGTTCGGCTTGTGCCGGTACAAATTCTGTTTCGGGACTACCGTTTTCATCAAATCCCTTCAATCGTAGGTAACCGGAGCCATTGGCCTCGGCCTCACTGAAAAATGGAGAGGTAAAAGCTCCACCACCAACGGTTTTGAACTGCTCTGCCATCAGGTTCGGGAATGCGACGCGCTGCCCTGCAAGGTATAGTCCATTATCCGCATACCCGGAGGTCAACGAGTTCCCTACAGCGATGAATTGCGAGAAATCCGCTGAACCTTTTGCTGGTTCAAACTCATCCAAAGAAGGTTTACATGAAGTAGCGAGCGCTAGGGCTGCTAATCCGATATATAGTTTAAAGTTCTTTTTCATTGTTTTCATAATTTAGAGTCTACCAAGAATACGAAACGGAAATACCTGGTGCATGGATGTTGGTCTCATACGCACCGCTCAACTGTGTTTCCGCATTTGTCGTCGTTCTTTTCAGGATTTTCTGGAATACATACGCTGCGGACATCTGCCAATTTGGGTTGAATTTATAGGTCAAACCACCAGCTGCCATTACCCGGTTGTTATCCGGCGTCTCTGGGTAAACATATTTCGACTGCACCGGCGTGTACACATACCCCGCACCTACGCGTAAGTCCAATTTATCGCTAACCTCATAGTTGATACCTGCTTTCCCGGAGAAGGCATTTTGGTATTTTTTCTCCGAACGCGTATCCTGTAGGGTTGGTGTGTTGTTTTCGTAATCGAATACCAATTCCTTGTAAATGCTGTAGTTGATCAGGGAACCATCGATCGCTGCTTTTACCTTTTCACCCAATGGGAAGGCAATCCCGATGTTGAAGGAAGAAGGCAACGGCAGTTCGGCATCGAATTTTCCGTTCGGGAAGTTTGCCGCCAAGGCTGCTGGTACTTCAAATTCAGCATCTCCACCTTCCAATTTCGTAACGACCTTCGAACGGTAGTTTAGGGAAATGGCAAATTGGTCATCCAGGTTGTAATGTACACCAAGGTTATAGCCCATTCCGGTACCTGTTCCTTTCAAAGTTGCTTGTCCTGCTGTTCCATCCGGATAAAATACCGGTAATGCACGGCCAAGATCAACAAGACCAATATTGTACACAAATCCACCACCAACGCTGAACTGGTCGGTAAGCTTAAAGCTGACCGTTGGTTGGATGTAAATGGCACGCATGGACAGGTGTGTCAAGGAGAAGCGGCCAGGCCATTCTTTTCCCCAGTCTACACCACCGCCGAATGGGGTGTAAACACCGATCCCGGCTTTCCACCACGCACCCTTAGGGCCAAATGTAGCATAAACACCAAATGGTGGCGAGACTTGAAATTTCGTGTGATGAACATCGTTGCTTCCTCTTTCCTGGAAAGCAGAACGATACATAATGGCGCTTCCGCCGACCTGACTGGCATTGCCATCCATTTTTACCAAGGCGCCTGGGTTGTAAACTATCGATGTTTCATCGACAAACAGTGCTGAACCTGCGCCAGCCATACCCACAGCCTTCTGGCTTTGCGTATTTACTTGAGAACCCTGCGCAAATAGGAGCGAAGGTGAAGCTAATAACAAACAGAGTAGTAATCGTTTCATAGAGTTATTGATTAGCAATTTTCCTTATAATCGGTTATTGATATGCTAACATAGTAAAATTTTTATAATTTACTTATAAAACTTTGTCATTTTTTAATAAATCCCGACCTTATAATTTTTAATCAAAACATAATTCCGGTATATTAGTTTTCATAATAAAGAAAAACAAAAAGTTTATTTTATGGCAGAAGTATCATTTAAAGGAAATGCAGTGCATTCCAGTGGAAATTTACCTAAAGTAGGTGAAACAGCTCCCAATTTTACATTAACAGCTGGCGATTTGTCACAAAAATCATTGCAAGATTACAACGGAAAGAAAGTCATTTTGAACATCTTCCCGAGTATCGATACAGGTACTTGCGCAATGTCGGTTCGACAGTTTAACGAGAAGGCTTCCGGATTGGACAATACCGTGGTGTTGTGTATCTCTAAGGATCTTCCATTTGCGCAAAGCCGTTTCTGCGCGGCCGAAGGTTTGGACAATGTTGTTACACTTTCGGACTTTAAGAATGAGGAATTCGATCAGGCATACGGCGTGAAGTTCGTCGATGGTCCGCTTGAAGGATTGTTGAGCCGCAGTGTGGTGGTAATCGGTGAGGATGGAAAGGTGATCTATACCGAGCAAGTTGCTGAAACTACGGAAGAACCAAACTATGATGCTGCATTGGCGGCATTGTAATCCGTATCAAGAAACATAAAAGAAAAGCTGCTTATTTTATCGTAAGCAGCTTTTTCTATTTTTATAATACCTTTTAATCTTTTATTTCGAGGCATCCAAGGCCTGAAGAATATCTTGAATAATATCCTGTTGGTCTTCTATACCGATTGATAGCCGAACAGTTCCCGGGCGGATACCCAATTTTTCCCGCTCTTCTTCTGTTAATTTAGAGTGGGTCGTGGAGGCCGGATGTGTGGCGATACTGCGCGAATCGCCAAGGTTTGAAGTATATAGGATCATTTTCAAATTGTCCAGGAAATTAAAGGCTCTTTCTTTGCCGCCCTTTACTTCGATCGTGACAATACCACCACCTGCTTTCATCTGTTTCTTTGCCAATTCATATTGCGGATGTGATGGCAAGAACGGGTATTTGACATCCGCTATTTCTGCATGCTTCTCCAGCTCCTGCGCTAAAGCCAAGGCATTGGAACAGTGTCTGTCCATGCGCAAGCCCAAGGTCTCGATGCTCTTGGAAAGCACCCAAGCATTGAAAGCAGACATGGCCGGGCCCGTATGACGGATAAAGAACATCAATTTGTCGATGAGTTCCTGATTGCCGACAATCACACCACCCAAAACACGTCCTTGACCGTCCATATACTTCGTTGCGGAATGGATGGAAAGGTCGAAACCGTACTTCAATGGTTTCTGTAAGTATGGCGTTGCGAAACAATTGTCGATAGCGAAAATAATATGCGGGTATTTTTTCTTGAGTCCACCTAACCATTCCAGGTCAACCAATTCGAGACCAGGATTGGATGGGGATTCCAGATAGATAAATTTCGTGTTGGGTTGGATGGCTTTCTCCCATTCCTCAGGGTTAATGGCATCCACGTAAGTCGTGGTTACACCCCATCTTGGGAAAAGCTGGGTGAATAACTGATGCGTAGATCCAAAGATCGCACGGGAGGAAACGATATGGTCCCCCTGTTGGATAAATCCGGCGAAGGTCGCAAAAACTGCACCCATACCGGATGCGAATGCCAAACCGGCTTCAGCTTCTTCCAGTAGACAAACCTTATTGATGAATTCCGTCGTATTCGGATTGGCATAGCGGGAATAGACCATCGCCTCTTCTTCTTCGGCGAAAACCGCACGCCCTTGCTCAGCACTGTCAAAGATGAAACTGGATGTCAGGTATAGCGGAACAGAGTGCTCCCGTAAGTTGGAACGCTGGGCCTGTTCGCGGATTATTTTGGATTGTTCGTTATTCATGATTGACAAATTTATTTACTTTTCAGGAAAATCCACTCGCTTGGTCGATTAAAATATGAGATTTTTTTAAAATCCTCGAATGCAAACCGTTGCGTTGTGGGCTGGCATTCTGTTTTTTGTAAAATAACTGGTGCATACGCTGGCTGGGCTTGAAATATTTGGGTATTTCTGTATCTTAAGGGTTCATTAAAATCAATCATGAAAAAATCTAACCTATTTGCCTTATTTCTGTTAAGTCCTATGCTTGCGATTTCCCAGACTGAACCTGCTCCGTATGGCGCACTGCCATCGGAAAGACAGTTGAAATGGCACGAAATGGAAATGTATACCCTGATCCATTATACGCCGACCACCTTCCAGAATAAGGAATGGGGATTTGGCGATGCCGACCCGCAAATTTTCAATCCGTCGAAATTTGATGCCGACCAGATTGCTCGAGCAGCAGCTTCTGGCGGATTTAAAGGTTTGATTTCCGTAGCGAAACATCACGATGGTTTCTGCTTGTGGCCGACCAAGACTACGACCTACAGCGTAGCGAGTTCCCCATGGAAAGAGGGGAAGGGAGATATGGTTAAGGAATTCATGAAAGCCTCCCACGATAATGGTCTTGAGTTCGGCGTGTACCTTTCGGCATGGGATCGCAATGATACCCGCTATGGTTCAAAAGCGTATGCGGATGCCTACCGGGATCAATTGCGGGAGTTGATGAGTAATTACGGGCCTTTATTTACCTCCTGGCACGATGGCGCCAATGGGGGCGACGGATATTATGGTGGGAAGAATGAAAAGCGGACCATCGATCGCAGTACATATTACGAATGGCACGAGAAAACATGGCCAATCGTTCGGGAGTTACAGCCCATGGCGATGATCTTTTCGGATGTCGGTCCGGATATGCGCTGGGTGGGCAACGAAAAGGGATTTGCAGCAGAAACGAGCTGGGCGACACTCACCCCCCGGAGTAAGGACGGGAAAACACCGGTTCCCGGGGAGGTTGATGACAGCAATCTGCCAACAGGAGACCGCGGCGGACAGTACTGGATCCCTGCTGAATGCGATGTGCCCCAGCGACCGGGATGGTTCTATCACGAAGACCAGAACGATAAGGTCAAGACCCCAAATCAGCTTTTTGAGATTTACCTGAAGTCCGTTGGCCGTGGCGGTGGCATGAATCTAGGGCTTGCGCCAATGCCAGAGGGGGTATTGCACGATAATGATGTGAAATCCCTGGCCGCTTTTGGCGAAAAGATAAAAGCGACATTTGCAGAGAATCTGGCTGCAGGTGCACAGGCGAAGGCCTCCAATGTTCGCCAGAACAACGAAAAGTTCAATGTGCAGCATTTGTTCGACCAGGACCGTTATACCTATTATGCATCGGATGATAACGTACATAATCCATCTATCGAGATTACCCTGCCCAAAGAGCAGGAGTTTGACCTGATCCGCTTGCGGGAAAATATCAAGTTGGGTCAGCGTTTGGATAGCGTACAGGTGGAAACATGGGCGAACAATGCCTGGCAACCTCTTGCTAAAGCGACCAGTATCGGTGCCAATCGCTTGATCAAGCTCTACAAACCGGTGAAAGCACAAAAATTACGGGTCACACTTTATGCTCCTGTTGCGCCGACACTTAGTGATTTTGCCCTATTTAAAGAGGCTCCATCGGATTTTAAATTTGATGTCCTGGATCGGAATAAGGTCCCTAAAGATCAATTGAAAATGATCTCAGGCGATAAAAATGCTGCCCTTGCCTTGGATAACAATACCTCGACGGTATGGGAAACACTGCTGAGCAATCCGAAGTACGTGGAAATCCGGTTGGCAAAGACACAGCAAATCATCGGAATGAGTTACACACCACGGAGCGATGGAAAATTGGCTGGCGTACCTACCAAATATGAGGTGCAGCTCAGTATGGATGGCAAGGCCTGGAATACCGTGCACATTGGCGAATTTTCAAACATCAAGGCCAATGCTACCCCGCAGAACATTACGTTCTCAGCACCTCAAGAGGCGCATTATATCCGGTTCATTCCCAAGGATGTCCTGAGTGCGGATAAGGCGTTTTCCGTTGCGGAATTTGAAGTTTATTTGAAGTAGAAACATGAAGTATATTTTAGCAGGTGTTGCACTCTTTTGTGCCGGGATCTCCCAAGCGCAGGATATGAAATTATGGTATAAGGAACCTGCCCAGCAATGGGAGGAAACCCTACCTCTTGGCAATGGCCAGATTGGCATGATGCCGGATGGCAAGATCAATGATGAAGCCATCGTGCTGAATGAAATCTCCATGTGGTCGGGGTCCAAGCAGGATGCCAATAACTATGAGGCAAAACATAGTGTGCTCGATATTCAGCGCTTGCTGTTTGCTGGTAAAAACGACGAAGCCGAAGCCCTCGTGAACCGGAATTTTGTCTGTGTTGGGGAAGGGTCAGGTCAAGGCAATGGTGCCAATGTACCTTACGGTGCGTTTCAGAATTTTGGCTACCTCAATTTCCTGTATTTTCACCAAGGGCAACCAAGTGCCTACAAAAGATGGTTAGACCTCGCTGAGGCAAAAGCCTATACAGCGTTTACACATGATGGCGTGCAATATACACGCGAATATTTCACCTCCTTTGCCGATAATATTGGTGTCATTAAATTGAAAGCCGATAAGAAGAAATCCATCACCTTCGCTATGCATTTCTATCGCGAGGAACACGTGGATTCACACCGTGTAAATGGTAATGAGATCCTGATTTCTGGTGCTTTGCCGGATGGCAAAGGCGGGAAGGGGCTGCGGTTTGCAGCCAAGTTTAAAGTGCTGGTGAAAGGTGGGACCTTACAGAATCACGATAACCAAATTATTGTTAAGGGCGCTGATGAAGCAGTGGTGCTGTATACAGCATCCACAAGTTATTATGGACATGATCCAGTGGCCTACGTGGAAAAAGAATTGAAAAAGGCAGAAACCAAAAGCTATGCTGCTCTGGACAAAGCCCATGACACCGAATACAAACCGTTGTTCAACCGGGTGTCGCTCCAGTTAACGGATGCGCAGCCTAAGGATCAAATCCCAACTGTCGAAAGACTGGCTGCATTCTACAAAGATCCCGGTCAGGATAATGGGTTGGCCGCCCTGTATTATCAATTCGGCAGGTACCTGACCCTTTCCAGTACGGCTCCGAAGGTGGCAAAAGCCCTACCACCCAACTTGCAAGGCTTATGGGCACATCAGATCCAGACCCCTTGGAATGGCGATTACCACCTGAACATCAATGCCCAGATGAACCATTGGGGTGTTGAGGTCAGTAACCTATCGGAATACCATACTCCTTTTATTGCGATGATCAAGAATATTGCTGTAGAAGGGAAGAAGACAGCTAAAGCCTATTACGATGCACCTGGATGGGTGGTGTATATGATGACCAATCCATGGGGCTATACCGCACCCGGGGAGCATGCCTCCTGGGGGGCAAGTACAGCGTCGGGTTGGCTATGCAATCACCTTTGGGAGCATTATCAATTTACGGGAGACAGGGATTACCTGCGGGAAATCTATCCGGTGCTGAAAGAGGCAGCGGAATTTTATAAAGCGACGATGGTTAAGGATCCGAAGACCGGGTGGTATGTAACCTCGCCTTCGGTATCGCCGGAGAATGGCTTTCGGATGGAAAATGGCAAGCGCGCTGCAGTGGTGATGGGGCCGACCATTGATAACCAAATTGTGCGGGAGCTTTACGAATCTGTGATTGCTGCCGATCAGCTTTTGAACTTGGATGATGCTTTTGCGAAGGCGCTGCAGGAGGATATCAAGCTTCTTCCGCCAGCTGTCCGTGTCAGCAAGTCGGGGCGTGTGATGGAATGGCTGGAAGATTATGAAGAGGTGGAACCCCAGCATCGCCATGTCTCGCACCTGTATGGACTATATCCAGCGCATTTTATCTCACCGGTGAGCACACCCGAATGGGCAGCTGCCGCCAAGAAAACATTGGAGGTCCGGGGAGATGAGGGGACTGGTTGGTCTAGGGCGTGGAAGATCTTGTTCTGGGCGCGCCTCCACGATGGCGATCATGCCTTGGAGATATTGAGGCAATTGCTACAGCCAGCACTTAACCAACAGACAACGTATGGAGGCGCTGGAGCTGGAACCTATCCCAATCTGTTCTGTGCCCATCCGCCATTCCAGATCGATGGAAACTTTGGTGGTTCCGCCGGAATTGCGGAAATGTTGATCCAGAGCCATGACGATGCCATTCATCTCCTGCCAGCCCTGCCGAAAGCTTGGGCAGACGGACAGGTAAAAGGATTGAAGGCGCGTGGAAATTATACCGTCGATATCCAGTGGAAGGACGGTAAAGTGGTTGATTATAAGATTGCCGGTAAGAAAGGAGAGCAGGTGAGGGTCTTGAAAAAAGGTGAGCAAATCGAAGTGACCTTATAAATGCATACCTAATTTTCAACGGTTAAATAACAGTTTTACAGGAGTTGAATGGACCTTCAACTCCTGTTGTTTTTTGCTGCTTTTTAGCAAGAAAAAATTCGTGTTCGCCATCCATCCACACCAATTCCCGAAATCAAGCTGAAATATTACGCTAAAATGGCTACAAACACTGTTTTATTAAGGAATTATCAGAAAAATTAATCTCATCTTTTTAATTTCTTAATACTAGTAGGTTATACTTGTTTTATGGCTTATTTGCTGATACTAACGGTTATTCTGGGGCTGATTGTACTCCTTTATTTTAATATCAGAACCGTGCGTGATGAACGTGCGGAGTTGCTCCGGTTTTTAGCCTTTGGGTCGGTGATCGTGTTGTTGGATAGTTACTTTTTGCCAAGGCTTTCTTATCCTGTTCTGCAACTTTTTAAAAGTAGCCTGAGTTTGTGCCTAGCTTCGGTAACCTCGATATATATCCGCAACAATCTTTCGGAATTCCGTACCTCCGGATATCTGGTGTTGTTGGCCATATTTCCATTTACCCTCTTTTTTGTATTCTTTATCTTCCATACGTTCTTTGCACACCAGATCGCAGACGGTTTCGTCTATGATTATCTTCGTTTCTTCCAACTGCAGGCGCGAGCACCTTTGTTCGTGATCGCCTTGGTATATGACCTGACTTCCATTCTTCCAAAACGGCAGAAATGGGATAAACTGTCGACAACCATCGACGGACAACTTGCCTTGGCCCTCATTGCGGTAAAGATCATCGTGCTTTTGCTGATCCTGGGTAATGGTCTTATCTTCGGAACACGCTATCTTCTCCTAGTCCCAGATTACGGATATGCCCTCCTGACCTTATTGACGGTATTCTATTACAGGAATTTTACGCGGATCCAATTGCGCATCAAATACCTCCTCAAGCAAAATGCATTGTCGACCATTTCGGATAATGATCATGCTCCGGTCAAGTTGAACCAATTGCGCTATTACGCTTCGGTCATCGATCAGCTGGTTACTGGACAGAAGCTGTATCTGCGGGAGAACCTCCAATTGAAGGATCTGCAGTCTAATTTTACGTTTTCCATTTCGGAGCTGCAAAAGGCAGTGGAGAATCATTTAGGTGGTTCATGGGAGCATTACCTCAATAAGAAGCGCATCGCCCATTTTCTGGAACATATTGATCTGAAAGTTCTAGGGAAGATGGACCCTACACGTATCTCGGGTGAATTGGGTTTCTCCACTCGAGCGAGTTTCGAAGCGGCTTTCGAGGAAATTGTGGGTTGCAGTTTCGGGAAATACAACGCCCAAAAGATGTATCCGGTATCGGAAAATAAATTGCTGCTGTTGGGCAAGAGCAAGGATCTGCTGAATTGAACTTTCCTTTAATCTATTGACTACTGACCCCTTCTATATAAAAAACCAGCCTCCAATTTGGGGCTGGTTTGTCCTTTTATGCAGATTGGTATTATACCAATTGTTTCAATAGGTTGCTCAGGCTGACCAAGTTTCCGATGATGCTTTCCAATTCAGAGACATTCACACGTTCCTGCTCCATGCTGTCGCGGTGACGGATGGTTACAGTATTGTCCTCTAAGGTTTGGTGGTCAACGGTAATACAGAATGGCGTACCAATGGCATCCTGACGTCTGTAACGCTTTCCGATGGAGTCTTTCTCGTCGTATTGGATGTTGTAGTCCAGCTTCAACTTCGCCATGATTTCACGTGCTTTCTCTGGAAGGCCGTCCTTTTTGGTCAACGGAAGCACTGCAGCTTTCACCGGTGCAATCGCTGGGTGGAACTTCAATACCACACGGGAATCTTGGCGTTCTTCGGTAGAAAGGTCCTCCTGTACCAGGCAGTTCGCCAGTACGGTCAAGAACAAACGATCCAAACCGATGGACGTTTCGATAACGTAAGGAATATAGCTTTGGTTGATCTCAGGGTCGAAATATTGCAATTTCTTACCGGAGAATTCCTGGTGTTGTTTTAAGTCGAAATCCGTGCGGGAGTGGATACCTTCCACTTCCTTGAAACCGAATGGGAATTGATATTCGATATCTACCGCGGCATTCGCATAGTGCGCCAATTTCACGTGATCGTGGTAGCGGTATTTATTCTGGTCAGCGCCAAGGGCCAAGTGCCATTTCAAGCGTGCCTCTTTCCATTTGGCGTACCATTCCAGTTCGGAACCCGGACGTACGAAGAATTGCATTTCCATCTGTTCGAATTCACGCATGCGCATGATGAACTGACGTGCAATAACCTCATTCCGGAATGCTTTACCGATCTGTGCAATACCGAAAGGGATTTTCATCCTACCTGTTTTCTGTACATTCAGGAAGTTCACGAAGATACCTTGTGCCGTTTCCGGACGCAGGTACACTTGCTCTGCACCATCCGCCATGGCACCCATTTGGGTCGCGAACATCAGGTTGAACTGACGCACCTCAGTCCAGTTCTTCGTTCCGGAGATCGGACATACGATATTGTGTTCCTCGATGATGGTCTTCAGGCGTGCTAAATCGTCCGCATTTAGGGCATCGTCAAGGTCTTGCTGCAACTGAGCCGCTTTTTCGGTCTTGCCGTCCTTTTCGTAACGGTCAATCTTATCTTCAATGAGTTGGTCGGCGCGATAACGTTTCTTCGAATCTTTATTATCAATCATCGGGTCGTTGAACCCATCCACGTGACCTGATGCTTTCCAGGTTGTTGGATGCATGAAAATTGCGGCATCAATACCCACAATGTTCTCATTCAACTGAACCATAGATTTCCACCAATAGGTCTTCAGGTTGTTCTTCAATTCGGAACCCAATTGACCATAATCATAAACGGCACTTAGACCGTCGTAAATTTCACTCGAAGGGAATACAAAACCGTATTCCTTGGCATGAGAAATAATATTCTTGAAAAAATCGTCTGTTTGCTTGCTCATAGGGGGCAAATATAATGTATTCGTACGACTTATTTTGCCAATAAGTCTCTAATTTGTTGGCTTGCGTTCTTATTGTCTACTTTCTTGATGATATGTTGGATAATCCCGTTTTCATCGATAATAAAGGTGGTTCTTGCCGTGCCCATATACTTCTTTCCGTACATGTTTTTCTCGACCCATACCCCATAATCTTCCACGATCTTTTGGTCCTCATCCGCAAGTAGGGTAAAGGGCAGTTCGTGCTTGGCAATAAACTTCTGATGCGACTGTTCGCTATCGATACTGACACCGATCACCTCAAATCCATCATTAAGTAAACTTTGGTAATTGTCCCTGAAATTGCAGGCCTCTGTTGTACAGCCGGGAGTATTGTCCTTCGGGTAGAAATAAAGGATCACTTTCTTGCCTTTGAAGTCCGAAAGTTGCACATCTTCACCATGTTGGTTTTTCGCCTTGATTGCCGGGGCTTTATCCCCAATTGTTAATTCTGCCATGTCTTATCGTTCTATTTATCGTGTAAATGAGGCTTCATATACCTTTTCGTTGTCCTTCCAGTCTTTCACTACCAGTTTGAAGGTATGCTTGCCTTTGCTCAATCCGGAATCGAATCGGTGCCACAGGTGACGGTTCTTGGAATCGTATTCCATCAACACCCATTTGCCATCAATATACGCATTAAATGACTGAATGCCTGAGAAATTGTCGGCAATGGTAAAGTCAATTTTGGATTGTCCGCTGACATTCTTGCCCGCGCTGAAGTTCCTTGGTGTTATCGTCGGTGCAATGGTATCCACGGTGACATAGAATGAACCGAATATTTTGGTGTTCACCGTAACCCAACCGTTTTCGAATTTACCACCTACGGAACCACCTTCTACTGATGCGATGATCGCCTTGCTTTCCAAGTTTTTTGGCAAACTGGTGGGTTTGATGTTCAGGTTATACGTGCTGAATAGTGGAGTCAAATTGTTCTGTACGTGGTGTACCGATGAATAGCCATTTGCTCTCGGAGCACTTTTACTATATACGAAATCCAGGTCACTGTACAGTGCGCCCTTCGGAATGTGCAATTTAATCTCTTCCGCCTCGTATTTGTTATCGGTATTGTACTTCATTAATTCACCCTTCGCCGGGTTATTTTTCGCTGTATAGGCTGGATTGTTTCGGATCTTGAAGTCCAATTCGCTGCAATTGCCATGGACATCTTTCACTACATATTTGACATCATGAACAGCATCGTCCTGCAAGGTGATGATGCCATCGTTTTCCAAGTTCTTGAACAACTCAATTGGATTTCCTGGGTCTTTGAAGCTTTTCTGCACCTTTACCTTGGTGCGTTTGAAGTGCGGAAAATCAATATATGATGCAATGGCGCTGGATGTATTGAAGTCCAATTCCTCGAATACAACGGTCGAGATCGACTTGCCATCCAGGAACAGTTCAATTGAATATACCCCATTCTGGAAACCGCCCGCTCGGTGTCTGTCGATGCTGTTGATACCGAGACCAAACTTGCCATTCACGGAAATCGGTGCGCCCGAAGCCAGGGCATATCTTCCGGACCCCAGCGCTTTCAACTGCTGGTACCGGCGACCTGTATGTTCGTTGAAAACACCATCGGCAAGATCATAGACCATGATGCCATTGATTGTCGGTGCAAAGCTGTCCCTGAAATGGAGACCAAAAAGTTGCGGGTTTAAAGGATGCTGGGTCTTGGTATCACGGATCTCGAAATGCAGGTGTGGACCTCCGGATCCTCCCGTATTTCCGGCATTTCCGATAAATTGTCCTTTCGTCAGCTTCACCTGACCCGCTTTCACTTCTACATCCACATCAAAGCGTTGCTGCTTGTACTGTTCGGTACGGATGATATTCGTCAATGCATCGTTAAAGCTATCCATATGGAGGTAAACCGAGGTGAATCCATTGGGGTGATTGATGTAAACGGAGTTTCCGCCACCACCTATTTGCACGCGTACGCGGGAAACATAGCCTTCCGCTGCAGCGTGCAGGGGCAAGCCGATGCGCTGTTGTGTCCTGTAGTCATCACCCGCATGGAAATGCGTGGACCGCAATTCTCCGAACGTACCGGACGCATCCGGAGCGATGTTCAAAGAATACCGGAAGTACCCCTGTGGATAGGTTCGTGACGTTATGATATTTTTATTTTGCGCAAGCGCGGATGCCCCACACGTGAAAGCAAATAAAAGGGCAAGTGAAATTTTCTTCATGTTATTTAATGTGACAGGTAAACATGCTCTTTCCTTCCAAAAATCCTTCCAATTTATCACCGATCTGCACAGGTCCAACGCCGACGGGAGTACCCGTGTAGATAAGGTCACCCTTGCGGAGCGTGATAAATTGGGAAATGAAGACAATCAGATCGTCATACCCGAAAATCATGTCTTTGGTATTGCCCTGCTGTACGGTTTCTTGATTTTTATTCAGGGAGAAAGAAAGCGCATTCAGGTCCGTGAATTCCGATTTGGGGATTAATTCACTGATGACCGCTGAATGGTCAAATGATTTTGCCAATTCCCAAGGAAGGCCTTTGGCTTTATGGTCAGCCTGAACATCCCGAGCAGTGAAATCAATGCCCAAGCCTACGGCATCATAATACTTATGTGCAAATTTCTTGCTGACGTGCTTGCCCTCGTTGCAGATCCGAATGACAACTTCCACCTCGTAATGGACATCCTTACTGAATTCCGGGAAATAGAAGTCTTTATTATCCTTCAATACCGCCGTGTCCGGCTTCATAAATATAACCGGTTTCTCCGGGACAGGATTGTTCAATTCTTTAGCGTGATCCACATAATTTCGGCCAACAGCAATAATCTTCATAAGTCTTAAAAATTTGAATAAGGTAGACCAAAAACCATCGATTGGTCCACTTAAGCAAACTTAAGAAAAGACAGGTGCTATCGCAAACCTACCATGTCCTTTATCGCTGTTTATTCTTCATCCGTTTATACGGATACCTTGTTTAAGTGTTAACTAATTTATTATTAACATATCCTTAATATTAATAGCTTAATTTTGTGGCATGAATAACATAAATGCTGTTCTGTTCGATCTGGACGGAACGTTAATTGACTCTGAATTTTTTTATTTCAGCAACTGGGCTCCAATTTTAGCGGAGGATTATGGGTTGGATATCAGCTTTGATGAGTGGATCGAGCGTTTTGCCGGTCATACGCTCCACCATAACGTCCAGATGTTGAATAATGAATATGGTTTAAAGGTAGATGAGGAAGATATGTGGTTTGCAACGCGCGCACGCTATGCAAAGGCAGATATGCGTACGATCCGTCTGATGCCACATGCCAAGGAAATCCTTACACAATTGTCCGATGAGGGTAAGACCTTGGCGTTGGTGACCTCCAGCTACCAATCGACTGTACAGGCCGTACTGGGAGAACATAAACTTCTCCATTTCTTTAAGTTCTTTGTGACGCGCGAGTCTGTCGAAAACCCAAAACCGAATCCAGAGCCTTACCTGTTGGCGGTGGATAAGTTGGGCATCCCGAAGGACGAAATCGTGGTCGTGGAGGATACGAGCACAGGTTGTACGGCAGCAAAAGAGGCCGGTTTGTACTGTATTGCTGTCACAAAGCAGGTTGTCGAGCAAAAGCGTTTAACGCATGCAGATCAAGTTTTAAACGATTTAGCAGAAGTAAAAAATTCGTTGATTTCCCTGAATTAGGCTTTTAAGTCTGCGTAATATTTGTAATTTAGGAAACTGGATTATAAATCTTATGAATAGACGTTCTGCCTTAAAACAAATGTTTATCATGGCAGGTGGCTTGATGATAGCCACTTCCTGTGATTTCAGCCCCAAATCACCTTCCATTCAGCTGAAGACCATCTCCTTGGACAAGGGAGATGAGGACCTATTGGCGGAATTGGTAGAAGCTATCCTACCCAAAACGGATAGCCCCGGTGCGCGTGAACTTAACCTCCATCTTTTCGTCATGAAGATGCTGGACGATTGCACAAGTCCTGAAGATCAGAAAACTTTCCTAGCAGGCCTCAAAGCTGCCGAAAAGGTAAAGGGTAAACCCCTTGCCGACCAGCAGGCATACCTGACGGGTCTTCCGGCGGATGATAACTTTTTCAAGATCCTTAAACGCCGAACTTTGCAGGGGTACAAGAATTCGGAGTACGTCATGAAAAATAAATTGAAGTATGAATTGGTTCCGGGCAGGTATGACGGAGCAGTTAAAATGGAGGGATAAGCATGGCCAATTTAAATATAGATTCGGTAAAGGACCGTACATACGATGCCATTGTCATCGGTTCAGGTATTTCCGGCGGCTGGTCTGCCAAGGAGCTGTGTGAAAAGGGGTTGAAAACCTTGGTTCTGGAGCGGGGTCGAGATGTCCAACACGTGAAGGATTACCCAACGACAAACCTGTATCCATGGGAATTCGAACACCGAAACGAATTACCGTATTCGGTTCAACAGGAAAATCCAATTGTCAACCGCTGTTATGCCTTCCATGAGGATGCCGCTCATTTCTTTGTCAAGGATCAGGAGCATCCCTACGTGCAGGAGAAACCATTCGATTGGATCCGTGGCTACCAGGTCGGTGGGAAATCCCTGCTGTGGGCACGGCAGACGCAACGGTGGTCCAACTTCGATTTTGACGGTCCGGCGCGCGACGGTTTTGCCGTGGATTGGCCAATCCGGTATCAGGATATCAAGCCTTGGTACGATTATGTCGAACGTTTTGCGGGAATCGCAGGGGATAAGGATGGCCTACCGGAGCTTCCGGATGGGGAATTCCTTCCCGGCTATCCGTTGAATGTGGTCGAGAAATATTTCAAGCAACAGGTGGAAGCCAAGTACCCGGGTAGGAAGGTGATTTCAGCACGCTGTGCGCACTTATCAAAACCCAATCAGATTCATATCGATCAGGGGCGCGTGCAATGTCAGAACAGAACCCTCTGCCAACGCGGTTGCCCTTTCGGAGGTTACTTCAGTTCCAATGCCTCTACCTTGCCTTGGGCGGCAAAGACCGGTAACATGACATTACGCCCGAACTCCGTTGTGCATTCCATACTTTACGATGATAAGCAGGGTAAGGCAGTCGGTGTAAAGGTCATCGATAAAGAAACCAAAGAAGAAATTGACTTCTTTGCGCAGGTTATCTTTTTGAATGCTGCCGCACTGAATTCGAACTTGATTCTCCTGAACTCCACCTCATCCCGCTTTCCGAATGGATTGGGGAATGACTCCGGCACGTTGGGGAAATATGTGGCCTTCCATAACTACAGCGCCCGCATTTCGGCAGAGTACGAAGGGTTATTGGATTATAAAACAGATGGTCGCAATCCTGCCGGAGGTGGCTACATCCCTCGCTTCCGCAACCTCCACAAACAGGAAACGGATTTCTTGCGTGGATATGCGGCAGGCTTTGGCGCCTATCGCTCGGCGTCGGCAGACGAGTCTGGCATCGGTGCAGACTTGAAGAATGCTATACTTCAGCCGAAATACGGCAATTGGGGCGTTGGTTCCCACATGATGGGGGAGACGATTCCTAAAGAATCCAACTATGTTACCCTGGATGGGCAGAAGGATGCCTGGGGAATGCCGCTGCTGAAGATTTCGGTGGACTATGATGAGAACGATGCAAAGATGAAGAAGGATTACCTAGATACCATGGAGGAAATGTTCACCGCTGCGGGATTCACCAATATCCGCAGGAATGAAAGTTCTCAGGCACCCGGACTGGACATCCATGAGATGGGTGGTGTGCGCATGGGGAAAGATCCAAAGACGTCCATGCTGAACAGCTGGCACCAATTGCATGCCTGTCCAAATGTCTATGTGACGGACGGAGCAAGCATGACTTCTACCTCCACGCAGAATCCATCACTGACCTATATGGCCTTCTCAGCTAGGGCAGTGGATCATGCCGTCAATGAATTGAAAAAGGGAAACCTATAACCATAACAGCGGGCACATGGCAACCCATGTGCCCTTTGACTTTCAGGCGTCTTGCCTGAATATCGCGCGGATGGATGACGCAACCTAACCGATATCCACCCGTATATTTGCTTATTCACCTCAACCTAACGTATATGCAAAAGCTATCTTTTACCTTCCTGTTTACCATCTTGCTGACCGGATCGGTGCTTGGTCAGGGGATGCCCAAAAACCAGCAATTTGCGGATTATGCCGCGGCGACCCTGGATTCTATCTATGCCTATTATGCCGTGAAAGGCACGCATCTCTTCCGGGAGAATTATCCCATAGACCCCAAGTACCAGGCAAGTTACCTGGCAGGCACTGCCAATAACCAAGGCGTCAATGCCTATTCCTATCTGTGGCCGTTCTCTGGGTTGCTATCGGCGCAGGTTGCACGGTATGCTGCTGATAAGGATACAAAAGTGTTGCATGCGATCGAGAAGCAGGTTCTCCCCGGATTGTCCGCTTACTTGGACTTCCGGAACCCACCTGGATATGCCTCCTATGTGCAATCCGCACCAACCTCCGATCGGTTCTATGACGATAATGTCTGGTTGGGCATAGATTATACCGACCTCTATCTACTGACCGGCAATCGGGCATATCTGGACCAGGCAAAAATCATATGGCGGTTCGTTGCCAGTGGCATGGATACAGAATTGGATGGGGGCATCTATTGGTGTGAACAGAAGAAAGATTCCAAGAATACCTGCTCGAATGCACCGGCCGTAGTTTTTCTGGCCAAGCTCTACCGTGCTACCGGTGACAAGGCATACAGGAAGCAAGCTGTCGATTTGTACGCTTGGACGAAAGATAATCTCCAGGATACCGTTGATCAGCTCTATTTTGACAACATCCAGCTCAACGGCGAAGTGAACCGCACCAAATATCCCTACAACTCCGGACAGATGATCGAAGCAGCGAGTCTATTGTACCAGATCGAAGGCGATTCTACTTATCTAACCGATGCCCAACAGGTTGCCCGTGCTGCGGCCGATTATTTCTTTTCCGAGCAAGCGACTTACGGAAGTGTGTCCTTCAAGCGGTTGAAAACAACCGATCTGTGGTTTATTGCCGTGATGATGCGGGGATTTGTTGAATTGCATGCAGTCGATAAAAATCCGGAATACCTTATCCAGTTCGAAAGAAACCTGGACTATGCTAGGGCTAACCTCCGGGACGCGCAGGGCCTTTTCCGTAAGGATTGGACTGGGAAGGATAATTCGCCTAGGCGTTGGTTATTGGATCAATGGGCGATGGTGGAAATGTATGCCCGGCTCTCTACTTTTTCACACAACCTAAATTGACCATAAATTCCAAATTAACTCACAAATTTTATCTATTTTAATCCATTAAACGCTAGTTTTTTAACATATTTTTTATAAAATATCCATGTTGATTAAAAGTTGTAGATAATATCCGCGTATAAATAACGTTTTGAATAATAGGGTTTGTTGATTTAGGATTGTTTCGGCCTTTACCTAAAACGTTTTACTTCAACTAATCACTTAATAAACCTTAAACGATTATTTATTCATTAACGTTAATTAACATGCCAAACATTTACAGTTCAAGAATGTATCGAGCAGGTTTTGTCCGGGGGAGCGTATTGTGCTTTGCCCTGATGGCCTGTTCCTACGGAATTGCGGCAGAAGCTTCTTCAACGGCCCCATCACCAGCCAAGCGGGAGTTACGCGCACAAGAAACAGTGACCGGGGTTGTAAAGAACCTCAATACCGGCGAACCCATTTCCGGTGTTACGGTCAAAGTAAAAGGAAAGGAATCTGCAGCGCAGACCGATGAAAGTGGTAATTTCACCGTTAATGCGGTGGTTGGCGATGTCCTTCAGGTCAGCTTTATCGGTTTTAAAACCCAGGAAGTGCCGGTTAGTACAGCTGCCATGACCGTTAATTTAGCACCCAACGAAGAGGAGATCGATGCGGTTGTGGTCGTGGGTTATGGTACGCAGAAGCTAAAGGAGGTAACCTCTTCCGTTGCGCACGTGGATGCGGAGCAATTCCGCCAAAGTGGGGCGCGCAATCCGTTGGACCTAATCCAGGGTAAGGTTGCAGGTCTGCAGGTTTCACGTAGTGGATCCAATCCCAACTCTGGCGTTGCCACGCAGATCCGTGGGGCGATTTCCGTAACGGGATCCGCAAGTCCACTGTACGTCATCGATGGAATTCCGGGCGGTAACCCCGATCTGTTGCAACAGGATGATATCGAATCCATTGACGTCCTGAAGGATGGTTCCGGTGCGGCCATCTACGGTACATCCGCCAATGCGGGGGTTATCTTGATTACTACCAAGAAAGGGACACCAGGACAGCCACAGGTCAACTATTCCAGTTATTTCCGAAAAGACTTTCTGTTCAACCGACCTGATTTCTTGACCGCCGATCAGTTTCGTCAAAAGATCGACGAGGGCGCAATCAATAGGGAAGACCGTGGTCATTCCACCGATTTCTTCGATGATCTCGTGAACCACGATAACTTCTCCCATAACCACAATATTTCCCTATCCGGAGGGTCGGAATCCACGACCTATCGCGGTAGTGTGAACTACAGGAACCTACAGGGTATCGCGAAAGAAAATGGTCGCGAGGAATACACCGTTCGGATGAACCTCAACCAAAAGGCGTTCGATAATAAGGTTAATTTCCAGTTGAACATGGCGACCAATACCAACCATGCGAACATGCTGGGCGGCGGCGGCTGGGAAAGTGAAGCCACCAAAAACCCTACATTTTCCAATTTCAACGATGATGGCTCGTATTACTACGACTTTACCAGTACCAACGAATTTGCCCGTCTGTCCACTGAAACATCATACCGGAAGCAGCAGACCTCATCCATTGACGGAAAGGTTGATGTCGATATCATCGAAGGCCTACGCTTTTCGGCATTCGGATCGGTTCAGCGAAACTCATATGTAGATGGATCCTATAGGCAATTGAACAGTGAGGCATCCTTGGAAGATCAGGATTACCCAGGTGGCGGTTATGCCTCCAAGGCAAACCTGTTGAACCAAAAGTATGCTTTTGAACCGACCTTAACCTACAACAAAACCTTTGCAGATGTACATAGCCTGACCGCCTTGGCGGGTTACAGTTACCGCTATGAAATGGATGAAGGACAGAGTGCCGACAACCGGGGCTTTATCAACGACCGTTTCAATGAGGATAACCTTTCTGAAGGTCAAGCGCTGCGCGATGGACGCGCCAATCTGGACAGTTACAAGAACGATAACACCCTGATCGCTTTCTTTGGTCGTGTCAACTATGCCTTCAATAACAAATACATGATCCAAGCTATCGTTCGCCGTGAGGGATCGTCCAAGTTTGGAGCCAACAACAAATGGGGTACTTTCCCATCCCTTTCTGCGGGTTGGAATATCTCCAGTGAGGAATTCATGCAGGATGTGGCTTGGGTGAACTTCCTAAAGCTAAGGGTAGGATATGGTGTTACGGGTAACACCGGTTTTGCGAACAATGCCTCGCGCCTGACCTTGGGTGGCGGAGGTAAATACCTCTACCCGGATCAAGCGTACCGGGAAACCTACGGTCCGGACAGGAACCCAAATCCGGATTTGCGATGGGAAACCAAGAAAGAAACCAATATCGGGGTGGACTTCACACTCTTCGACAATAAATTATCCGGTGCCATCGATGTCTTCCAACGCAAGACAGTCGATCTATTGGATATTTACAGAACGCCGCAACCACCCTATATCCGCGAGAACATCTATTCCAACGTAGGAACGATGTCTTCCAAAGGTATTGAATTGGCGTTGAGTTACCGCGTGATGGACAAAGGTGATTTCAAGTGGAGCATGGATGCAACGGCGAGTACCTTAAAGAACGTGATGGAAAGCTACTCCAATGATGTCTTTACCGTGAAATACAAGACCTTCGGATCGATCGGCGGTGCCGGTGATTTAGGCGATGCCTATACCACGTTCGAGGGACAGCAAATAGGTCAGTTCTTCGGAAAGAAATTTGCTGGATTTGATGACGATGGGAAATGGTTATTCTACAACAGAAATGGAGAAGCCGTTCGCAACGATGTCATCAACAATTCACGCGATGATCTGAACTCCTCGGATTTGCAGCATTTGGGTAATGCAGTACCGAAGTACTATGTTTCCTGGACGAATAACTTCAGCTACAAGAACTTCGATCTCCGCATTTTTATGCGCGGTAAGTTCGATTACGATATCCTGAACACCACCGCCTTATCCTATGGAAATAAGGTGTGGACCGGTAACCTTTTGCAGGATGCTTTTACGAAGTATGACGAAATCAACGACACCTACATGTACTCGGATTACTATTTGGAAAACGGAAGCCACTTCAAGATTGATGAGTTGACCCTAGGGTATCGCTTTAACTTGAACAACAGCCGTTATTTCAAGAACCTGAGGTTGTATGTTACGGGACAAAACCTATTGACCATTACCGGATATTCGGGAAATGACCCTGACTTCGTGCTGGACACTGGTCTGGGGAATGAAATCAATGGACAACGTCTGGGTATCGATAGTAGAGGACCCTATCCAAATACACGGTCCTTCTTGTTTGGTGTAAATTTTGGTTTTTAATTCGGAGAAAAAATGAAAAATATTCTAAAAATAATGTTGGTTGCTTCCGCTTTGACAGCAGGTGGGTGTACCAACTTGGATGAGAACGCTTATGATATCATCGTGGCGGATCAATTCTATGAAAATAAAAATGAGGTGCTGTCGGCAGTGTTACGTCCCTATACCCACGCCAATGCTTGGGTATCCCCATCCGGACAGGACGGTTGGTGGCGGCCGGCGGAATTAACGGCCGACCAATTGGCATGGCCGACAAAAGGGCGCCATGGTGAAGATAACGGGAAATGGAAAAGATTCCACTACCACACATGGAATGTCGATGAGGGCAACATGAACCAAGCTTGGGTATTGATGTACTGGGGGATCGGTCTCTGCAATAGCCCGATCAGCATCCTGGAATCCAAGGATGTTGCAAGCATGGGCATTACGGAAAAAGAAAAGAATGAATTTATCGCAGAGTTGAAATTGCTGCGTGCATTCCATTATCTGAAATTAATGGATCTTTTTGGCAGCTTGCCGATCACGATAACGGCACCTGCCACCAACAATGAGCCGATCCCGGAGCAAACCCCGCAGAAGGAAGTCTTCGCCTTTATCGAGAAGGAAATTCTCGAAAATGTAGAGAAGGCTCCGAAATTGAGCCGTGGCATGATGGGACGGATGAGCCAAGCAGGTGGCTACGCCATGCTTGTAGAGCTCTATCTGAATGCGGAGAAATGGTCCGGAACAGCGCGTTGGGATGATTGTATCAAAGCTGCGGATAAGTTGATCAGTGGTACCGCAGGTGGACAGAACGGTGGCATGGTATTGGAACCGAATATTGTCGATTCCTATTCGCCAACCAATGATAAATCAAAGGAGGTCATTTTCTCGGTTGCCTACGATTATCAGACGGCGGATTTCGCAACAGGTTTCCCAAGTGAGTTTTATCATTTCGTTCAGCGGGAAATCTACGGAGGTGGCCGGACCGGTAACAATGGTATCGTGATGATCCCAGGGGTATATACTACCTTCAAGGATACCGATATGCGGAAAAAGGAATGGTTCCTGGCAGGCCCGATGGTGAAATTCTCCGATGGAAAATCCCCAGTTTTGGGTTCCGAGGAATATAAGGACAAGCCTTTGGTTTTCGTGGACTATATCCGTCGGGAATCGGAAGGTAAAACGTCCTCGACCATGAGTGATGGTGAAGAGAATTCGGGTATCCGCTTCAACAAATATAAACTTGGAAATTCCTTGACGGGTGTTGTCAACGGCGAAACGGTTGCACCGAATCCAGAATACAACAATACCGATTGGAACATCTACCGATTGAGTTGGATCTACTTTGCCAAGGCAGAAGCGCTGATGCGCAAGAGCGGCGGTGCTGCGAATGCAGAAGCCGTGGAATTGGTGAATACCGTGAAGAAACGAGCATTCAAGGCTGCTGACTGGGAAAAGGAGAAGTACACAACCTCGACCCTCACCTTGGATGAATTGCTGGCCGAGCGCGGTCGTGAGTTTATCTTTGAAGGCTTCCGTCGCCGTGACCTGATTCGCTTTGGAAAGTTCCATACCGCAAGCTGGTGGGATCACAAACCATCGCAGGAATACAGAACGTTGTTCCCGATTCCACAACAACAGATTTCGATGAACCCCAACCTGAAACAAAACCCAGGTTATCCAGGAGGGTAAGCTTTACCTTTGTTATATTTTTTGAAAGGAACCGTCCGTTATTGGATGGTTCCTTTTTTATGCGCAAGCATTCTCCATTCGGGATCCTTCCAAAAGCAAACGATCCCGTAAAACCAAGTTTCACGGGATCGCTTTATTTAACAAAGAGTATTCAAAAATTAAATATCTACGGTCGCATCCATGGCGAAATCTTCATTTTTCAAATGCACGATTTCAGTTGCTTTTTCGTAGTTGGTGGATTTCTTCGAGAAGAAATCGTGTTGTGTTGTTTCGGTATTCAAGCCGTTCAATACAATCGGGTTAACCTGCTTCACTTCGAAGATAGGATCAAAACCTAAGTTCATCAAGGCTTTATTTCCGTTGTAGCGCACGTATTCTTTCACCTCAGCGGTTAATCCCACTACGGTGTACAATTCTTCGGTATACTTGATTTCGTTCTCGTACAGGTCGTTCAACAAGTTCATGAAACGTTCTTTCACTTCTGCTTTGTTGTTCAATCGCGCGAAGACTTCCTGACCGATCAAGCCTACGAAAACCCCGTGGATGGATTCATCAGCGATAATCTTCTTGATGATATCCGCAGAAGCCACCATCTGACCCTGTCCGCATAACCATAGTGGCAAGAAGAAGCCAGAGTAGAAAAGGAAGGATTCCAATAATACGGAAGCACCCAAGGCCATGAACAACTCTTCATCGGAAACGACTTCTTTATCGATCGCACGGTAGTGCTGATCGATGGTTGCCGCCTTATACTGTAAGAATTTGTTCTGTGCCACCCATCCGAAAACATCGTTGATCTCGTTGGTTGTCGACACTGTCGTAAAGATTGTCGAATAGGACTTCGCGTGGATCGCTTCCATCATACACATGTAGGATAGAACGGCTTTATTCTGTAGGGAGCTGATGTGGTCGATGATCTTTGGCATACCCGTATGGCTCTGCAGGGTATCCAAAAGAGTCAATCCACCGAGTGCTTTCTTGTAACACTCTTTCATGTCCCAGCTCAAGCCTTTCCAGCTATCGATATCCTTGGAAGGGATATATTCCGTATCAATCCAGAACTGTCTGATGTTCTGCTCCCAGAACATCAAGGCATAATCGTTGTCTGGTGTATTCCAGTTTACGGCCGTAAATTGTTTACTCATCTTTCTTCTAATATTTTAGTGGAAGAAGCTGAATTGGGCAAGGTGTCCAATTCAGCTTCTTTGGTATGTTTTATCTGTCTTTTGGAGGATGTATTATGCCGAGCAGGAAATACATTCCTCGATGGTTGATTTACGCGTACGGGTATAGTACAGCGATTTCAAGCCTAACTTATGACCGTAGATGTAGTATTTAGCTAGATCACGGGTTGAATCTTTCGAGTTCGTATGCAAGATCGTTGATACCCCTTGGTCGATGTGACGTTGAATCACAGAGATCAATTTCAAGACTTTCATCTGGTCCAT
This sequence comes from Sphingobacterium lactis, assembly GCF_011046555.1. Classification (NCBI taxonomy): domain Bacteria; kingdom Pseudomonadati; phylum Bacteroidota; class Sphingobacteriia; order Sphingobacteriales; family Sphingobacteriaceae; genus Sphingobacterium; species Sphingobacterium lactis. Next base: position 1,446,265 of record NZ_CP049246.1, read on the forward strand.
GTCGTAAGCCGACTTGAAGTAGAAGTAGTTGTCGTTTGTTAGATACGGCATCGGGTAGTACGTTGTACTGTCGCCATACTCTCTGACTTCGATGATATCTACGATTGGCATAACGGATGCCGTTGCGTTCATGATATACGATGTAGATTGGTTCGGAGCGATGGCCAAACGGTAAGCATGGTAGATTCCGTGCTCGGCTACCTGTGCTTTCAGGTTCGCCCAATCTTCAATCGTCGGGATGTGGATACCTTCGAACAATTCTTTTACCTTATCGGTTTTCGGCATGTAGTCGCGGTCCAGGTATTTGTCGAAATAAGCACCATTTGCATAGTCTGATTTTTCGAAACCTACGAATGTACGCTGACGCTCTTTTGCGATTTCCATGGATGCTTCCAGGGAATAGTAGTTCATGATCATGAAGAACGTGTTCGCGAAGTCTAGCGCTTCGGTGGATTCGTACATGATGAAGCTCTTCGCCAAGTAGCCGTGCAAGTTCATGGCGCCCAAACCTACGGAGTGTAACTCGCGGTTTGCTTTGGCAATGGAAGGTACCATTTCGATATCGGTCACATCCGTCACCACGGTCAATGCGCGCATGGCTGTTTTCACAGTTTCCTTGATCCGTTTGTTGTCCATCACTGTAGCGATGTTCAGGGATCCCAGGTTACAGGAGATTCCATAACGGATGGTATCTTCTTTACCGTAGATATTGATGTCCGATACTTCGGATACCTGCATGATCTCGGTACATAGGTTGGAGAATTTAACTTTCCCGATGCCATTTAGGGCATGGGCGCGGTTGGTGTTCTCCTTGAAGAAGATGTATGGATATCCAGACTCTTTCTGTGTCTGTGCAATCTTCACCAAAAGGTGACGTGCGTTGATTTTTTTCTTCTTAACGTTCGGGTTGGTGATCAACTCGTCGTACATCACATCCATATCCAACTCATCAAGGTACTTGCCGTACTCTTGCATTACGGTGTGTGGATAGATCAGGTAGCATGGTTCGTCTTTTTCCGCCAATTCCATGAACTTATCCGGAACGATGATACCGATGGATAGGGACTTGATCCGTACCTTTTCATCGACGTTGATTTTCTTACAATCCAAGAACTCTTCGATATCGGAGTGGAAGATGTTCAGGTACACCGCACCAGCACCTGGGCGTTGGCCCAATTGGTTGGCGTAGGAGAAGGTGTCCTCCATGATCTTCATGATTGGCAATACCCCACCTGCACGTCCGTCCACGCCCTTGATGGCTTCGCCACGACCGCGGATTTTGGAGATATTGAAGGATACACCACCACCGATAGAGGATAGTTTCATGGCAGAATCAACCGCATAACCGATACCGTTCAGGTTATCGCCGATCTCATCCAAGAAACAGGATACCAATTCACCGGAACGTTTCTTTCCAGCGTTCAAGAATGTCGGGGTAGCAGGCTGATATTCTTGATTGATCATAATTTCAGCATATTCGATGGCCTTCTGCACACCTTCTTCGCGAGCGAGGAATAGGGATACAGCAACCACGCGGTCTTCGTAGCGTTCCAAGAACTTCTCGCCAGAGTCATCACGTAAGGCATAACTTTGGAAGAACTTGAAAGCAGCCATAAAGGACTGGAAACGGAATTTCTTCGCATAGACGAAGTTGAATACCTCTTCCATTTGCTCAAACGTAAACCATTTGTAGAAATCGATATAGTAATTGTTCTCTACCAAATAGTCTATTTTTTCCTTCAATGTGTAAAAGAAAACGGTGTTTTTATTTACATATTCCAGGAAATAGGCGCGTACAGCCTCCTTGTCTTTATGCAAGCTGAACTCGTCATCATGTTTGATCATGATTTCGTTGTTAAGCAATATCCAGTTTTTCGCTACCTCGTTTGCTATCATAGTGCTGATTTTTGATGATGTCAATAAATTGATTAATATCTTCTAGTGTGCCTGAAAGTTCGAATTTCATCGCTGTAGGGATGTCGAAGTTTTCAGAGATTTTGTCTGCTGCAATGGCAAAGTTGCGCCCCCAGTTTCTGTTTCCGCTGGATGTTACCGAGCTGATCAGGTGGGCTTGCTGCTGCATGAAGGTCTCCGTTTTCTCGGGCACCTTGCCAAAGTTTGTGGTATAGGTGATCAGGTGTCCAGCCTCCTGCACTTCCAAGCCATCTTGGATGCGTAGAGCCGTCCATCCTGTAATCTGAACGACTTTGTTAATAAAGCGTTCCACATTACCTGTTCGAGAGTCATAATATAAATAAATCATAATACCTCCGGATTTATGTTCATCTACAATGCAATTTGATCCAACTCCGCAGGGTTGAAACCAATGATGCGGTTCTTGATCTCGTCGTTCTCCAGTACAATGACAGTAGGTACTGTGCGAACTTTAAACTTAACAGCTAATTCCGGCTCGTCGAAAGGATTGATCGTTTCATAGGCAATACCTTTACTGTCCAGGTAAGCCGACACTTGTGCGCATGGAGCACAGTCATTTTTTTCGAATTTAATGATTCTTGCCATGTTATATTAAGTTTAAAAGAATTTGACTTATTTTAAGCCTTGGTCTTTGATAAATAAAAAAACGTTTGAATCGAGAAGGTCATTTTCTCGAGGTAGAACAAATATCTACTATTTTCCTTCGGTAAGGGAATGATACTTTTCCACATCAATTCCCAAAACAGAGTTAAAACACCCTTGGCAACATCCAAGGTTCGCTAAGCTGTTGTTTTACAACCCCGTAGCTATGTGGATAACTTTGGTGAGCCTAATTGTAGAGAAAAATTTACTTCCAAATCTTTCCTCTTTTTATTGTCATAATCGGTTGAAAATTTTGGCTTTTTTAACCAAAATCATTATATATATTTTATTTGACCTCGGCAATGCTTAAAATGTTAAATTTGTGTACTTGTTCATGGCCATTTTCGGAAAATAACCAGGGCGTCGCCCATCGGCCACCAGCCAACAAAAAATTATTAAAGACTAAATAACAAAAAATTATGAAGTACAATTTCCTCTTTATTTTGTTGTTGATTTTCACCCTGGGCCACGCCCAAGAAAATCTCTCCTTTCAGAAACCCGTTCAGGATATCTTGACCTTGGCAGACTACCAACGCCCGCCTTCGATCCAGATGAGTAGCGATAAGGCATGGGTGCTCTTTATGTACCGCCCGACCTATAAGACATTGGCCGAGCTGGGGGTGGAAGAGACCAAGCTTGCCGGTCTACGCATCAACAAGAGCGCAGCAATTTCCAGCACGGAAACATATTTTGATAGGCTTCAGGTGAAACCAGCAGCAGGAGATGCCTATATTGATATCCCGCTACCTGAAAATGCGCAGGTATCCAATGTACAATTCTCACCAGATTCCAAAAAGATCGCATTCACGAATACAGATGCTACTGGGGTAGCGTTATATATCTACCAATTGGACAGCAAAAAACTGGATAAAATCACGGAATATAACCTGAATGCGATTCTGCACCAACCATTTCTCTGGAACCGCAGTTCCGATAAGTTATTGGTCAGCCTCCGTCAACGTTTGGTGAAGCGTGAACCTTCCGAAAGGGTAGTTGCTTCAGGGCCTATCATTTCGACCTCGGATGGCCAGGTTTCGCAATTGCGTACCTACCAGGATCTACTGAAGACACCCGATGATGAACGTGAATTTGAAGAATTGACTACTTCCTCATTGGCATGGGTCGACTTTACAGGTGCACAGACCAAATTTTTGGATAACGACCTGTACATGAGTTCCTCCCTATCACCGGACGGCCAGTATGTTTTGGTGACCAAGTTGAAGCGCCCATTCTCTTATGTTGTCCCTTATTACAGTTTCCCGACGGAATCCACTGTGTATGACCTGTCCGGAAATGTGGTGAAGCAGGTGAATGCAACGGATTTGATGGAAGTGATGCCTAAAGGTTTCTCTTCTACGCGCCCTGGCAAACGCTCCATGAACTGGCGTTCCGATAAACCGGCGACCCTGTCTTTTGTACAGGCGCTCGATGGTGGCGACGCCAATAAACCGGCAGAATTCCGTGATGAACTTTTCCTATGGGATGCGCCATTCACAGCGGCTCCGAAATCCATCGTCAAATTGGCCGATCGCTTTGGTGGCGTGCAATGGGGGAATGACGAATATGCTTTGGTATATAGCCAATGGTACGATACCCGGAATATCAAAACCTTCCTATTGAACCCAACAACCGGAGCAAGCAAGTTGATCCATGACCGCAACAGCCAGGATATCTACAGCGATCCAGGGTATGCTTACAGCGATAAGAACCAGTTCGGTACCTACAGTATGTACATCAAGAATGGCAAGTCATACTGGTTGGGATCCGGTTATACCAAAGAAGGGGAGTTCCCTTTCATTGACGAATTTGATTTCAAGACTTTAAAGACCAAGCGTCTGTACACGGCAAAAGCAACCGATAAGCAAGAGCGTATTGCCTCTGTGATCGATATGGACAAAGGTAATATCCTGATCTCCTTGCAATCACCAACAGATTACCCGAATTATTACGAGAAGAACATAAAATCCGGAAAGACCAAGCCGGTCACCTCCATTGAAAATCCGTTTGCCAGTTTAAAGGATGTGCACAAGGAAGTGCTAAACTACAAGCGTAACGATGGCGTGGAACTGTCGGGTACACTGTATCTCCCTGCGGGATACGACAAGACCAAAAAGGAAAAACTTCCGCTGTTGATCTGGGCTTACCCACGTGAGTACAAGGATAAAGCAACTGCAGGGCAGAGCACGGCGAATCCGAAGCTGTTCACATTCCCGAGTTACGGATCCTTTATCTATTGGGTGAACCGCGGGTATGCGGTACTGGATAATGCGGCATTTCCAATCGTTGGCGAAGGTAAGACCGAGCCGAACGATTCCTTCATCCCGCAATTGGTCGCCAATGCTGCCGCCGCTATCGATGCTGTGGATCAATTGGGCTATGTAGATACTGCTAGGGTCGCTGTTGGAGGACACTCGTATGGCGCTTTCATGACGGCACACCTCTTGAGCAATTCGAATTTGTTCGCTGCGGGGATTGCACGCTCAGGTGCCTACAACCGTACGTTAACACCATTTGGATTCCAGAGCGAGCAACGGAACTTGTGGGATGATCCGAAGTTGTACACCACGATGTCGCCATTCTTTAGTGCCGACAAGATGAAGACGCCAATGCTGTTGGTGCACGGTGCCGCAGACAACAATCCAGGAACCTTTACCCTTCAGACCGAGCGTTACTTCCAGGCCCTGAAGAACTTGGGCGCACCAGTGCGCATGGTATTGCTTCCAGGGGAATCCCATGGCTATGCTGCCAAGGAGAATATCTTCCACTTATTGTGGGAACAGGATCAATTCTTGGAAAAATATGTGAAGAATAAAAAGAAATAGGAGGGACCTCCAATTGTAGGAAAGGTGGATTTTGGTGAAGGGTGCTATACACCCGCCAAAATCCACCTTTTTTTGTTATTTGGCTGCTTTCACATTCATGGAAAGGCCGTAGTTCCCCCAAGCGAGGTGAATCTTTCCGGATTTGTCCGCAGTAATTTTCAAGCGCTCGACACTATCCGATGTTTCCTGGTTGTCGACGTCTACACGCAGTGCATCCTGCGCCTCATCATACTCAGTACCCCATTTCTTCCAAACCTTATTGAAGATAAAGGTGGTCTTTTGCTCACCCGGAATGGCATGCAAACTGTATTTACCGGCAGGTAGTGCCTTGCCTTCCACTGTAACGTCTTTATCGAAGGAAACCGTGGTTGCTTCATTCGCTCCGGCGCGCCAAACTTTACCCACTTCGGCAATATCAACACCCAATTGGCGTCCTTTCAAGGATGGACTGCCATAATTGATGGCAATGGTGACACCATCATCCGTGGTGACGCTCGAGCTGTCGGGAGGACTTTGCTTCGGTTTCGTTTCTTGCGCCTCGGCAAGACCAAAACTGAAAAGCATAGTCAAAACTAATAAGATCGTAGATGCTTTCATGTTCGTTATTTTTTTTGGTTTTCAACTTTAATAATAACCTAAAATAATCAAAATTGTTCATCAATTCGCTTATAAATCACCAACTTAACGTATTTAATGATAATTTAACAAGGCGATGCCGTACCCTGCTTCCTTAATTTTTCCGGAACGAAAACACCGCTGAACTCAGGGGATCATCCGCTTTTCCCGACAGGAGCTCCATTTCGATGTTGAGGTCAAAAGGGGCGAAGTCACAATTCAATTTCCCGGTGATGAGCAGCATGGCCATTTCGTCTGCCGGGTTGCTCGCATACAGCGTAATCCGGGCGTGGATGGTTCGGTCCAGCAGTTGGAAACCAATCCGCTCGATGGATCGTTCCAGGTGGACCAAGAGCCGCAGATACGCAATGATAAGATTCTTGATGCCCAGCTCCGGAACCTGACCAGCAGCGTTGCTGGGATCCGTACAAAGTTCATCATACGTCCGATTGAATAGTTTCGCATCCACAGTCTGTAAGAAAGCCGAATACCGGAGATCGTTGATGAAGGTGGAGAACCATGCCGTTTTCAGGATGGTTTGGTCTTGTATTTCTTTATTTTTTGCTACCATAGTCTGTGGTTGTTCGGTTTACACGAGAGGTATACCTGCTGTAAACCCGTCGTATAAATATAGATATTTTCTTTTGAATTAAAAAAATTACAACATTACCTTTTGATGAAAAAATTGAATGTTTAATGCCTCATTTACAACCTGATCACCTGGCCCGAAAATCCCGAGTAAAGTCAGTACGGGTACGTCTGACGATGCATTTTTACTCAAGCGTAGTTTTTAAGGTTGTTTTACGCTTTTTCGATGCATAGGAGCAGATTTTTAGGTAATGGTGCGTGTCTGTTCCTTAGCGGCAGGGATGGACCTTGTCCGACATGAGAGCGTGGTGAGAGCGTACTGAGAGCGAGGTGAGAGCGTGTCCATAGCACGCTCTCACCTCGGTTGTACTTCGGACGCACCGCGGACGCATGTCAGACAAGGTCTAACTTCCGTCCTAAACCATTACAAGCTGGTTTTCTTACCAAACTTTGAAATGTCAAATCTATAATAACTCGCTGCAGGAGATGAAATGTTCGAAAATGGAGAGCGTGTCGAGGTTGTCCTTTTGCTAAGAAAGTTGGAGAAATATTAGGAAATTGATAAAAGGAATGAAATCTTGGATTAAGAAATCGCTTGATAGTCAGTGTTTTAAATATAGGAAGATTATCATTTATTTCCTAATGAAAAATCTCAAGAATAAGCCAGAAATATAAAAGCCATTTGGAAACAATTTTCCCTTCTGTTGAATGTATTGGTCAGCAGCACCCCCCGTTGATTTTAAATTATTTTATTTCTTTTGTAACAAAAGCTACAGAAAAATGACAATTCCCGTATACTAAAAAAAGCAACGACCAGAATTCTCATGGTCGTTGCATCTACTTTATTTGGAGGGTTAGTTGCGTTTTTATACCAGATACTCGAATAAAGTCTGGTCTTTGTTGACTTCAATGAAGTCAAACTTATAGGCTTTCAGCCGTTCTAATAATGTAATATAATCATTTGGATGATTTAATTCAACACCAATTAACGCAGGACCGCGTTCACGCTCTGTTTTTTTAATGTATTCAAAGCGGGTGATATCGTCTTTTGGTCCCAAGACCTCGGTTACCAATAACCGGAGGGCACCCGGGCGCTGTGGAAAGCGGACGATAAAGTAATGCTTGAATCCTTCATATAACAGGGACAACTCTTTGATCTCGCTCATGCGATCGATATCGTTATTGCCACCGGAAATGATACACACCACTTTCTTGCCCTTGATCTGATCTTTATGGAATTCCAAGGCGGCTACGGATAGTGCACCTGCAGGTTCCACCACAATGGCATCCTTGTTATACAGTTCGAGGATAGTCGTACAGATCTTTCCTTCGGGAATGGATCTGATGCTGGTCAGGAGCTGCGAACTGATGTCATAGTTGAGGGAGCCGACTTTTTTAACTGCTGCCCCGTCCACGAATTTGTTGATGTGCTCTAGCTCAATAGGACCGCCATGTTGCATGGCTGCCTGCATGGAAGGCGCACCTTCGGGCTCTACCCCATAGCACTTCACCTGCGGTGCCACCTTGCTCAAATGATAACTGACACCGGAAGATAGACCGCCGCCGCCAATCGGGATAAACACCGCATCGACATCCGGAAGATCCTCCAGGATTTCAACTGCCACCGTTCCCTGGCCTTCGATTACCTTCGGGTCATCAAAAGGTGGAATAAAGGTCATGCCATGCTCCCGAGCGTATTCCAATGCACCTTTTTGGCAATCATCGAAGGTATCGCCCGTGAGGATGATTTCGATATTGCCATTTCCCCACATCTCCGTCTGGGTGATTTTCTGGCGTGGTGTCGGTCCGGGCATAAAGATGACGCCTTTGATATCCAGTTTCTTGCAGGATAGGGAGACGCCTTGCGCATGGTTGCCGGCACTGGCACAGACTACGCCACGTGCACGTTCATCGGCACTGAGGCTGCAGATCTTGTTGAAGGCACCACGGAGCTTGTAGGACCGTACAACTTGTAGGTCTTCCCGTTTCAGGTAGACCTCCGCACCGTATTTCTCCGACAGGTGATGGTTGTATTGTAGGGGCGTGCGTTTGACGACGTCCTTTATTTGTTCTTTGGCAGAGACCGAGTCTAAGGTAAGTGTCGATAGATCCAAACTCATTCTTTTCGTACTGTTTAGTTTAGGTGATTGAAAAAGGCTGGAAAACCAGCCTTTCTATAAATTTTATTTTACTAGGCTCAAGAGGTCTTCATCAACGATTTCTTTCTTCGCATCTGCAAGAACCAAGAAACGCTCGTAGCAATTTGCCAATGTTTCCTTGTCGAGGTTATACCCCAAGCGCTCCAAGTGGTGCTTCAGGGCGTGACGTCCTGAACGTGCGGTTAGGATAATGTCTGCCTCTTCCAAGCCGACATCTTCCGGACGGATGATTTCGTAATTTTCGCGATGCTTGAGGAAGCCGTCCTGATGGATACCGGAGCTGTGGGCGAAGGCATTCCGACCAACGATAGCTTTGTTCGGCTGAACCGGCATATTCATCATGTCGCTAACCTTTCTGGAAAGGGCCGTGAACATTTGGCTATTGATGTTGGAGGAAAGTCCACCGAACGATTGGTTGTGCACTTTCAGGATCATGGCAACTTCTTCCAGGGAGGTGTTTCCGGCGCGCTCACCGATGCCGTTGATGGTACATTCCACCTGACGGGCACCATTCTGGATGGCTGCAATGGAATTGGCCGTAGCCAAGCCCAAGTCATTGTGGCAATGCGCTGAAATAATGGCCTGATCGATGTTCTTCACATGTTCCTTCAGGAATTTGATCTTGGCGCCATATTGGTCCGGTAAACAATAGCCGTTGGTATCGGGAATATTCACAACTGTCGCTCCGGCACCGATCACCGCTTCGACCATCTTTGCCAGGAATTCCAGGTCGGCACGGCCGGCATCTTCCGCATAGAACTCCACATCCTCCACATAGGATTTGGCATGTTTTACGGCTTCTACGGCGCGTTCTAGGATTTCCTCACGCGTACTGTTGAACTTATATTTAATGTGCATATCCGAAGAACCGATACCTGTATGGATACGGGGTCTCTTCGCATATTTTAAGGCCTCGGCCGCGACATCGATGTCGTTTCTGTTAGCGCGGGTCAGTGCACAGATGATCACATCGTTCACTGCCTTGGAAAGCTCAACGACCGACTGGAAGTCTCCAGGGCTTGAGACCGGAAAGCCAGCCTCGATAATATCGACCCCCAGACGTTCCAGATCTTTAGCAATTTCGACTTTCTCTGGGGTCGTCAATTGACACCCCGGCACTTGCTCACCGTCACGTAATGTCGTGTCGAAAATGTATAAGTGATTAGGATCGTGTAACATATCGTTAAAATTTATGTTTATACCTTGATTAATTTCTACTTTAAGAATTCCAAAACCTTGGCGCCCATTTCCTTGGTGCCCAAGATCTTGTCCGCTGCGGTCTCCGCATTGGCGATGTCCCCCGTTCTCCAACCGGCTTTCAGGGTTGCTGCCACAGCATTGGTTACTTCTTTGGCTTCTTCCTGTAATCCGAAGGCGATGTCCAGCATCAGCGCTGCCGATAGGATAGAGGCCAATGGGTTCGCCTTGTTCTGTCCTGCGATATCATGCGCAGAACCATGGATCGGTTCGAAGAATCCTGTTCCGTCTCCCACCGATGCCGACGCCAACATACCCATGGATCCCGCAATCTGCGAAGCTTCATCCGTTAGGATATCACCGAATAGGTTTGCGGTCAATACCACGTCGAATTTCTTCGGGTTCTTCACCAGCTGCATGGCCGCATTGTCGATGAACATGTGCTCTGTTTCCACATCGCTGTATTCTTTGGCCAGTTCCTGCACCACTTCGCGCCATAGGCGGGAAGTCTCCAATACATTCGCCTTGTCGACTGAACATAACTTCTTGCTTCTGGTTCGTGCAGCCTCGAATGCCTTGCGGGCGATACGCTCCACTTCATAGCGGTGGTAGTTCATCAGGTCGGACGCAAAGGTGTTGTCTTCGTTGCGGTTTTTTTCACCGAAATAAACATCTCCCGTCAATTCACGGAAGAATAGGATGTCCGTGCCCTTCAATACCTCAGGCTTCAAACTGGACGCATCCAAGAGCTCGTCGAACAACAGGATCGGACGCAGGTTGGCATATAAGCCCAATTCCTTGCGTATTTTCAATAAACCTTGCTCGGGACGAACCTTTGCTGAAGGGTCATTGTCGTATTTGGCATGGCCAATGGCACCGAATAAAATGGCATCGGACGCTTTCGCTTTTTCCAATGTTTCATCGGGCAATGGGTTTCCGGTCGCCTCAATGGCTGTATGGCCCATAATGGCTTCATCAAAAGTAAACTCGTGGTTATACTTCTGTGCAATGGTATTTAGAACTTCTTTTCCCCAAGTGGTTACCTCTTGGCCAATTCCATCTCCGGGAATGATAAGAATGTTTTTCTTCATGTGTTATAAAACGTTTTCTACTTTATTTTCCAAGGCTACTACTTCGCCTTTTTCTAATATGATTCTTTTTTCGATGCACTGCGGCAGCTGACTTTCATAATGGCCCACGTAGATCAATGTTTTGCCGTGGCGGCAGAGTTCGTCGACCACTGCATTGAAGTACCGTGCCTGTTGCGCATCCAGTCCCTGGCAGGGCTCATCCAAGACCAATAAAGGAGGGTTCTTGATGATGCTTCGCGCCAGCATAGCCAAGCGCTGCTTGCCTAGGGGCAGCGTATGCAGCAACTGATCTTTATGTTCCGTCAGATCGAAGAAAGCCATCAGGTCCTCAATCTGTTTTCTTTCCTGGAATTTCACATCGATAAACCAACCGATACTGTCGTAAAATCCGGAGGCTAAGGTATGCCATACCGTTGCCTGTTGGTCAAAGTACCAATGCATTTCCGGTGATATCATACCGATCTTTTCCTTGATGTCCCAGATGCTCTCGCCGGACCCCCTTTTCTTGCCGAATAGGGTGATGTCCAGTCCATAGGATTGGGGATGGTCACCATTGATCAAGCTCAGTAGCGTCGATTTCCCGGAACCATTGGGTCCCTGTAGCAGCCATTTATCCCCGACCGCTATTTGCCAGGACACGTCCTTCAGGACGACTTTTTCTCCATACCGCACCACAATGTTCCTGAGGTCCGCTATGCTGTCAAAATCGGTCTGCGGTTCTTCCATAAGGAAAGCCGGCAAATCCTTCGCTTGGCGCAGGGCATCCTGCGGAATGTCTGCCAATGCGGGAACCACCTCCAACTTACCGTTGCTGATATGTGCGTAACGGTTCATGGCTGCGGGTAGGATGTGATCATTGGTAATCAGTACCAATTGCACGCCTTCTTCCGCCAATTCGTCCAGCCAATCATTGAGGGCGTACCTCGACTGCGTATCGAGCCCGGTGAAGGGTTCATCGATCAGCAGCAGCTGTGGTTTCTGCCACAGTGCCTTGACCAATTGCAGTTTCTTGTGTTCGCCGCTGGATAGCTCGATCAGTTGAGAATCCATGGTATGTGCAAAACCCATGGCATCCATCTTATCCTGAACCGTGCCCAGATCCAGGCCGTTGGATTTCGCAAAGTGCAGCAGTTCCGCACGTACCGTCAAGGTATCTTGGCCTTGGTGGCGGTTGTAGCGCTGCTGGTAATAGAAATTCCGGTCGCCCTCCAAATTGGTAAACTGGTACCAGTTGGAAACATAGATCGCTTTGGGCAGCAGCGGGCTTTCGGTATCGAAAGCATACGTAATGGTTCCACTGCTGGAAATTAATCTAGCGATGGCCTTCGCCAGCGTACTCTTTCCGGATCCGCTTGTGCCCGCAAGAACGTAATGGCTTCCGCGTTCAATAGTCCATGACAGTTGTTGCAAAACGGGCGTCTGCCCGTATGCTACAGCAAGATTGTCGATATGGACTATAGCGCTCATTATCTAATTTGATCTATTTTGCTCGAATGCTTCGATTTCGTTTTTATGGCTCAGGATAAAGTCGATGTCATCATAGCCATTGATTAAACAGGATTTCTTGTATGGATTGATCTCGAATTCGAATTGCTCGCCAGTGTCCGCAATGGTAATGGTCTGCGCTTCGAGATCCACGTTGATCGCTGCTTCTGGATTAGCAAATACCTGGTCAAAGATCTTTTCCAAAAATTCTTCCGGTACGGTGATCGGCAAGACGCCATTGTTCAGGGCATTTCCTTTGAAGATATCGGCAAAGAAAGAGCTGACCACGACATCAAAGCCATAATCCTGGATTGCCCAAGCGGCATGCTCCCGAGAGGAGCCACAGCCGAAGTTTTTGCCGGCAACGAGGATCTTCCCGCTATAGGTGGGGTTGTTCATCACAAAATCAGCCTTGGGCTGGTCATTGCTGTCATAACGCCAATCGCGGAATAAATTGTTTCCAAATCCCTCTCGCGTGGTTGCCTTCAGGAAACGCGCGGGAATAATTTGGTCTGTATCAATATTTTCTATCGGTAGTGGAACTACGCGAGAACTTAATTTTTCGAATTTTTTCATGTTTCTGTGTCTTAAGGAACTTTAAAGATGTTGGGTTTGCAATTCGCTTGGTTATACCAATTCCCGTACATCCACAATTTTGCCTGTTACGGCAGCTGCAGCAGCGGTCAATGGGCTTACCAGCATGGTACGCGCATTTGGCCCCTGTCTACCTTCAAAGTTTCTGTTGGACGTAGAAACACAGTATTTTCCTGCTGGAATCTTATCTTCATTCATCCCTAAGCAAGCAGAGCAGCCCGGTTCACGGAGCATGAAGCCAGCTTCTTCGAAAATCTTGTCGATCCCTTCCAATTTGGCTTGTGCTTCCACTTGTTTCGAGCCCGGGACGATCCATACTTCGACATTTTCCGCCTTGTGCTTGCCCTGTACGAAGGCAGCAACCTGACGTAAATCTTCAATGCGGGAGTTGGTACAGCTACCGATGAACACATAATCAACGGGTTTGCCCATCACTTGTTCGCCATCGTTAAAGCCCATGTAATCCAACGCCTTTTTGTAGGATGGTTGTTCGTTATCCGGCTGGGAATCCGTGGTTGGGATATGCTCCGTAATGCCGATGCCCATTCCTGGGTTCGTACCATAGGTAATCATCGGTTGGATGTCCGCTGCATCAAAGGTTAATACCTCATCGAAAAGAGCATCCTCATCCGAGTACAGGGTTTGCCAATAGGCCAATGCTTTGTCCCATTCTTCACCTATAGGTGCGAATTCGCGGCCGTGGATATAATCGAAGGTGGTTTGATCCGGTGCGATAAGACCGCCACGGGCACCCATTTCAATACTCATGTTACAGATGGTCATACGGCCTTCCATGCTCAGGGAGCGGATCGCCGAACCTGCATATTCCACAAAATACCCTGTACCACCGGCAGCAGAGATCTTTGAAATAATGTACAGGATGATGTCCTTGGCACCTACTCCGTTGCCGAGTTCACCGTTGACCTCGATTTTCATCGTTTTCGGTTTCTGCTGCAATAGACATTGCGTAGCAAAAACCTGCTCCACTTGGGAGGTACCAATACCGAAGGCAATCGCTCCGAAGGCACCATGGGTAGACGTATGGCTATCTCCACATACCATTGTCTTTCCAGGTAAGGTTATGCCCAATTCAGGGCCAATGACATGGACAATCCCTTGGTAAGGGTGGCCCAAGCCATACAGCTCAATACCGAACTCCTTACAGTTCTTGGTCAGCATGTCGACCTGGTAGCGAGAAAGTTCTTCTTTGATTGGCAAATGCTGGTTCAATGTGGGTACATTGTGATCGGCAGTTGCCACAGTTTGATCAGGACGGAATACTGGCAGTCCTCTCTTGCGCAATCCATCGAAGGCCTGTGGGGAGGTCACTTCATGGATCAGGTGGGTGTCGATATATAACATATCTGGAAAACCCGCTTGACGCTTGACGACATGTGCATCCCAAATTTTTTCTACTAATGTTTTTCCCATTGTTCTCTTTATACTCTTGTTGGTTTGAAAATCTAGAAGGGGTAAAATGAAAATTTGATAATTTTACCCCTTATATAGCTATCTAATTTACGGAAAATTAAACAGTTTTTATAGATTTCATTGCAGTCATTGCTTTACGCAACTTCCTGCCCACAATTTCTACTTCATGATTTCTTAATATCTCGTTAATCTGAACCAGTTTGATGTTGTCTACAGACCCATCTTTTCCTTCATTGTAGTTCTTGCCCACCACGTCGGTATCGATTTTCTTCATGAAGTCTGCCAATAACGGTTTACATGCTTGATCAAACAGGTAACATCCGTATTCTGCCGTATCGGAGATGATGCGGTTCATTTCGAAAAGTTTCTTCCGCGCAATGGTATTAGCGATCAATGGTGTTTCGTGCAAGGACTCGTAGTATGCGGATTCAGGTTTGATACCTGCTTCGACCATGGTCTCAAAAGCCAATTCTACACCGGCGCGAACGAAAGCAACCATCAACAAGTAATTGTCGAAATACTCCTGTTCGGAAATTTTAACATCTCCTGCAGGTGTTTTTTCGAATCCTGTTTCACCGGTTTCCGCTCTCCATTTCAATAGGTTCGCATCGCCATTCGCCCAGTCTTCCATCATGGTCTTGGAGAATTCTCCAGACATGATATCGTCCTGGTGTTTTTGGAATAACGGACGCATGATATCTTTCAATTCTTCGGAAAGTTCAAAAGCTTTGATTTTCGCAGGGTTGCTCAAGCGATCCATCATGCCGCTCACACCACCATGTTTCAACGCTTCGGTGATCACTTCCACACCATACTGCACCAATTTAGAAGCATAACCTGCATCGATTCCTTTTTCCACCATCTTGTCGAAGGAAAGGATAGAACCCGTTTGCAACAGTCCACATAGGATGGTCTGCTCGCCCATCAGGTCGGATTTCACTTCCGCAACGAACGATGATTTCAATACCCCGGCGCGGTCGCCACCTGTACCTGCACAATAGGCTTTTGCCTCCGCCCAGCCTTTACCTTGCGGATCGTTCTCAGGGTGTACGGCGATAAGGGTCGGCACACCGAATCCACGTAGGTATTCTGCACGCACTTCCGATCCTGGACACTTCGGTGCCACCATGATCACGGTGATATCCGGACGGATCTGCATTCCTTCTTCCACGATATTGAATCCATGGGAGTAGGATAGGGTAGCACCCTGTTTCATCAAGGGCATGACCGCATTGATGACCGAAGTATGCTGCTTATCCGGAGTCAGGTTGATCACCAGGTCCGCGTTTGGAATCAATTCCTCATACGTACCTACGGTAAAGTTATTGTCGGTTGCATTTTTCCAAGAATCTCTCTTTTGTTCAATAGCTTCTTTACGCAATGCATAGGAAACATCCAATCCACTGTCACGCAAGTTCAGGCCCTGGTTCAAGCCTTGAGCTCCACATCCTACGATTACGATTTTCTTACCCTTTAAAGCATTTACACCTTCATTGAATGCTGCAGAATCCATAAATTCTGCGACTCCTAATTGGTCTAACTGTTCCCTAAGTGGTAATGTGTTGAAATAATTTGCCATTGTAATACTGTTAAAATTTTTTTCGATTAAGGTTTCTTATACTTATTTGTTGATTATTCTTCTTTGGGCCGTTGCATAGCCGAAGTGCAGATTGTCATGGCCAATGGAGGTTACGAGAACATCTGCTATGCTGTTCAGTGTAGCTCCATAGGTAGCCGTTTCGTAAGGCGTGGTCGTCTGGAAGACTCCCGCATGATAATCCGCTTCAATCTGCTTGATGGAATCGATAGCGATTGCTTTCAGCTCGTCTACCTCTTCCTGTGTTACGTAGTAGCTCGGTTTTGTTCCTTTGGCATAGGCAGCCACGTACTTGACCCAGTCCACACCTTCTTTAATGCCCGTCCGCGTATAGCTCAAGGTTTGCGTGCTGACCACGATATGACCAAAGTTCCATATGATGTTGTTATTGAAGCCGGCTGGAATCTCGTTCAATTGATCCAAGGTAAGCTCATCGATCAGGTTGATGAAAGCCTTACGTCCGTCGACAATAAATTTGAAAACACTCTCCATGTGATGTATGTTATTGCTGTTTATAAAATGAATTACATGGTAAATACATCGTCCCGTTGATCCAGGAATTCATTTTCCACGATATCCGGTGCCGGCTCGTTGATCTCGAATTGCTTTAACTTGGTGTGGAAACCAGCGCTATCCTTGATGATGGCGATGCGTGCGCCACGCACGAACTCGATCAGGCTGTATTTACCCAATTCTTCCGTTAGGCGATCGATCTCTTCGCGATGTCCCGCTGTTTCAAAGACGATGTAGTCGTTTCGGATAACCACGACATTTGCGCCATACTGACGCAATAGGCGTTCGACCAACACTTTCTCCGCGATGGCTTCTGCCGGAACCTTGTACAGGGCCTGCTCTTGCCAGATCAGCTCATCGTTGGTGTTGAAATAAGCTTTCAAAACCTCCACTTGCTTTTCGATCTGCCGACATAATTTACGCACCACTTCTTCCGATTCGGTGATCAGGATCGTGAAACGGTGGATGCCTTCCACTTCGGAAGGGGAAGTGTTCAAGCTCTCGATGTTGATCTTCCGTCTGGAGAAGATGCCGGATATACGGCCGATCATCCCGATGGAATTCTCTGTATAGATGGTTATGGTATATTCTTGTTTTTCCATGATTACTTCAATCTAATTTCTGACACACTCGTTCCCTGGGCAACCATTGGGAACACATTGTTCTCTTTACCCACCATGACCTCCAATAAGTAGGCGCCATCATGGTCGAGCATTGTTTTCAGGGCATCCTTTAATTTTTCACGTTCGGTGACCTTATTTCCATCAATGTAATATCCTTTGGCCACAGCGACGAAATCGGGGCTGGTGATATTCACGAAGGAGTATCTTCTGTCGTGGAACAGTTGCTGCCACTGGCGCACCATACCCAAGAACTCATTGTTCAGGATCAGGATCTTCACCTTAGCACCGAATTGCATGATGGTACCCAACTCCTGGATGGTCATCTGAATCCCGCCATCACCGATAATGGCAACCACATCGCGTTCCGGAGCACCGTACCATGCACCGATGGCTGCCGGTAAACCGAAGC
Organism: Sphingobacterium lactis; assembly: GCF_011046555.1. Taxonomy (NCBI): domain Bacteria; kingdom Pseudomonadati; phylum Bacteroidota; class Sphingobacteriia; order Sphingobacteriales; family Sphingobacteriaceae; genus Sphingobacterium; species Sphingobacterium lactis. Next base: position 1,463,966 of record NZ_CP049246.1, read on the forward strand.
CCATGGTTCCCAAGCCTCCTGAAGTAACGTTCGATTTGGAGCTGTTGAATTTAGCATAACGGCACGTGACCATTTGATGCTGGCCCACATCCGTTACCACTACGGCATCACCACCGGTCAGTTCGTTCAAGACCTTGATGACCTCACCCATGGTCATGACATCGCCTGTCGGGTTCAACTCATCCTGGATAACTTCTTTGATCTCTTCTTTTTCCAATTCACGGAATTGCGCCAACCATTCGGCATGGTCCGTCTGATTGACAAGTGAGGTCAGTAGGGGCAAAGTTTCTTTACAGTCTCCCCAAACCGGTACATGTGCTTTTACGTTCTTATCGATCTCGGCCGGGTCGATATCCAAATGGATGACCTGAGCCTGTTTTGCATATTTGTCCAATCGGCCGGTGACACGGTCATCGAAGCGCATCCCGATCGCAATGAGCACATCACATTCATTGGTCATGACATTCGGGGCGTAATTCCCGTGCATCCCCAACATGCCGACATGCAGCGGATGGTCTGTTTCCAATGCGCTCAAACCCATAACGGTAGAGGCCGCGGGAATGCCCGTCTTTTCGAGGAAGGTCTTCAATTCCTGCTCCGCCTTGCCTAGGATAATTCCCTGACCGAAGAGAACGAATGGTTTTTTCGCTGCGTTGATAGCCTTGGCTGCCTCCTCCACGTATTCTTTACGTACGATAGGCGCAGGGCGGTAACTGCGGATATGCTTACACGGCTCATAGCCCATATAATCGAACAACTGCAGCTGTGCATTTTTGGTGATATCGATCAAAACCGGCCCCGGTCTTCCCGTTTTGGCAATATAGAATGCCTTGGCCAGGACACTTGGGATTTCATTCGCATCGGTTACCTGGTAGTTCCATTTGGTTACCGGCGTTGTAATATTGACGACGTCGGTCTCTTGGAAGGCGTCGGTTCCCAATAGGGAGGCAAATACCTGCCCGGTAATGCAGACAATCGGATTGCTATCGATCATCGCATCGGCCAAACCTGTCACCAGGTTGGTGGCTCCAGGACCGCTTGTTGCAAAAGCCACACCCACACGTCCTGATGTACGTGCGTATCCTTGCGCAGCATGAATTCCACCTTGTTCGTGACGGACCAGAATATGTTGCAGCTTGTCTGTATAGTCATACAAGGCATCATAAATTGGCATAATCGCCCCACCCGGATACCCGAATACCGTATCCACGCCCTCGTGGATTAAGGCTTCCATAACAGCTTGCGATCCGCTCTTCTGCGTTAATGCAGCTGTTGCTCTGGCGTCCTTTGCTTCCGTTGTTTCAAGTGTCATTTTCGTCGTTATTTAAATGGAGGAACGCTATGCGGAGCAATGCCGCTGTTACCGTTCCTGTTATTCTTTATCTGTTGTTGGTTTGCGCAGCTTGCCTTGCTGCAGCTGTGCTTTCTTTCTTATAAATCCGTTACGCAGCCCTGCGACGCATTGGCCACTGTTTTGGCATATTTGTACAGCACCCCTTTGCTTACCTTCAATGCCGGTTGCATCCAAGCGGCACGGCGCTTCTCGATTTCTTCGTCTGCGACTTTCAGGTTAATGCTGTTGTTGACGGCATCGATCTCAATAATGTCATCATCCTGTACCAACCCGATCAGTCCGCCGGCATAAGCTTCCGGTGTGATGTGCCCGACTACGAAGCCATGTGTGCCCCCGGAAAAGCGGCCATCGGTGATGAGCGCTACGGAAGAACCCAAGCCTGCACCGATGATCAAAGAGGTTGGTTTTAGCATTTCAGGCATCCCCGGAGCCCCTTTAGGACCTTCATTTTTGATCACGACAACATCGCCGGATTTAATGCGGCCGGTTTCCAGACCTTTGACCAGGTCATGTTCGCCATCGAAGACACGTGCCGGACCGGTGAATTTCTCCCCTTCCTTGCCGGAGATCTTCGCTACGGAGCCTTGCTCCGCCAAATTTCCGTAAAGGATCTGCAAATGACCTGTCGCCTTGATCGGGTCATCCAGTTTATGGACGATCTTTTGGTCGTATTCAATAATGGATTTTACATCGGCCAAGTTCTCCGCAACCGTCTTTCCTGTTACGGTTAAGCAGTCGCCATGCAATAGTCCTTCATCCAATAGGTATTTCATGACCGCAGGGATACCGCCATATTGGTGTAGATCCTGCATCAGGAACTTGCCCGAAGGCTTGAAGTCTGCCAACACTGGAGTTTCATCCGACATGCGCTGGAAGTCATCCGGAGTGACCTCTACGCCTACGGAGTGGCCCATGGCGATAAAGTGCAATACGGCATTGGTTGAACCACCGAGAATAACAATGATACGCATGGCATTTTCAAAAGCCTTGCGCGTCATGATGTCCGATGGCTTGATATCTTTTTCCAGAAGGATACGGATGTATTTTCCGACCTCTAGGCATTCGTTTTTCTTTTCTTCGGAAACGGCTGGGTTGGATGATGAGTACGGCAAGCTCATGCCCATTGCTTCGATCGCTGAAGCCATGGTATTGGCCGTGTACATCCCGCCGCAAGCGCCCGCTCCGGGACAGGTATGGCGGATAACGCCGTCATAATCCTCGTCTGAGATGGTGCCGGCAATCTTTTTACCCAACGCCTCAAATGCGGAGACGATGTTCAATTCCTCACCTTTATAATGTCCAGGTGCAATGGTACCGCCATACACCATAATCGCGGGACGGTTCAGGCGTCCCATGGCCATGATCGCACCCGGCATATTCTTGTCGCAGCCTGGGATGGCAACCACGCCATCGTAATACTGACCGCCGCAGATGGTTTCAATGCTATCGGCAATGACATCGCGCGATACCAACGAGTAGCGCATGCCATCCGTACCGTTGCTCATCCCGTCGCTCACCCCGATGGTACCAAAAGTCAACCCGACCAGATCGCTGTTCCAAATCCCTTTTTTAACCTGTGCTGCCAGGTCATTCAGGTGCATATTGCAGGTGTTCCCGTCATAGCCCATGCTCGCGATGCCCACCTGTGCCTTCTCCATGTCTGCATCGGTCAGACCGATGCCGTACAACATGGCCTTGGCAGCCGGCTGTGTCTCATCCTGTGTGAAGATGCGACTGTACTTGTTGATTCCCCCTTGGTTATCAGATGATGACTTCATAGTTCTCTTGCTCTAATACTAAATTTTTATATTTTCTTTGGATAGATGCGCCGATGCTATCTTCCCATGTTTCTGGGAATACCACATCGTCAATTTGTTTTATACCGATAATTCCCGCTGCGGTGCCGCTCAAGAAGGCACTATCGGCCTCGTAGATGTCCTTGACGGAAATACGTTTCTCGATGATCTCAAAACCCAGGTTTTTACAGATCTCGATAACGGTTTCGCGTGTGATCCCTGGGAAGATATTTCCCAATGGTGGCGTGTAGATCTTAAAGTCTTTCTCAATGAACAGGTTCTCACTGGAAGCCTGTGCCACAAATCCATCCTGATCAAGGAGCAAGGCTTCATCAAAGCCTTTCTTGATGGCATCGGATGTGGCCAAGATGGAGTTGATGTACTGCCCGGAAACCTTCGCATCGATAGGGAAGGACTTCGGGTTGGGACGCTCGATGCGGGAGATGTTTACCTTTAGTAGGTGCTGACCTAAGTAAGGTCCCCATTCCCAAGCGGCGATCATGATGTTCGCTGTATCGGACGCCGTCAGGTGCATGTTGGATCCGGAATAGATCAATGGCCGGATATAGGCCGAACGGAGATTGTTCATCTCCAGAAGTTCATAGGATTTTTCAATAAGCTCGCGGTTGTCCCAGGTGTAGGGCAAGCCGATGGCCTTGCAGGAGCGCTTCAACCGCTCGAAGTGTTCCTCTGCCTTAAAGATCCGCGTGCCATTATGGGTGCTGTATGCACGTAAGCCTTCAAAGGCACCATAACCATAGTGTAAGGATTGGCCGAACATATCAACGCCCGCATTGCTCGCCTTCACAAACTCGGCGTTCAGATAGATTAGTGTGTCCTGATTGTAATACTGCATAATACCTGTGTTTTATGACCTCTGTTTTTCCTCCATAGGGGATGCCTCAACGGAGTGCATCCAATGGTTTTGTTAAGTTAGCTCGAAATAAAATTCTTTACAATAGCCATACAATTTATTTTAAGAAAGTTTTTTATTTCGAATCATGGTTTATTAAAAAATATTATTTTGTTTAACTGGCTAATTTTCCTATTTAAATTTTACAGCAGGTAGACTCAAATTAAAATTGGTATATTTTTGTTTTTTCAATGGATTTCGGAAACTCGCCGAAATTCTTCCTGAAATGACCTTCCGTGCCGGAAAAGTTGATAAAATATGCCCCAAAAAAATAGCCCTTAAAACTTTGAAGTTCTAAGGGCTATGCTATCTTTTTTTATCTATCTAAGCTTCTGCTATTCCTTCCGCTAAAACGATGATATTATTTTCCTTGACTTCAACGACGCCACCTTTAATAATAATGACTTGTTCATCATTATTATTTTTAATAATGACCTTTCCGTCTTCTAGCGTAGACACAATAGCAGCGTGATCCTTCAAGATCTGGAATGATCCTGCGGAACCCGGTACAGTAACAGCAGTTACTGGGCCTTCAAATGCTAATTTGTCTGGAGTTATGATTGTTAATTTCATTTTGCTGAGATATGTGATATGAGATTTGAGCTATGCGATATTTTGTTTTAAATAGGAGACATCTGCAGATGCACATGTCTCCTATCTCAAATCTTATGTCTAAAGTCTATCGTTAGACTGCTTCTGCTAATAGTTTTTTACCTTTTTCGATGGCATCATCGATGTTACCTACCAAGTTGAAGGATGCTTCAGGGTATTCATCAACTTCACCGTCGATGATCATGTTGAATCCTTTGATGGTATCTTTGATGTCTACTAGACAGCCTTTCAAACCTGTAAATTGCTCTGCAACGTGGAATGGCTGTGATAAGAAACGTTGTACACGACGTGCGCGGTGTACTGTTAATTTATCTTCTTCAGAAAGCTCATCCATACCTAAGATAGCAATGATATCCTGAAGTTCCTTATAACGTTGAAGGATTTCTTTTACGCGTTGTGCTGTATTGTAGTGCTCATCACCTAATACTACTGGAGAAAGGATACGTGAAGTGGAATCCAATGGATCCACCGCAGGGTAGATACCTAGCTCAGAGATCTTACGTGACAATACTGTTGTTGCATCCAAGTGAGCGAACGTTGTCGCTGGAGCAGGGTCAGTTAAGTCATCGGCAGGAACGTAAACCGCTTGTACGGAAGTAATGGATCCGTTTTTAGTGGAAGTAATACGCTCTTGCATCAAACCCATCTCCGTAGCAAGTGTTGGTTGGTAACCTACCGCTGAAGGCATACGGCCTAATAACGCGGATACCTCAGAACCTGCCTGTGTGAAACGGAAGATGTTATCGATGAAGAAAAGGATATCACGACCTTGTCCTTCGCCGTCACCATCACGGAAGTATTCCGCAATCGTTAATCCCGACAAAGCAACACGCGCACGTGCACCTGGAGGCTCGTTCATCTGACCGAACACGAATGTACATTTGGATTCTTTCATCAATTCCAAATCTACTGTATCCAAAGGCCATTGTCCTTTTTCCATTTCTTCCATGAAGTGATCGCCATATTTGATAATGCCGGATTCCAACATCTCACGAAGCAAGTCATTTCCTTCACGAGTACGCTCGCCAACACCAGCAAATACCGAAAGACCACCGTGTCCTTTTGCGATATTGTTGATCAATTCCTGGATCAATACGGTCTTACCTACACCGGCACCACCGAACAATCCAATCTTACCACCTTTAGCATAAGGCTCCAACAAGTCGATAACCTTGATACCCGTGAACAATACCTCTGTTTCTGTGGAAAGATCCTCGAATTTAGGAGGTACGTTGTGGATAGGACGACCGTTTTCTTTGTTTAGTGCTTGAATACCGTCAATTGGGTCACCAACAACGTTGAATACACGACCTTTGATTTCTTCGCCAATCGGCATTTTGATAGGAGCGCCGGTATCAACTACTTTCATGCCACGAACTAATCCTTCTGTAGCATCCATTGCAATCGTACGAACACGTTCCTCACCTAAGTGCTGTTGAACCTCTAATATAATGCGTTGTCCATTGTCTTTTTCAATGTACAATGCATCATAAATCTTAGGAAGATTTTCATTGTCGGCAAAGTTGACGTCAACCACTGGGCCGATAATCTGCGCTATTTTACCAATATTGGGCATATTATAGGGACTAAAATTTATTAATCAATTTATATACAGCTTGTTTTACGCACTGTATTTTGGAATGCAAAAATAAGTTTTATCTTATTAAAACCAAAAGGGATATGCATATTAATTTTTATTTTTTTCATAATCCATGCAATATCCCATTTCCCTTATTTAATTCGGTCTTGGATTAGTCCATGCGACACCTTAATTAAGGCAAGGTTATTTTGTGTAATCCAGATACAGATCCACCTGCCGTCACCTTAAATAAAGGCTTCGCCGCGGTTCCCGTCAGCTCAAAATACCCGTTTTCACTGCCGCTTTTTGTATTCACCCGCAACAGGGTTCTGCCATCGATCTCAATGGCACAGAATGCCGCACCGGGATTTGTAACCGCAGGAATGCCGGTGATCTTCGTGCGCTTCTTGGAAGCGACATCGATTTGGTGGAATTCCCATACATCTTCAAAGTTGATGTTTCCTGTTGGGCCTCCGGTTAATGCCGTGTTGGGAATTACCGTAATGAGCTTGCCGTCCTTCGCAAAAACCGAAACAAACTTACCCCCTTGCTGGATATCATCCATATTTAAGGACCAAGTTTTGTCAATCGTTGTTTCCGCAGCCTTGATGCGGACGATTTTTGACTTCCCGCCAACCGGAGAACGACCCTGTGTAACGATATACAGGTCTCCATTGCTGTCGAAGTCATACATATTGTTGTCGTTGATATAGGCAATGGAGCCGGTATCTTCAATCGTTATGGTTTTTTCATGTTTGCCTGTGGCTATATCAATCACAGCAATATACACATCGGGAAAATAATCGTCGAAAAATCCCTTTTGAGGGCCATTGGTCTTGGCGTAGGTAATATTTGCAAATAATTTACCGTTCTTCACGGCAAGGAATTTCTGTCCGATAGAGCGGTAAAGGATTTCAGGAACGTCTTTTCCTCTTTCATTCACGACGGCGGAGAAGTCCAAATCCCCCGTGCGGGCCATCGTTGATGGGTTGAATGTCTGGATTTTCAAAGGAGCAGCGCCATCCCAGTAAAATCCCTTAGTTTGATCCACGATGACAAAATTACCGGAGCCATTGGTCTTATTATCCGCGGAAATAAACTTTCCAGGGGTTATTTTTCCGGAAGCATCCACCACAAGCTGTTCGATGCCCAATTCATTGGCATTGGTACTGAACATTTTTAAAAGTTGGTTGCCTACTGGTCTCCAGCCACCAAAGCCCATTCCTTGGGTACTGTTGGCTCCATTGCTCACAATATTGCCGGATGGTAGCTCATCGAATGCCACCGCATAACCTGGTTTCGTTAGGTTGTTTTCGCTCATCGTAATCAGCACGTACTTTTCTTTTGCTTCGGGATTGGGTAGTGTAGGTGTGGGGGTGTCATCACCACAACCCGCAAAAAGGCCAGCGGTAAGAACCATGGCTAAAGCTAATCTTAATCTGTTCACTATCATAATCGTTTCATTTAGTATGCTGTATTCTTTAATAAAATCTGTAACTCAATTTCAGGTGGAAACTTCTCCCTGGTCGCTGCACGCGGTAATAATCGTATATGTCCTTGTTCAGGATATTCCTGACCTCGGCGCCGAGATGCATTTTCTGCTGAGGGAAAGCATAGGTCAATCCGGCATTGAACAGGTGCTGGTCCGGAATAATTAAATTGGTATTCATGTCCGCACTTCCGGAAAGCCCCAGAAATCCACCAGGTTCGGCCTCCCGAGGAATTGTTTCCAGATAGAATTCCCGCATGTAATTGTAATGTGCTAAGACCTTCAGCTCATCTCCGTCCTGAAATACCCCGCTATATTTAGCAGATGCGCCAAGGTTTGCGAAGAAATAGGGTGTATTGCGCAATCGGGCCTTGTTTTTCCAGGTATCCAGTGCATTCGTAATGCCGTACAGGCGTAAATCTTGCCAGGTTGCATTCCCGTTTAGGGTGTACTGCTCGGTCAATCGATAATTGATGTCCACATCCACACCGTAACCACGCACGTTTTCCTGGTTTTGATATTGAGCATTAGGTGCCTGGATAGGCACCAACAAGATCAATCCTTTTGTGTTTCTGAAGAACGAATTGGCCTCTAGGGTTAAAGATTCGTTCGGTTGGGACTGAACCCCCAGGTTCAGGTTTAGGCTCTGTTCCGGATCGAGTTCAAAATTCGGAACGATAAAGATGTTGTTGCCGAAAAGTTCTTCCCGCTCCGGTAGGCGGTAGGTGTATTCAACGGATGCCCTGGCAAAGGTGCTGGTTGATATTTGGTATTTCAGGGCTTCGGTAAAACCCCAATAATCGCCGGATATATCCCGTCTGTCGTTATCAGTTATGGGGGTCGAAAACCAGGTGTTCTGGTATCCGGATGCTCGGTATCGGTAGTATTTGGCCATGAGGTGGTTCTGGAGCCGATCATCGAGAAGGCCTTGCTCATAGGAAAGACCGAATACATGTTTTTGGTAAGTCGATGATAAGGATAGAATATCGATATCGGTACCCTGCAATCTGGGTCCCAATGGATCTTCTCCGGAACGTTTGGCGGAAGTGAACACATGGTTCAGTTCCAGCTTGCTATCGGGCTTCAAGAGGTAACTGACATTTGTTCGGGTTACCCATTGCCGCTCGTCGATAGCCGATTGCGAAGGTAATCTGCTTTCACCTACCTGCGTTCCGGGTGTGAATTCGCCAAACCAGTCGTAGGATCCATGTAGGGTGTCGATACGTGCTGTTTTAAGGATGTTGAAGGTCGTAAATTGATCTATTCGTAGTCGATTGTCAAGTATATTCTTCTTGTAGCGCACCGAAGGTGCCAGAGTGGATTGCTTGCTGTGCAGCGACCCAAAGGCATCTGTCATCAGGGCGGGGTGCTGTTGTTCTTTTTTCAGGTTGAAACCCGATAATCCAAAGCGCAGTTCATCTGCCCAACGTCTATTTCTCACACCAGCAAATGCTTCTCCCATGATATGGTTGTAGGCATTGTGGAACATCGGTAACCGCATGGGTTCTTTGTTCTTCGTGTCTGGGTTCACCACTTCCACTAGCGCCTTATAATCATTTGCTGCATAATTGAAGAATGCTTCCAGACCATAAAACCAGCGCTGGTCTGCGCTTGATTGCGAAGCCAGAACACCTGCACGATGGGTTTGGAAGGAACCGATTTCATAATAGGCATTGACCTTGCTTCCCATCTGCTTGTTTGTCACCAGGTTGACGGCTCCGCCTAAGGCATCAGCACCCAAGGAGACAGGGAGTACCCCTTTGTACACTTCGACATGGTTCAGCATTTCCACCGGAAGGGCAGATAGGTTATACCCTTCACCTAAATAGTCAAGCGGGATGCCATCCTTGAAATATTTAATGGCTTTTCCCTGAAAACCATTGACTGAAACCTCCGGGCGACTGCCCAAGCCGCCATTCTGCCGGATACGGATTCCTGTACTTCTGTTCATGAGGTCCGTGAGTGAGGTGGCCTGCGTAGCGATTGCACGCGTATCGATATAAACCGATCGGATAGGGGCCTGCTTAATTTTTTGGCTTTGGTTGTCTCCGGTCACCTGGATTCCTTCGATTTTTTCTGCCGATTCAATAAGGGGAATAGTCAGCGTTAAATTTTCCGTACTGCTGACCAAAAGGGTGTCCGTGTAGGGGACATAACCCAAAGAACTGACCTGTATGATGTATTTCCCAGATGGTACATCGGAAAAAACGGCTACTCCACCTTCTCCTGTTTGCCCTGCATTGTTCCCGATTTGCACGCTGGCTCCGGAAATAGGGCTTTCAGTACCGTTTTTAACGATTTCAACCGTGATTTTACGGAATTGCTGGGGGAAAGCCCAAAATGAAGAAAATAAGAATAGGATCAATGGAAATAGTAGTCTCATGTGTGCTAATAACCCTCATTTTTAATGTTGAATGGTTACAAATATAGGTTTAATTAGACTTATTATAAATAATATTTGATATTTATTTAGAATCTATCTAAATTAGTGGCCATCCAAATGGAGTAAAAGTCACAAACATTTATCCATGAGTAAAAAAGTTTATCAAGTAATCGTAAATGTGCTTAATACGAATGAAAATTTTATTGGCGCCCCATTGTACCTCGTGGGTACCTTTAATAATTGGTCTGCGCGGCATTTACCCATTGGAGAGATTCCTGCGGTAGGGGAGCGCATGCACTTTCTGCTGCCAGCCGTCGAAGCGGGAGACTTGGAACTTAAGCTCAGTAGAGGCGATTATAGAACCCTGACAGCAGACCAAGATGGAAAACTGGAAGATCCGCAGATTTTCAAGATTCAAAAGGATACGGAAGTAACGCTGACCATTGAGAACTGGCGGGATCTCTATCCTGCTTCCACCGCGAGTCCACAGGTACATGTACTTGATGAGCATTTCTTTTTCCCTGAACTGGATGTGTTCCGGAAGGTGAGTATCTATCTTCCCGAGGATTATGTCGGATCGGAACAAAGGTATCCTGTACTGTATATGCATGATGGACAGCATCTCTTTGATGAGGCGACATCGTTAGGCCGTTCAGGTCCCGTCGAGTGGAAAGTTGATGAAACCATAGATAGTTCGGGTTCATCGGTTATTGTAGTGGCGATCGATCATGCAACCGATTACGAAATTCGGCAACAGGAATACCTGGTCAATAGCGGAAAGGGTACGCCGGATCCGAAAGGATGGAAATACCTGCATGATATTGTGCATACCCTGAAACCCCATGTTGACCTTAAATATAGAACGCTCGCAGGCGTACGACATACCGCTATGTTGGGGAGCTCCCTAGGTGGTTTATTGACCCTTTATGCCGGCTTGGCGTATCCCCAGGTTTTTGGCACCGCGGCCATTTTTTCACCTTCCATCTGGATGGATGAAGAAAACCTGTACCGCTATGCGGCGGAAAAACTAGGGATGGGTGTCGACAGAAAAGAGCAGGAATTCTATTTCTACATTGGCGATAGGGAGCGGCGATTCCGAATGATGGATGCCAAGAACAACATGCGGTTGGACATGGACCGCTTCTATACCTGGTTTGCGGAACATTTCTCAGGCAAGTTGACCCTTGATGTCAACCCGGAAGGCAAGCATGACTGTGGGTATCATAGGTGGTTTGTTGTTCTTGTTGTTAATCCTTAAAAAGCAGGCATGAAGACATCCCTTAAAATAGCCCTCCTTGGATTGATCCTGCTGGCGGTAACTTTAGGTTTCCTATTCGTGGATATCGACCTGGATAACCGATATGCCTTAAATAAACGGACCATGCGTTTGGCAAGTATGGTCCTGGTTGGCATCAGTGTGGCGTACTCATCCATTATTTTCCAAACGATTACAAATAATCGGATTCTTACGCCTTCCATAATGGGATATGAAGCTATTTTCATTCTCTTTCAAACATTTATAGTTTTTGTCTACGGCGATAAGGCTTTCCAGGTCATCGGGCAGCAGGAAAACTTCTTCTATGCGATCGTGCTGATGTTGGGTTTCTCTTTGGTGCTCTACTTTCTCCTGTTCGGAAAAAGAAAGCGCGGAATGTACTTCTTGTTGCTGACAGGTATGGTCCTTGGGACGCTATTTCTGACCATAAGCCAGTTTATGCAGGTTATGATCGATCCAAATGAATTCTCCATTGTACAGAATTTTATGTTCGTCAGCTTCTCCAAGATGAACACCAAACTATTGGGCATTGCCGCCGCCACGCTTGTTGTCGCTCTTGCATTTACCAGTTTCCATTTGCGGAAGCTCGACGTTCTTGCACTTGGGCGCGACCATGCCGTGAATTTGGGGCTGTCCTACAATCAGGTGGTGCAGCGCTTTTTGTTGGTGATTTCCCTGTTGGTTTCCGTATCTACGGCTTTGGTGGGGCCGATTACCTTCTTGGGTATTTTGGTCTGCAACCTAACCTACGAACTATTACCAACACGTAAACACAGTATTATGTTGCCTGTATGCAGTTTGATTGCCTGCATCTGTTTGGTGTTCGGACAATTCCTGGTCGAACATGTCCTGAGTTTTTCAACGACCGTCAGTATCATTATTAATTTTATCGGCGGAGTTTATTTCATGTATTTATTATGGTTAACACGGAAAAAAATCAGTTAGTCTATCAAGGCATCCAGAAGCGTTATGGCAAGGCCGAGGTTTTGAAGGTCCTGTCGGGGAGCATTCCCAATCGGCAGATTACCTCGCTCATCGGTCCCAATGGTGCCGGCAAGAGTACGCTGTTGTCCATTTTAAGTCGGTTGATCAAGCAGGATGGAGGCGAAGTCAGTTTCTTCGATAAGCCCTTGAACGAATACCGTGGTGCCGAGCTGGCCAAGAAGCTTTCCATTTTGAAACAATCCAATCACCTTGATCTGAAGTTGACCGTTCGGGATCTCGTTTCCTTTGGTCGCTTTCCTCACAGCAAAGGGCGGTTGTCTGCCCATGATTGGGAAAAGGTGGATGAGGCATTGCAGTTTTCCGATTTAATGGACCTTCGGGATGCCTATATCGATGAGCTTAGTGGGGGACAGCGGCAACGGGCTTTTATCGCCATGATTATTGCCCAGGATACCGAATATATCCTCCTTGATGAGCCCCTCAACAATCTCGATATGAAGCATGCTGTCCATGTGATGAAAACACTGCGCCGGTTGGTGGATGAAAAGGGGAAGACCGTAGTCATCGTTATTCATGAAATAAACTTTGCTGCACAATATTCCGATCACATCATCGCGCTCAAAGATGGCTATATCGAATTTGATGCTCCTGTCAATGACGTGATCAGTGCGGAAAATCTCCAATCGATCTTTGCTATCGAATTTGATATCATCGAAAGGAATGGTAAAAAAATATGTAATTACTTCAATTTATAATATGATTAAAAAATTTTTAAAGACCAGCTCTTCTTTATTTGTGCTGGTTATGGGTTTACAACTGTTGCTCTCCTGTCAGTCCTCAGATAAGCAGGCTGGAAAAACAGCAGGCCAGGATACCCTGCAGGTTTCCCATAAACTGGGAAATACCGTATTGGTGAAAAATCCCGAACGTGTGGTTGTACTGGATATTGGTGCCTTGGAAACCATGGATGCACTGGGTGTAAAGCCCATTGGGATTCCCAAGAAATTTGTGCCAGCGTATCTGAAGGATTTGCTGGATGATCCCAATATCGCGGATGTCGGGTCCGTTATTGAGCCTGACTTCGAAGCCATCGCGGCATTGAAACCGCAATTGATCCTTCTGTCCACGCGGCAGGAGCGGTTTTACGAAGAACTCCAGGAAATCGCACCAGCGGTATTTATTGGCACGGACAACAAGAATTACTTGCCCTCCTTTGAAAAGAATGTGCAATTGATCGGTCGAATCTTCGAAAAACAGAACGATGCACAGGAGCAATTAAACGCATTGGAAACAAAAATCAAGCAAGCGCAAGCAAAGTATAGCCAAGATCCCAATAAAGCGCTATTCCTGATTTTCAACAATGGGAAGTTCTCCGCGTTTGGACAAGGCTCCCGCTTTGGTTTTATTCACGATGTTCTGGGGATAAAACCGGTATTGGATCTACAGGATGAGTCCGTGCACGGGCAGCGCGTATCCAATGAGCTCATTGCAGAGTCTAATCCAGACTATCTCTTTATTGTTGATCGCAATGCGGCGGTGCTGGGTAAGGTTTCCAGCAAAGAAGATGTCGAAAATAAATTGATCAAACAGACCAATGCCTATAAGCAAGGAAAAACCTTCTACCTGAACCCGAATGTCTGGTTTATTTCGGGAGGTGGATTAACATCCGTCAACATGATGGTGGATGATATTGTCAACTTAATTCAGTAAGGAAATGGAAAAACCGAAGATTTCAAAATACGTTTTTAAGGTAACGGCGAAAGAAAACATAACGCCGCACTATATCCGGATCAAGTTAAAATCGGATGAGGACATTGAATTCGATCAATGTACGCCAGGGGCAAACAATAAGATTTTTATTCCGCCCAGTGGAACTCGAGAGGTTCAGTTTTCGACCTTTGATCCCGAAAAGGGAGAATGGGTGATGCCTGATGATGCGATCAAACCCATCGTCCGTACCTATACTCACCGGGCAATTGACCCGGAGACCAAGGAGATTACCATAGATTTTGTCAACCATGGGGATAATGGTCCGGCTTCGGCCTGGGCCAGGAATGCCGTGCTGGATGATCAATTGGGTGTCGCCATGAAAATCCGACCGACGGTACACGTTGGTGAGGCTGACCACTACCTATTGATCGCGGATTCTACCGCCATCCCTGTGTTGTGCTGTATCCTGGAATCCCTTCCTGAGGATGCTTCAGGGCGGTGCATTGTCGAAGTCGCTACACCTGAAGATAAACATCCCGAGGTTCAGCATCCCGGATTCGAGGTTACTTGGTTGGTCAATCCGCATCCGGAGAAAGGGAGTGCACTCGCGGAGACCGCTAGGGCATGCGCCATCGATCCCGATAAGAAATACTTCGCCTACATTGCTGCCGAATACAGTACGGTCAGAGATCTGAGACAATACTTTAAGGAAGAGCTAGGTTGGGGAGCCAAGGATTTCTATGCGTTCTCGTATTGGAAGTCAGGAACGGCCGAAGATAAATCTGCGCAAGATCGTCGAGAGGAACGTGGATAAAGAATATTTAAATCTTAAATAGGACACTAAGACCAAAATTGAAGTATTTGTTTTGTGATCCATTAAATTGAGTTTTGGCAATGTTTCCATTTTTATAAAAAAGATAATCAACTCCCTTAAATCCTTTAGACATATATGTTTCTGTTTTAATTCCTGTATGAACAGATGGAAATATTAAATAATGGATGCTCATAGAAGATTTGAAATCCAAACCAAAAGATTTATGAATAAAGCTAGGGTTCTGGTTCAAATTAGTTCTTTCTGCCCATTGAGCTTGAGCAAAATATTTATTTGGTGAAATAGAAAAGACTGTGCTAAATTCAAGGTTATTTAAGCTAACTATATCCTTGAAGGAGATAATAATACCATTTTTTTTAAAATGATAGCTTGAAATCAGTTCTGAATTTTTGTGAAACAATAGATTAGTACTATTTACCTTAGTTATGCCAATGTAAAAGTTTCTCATAAAATTTTTATGAGAAACTTCGAAAGTTAAATCTGATTTTTTGCTACCAGAACTAAAAAGCTCTTTTGAATAAATGATATCCGTTTTATTATCTGATTTAAAATCTTGGTCAAGCGCTGTGCCTTTATATGAAATTAACTCGGAATATGAGAATTCGTAGGAAATATCTTTGAGTTTTAACCCTAAAGCATACTTTGATCCTGAATAAACGTTTTTCCAACTTAATTCTGATAATATATTAGGACTAAGGCCATTTTCATTGCCTGCAATAGACCATTTTAAATTTTCATTTTGGATAATTTTGCTAAAATTCTGATACGAGGTGCTCTCTTTTTGTAAATATTGAGCTGAAACTGTTGTAGCAGAAGCACAGAATGTTACGACATATAGAAATAATGATTTCTTATACCATCTAAGAAAGTAATCGTTTTTCTCTCTTAGATGGTGGGATATATTAGAAATAGGGCCCAACGATGTATCCTGAAATGCTCTTAACTTGGTTAATTCTGTTTTTGTTAAAATTGTAAAAACTTATTGCTTTTTCATCATATATTGGATAAATAGTAGTTGTTTCGGGTTTATCTTGAGGTTTTTCATAAAATCTAACATAAATTTTGTTTTGAAATTTTATCAAATCCAATTTTCTTTCCACTTTGTAATGTGATTCATCATAAGCAGAATTATTAATTTCAATTTTATCAATATCACTTAAAGCATTTAGGATGGGAGTAGACGAAAAATTTGACAATCCATGCATACTTCCAAATGTAAAATATCTAAATGTTGATATTCGTTTGTTGAATAGTTGAATTGAGTTTGAGCTATTAACTTCACGTAATATTGTATTCATTCTTTCATTGGAAGTTTGATTATATGTATTTATACTTCCTTTAATAATGCGTGGTCTATCTGGAAATATCATTATGGCACTTTCAATATCATCTAATGTGTGCCCTGCTCCTAAAATATCGCCGGTTGAAAATAACTCCAAATTTGTGTCGGTTTTAAAAATCTTTAAATAAGAGTAAAGAATATAATCTTTGACCTTCGCTCTTTTTTCATGATCCTCAATAAATTCATATATTGGGATTAAACCGTTCTTGTTAATTTTTACTATTTGCGAATTATTATTAGTTACTGAACTTTGCCAATTAGAAGTATTAATTTTTGTTGTTTTAGGATTCGAGAGGGATATTGATTCTTCAAGGCTTTTTGTAGGATCTCCACCATATGTTTTATAATATAATTCAGCTTCTGAATTGCTTGATGATTCTTCTTTCGTATAAGATCCATCATAATTGAATGTTGTTCCTGCAAATAATGTAGTAATTGTTGCTTTTAAACCTGCTTTTACAGTTTGATTTTTATTGGAGTGATTTGCACGTGATCTATATGCAAAATGTAACTTTGCTCCATTCATAAAATTTAACACTACATGAGTTCCATAAGTATTTACTAATTCGGCGGGAGCTAAGGTCTCGCAATCGCGAACAAAATTGGGTTCTATATATGATTTAAGCATTCTCATATCTCCTACAAAAGAAATTTTATTTTTTAATATCAATTTGTCGAAGGTAGCATACGAATAGTAATTTGAATCACGTGTATTTTTTTTAAAACCTGCGGTTAAAGTTGCCTCTGCAATTTTAAAGATTGTCTTAGCATATATATTAAGATCGTTACTTAAAAGTTTTTTATAAGCTGATGACGTTTCTCCAGAAAGCAAATATCCATCTTGATAATCCAAAGGTTTAAATTCAATTGTTTTATGATTAGCTTCATGCAAATCTTCAATTCTCAATATTTTTCCACGTACAGCTTTGGGAGATCCAATTTCCTCTAATATGTCGTACCCATAACCAAGCTCTTTAAATTCATCTTGGCCAATGTATCTTGGTGATGTGTCCTTACTGATTTGTGAAAATTCTTTTTTGCAAGAAGTTGTCAACAATAAAAGAAAAAGAAATAAAAAGTTTAAATTTTGATTCATAAGTTTTTGAATTTAGTTGTTTTTTTTGATAAATTTTATTGTTAATAGTAAATTGATTAATTGTTTAGGGTGTTGTCTTGCGTAATTGTGTTGGGATTAAAATAATTCAATTAATTAGTTTTGATTTGCTTTTAATTTTATTTTAATTAATAATTGGTGTTAATTATTAATGTTATCGATACAAATGTATTTAGAATTAGTTTAAATAAAAATAAAATTATCAAATATTTAATTTTAATTCTTTTTAAACGTCATGAATAGTTCTCTTGATTGAATTAAAAATAAATTTCGAAAATATTCATAGAAACTTGTTTCTGTTAAATAATTGGTTAATTTGTAAAGAACTAAAAGCCTAAGTATATGAAATATGTAATGCTGCTGCTGATCTCATGCAGTATGCCATTTTTTGCGCAAGCACAATGGAACTATCCCAGTTATGATGCTTTAAAAAAGCAGTTCAATACACTTTCTTCCCATTCGTCTGTCGAAATGGCGTCCATCGGTAAAAGTTATGGCGGGGAGGAAATTCCCATGCTGAAAATTCAGAAGGATAAGCTGAGCCGGCCGACGCTACTGATCGTTGCCGGAGTTGATGGGCGACACCCTGCTGGCGTGTTGCAATCCTTAAGAATAGTACAGGAAATCGTAGGGAAGCCACAGGGCGAACTGGAGTCCTTATTATCGGAGAAGTCGATTTGGGTCATTCCCGTCCTGAATCCGGACGCCTATAAGCGGAATATAAATAGTGGTCGCTGGCATGCGGGGAATGGTCGTGCGATTGACAACGACCGGGATGGCCGCCTGGATGAGGATCCCGATGTGGATCTGAACAAGGATGGTGTCATCAGTCAGATGCGGGTGAAGTCTCCTGCAGGACAGTACAAGGTACACCCCCTGCATCCGAGTGTGCTGGTGCAAGCGGATAGGAGCAAGGGAGAAAGCGGCCAATATGAATTGTTTATGGAAGGTATGGATACGGACCACGATGGGCAGTATGGGGAAGATCCATCCGCTGGCGTGAACATTGACCGGAACTTTACGTTCGATTATCCATTTTTCGAATCAGAGACCGGAGACTATGCGGCCTCAGAACCGGAGACACGCGCCTTTATGGATCTGCTATTCGACCAACCGCAAGTGGCAGCAGTGCTGCATCTTGGTATGCAGAATAACCTATCGGTAGCAGAACCATTTGACCAGCGGAAAGCGAGTGAACGCATTGTGAAGTCATGGTCTAAAAACGATGTACAGGTGGCAGCAATGGTGAGCAAGTTGTATAACGATGCGGTAAAATCACAAGGTGAAGCGCCGAAACTACCTGCCGGTAAAGGCAACCTCTCCACTACCGCCTACTACCATGCGGGTAAGTTCAGTTTTGTTACCCCAGGCTGGTGGATTCCGGCAAATTCGGATACCAGCAAAAATGTACAACGGGTGCCGAATGGTAAGGAATTGGACCGTCTGGTGAATTGGGTGAATAACAAAGGAGTTCAAGGAGCCGTATTGCCGTGGACCAAAATTGATCATCCGGACTTCCCGGGACAGGAAGTTGAGGTGGGAGGCGTGGTTTCTGCGTTTCTCAACAATCCGCCAATTGACCATCTGGAAGGTCCTGCGAAATTGCATACGGAATTTGTCCTGCAACTGGCGAAATCGTTGGCCACCCTGGAGTTCTCGACACCGAAGGTAACGGCTTTGGGGGATGATATCCACCGGATCGAGATCCGTCTGTATAATACGGGAGCCATGCCTACCTATCCGGAAATTGCCGATCGGATCAAGCATGTCTCCAAAATGAAAGCTATTCTCGACATGCAGAAGAACCAATCTTTCTTAAGTGGGAAACGTCTGCAGCTTTATCCAGCCCTACAGCCCGGAGATGCCCTATCGTTATCGTGGCTGGTCAAAGGAAAAGGGACAGTGAAACTGACGGTTGGATGCCCAACGGCAGGTGAGAAAACAGTGGATATAAAACTATAAACCCCGAAGAAATGAAATTTACACAGAGCATACTTGCAATGGCGCTGGCATTCAGCCTAAGTACGGCCATAGCCCAGAATAAAAAAGATGACGTTAGCCGCGAAATAGCAGGCCTTCGAGCGGTAGGTTCCCCCTCGAACCCAAAGGTGCCGATGAACTGGAGTCGCTACCATGACCTCAAGCAGATGGAGCAATTTTACCGCGACCTGCAGAAAGCATATCCTAACCTGATCAAATATGAATCCATAGGAAAGAGCTTCGAAGGTCGGGATATTTTCGTACTTACCGTAACGGATTTCAACCAAGGAAAAGCAGAACAGAAACCAGCGATGTGGATCGATGGGAATATCCACGCCAATGAGTTGCAGGGTTCCGAAATCTCTATGTACACCGCTTGGTATCTTGTGGAAAACTACAATGCAGTACCCTTTATCAAGGAGCTGCTGAAGGATAAGGTGTTCTATATTGCACCGACGATTAACCCGGATTCACGGGAATATTTTATCTATAACCCCAACACGATGCATTCTTCGCGCACCGGGCGTCGACCATTCGATAACGATGGCGATGGATTGGTTGCGGAGGATCTGTATGACGATCTGGACAAAGATGGCGAGATTGTCATGATGCGTCGGAAGTCCAAAACCGGGCGGTATAAGGTTGATCCGGATAATCCGAACCGGATGGTTATGGTGAAGCCCGGTGAGGTCGGCGAATATGAGCTGCTGGGTTTCGAGGGGATTGACAATGATGGGGATGGCTTGGTCAACGAAGATATTACGGGCACCTACGACCCGAATCGTGACTGGGGGTGGAATTGGCAACCCAATTATGTGCAGGGTGGAGCCCTGTATTATCCAGGTACACTTCCGGAAACACAGGCCGTGAAGAAGTTCATCTATGCGCATCCCAATATTGCCGGTGCGCAATCCTACCACAATTACGGAGGTATGATCCTGCGCGGCCCTGGTGCGGCGGAAGATGAACGCTTTTATTCCCGGAAGGATGTGCAGGTGTATGATGCACTTGGTAAAACCGGTGAAAAGATGTTGCCGGGTTACAATTATATTGTGATCCACAAGGACCTGTATACGGTATTTGGGGGTGAGATTGATTTCTTGGCTCTTACCCGTGGCATTTTTACATTTTCAAATGAGCTGATGACCACCTATAAGCTGTTCAATGAAAAAGCAGAAGGGGGCATGCGTCAGAGTGATGAATACTATGAGTTCGATAGGTTGCTGATGTTCGGGGATGCCTACGTGCCGTGGAAAGAATTCGACCATCCACAATATGGCAAGATCGAGATCGGTGGGGCTAAGAAGAATTATACGCGGAACCACCCGGGATTCCTGTTGATGGAAGATGCCCATCGCAATGCGGCTTTTACCATTTACCATGCATACCATTTGCCTAAACTTGAGCTCATGGAATCTTCCATTACCCCTCTTGGCGGAAATTTATATGAGGTCAATGCTACCATTTGGAATACCCGCATAATCCCGACGCATTCCGACCACGATGTGAAACACCGTATCGAACGCCCGAACCACATTCGCCTGGAAGGCGCCAAGGTGGTGACCGGCATGCAGGTGATCAATAAAGACTTCAACGAAACTAGGGAGCAGAAATATAAACCTGAACAGATTGAGGTAAACAGCATAGACGGCATGTCCGCTGTACAGGTCCGTTGGATCGTCAGGGGCAATCCGAATGCAGCGAAATTGATCGTTGACAGTCCGAAAGGTGGATATCAGGAATTTCAGTTGAAGGAAACGGCAGGAAAGTCCTAAACCGAGGGCGCTAAAATAAAACAGGGTTGACCACATTCCAATGGTCAACCCTGTTTTATTTTATTAAGTACTAAGCTTAAGAATTTCTTTTTAATTGCTCATCCAAAAGTTGGCGTTTCAACAGTTGTTCTCTTTCCATAGATTTCTTGCGGAGGGTCTGTAGCTCTTCCTGCAATTCATCCACGGTGTTCTTGCTTTCTGTTGTGTCAACCTTCGCTTTTCGGAAAGCAGCAAGGATTCCGAATAGGGCAGCGGCCAATACGATGATAATTACCCATACCATCGTGTGGTAGGAGCTTTTGGAAAACTGAATGCCCAGGAAGGAAATGCTATCGGTCTTTTGCTGTTCCGCAGATAGGGCAGCACTCAGTGATTTCACGGAGTCCTGCAAGCCTAAGATATTGCCTTCCGAAGATGATGCATCACCACGTAAAGTAGCGATTTGCTTTTTATAGGTGTTCAGGGAATCCCGGACATTCTTGCGGATGATATCGAGGTTTGTTTTGCGAATTATCTTAAAATCTTTGTCCTGAGATCGTGACTGTAGATTCAACACAACAAACTGGCTGTCCAAACTGGAGGTCATGAGTTTTTGCTGAAGGGTCTGTCCAGATACACTTGGGACTAACACCCAAAAGAAAAGAATAATAGCTAATAATCGCGTCATAATGATTTGTGTTTTTCACTTTAAAGAACCAAGTTTAGCAAAATTATTAGAATTTGTAAAGAACATTCTGGAATTTGGCAAAAGATATCATTTTCTAAATGAAAGATTAATTATTAATTAATCTTTAACATTTGCAGTTCTGCATTGCGTACACTATAATTTAGGACTTCCACCATTATCGCACTACTTTTTGTTCTATTGGTAATTTATAGGGGTGTTTACTATAAAGAATTGAACAAGAAACCGTTAAAATTTTTATTCTCATAAAAATCATTCAAGATTAGCAGTTTGATATAAAATCCTTAAATTTAAATAAATTATAAACTGATAGGTTTTGATACTGTTTCACCAAAAAATATTCTAGGATTGTTCCTGATTTAAGGAAATAATTTGGTTTTCATGGGGATCCATGACTGCAAACAGTACACAAACACACTATTTATTTCATATACCTTTTATAGGATTTAATACGGAAAGAAATGATTGATAAATCGGTGTCCAATGCCAAAGAAGCCATTCAAGATATTGCGGATGGCATGACCATTTCCTTAGGAGGGTTTGGTCTTTGTGGCATTCCTGAAAATTTAATTGCCGCACTTTTGGAAAAGGGTGTGAAGGATTTGACCTGCATCAGCAACAATGCCGGGGTTGATGATTTCGGCTTGGGGCTGTTGCTGCAGCATAAACAGGTCAAGAAAATGATTGCTTCCTATGTTGGGGAGAATGCGGAGTTTGAACGGCAGATGTTGAGTGGCGAACTGGAGGTGGAACTGATTCCTCAGGGAACTTTGGCGACACGCTTAATGGCCGGTGGTTACGGGATGCCCGTGATCTATACGCCCGCGGGTGTGGGTACAGAGGTTGCCGAAGGCAAGGAAAGCCGCACCTTTACCTTCCACGGTGTGGAAAAGGAATACTTGATGGAATATGCTTTTGAACCGGATTACGCCTTGGTCAAAGCCTGGAAAGGTGATCGGGACGGTAATTTGGTCTATCGTGGGACAGCACAGAATTTCAACCATGCTGTAGCCATGTGTGGCAAGATCACCATAGCGGAAGTTGAGGAATTGGTAGAGCCTGGGGAGCTAGATCCCAACCACATCCATACGCCTGGGATCTTTATCAATAAGATCTTCCAAGGCGAGAACTATGAAAAGAGAATTGAACAACGTACAGTAAGACAAAAAGATGAGCAATAATAAAAAAGTATACATCGTAGCTGCCAAACGGACGGCTATGGGCAGTTTCGGTGGCGCAATTTCAAGTGTGTCGGCAACAAAATTAGGTGCTGCGGCAATTTCGGGGGCATTAGATTCCCTAGAATTGGGCAACTATGAAGTGGACGAAGTGTATATGGGGTCGGTCCTACAGGCCAATTTAGGTCAGGCTCCGGCTCGACAGGCTTCCAAATTCGCAGGTTTGCCAGACCATGTGCCGGCAACAACCATCAATAAAGTATGTGCCAGTGGTATGAAAGCCGTATCTATTGCTGCGCAACAAATCCTCTTGGGTGATGCCAAAGTGGTTGTTGCTGGTGGTATGGAAAGTATGAGCCAAGTTCCCTACTACGATTCTGCGGCACGCTGGGGTGCTAAATTTGGTCACCAGCAATTGGAGGATGGATTGCTGAAGGATGGTTTGACTGATGTGTACTCCGATCAGGCGATGGGGAATTGCGGTGAGCTGTGTGCTGAGAAGTACGAATTGAGCCGTGAGGATCAGGATGAATATGCCATCCAATCGTATACGCGCAGTAAGATTGCGTGGGAAAGTGGAAAGTTTGCCGGTGAGGTGGTTCCCGTAGAAGTGAAAACACGGAAAGGGGTGGAGGAATTCTCAGAGGATGAAGAATATAAGAATATCAATTTCGATAAGGTAGGTCAACTGCGTCCTTCATTTAAGGCCGACGGAACCATTACGGCAGCAAACGCATCGACACTGAGCGATGGTGCTGCAGCCTTGGTCTTGATGAGCGGCGAAAAGGTAGCAGAGTTGGGCTTGACACCCTTGGCGGAAGTCGTTGCGTATGCCGATGCCGAGCAGTCTCCGGAATGGTTTACCACCACGCCAGCCATCGCCACCCAGAAGGTGCTGCAGAAAGCTGGTCTGACCATCGACGATATTGATTATTTTGAATTCAATGAGGCCTTCTCGGTAGTCGCTCTCGCCAACGCCAAGATTTTGGAGATCTCTTCTTCAAAAATTAACGTGTATGGTGGGGCTGTGGCCTTGGGGCATCCACTGGGCTGTTCCGGTGCACGTATTTTGGTGACATTAATTTCGGTATTAAAACAAGAAAATGGAACCCTGGGCTTAGCCGCTATCTGTAATGGAGGGGGAGGTGCCAGTGCCATGATCTTAAAAAAATGTTAAGCTATGCTGGATAAATTTGGAATCGCGAAACGAATCGCCAAGGAAGTTAAGGATGGATACTACGTCAATCTGGGTATCGGTATTCCTACCTTGGTGGCTAACTATATTCCCGAAGGGATCAATGTTGTTTTACAGAGTGAAAACGGCTTGTTGGGCATGGGACCCTTTCCGTTGGAAGGTGAGGAGGATGCAGACTACATCAACGCCGGAAAACAGACGATCACAACCCTACCAGGTTCTGCATTCTTTGATTCGGCCATGAGCTTCGGAATGATCCGCGCAAGGCGGGTCGACCTGACCATCCTCGGTGCGATGGAAGTTTCCGAAAATGGCGATATCGCCAATTGGAAAATCCCAGGAAAGATGGTCAAAGGAATGGGCGGAGCCATGGATCTGGTTGCCAGTGCCGAAAACATTATTGTTGCCATGCAGCACGTCAATAAAGCTGGAGAATCCAAGCTTCTTCCGTCCTGTACGCTGCCCCTCACCGGAGTACGCTGCGTAAAGAAAATCGTGACGGAACTCGGGGTATTCGAAATCGTCCCAGAGGGAGGATTCAAAGTCCTTGAACTCCACGAAGGCGTATCCCTCGACCAGGTACGACAAAGTACTGCCGGAAAGCTGGTCTACTGAGGATAGATATGAGATACGAGTTGTTAGATTTGAGATATGAGAATTGAGATGTGAGATAGTAAGGGTAAGCGAGGTGCAATATTTGGCTGAAGAATATCCTAATTTCCTTCATGCTATTCCGCCCTATGTCTAACTACTTAATTCTAACTACTACAAACTGTAACAAAAAGGGTGGGCGAGGTGCAAAATTTGGCTAAAGAGATAAGTGTACTTTGCAATTCCGCCCTAGGTCTAACTACTTAATTCTAACTACTACATACTGTAACAAAAAACGGGAGCTCCTAAGAGCTCCCGTTTTTTGTTACCTCAGATCGACCAATTCAAATCCCGGATATTTTGTTTTCTGGAATTGGAAGGCAGCATCTGCGATTGGGGAGTTTACATATAACCCGTTGATAGTATAGGTATATTTGGCTCCCGATTTATCAAATATTGTCACATCGTGGATGTGTTTGTTCTTGTTTATTCTCAGCTTGATCTTTGCATAGTTGCTCTTGGTATCCGCTGGAGACAGGTCGATAACCGTTAATTTACCGACTTTGCCTGCACTTTCATCGGTGCTGCTCACGTAGTTGTAGCCATCCCTATAGAATGTGAAGATATTGTTCGGTCCTATGGATTGACCGGAGTTATCCGCTTCAGATACCTGAACTTCTTTATCTTCCTTCAGTACAGACCAAACCGATTTCCCATCGGAAATCAATTCCTGCGTAGGCAGGTTGATCTTGTATTTGTTTGCACCCTTGTTCAGAAAGAGCTGGCCTTTGTCGTTATAACTTTCGCCATTCTTCTGAGTAGCTTTAAAGCTGAAATCCGACTGAATCGTGCTATAACCGTCATATTTACGGGATACTTCGTCCAAAAGTGCTTTTGCAGCCTTGTCCTGTGCAAAACCTGTGGTTGCTGCCAGGAAGGCGATACATACAAAAAGTAGTTTTTTCATCATTAATCTTTTCTTAACGTTTCCAAATACTGTTCCAATGAATACTCATCCGGGTAGAGGACCTCGCGGGCCTTGCTGCCTTCAAATGGACCTACAATACCTGCAGCTTCCAGTTGATCGATGATTCTTCCAGCGCGGTTATAACCTAATTTTAACTTGCGCTGAATTAATGATGTTGAGCCTTGCTGATGCATGACGATCAGGCGTGCTGCTTCTTCGAACAGTTGGTCGCGATCGTCCGGATCGAAGTCCGAAACGTCGGAGCCTCCATCTTCGCCCACATATTCCGGTAGGAGATGTGCTGACGGGTAACCGCGTTGGGATCCGATGAAATCGGAAACCTGGTCCACCTCCGGCGTATCGACAAAAGCACATTGGATACGGATCAGGTCACTTCCTGTCGCCAGGAGCATATCCCCGCGTCCGATCAGCTGATCGGCACCACCACTATCCAGGATAGTCCTGGAATCGACCTTGGACAATACCCTGAATGCTAAACGAGCCGGGAAGTTGGCCTTGATCGTACCTGTGATGATATTCACGGATGGCCGTTGCGTGGCAATGACCAAGTGGATACCTACCGCACGTGCTAACTGCGCCAGACGAGCAATCGGTGTTTCCACCTCTTTACCTGCTGTCATCATCAAGTCGGCAAACTCATCAATAATAAGAACTATAAACGGTAAGAATCGGTGACCCTCCTCAGGGTTTAATCGCCGATTGATAAATTTTACATTATATTCCTTTAAATTCCGGACCTGCGCGTTCTTCAACAGATCATAACGCTGGTCCATTTCGATACATAGGGAATTTAAGGTGTTGATTACCTTCTTCGTATCCGTGATAATCGCTTCATCCTCGTTTGGTAGTTTTGCTAAGAAATGGCGTTCGATCTTTTTGAACAGAGAAAGCTCCACTTTCTTCGGATCGACCAGAACGAACTTCAACTCCGCAGGATGTTTCTTGTACAGCAGCGACGTCAAGATCGCGTTGATACCAACGGATTTACCCTGACCCGTCGCACCCGCCACCAAAAGGTGAGGCATCTTCGCCAAATCGGCAATATACACCTCATTGGAAATCGTCTTTCCTAAAGCTATAGGCAGGTCCATGTCGGTTTTCTGGTATTTCTCCGTGGCCAAGATAGAGCGCATGGAAACCATCTCCGGTGACGAGTTGGGAACCTCGATACCGATGGTGCCCTTTCCAGGCATTGGCGCAATGATACGGATACCCAAGGCCGCTAAGCTTAGGGCAATATCATCCTCCAGGTTCTTGATCTTGGAAATACGAACCCCCGGTTTCGGGATAATCTCGTAAAGGGTTACCGTAGGACCAATAGTCGCCTTGATGTGTTCGATCTCAATGCTGTAGTTCCTTAAGGTTTCAACAATTTTATTTTTGTTCGCTTCAAGCTCTTGTTGGTTGATCGTGATCTTGCCAGTTCCGTAATCTTTCAAAAGATCAAGGGTAGGGTACTGGTATCCGGAGAGATCCAACTTAGGGTCATATTCGCCGAATTTTTCCACAAGATCATTGGCCGTGATCGGTTTTTCCTCGATCACTTTCGCTACGGTAAGCGCGGGTTCAGCCACGACTTCTTTTTCCTGCGGCGCAGGTGGGTCGATGGTCAGCTCAATTTCCTGGTTATTTTGCCCGAAATTGGTATTGGGTTTTATCGTGTTCAACGGTAAAGAAACGGTGTTATCCTCCACAGGTTCCGTTTTTAATCCAATGTTGTCCACATCGCCCTCTTCCTCTTCTTCTATCACTTCCTCTTCAACGTGGTTGTACGTATGTGTGGCTACCTGAGCCGTATTATCACGTACTTTATTGATGTGATTTTGGTGTGCCTGATTGGTGGTTGCAAGGTCTTCTTCCTCATCTTCCTCATCGTACTCCTCATCTCCATTGCTGTTGCGTAAGGACTGGAAGGAGAACTTCAGATCCAGGTTGTAGATCAGTACCAGAGCGGTCAGGATGATAAAGATCAAGAGCCCTGCAGTTCCGATGACGCCAATCTGTGATTTCAAAATCTGATTCGTCCAGAATCCAAATTTACCTTCCAGGATATGGGGCGTATTGGAGATGAAATCCTGTGCGAAGCCCAAGGTCACGGAAAGAATGATGATGGATACTGCGGAATAGATGATCGTTTTCCATACTGGCAGGATCGAACGTTTATAGAGAAACTTATAGCCGATGACAAAGATCACCAAGATAAACAGGAAGGAGGCTATACCGAACCATTCATACATGAATTGGTTGGCCAACAGGGCCCCAAACTTTCCGAGTTTATTTTCTACGACTGGGGTCTCGACCGCTTCATCGTTGATTTCCTCTGTAGTCTTCATTAAAGTGCTCCAGCCACCGTTACTCTGAGCGATGTAACTTTGGTCTGCCTGCCACGTAAAGAGGTAGGAGACAAATGCTACGGTAAATAGACCGGCAAGGATCAATAAGAATAAACCTAATATTTTAAGTGCCTTTTTCTGACCTTCCGAAAAATTGAATTGGTCAAAAGACTTTGTCCGACTGCGTTTTTGATAGGATAGCGTGGTATTCTTCGCCTTCTTAGTCCCAGTTGAACCACTGCTGTTTTTGAATGTGTTTAATTTTGCCATTAAATGACGCTATTTTCTTTAGTACAAACTTAAAAAAAAACCTTAAAGTATACGAATCATAACCCATAGGTTGGTCCTTACTTTTTGTTTAAAATGTCGATATATTCAGACAGGGGCTAAATTGTACGATCTTTTCAGGTTCCTTGGTATTGAATTACGTATCCATGTAGCAATAAGCTTTCCAAAATCGTTGTATATTTGAAATTTAAGATTTATAAAATAATATGTCCATTCCAAAATATATCATTTCTTTCACCATCCTTGTTTTTTGCCTCATAA
Source organism: Sphingobacterium lactis (assembly GCF_011046555.1). NCBI lineage: Bacteria > Pseudomonadati > Bacteroidota > Sphingobacteriia > Sphingobacteriales > Sphingobacteriaceae > Sphingobacterium > Sphingobacterium lactis. Next base: position 1,492,585 of record NZ_CP049246.1, read on the forward strand.
CAAGCTCATGTTCCAAAGATAATGCGTTAGATGAATTAGATGCTCCAGGTAGCTTTGCCGGTGTTTCGGCGTTCAATGCTATCGGTGGAAGCGATAGTTTGGAGCTGATGATTGCGGGGCAGGTCGTAAATCGAGACGGGGAGATCTTCAGTGAAGGGACCAACCTGGCTTACAGAACGGTCTTCCCAGGCGAACAAGCCATTGAACTGAAATCCTTCAGTCCAAATGCAATCTATGCCAAAGGCAAGCACCATTTTCTGGGGTCTAAATTCTATTCCATCTTCTTCTGGGGGAAAGGATCACAAGACTATTATGTTTCCGAGGATGATATCCTCCAACCTAAAGATGGCTTCGCAAAAATTCGTTTTGTTAACCTTGTGCAGGGCTTAAAAGTCAAATTGGACTATAAAAATCAATCGAGCGTCCAATCGCATTCCTTTACTACGCCCATCAGTAACTTCGTAGAAGTAAAACAAGGGGCCAATATGGAGCTTTCGGTTAGTTCGGCTGATAGTAAATTGGCTGCTGTGGAAGAAAAGGTATGGCTGCAGAACCAAGCCATCTATACATTTGTCATTTATTCCGTTCTTAATAAGGAAACTAAACAACCGGAGTTGAAACTTCAACAGATTAAACTTCCTTAGATTTACTTGAAACAAATATGTAAAAAGCCCCGATAATTCGGGGCTTTTCTTGTGTGTTGCTATTAATGAACGGTGATCAGGTAGTAGTTTTTCTTACCACGCTGCACGATCAGGTATTTGTTGTTGATGAGTTGATCCGTGTTGACGGTCATTTCGATATCGTTCAATTTCTCACGGTTCAACGAAACTCCACCACCTTGAAGCATTTTACGGGCTTCCCCTTTGGAAGGGAATACCTGTGAATCTACAGCTAGGAGATCCAGGATATTGATGCCGGCGGCAAGTTTATCCTTGGCAATCTCAAACTGAGGGACACCATCGAATACTTCAAGAACAGCCTCATGGTCCAGATTGGACAAGAAATCCAGTGTTCCGTTTCCGAATAGGAACTCCGACGTCTTCACTGCAGTTTCATAATCCTGCTCACTGTGTGTACGAATGGTGATATCCTTCGCCAATGCCTTCTGCACCAAACGCATATGAGGTGCTTGGTCATGCTCAGCAATGATGGCATCGATTTCTTCCTTCGGTTTCAACGTGAAGATCTTAATCCAGTTTTTGGCGTCATCATCCGTTGCATTCAACCAGAATTGATAATATTTATATGGAGAAGTTTTCTTCGCATCCAGCCATACTGCGCCGGATTCCGTTTTACCAAACTTCTGCCCATCGGATTTCTTGATAAGCTGGGTAGTCAAGCCGAATACGGTACCCTGTTCCTGGCGGCGTACGATCTCACTACCTGTGACGATGTTACCCCATTGGTCGGAGCCACCCATCTGCACTTTACAGCCATGGTTCTTCCAAAGATAATAGAAGTCATACCCTTGAATCAGTTGATACGAGAATTCCGTGAAGGATAAACCGTTCTCCCCCTCTAGGCGTTTCTTAACCGAATCCTTGGCCATCATGTAATTCACGGTAATCAGCTTTCCAACGTCACGGATAAATTCCAAGAAACTGAAGTCTTTGAACCAATCGTAGTTGTTCACCATCTTCGCATCCGTTTCACCTTCGCCAAATTCCAGGAATTTGACCAATTGGTTTTTCAACGATGCGACATTGTGTTTCAGCGTTGCTTCATCAAGAAGGTTACGCTCTGCCGATTTAAATGAAGGGTCACCAATCATTCCCGTTGCCCCACCAACCAAAGCAATAGGCTTGTGGCCTGCATGCTGAAAGTGGATTAACGTCATGATTTGGGTTAAATGACCAACATGTAGGGAATCGCCTGTTGGGTCGAAGCCGATATAGCCCGCCACTTGTTCTTTGTTTAACAATTCTTCTGTTCCTGGCATGATGTCTTGAAGCATGCCTCTCCAGCGTAGTTCTTCTACAAAGTTCATAATATAACCCTTAAATTATTTTTAATTAAGATTGCAAAGATACGAGATTATAATGTATCTTTCAGATAATAATTGCTAGGAGCGCTTGGATGAATTTTCTTTCTCATTTCTATTTTGAACGTTTTGCAACCCATCCGGAGCGGGTAGTGGGCTCCCTACTACCAGATTTACTGAAGAACTTCGATAAGAGCTATACCTTCCACCCCCAACGGTTCGAAGAGCAGTTGTTTACCCATCCGCTGGGCGTTGAGCTGTCCGAAGGGTGGTACCGGCATGTGGAAGTCGATAAACTATTCCATAGTAGCACCTATTTCATCGATCACAGCCATTACCTGCGGAAGGAGCTTGATCCCGTCATTGCCGATCTCCCTATCCGTGGAACCTTCCTAGCCCATATTGCCATTGAACTGATTTTGGATCATTTGCTCATCAAACATGAATTGGTGAATGTTTCCCGATTATATGAGAACCTTGCCAATGTCAACCGCACGGTGCTCAAAAATTATTTAATAACCATAGGGGTTCCAGATGTGGATGGATTCCTGACCTTTTATGATAAGTTTATTGCATGGCGTTATATTTTCGAATATAAAGACTTGGAACAGATTTCAAAGCCTTTGATTAATATTTCAAAACGGATTTGGCAGTTCGAGGTGACGGCAGATGTACATGAGCGAATGACGGCAGTACTGCTTTCCTATACGGAGGAGCGGATGCATGATTTTAAAGATGTATATGCATATATTCAGGATAATTTGACGTATTTGTCATAAATTTTTTCACTTTTGTTGAAACTCCAATAAAAATTAACTTAATATGGCTAATAGGCTATTTCGAAAGAAAAGCGTAGATCAGATTCTTTCAGATGCGGAACATGGCGGCTCGGGCTTAGCGAAAGTCCTTGGTGTCCGGGACTTGGTTTCCTTGGGTATTGCCGCAATCGTCGGTGCCGGTATTTTCAGTACCATCGGACTGGCGAGTTACAACGGAGGTCCCGCAGTCTCCTTATTATTTGTCTTTGTGGCCTTTGCCTGTGTTTTCACAGCACTATCTTATGCACAGTTTGCCAGTACGGTTCCGGTTTCCGGATCGGCCTATACATATGCCTATGTGGCATTCGGCGAACTTTTCGCATGGATCATCGGTTGGGCATTGGTGCTCGAATATGCAGTTTCCAATATGGTGGTGGCGATCTCCTGGTCGCAATATTTCGTATCGATGCTGGAAGGATTCGGTATACACCTCCCCAAATGGCTGACCATGGCGCCGGGATATGCCCTAGATGCCCACCAGAAATTCCTGGAAGTAGGGTTGGATAAAATGGAATCCATCGATAAAGTTGCCCTACAGGCCTATGAAACGGCTCCTCGGATTTTGGATATGCCCATCATCTTTGACCTTCCGGCCGGCTTGATCACATTTTTTGTGACCTGGTTGGTATACATCGGAATCAAAGAGTCCCGCAAGGCCAGTAACTTCATGGTCCTGGTGAAGGTCGGGATTATTCTGGCAGTTATCCTTGGTGGTATTTTCTTTGTGAAACCTGAAAACTGGGTGCCTTTTGCTCCCAATGGCTTGGGTGGCGTAATGAGTGGGGTGGCTGCGGTATTCTTTGCCTTTATCGGCTTCGACTCCATTTCTACCACAGCGGAGGAATGTAAGAATCCGCAGCGCGATCTGCCGCGCGCAATGATCTATTGCCTACTTATCTGTGCTGTACTGTATGTGGCCATAACCCTCGTCCTAACGGGGATGGTGAATTATACCGAATTGAACGTTAAGGATCCATTGGCATATGTTTTCCAATATGTCGGATTTGACCACATGGCGGGTATAATATCGGTTACTTCTGTCATTGCGATCACATCCGCATTGTTGGTGTTCCAATTGGCACAACCGCGGATCTGGATGACCATGAGTCGGGACGGATTGCTGTGGAAGAAATTTGCCACCATCCACCCGAAATATAAAACACCATCCTTTGCGACAATCGTAACAGGTATCGTGGTTGCCGTACCGGCCTTGTTCTTCAAGATGGATTTCTTTGTGGATTTAACGTCCGTGGGGACTTTCTTCGCCTTTATCCTGGTATGTTGCGGTGTGCTGTATATGGATGCCTCAGGTCTTTCCAAACGCTCCAAATTTAAGGTGCCTTATGTGAATGGGAAGTATATCGTCGGGATTGGATTTATCATCGGCGTCATTCTGGTTTATCAATTCAGCGGAGAAACAGTTTCTCATTGGATGGAGATGGGTTCTGCCAATATCCTTTTGCATAAATCGCTGGTCATATTCTTCTGGTTGACATGGTTGGTGCTGAGTTACCTCAGTTTCAAACATAATTTCTCGCTCTTGCCGGTAATGGGAATCCTCATCAATCTGTACCTGATGTCAGAGCTTGGAGCGAGCAACTGGATCATCTTTATCCTGTGGTTATTGGCCGGTTTGGTTATCTATTTTGGGTATGGCTATAAGCATTCCAAACTCAGAAACAGAGAGGAAGAAAAAACGGTATAATCGGACAGTTTAATCAAGAGATATATTTTTAAAGCATAAAAAAGCGCCTGTGAAGAGTATCACAGGCGCTTTTTGTTGAGGCGTTATTTATTATAACCGTGTCAGCTTGACTTCTTCCGTGTTCGGAATGGTCAGTGGCACGCGCTCAAGCGTTACGAAGCTGCTATCCAGGCCAAAACCTTTCTCCTCGGAGAGGCTGAGCTTCTTCAATATTTTATAGATTTCCGTAATGATCTTCTCGTTCCATTTCAGGAAGTGTGTCTTGGAGATGACTTTCTCGAGTACCACAAAGTTGAAATCGCCAGGGATATTGTGCTTCTTCAGGGTTTCATAGTTGCTGGTGATATTGATTTCTCCATTTTTCACCATATCTTCTACTACTTTACGGAAAAGCAAGCTGATTTTCTGTTCCTCCCGGAAACCGAGATGGAAGTCAATGCGGATCAATTTCCCAGGAATCAATTGGGTGACCTTATATTCTCGTGTATGCGGGTTGTCCATGACATCCACGTGCACCAACCAATATACATCGGCACGTTTCGCTTTCTTGTTGATGATGGAATAGGTGATCTTGGATTCTACCTCGTACAGGTTGTTCGCACTGGTCAGGTAGACCAGATGGGAGGCGAACAGGGGAACGGATTTGTCCTCGCTGAGTTCGGACAGAATAGGAAAGTAGTCCCGGATATTGACGAACTTCACAAAGCGATTCTTAATTTTCCGTGCGCCGTACCAGCTATACATCACAATGAACAGACTCATCGCCAACAGCAGGGTCAACCAACCACCATGCGCAATCTTACTGATATTTCCGACTAGGAATGCCACCTCGATGATGGTATAAACCGTTGCAAAAAGACCGATCAATACCGCATTGATCCGCTTGCGGATCATAAAAACCGTCATCAGGATGGTGGTCATGATAAAGGTCAGGTTGATGGCCAGACCATAGGCAGCCTCCATATTGCTGGATTCTCGGAAGACCAAGATGACCAACATACAGCCCAAATACAGGATGAGGTTCACTGAAGGTACATAAATCTGTCCCTTGTGGTCACTCGGGTAGCGGATTGCCACTTTTGGCCATATATTCAGGCGTACCGCTTCAGCAATCAGGGTAAAGGATCCCGAAATCATGGCCTGACTGGCAATGACCGCCGCAATGGTCGCAATGGTAACCCCCCAGATCACAAACCAATCCGGCATAATCGCATAGAATGGGTTGGTTTCGCCCAATAACAATCCGTTGTGCTCCAAAAGCCATGCACCCTGTCCGAAATAGTTCAGGATCAGCATAATCTTCACATAGATCCAGCTGATGCGGATGTTGGACTTGCCCACATGGCCCATGTCCGAATACAGCGCTTCAGCACCCGTGGTACACAGGAAGATGGCACCCAGGATAAACCATGCATCGGGATAGGTCGCCAGCAGTTGGTAGGCATAATACGGATTGAGGGACTTCCAAATATCCGGACTGTGTCCCAAATAGGAGACACCCAATACACCAATCGTGGTGAACCAGATCATCATCAACGGACCAAAGACCCGACCCACGATATTCGTTCCGAACCGTTGGATGATAAAGAGGAAGGAAATGATGAGCACCACCACGGGGATTGTCGGGAAATTTGGCGTTTTGATCACCAAACCCTCGATGGCCGAAGAAATCGTGATGGCCGGTGTGATCATCCCATCGGCCAGGAGCGTACTACCTCCGATAATAGCCGGAATAATTAGCCATTTCGCCTTTTTCCGAACCAAAGAGTAGAGCGATAGAATACCGCCCTCGCCCTTGTTGTCCGCATTCAAGGTGATCAGGACGTACTTTACCGTGGTCTGAAGCGTTAAAGTCCAGAAGATACAGGACAGACCGCCATAGATCATGAGTTCCTGGATTTCTCCCTTGTTGAAAATTGCCTTGAATACGTAGAGTGGGGATGTGCCTATGTCTCCAAATATGATACCTAAACTGATTAATAAACCGCCCCAACTAAGTTTGTTGAGATTGTGTTTATGGTCTGATGACATATAGATTGTGCGTTAGTTTTGTGTCAATTATTGAGTGCAATATTACTACTTTTATTGCGACAACGTATTTTCTTGTTAAAAATTGTTAAAGGGTATAGTTTTTGCTCATAAAAAAAGTAAATTTTTTTAGTTTTGCATTAGGAAATAAGGATTAAATGTTTATTTTTGATTAAACCATTGACCTAGTTCCTATATCCAACTTTTACTATGAAATTAGAATTGAGAAAAATATCACGTCTTGCAGTCTGTAACCTATGTCTTTGCTTAGGTTTAGCAGGATATGCTCAAGCTTCTAGTTTATCCACTTCCACTTCTTCCACGGTGACGGCATTTGATTTTTCCGCAGACAAACCGGAGGAGAACGAAAAGTTGATCAATAATGTAAAGGTATTCTACAACGGCATTGCCGATCAGGTAGCTGTTCAATTCAAATTGAGCAAATCCAGTACGGTAAGCATTCGGGTGATGGATGCCCTGGGGAATGAGGTCTTGAGTCTTCACAATGGTTCCCTGGAAGCTGGCGTACAGAACCTGCAGTTCGAGACACACCAGAAATTGACCGATGGGTTTTACTTCGTTCGTGTGTCGAGTGGATCAGAGACCATCGTAAAACGTATTTCAGTTCGAAATTAAATCCATTTTTGGAAAATTAGATATTTAAAAGGCCTTCAACAGAAGGCCTTTTTCATTTTCTAACCTGTAATCATTTCACAGGTATGATTGAAAAACAGAAAAGCCGGACCTGTGAAGGATCCGGCTTTTACATGCTTGTATGAAATTCTTATTTTCTATCTGCGATAGGAACGTATTGACGAAGGTTCTCACCAATGTACACCTGTCTAGGGCGGCCAATTGGCTCCTTGTTGTCACGCATTTCTTTCCATTGTGCAATCCATCCCGGAAGACGGCCCAATGCGAACAATACGGTGAACATATCCGAGTTGAAACCTAGTGCACGGTAGATGATACCGGAGTAGAAGTCAACATTTGGATACAATTTACGGTCGATGAAGTACTGATCGCTCAGTGCTGCTTCTTCCAGACGTTTCGCGATATCCAATACCGGATCTTGAACGCCTAATTTTTCCAACACATCGTCACATGCTTTCTTGATGATTTTAGCACGTGGGTCGAAGTTTTTGTATACACGGTGTCCAAATCCCATCAAACGGAATGGATCGTTTTTGTCTTTTGCTTTTGCCAAGTATTTGTCAGCATCGCCGCCATCGTTCTTGATCGCTTCCAACATCTCGATTACCGCTTGGTTGGCACCGCCATGCAATGGACCCCAAAGGGCATTGATACCTGCGGAAATGGATGCGTACATGTTTGCGTTTGATGAACCTACCATACGTACCGTAGAGGTCGAACAGTTTTGCTCGTGGTCCGCATGTAAGATCAATAATTTATGCATCGCATCGATTACTACTGGGTCGAAAGTTTTCTCCTGATTTACTTCGCCGAAGATCATGTTCAAGAAATTCTCGATATAGCCAAAGTTGTTTTTCGGATAAACTACCGGATGGCCCAAAGATTTCTTCTGGATCCAAGATACGATCGTTGGCATTTTCGCCAAAAGATTGATGATCATCTTGTTCTCTTCCTCGTCCGTTTGGTTCGGGTTCAAAGATTCTGGATAGAATGCCGATAGCGCACCTACCAAACAAGAAAGCTGACCCATCGGGTGAGATTTGGATGGAAATCCAGCAAAGAAATTCTTCATGTCTTCGTGGATCATCATCTGCGAACGGATGTCCGCACGGAATTTCTCCAATACATCCTTCGTTGGAAGTTCGCCATAAATCAATAGGTAGGCAACCTCTAAGAAAGTAGATTTATCCGCTAAATCTTCGATCGCATAACCACGGTAGGTCAATACACCTTTCTCTCCATCTAAGAAGGTAATGGCACTCTTTGTCGATCCTGTGTTTTTAAATCCCGGGTCTAGGGTAATGTATCCTGATTGGTCTCTTAATTTTGAAATATCTATGGCTTTTTCATTCTCCGTTCCCGTGATAACAGGGAAATCAAATGTAGTCCCATTTAAGTTAATAGATGCAGTTTCAGACATAATCTAATTTCTTGTATTTATAGTGATATTACTTTAATCGTATTCTTACAAATGTATAAAATTGATTTCTATTTTTTACCCCCGGCGTCGATAATAAATGACACAAATTCGTCATTTTGGCTAAATATTAGCCACTTTTTCAAGGCATTTGTTCAGAACAGCCAATTCTTTTCCATTATCGATATCGAATGCAAATTGATCCCTTGAATCGCACCACTATCGCTTGACAATCAATCCCTAAACGCGTAAAAAAATGTTAAAATATTTGGACGTCTACGAAAAGTTCGTAAATTAGTGAAAAATACGTAGACCTATGGAAAAGCTAACCTTGCAAGAAGAAGAAGCGATGTTGTCGATCTGGCAATTGAATGGTGGTTTTGTCCGGGAAATCCTGGAGAATCTTAAAGACGGTCAAATGCCCTATACAACCCTGGCGTCCACCATCCGGAACCTGGAAAAAAAAGGCTATGTGAAAGCCGTGAAGTACGCTAATGCCAAGCGGTATGAACCCATGGTATCGGCGGAAGAGTATAAAGCCAAGTTCATGAATTCCTTCGTCGGCGATTATTTCAAGAATTCGTATAAGGAAATGGTTTCCTTCTTTGTGAAGGAGGAGAAGCTGAGTTCCGAAGAGTTGGAGGAAATCATGAGTATGATCAAGAACCAAAAATCTTAAACGATGGAAGCGATACTGACCTACCTCATTCAAGTGAACCTGCTCTTGGCGTTGCTGTTCCTGGGTTACCAAGGTTTGTTGAAAGGGCTAACTTTCTACAGGCTCAACAGGCTGTATCTGTTGCTTGGCTCAATGTACGCCTTCCTGTACCCATTCTTAGATGTAAAGTCTTGGTTTGCGGACAAGCTCGAGCTCCCTCAGGGTATTTTCTATAGTTATCTCCCGGCGGTGGAGGTGGAGCAGGCCACCCAATTCAGTTTCGTCGATCTATTGACCTACACAGTGCTGTTGGGGGCAACCGTGTTCTTTACAAAATTGCTCATGCAGTTATTGAGCCTGCTGCGTATCCATTGGCACTCCAAACCTGCCCATTGGCGGCAATACCTCTTTCGTAACGTGGTTTTTCCCATTACGCCGTTTTCCTTTTTCAATAAAATCTATCTCCATCAGGAGCAGCACCATGACCTGGAGCTGAACGATATTTTCAAGCACGAATACGTCCATGTGAAAGGCCTTCACAGTATCGACGTCCTCTGGTTTGAAATGGTGTTGATAACCTGTTGGTATAATCCTTTCGTATGGCTAATGCGCAAATCCGTACGTCAAAATCTGGAATTCTTGACTGATCAACAAGTGCTGGATAAAGGTGTGGACCGACAGGCTTACCAATACTCGCTGCTGCATGTCACCAAGCAGGGTGCTCGTGTGGACATCAGCAACCAGTTTAATTTTAAAACCTTAAAAAAGCGCATTATGATGATGAACAAAAAACGCTCATCGAAGGTGGAGCTGGGCAAGTACGCCTTTCTCCTCCCAATCTTGATCATTACCGGCATCAGTTTTTCAGTAAACAGGGCAGAGGCTCAGATTGAAAAGGTGGTCATCCAATTGCAGGATGCCGACGTGGTCGAACAGATGGACCGGGTGATGACCATTAAGCTCCCGGATACCACCAAGCAAGAGGTCAATCGGGTCCATATCGCCAGGGACATGGGAACCCCAGATTCCATTATAGTGAATTTGAAGGAATCTACCGACGAAGTAATCGTCCGTGAGAAAGGCAACATGGAACAGGGGACAAATACTGAATTCCGCCCCAAAGTGGAACGGATTACCGTAGATCTTCGGAGACCTGTGATAATCTATAATGGAGAAAAACTGTCGAAGGAAGCTTCCATAATAAATGTTCCGCTCGAGGAAATGTCGTCCGTGGAAATCATAAAAGGTCCGGAGGCTGTACAGAAATACGGTCAGGAAGCAAAATATGGCGCCCTTGTTGTCAGGGGTAACCTTCCTGCAGATCGTTTTATGCCCAGGACACCGCAGGTAGGAGTTGAGTTCAGATCCAAAAAGGTCAAGAATATACCAGGGTTGACTGTCAGCGGACAACAGACAGATACCGTTATAACGGTACAGGGATTCCAGTCGAAACCACAACGGTTACATAATGGGGAAGGGATGAAGTTCGAGGCGAAACAACAGGATCTGACAGAAATAACGGTGCAGGGCTACAAGCGTCCTGACAAAACTGAAGATAATTCTTCCGCTGCCGAAAGTATTCCCCACCGCATTCGAATCTTAGGACATTCGCTAAATTCTGGGAATGCAAGGGATGCACTATATTTTATCGATGGCAAGGAAAGCTCCTTCAAAGAGACCCAGAAAATCAATGCCGCGGAAATTGATAGCTTTGAGACAATAAGTCCAACTTCTGCAACATCCCTATACGGTCAGAAGGGCAAGCATGGAGCGATCATTATTACAACCAAGAACGCCAAGAGAAAGTAATCGGAATTTTTAACAATCTATATTTTTTAACCCCATCAAATTAGGCAAAAAAATAGCAGCCCTTGGGCTGCTATTTTGATTATTTGATATCCTTGAAAATTACCGGACTGTTGCCGTACAATGGCGTTGATCCGTCCCATTTCTCGATAAATTGTTGTTGGATGATCAATGGTGATAGGGTTTGCTGCCTAAGTTCGTTGGCTTTGGCTTCTGCTTCCGCCTGCACGATCATCTTCTTGGCATCGGCCTCTACCACTTTCAGCTCATTTTCGGCCTGTTGTGCCTTCTGTATGGCCGCATTCTTGGCATTGATTGCTTGGGTGATGGATTCCGGGTATTGGATGCCACTGGTCAATTGCTCCAGCACAAAGCCTTCCTGAGCCAGAAACTTGTTCATCTTATCCTGTACACCCGCTTCAAAACGTTCGCGATTGCTGATAATCGAATCCGTACTGTAGTTATTGAATTCAATACGGTAAACATCCTTGATGTGGTTCACCAAGGTCATGTTCAGGATCTCCTCAACCGGTTTGCGGTATTTGGTGAAAATCTTTGGGGAACTGCCCAAGCTTACCCGAAGGGAAAGGGTAGGATCCACCGAAAATACAGAACCATCCTTGGCATTCACGGTAAAGCTCTCGTAGTTTACGGTCTGTACATAGGTCGGAAATTCATAGATGGATTCGGTAACCGGGTTGTACCATACGCGGCCGGTAACTAGGCTGACGTCCTGAACACCCTTTTCCGAACCGTACAATTTGACTTTGATGCCCTCATATCCTGCGTCAATACGCTCCGTACAGGAAACCCAGACAATAAAAGCCACAATAAGTGTTGCGCTAAGCGCGATGAGGTTACGTTTCATTAAATTGGTTTGTTAATTAGATATAGTATAAATTTATAAAGTACGGCAGCTAAAAGGATAAGTAGGCCAACTCCAGCAATAACATCCCAGTCATTCGCTTCACTTAGCAAATGAAAAGCCTGTGTCGACCCCCAAATCAAAAACACAAGGACTACCGGAATGGCAATGAATGGTCTAATTTTATCCATGGCGATAAGTTCAATATTTGTCTATAAGATACCGAAAAATGCCGAATTATAAAAGGGGTAGACCCGAAAAAATAATATATTATTTGGTGTTCAGGTTGGTCATGGTCAACTCGATCCCGATGTTGATGAAGCTGTTCACCATTTTCACGGCATGCTCGATCAGGGCCGGGAGCTCACGGGCTTCCTCTTTATCGAACGGACCCAGGACATAGTCCACCTGACGGCCCTTTGAAAAATTGTCGCCAATCCCGAAACGCAGACGTGGGTAATGCTGGCTACCGACACTGGCTTCTATGGAGCGAAGACCATTGTGCCCGGCTGCAGAACCCTTGGGTTTAATGCGCAGTGATCCGAACGGTATCGCCAGGTCATCAACGATAACCAAAACATTCTGGATGGGCACCTTCAGCTCGTGCATCCAATAGTTAACGGCTTTCCCACTCAGGTTCATGAATGTCGTAGGTTTGATCACCACCACATTGTGGCCGCGCTGCTTGTACTCCGTATAGTACGCATGCTTCAGCGTAGACCAGGTGCTGCCCGCTTGGTTGGCAAGCTCATCCGCTACCATAAAACCAATGTTATGTCTCGTGTCGGCATATTCCCTGCCGATATTCCCTAAGCCTACGATCAAATAATTCATGCTTGCAAAAGTAAGATTTATCGCGCTGTTATTGAAATATTATATCTATCACGGAAAAATGTGACCAAGGGAATTTTTTAGCATTCCTAAAAAAGACAAATTTGTCTTAAATATAAAGCACATATCATGAAAAAATTATTCAACATCGGATCAATCGCATTATTAACCAGTTTAGTGATCGCTTCATGCGGCAACGCGGACCAAGGAAAGTCCAGCGAAGTCGACCATAGCGCACATACAACGGAAGCAACCGCTGAAACGTCAGCACCTGCGTCCACCCCGTCAACAACGGCTGCCGCAACGTCAAACACGATAACTGTGGAAAGCAACGACCAAATGCAATTCAATGTGAGTGAACTGCACGTCAAAGCTGGAGAGCCTGTAAGCCTGACGCTAAAACATGTCGGCAAAATGGATAAAAAAGTAATGGGCCATAACCTTATCGTCCTGAAATCAGGGGCTGATGTCGCCAAGTTTACCGAAGAAGCCTTGAAAGCACAAGCGACTGACTATATCCCGCAATCCAGCGATATCGTCGCGCATACCGACCTGATCGGTGGCGGGGAAGAGAGTAAGATCGAATTTACACTGGATAAAGCTGGGACCTACGATTTCATCTGTTCGTTCCCAGGCCATGCCGGAATCATGAAAGGAAAGATTATAGCCGAATAGTTGAACAAGTGAAACTGGTGCAGCGTAAGGCTGCACTGGTTTTTTAAAACCCAAACCTTCGTATCATGACAAGAGAGAAAAAATTATGGTGGTCCTTTATCCTCGTGGTGCTGATATCCTTCGGGGTATTGCTGTACTACGGGTATGAGATCTACCAAGTAGCACCACCCGTTCCCGAAGCGGTCGTCGATGAAAATGGCGAACAACTGTTTACCGGTGATGACATTCGGGATGGGCAGAATATCTGGCAAAGTATCGGTGGTCAGGAAGTGGGTTCCATCTGGGGGCACGGCGCATACGTCGCACCGGATTGGACAGCTGATTACCTGCATCGCGAGGCTTTGCATATCCTCGGAATCTATGCACAACGGGAATATGCAAAACCCTACGATGCCCTCCAAGAGGAACAGCAGGCCTTACTTTCGACCCGCTTGAAAAAGAATATCCGAAAGAACACCTACGATCCGGCGACAAAAACCCTAACCATCGATGCCGATAGGATCGCAGCATACCGCGAACTGTCCGCTTATTATGCAGGTCTGTTCACGGATGACCCCAAATTTGATCAATTGCGGAAAGATTATGCCATTCCGGTAAATTCCATTCAGGATGCTACCCGCATGCAGCAGATGAACGCATTTTTCTTTTGGGCAACCTTGGCAACGGTTACCAACCGTCCGGATGCCGAAGTATCCTATACCCACAACTGGCCGAACGAGAAGCTCGTGGGCAATGAAATGACCATGGACCTGCTGGCCTGGTCGGGGGTAAGTATTATCCTCTTGATCTTTTGTGTAGGTGCGCTCGTGCTCTACCAAGTGAAATCCGGGGAGGATGATGAATTGCTGTATCCCGCGGAAGACCCGTTACTGCGACAAGGCGTAACACCATCCATGCGGTTGGTGAAAAAATACTTCTGGGTGGTGAGCCTCTTGATGTTGGTGCAAGTGGGGTTGGGGATTGTTACGGCGCACTATGGTGTGGAAGGCGACGGGCTGTACGGTATTCCGATCGACCAGTTTCTTCCTTATGCTGTAACGCGGACCTGGCATACACAGCTGGCTATCTTCTGGATCGCCACAGCCTGGCTGGCAACAGGCCTCTATATCGCACCGGCGGTATCCGGAAAGGATCCGAAATTCCAGGTGTTCGGCGTAAACTTCCTGTTCATAGCGCTATTGATTATCGTTGCGGGGTCCATGATCGGACAATGGTTCGGGGTCATGCAAAAATTGAACCTTGTGGAGAACTTCTGGTTCGGGCACCAAGGATATGAGTATGTCGATCTGGGCAGATTCTGGCAGATCTTCCTGTTTGTCGGCCTCTTTGTATGGCTTGCCTTGATGATCAGACCATTGCTGCCGGTATTGAGGCGCGGAGGTGAAGAGAAGAACCTGATCATTATGTTCCTGATTTCCTGTTCAGCCATTGCGCTGTTCTATGGTGCAGGGCTAATGTGGGGAAGACAGACCAACTTGGCCATTGCCGAATATTGGCGCTGGTGGGTGGTACACCTGTGGGTAGAGGGCTTCTTTGAAGTGTTTGCTACCGTGGTGATGGCTTTCCTTTTCGTTCGCCTCGGATTGCTGAAACCGAAAAGCGCAACCTCAAGTGTACTGTTCTCCACCATTATCTTCCTATCCGGGGGGATCTTGGGGACTTTCCACCACCTGTACTTCTCGGGAACACCAACAGCTGTTATGGCATTGGGAGCTACCTTCAGTGCGTTGGAAGTTGTGCCATTGACCATTATCGGTTTTGAGGCCTACCATAATTACAAGATCTCCAAAGCGACCAAGTGGCTACAGGATTACAAATGGCCGATTTACTTCCTGATTTCCGTGGCCTTCTGGAATTTCTTGGGAGCAGGGGTCTTTGGATTCATCATCAATCCGCCAATCGCACTCTATTACGTACAAGGTCTCAATACCACACCGCTTCACGGACATACCGCTTTATTCGGAGTGTACGGGATGTTAGGAATAGGCTTGATGCTGTTCGTGCTCAGAAGCTTGTATCGCAATGTGAAGTGGAATGACAAACTGATCAAGGTCGGCTTTTGGGGATTGAATATCGGTCTCTTGGGTATGGCGCTCCTTAGCCTTTTGCCGGTGGGTGTTTGGCAGGCCATTGAAAGTATTGGCAAGGGCATGTGGTATGCCCGGTCTGCCGAGCTGATGCAGCAACCGGGAATGGTCTTCCTGAAATGGATGCGTACACCGGGGGATGTGGTGTTCGCCATCGGTGTCTTCGCCATCGCTTGGTTCGTATTTGATTTAACCCTTAAAAACAAAAAATAACAATAACATGGAAAATTTAATGAATGAAAAAATAGGCGATATCGTAGCTAAGAATTTCAAGACTGCTGCGGTATTCACAAAATATGGATTGGACTTCTGTTGCGGTGGACAGATTAGCTTGGAGAAGGCTGCCGAGAAAAAGGGCATCGATGCCGAAGCACTGTTGGCGGAGGTGAATGCTGTCCTGCAGGAAGGCGGTCAGGAACAGATCGACTTTAATGCTTGGCCTACGGATCTCCTCGCATCTTATATCGTGAAAACTCACCACCGGTATGTACGTGAGAAAACTCCTGTATTGCTGACCTACCTCAACAAGATTGCGAAGGTCCATGGTGAGCGGCATCCGGAATTACTTGAGATCAATAAACTGTTTGAGGAATGCGCGGTGGAGCTTGGCCATCACCTGGAAAAGGAGGAAAAGGTGCTGTTCCCGTATATTGAAAAATTGGAAGAGTCCAAAACAGATCGCAATGCCTACCAGCAGCCTGGTTTCGGATCGGTGAAGAATCCCATCTGGATGATGATCCACGAGCACGAAGCTGAGGGTAACCGCTTTGAAAAGATTGCTGAATTATCGAACAACTATACTGCGCCGGATGATGCTTGCAGCACCTACCGGGTAGCTTTCGATATGTTGCGCGAATTTGAACAAGATCTTCATAAACATATCCATTTGGAGAATAATATCCTATTCCCCAAATCCATAAAATTGGAAGAGACCCTGCTTTAGAATCTCCTCATTATGACTCCATATTCATGCGCCCGCATGGAACGTAAAACAGCGTTCGAAAATTAAATTAAGTAAACGGAGAGGTTATCGTGCATAGCCCCTCCGTTTTTTGGTGAAAAATGCGGTTTTTTATTATGTACGGGCGGTTTTTGAATTGTCATAAAAATGTAACGAAGGTCGCTTTTTTGCATGGTAACAGTCATATTTTATGCGCGATTTTTAGGGTATTTTTAGTTAAAAGGAAAGGATAAAAAGAATACAAATTAACATCTACTATATGAAAAGGAAATTCAAAATTTTCAGTATGCTGATGGGGTTTGGCCTTGCATTTATGAGCTGCAGCCAACCTGCCGAAAATAAGGCAACCGATACCAGCAAGATACCGGTAAAGGGGGAGTTCGTAGCCGAACTGACATCCCCGCCGCATGTTCCAAAACCTATTGGCAAACGGGATGCCGCCAAGCTTAAGGTAAGCTTGGAGATCCTCGAACTTGAGGGCGAAATGGTGGATGGCGTAAGCTATACCTATTGGACCTTTGGTGGAACCGTGCCGGGACAGTTTATCCGTACCCGCGTTGGGGATGAGGTGGAGTTTCTGTTGAAGAACCACCCGGACAACAAACTGCCGCACAACATTGACCTGCATGCCGTAACCGGTCCTGGCGGTGGTGCGGAGTCTTCCCTGGTGGCGCCTGGACATGAGGTGTCGTTCTCATTCAAGTGTCTCAACCCCGGACTGTATGTGTACCACTGTGCCACAGCTCCCGTGGGTATGCACATCGCAAATGGAATGTACGGCCTAATCCTGGTCGAGCCAGAAGGTGGATTGCCACCCGTGGAGCGCGAATATTACGTGATGCAGGGGGACTTCTATACCGAAGGTGGCTATGGCGACAAAGGATTGCAACCATTCGATATGAACAAAGCGATCAAAGAAGAAGCTGATTATGTGGTGTTCAATGGCAATGTGAATGCATTGGTCAATGAAAATGCCCTTCAGGCAAAAGTGGGTGAAACCATTCGCCTCTTTGTCGGTAATGGTGGCCCCAACTTGGTGTCTTCCTTCCACGTGATCGGAGAGATCTTTGACAAGGTGCATGTTGAAGGGGGAGACCTGATCAATAAGAATATCCAGACCACGATGATCCCAGCCGGAGGTTCTGCCATCGTGGAGTTTAAGGTGGATGTACCGGGAACATTGGTGCTCGTCGATCACTCCATTTTCCGCGCCTTCAATAAGGGAGCGCTCGGGATGATGAAGGTAGAAGGTGAGGAAAACCACCAGATCTATTCCGGAAAGATCATGGAAGGAATCTATCTACCTGAGGGTGGTACCATCCAGAAAATGCCGAAGAAGAAAAAGGTAGAGGTCATTGAGAACAAGACAACCGATCAATCCATCAAGGATGGAAAGGCCATCTTCGCCAGGACCTGTTTGGCCTGTCACCAAAGTGAAGGGCAGGGGATCAAGGCGGTATTCCCGCCATTGGCAAAATCCGATTACCTCAATAAGCACAAGGATAAATCCATTGATGCGGTTCTGTTCGGCCTGAAGGGAGAAATAACCGTGAATGGCGAGAAATATAATTCTGTCATGCCTAGTCAGGCGCTATCGGATCAAGAAGTGGCCGATGTGCTGAACTATGTGTACAGCAACTGGGGGAACAACAAAACCGTTGTGACGCCAGCGGACATAAAGAAACGTCGAGAAAAATAAGAAATCAGGGGCAAGGTCCTGAACGACCTTGCCCCCAAAACCCTGATCGCTATGTTTAAATGCTTCACCTTCCTGATTGTTTTGTTTGGGATACTTTCCCTTCCGCCAGCACTTTCGCAAGAAATGGTGCTGGTGAAAAAAGGGAGCTTTGTGCCGCTCTATGGGTCGGCAGATAAGCAGCCAGTACAGGTCAAGTCCTTTTACCTGGATGTTTATCCCGTTACCAATGCCCAGTACTTGGAGTTTCTCAAACAGAATAAGGCCTTCACAAAATCGCAGATCAAGACCATATTTGCCAACAAGAGCTATTTGGCCTATTGGAAGTCCGACCTGGATTACGGGGATGCGAAACCAAATGCGCCGGTGACGAACGTATCCTGGTATGCAGCGAAGAAATACTGTGAGCGTATGGGGAAACGTTTGGCCACGGTGGATGAATGGGAGTATGCCGCCATGTCGGATGCAAAGACCTTGGACGCACGCGCAAAGAAATCATACAACCAATATATCCTGAATTGGTACGAGAGCCCACGAACATATAACAACGTGGTTGGCAGTACTTTCAAGAACTATTGGGGGGTCTATGATATGCATGGCTTGGTTTGGGAGTGGACAGCAGATTTTAACAGCACCTTTCTGACCGGCGAATCGCGGAAGGATCGGGGTGATGATGGCAATTTATTTTGCGGCGGTGCCTCGGTCAACGCCAGCGACCTGATGAACTATGCCGCCTTTATGCGCTATGCCTTTCGGGGCAGCATGAAGGCAGCCTATGGCGGCAGGAACCTGGGCTTCCGATGCGCCAGGGATTATAAGTAAGGAGCAATTAAGGAATAATTAACGAATATGAAACTACGAATGAAATACCTCGGATGGGTAGCCTGCGTGGTGGGGCTATTGCTGGGCTGCCAGCCCAAGAGCGGCGACACGCAAACTGCCAAGAAACAGCCAGTCGTGACGGAGGATCTTTCGGATCTGTCCGTCTATCATTTGCCGGCCCATTGGACAAACCAGGATGGCGAACAGATGGAATTGAAGGACCTCCAGGGCAATGTGGTCGTCGTGGCCATGATCTATACCTCCTGCAAGGCGGCATGTCCCCGTTTGGTGGCGGATATGCGGCATATCGAGAAAACAATTGACACGAAGCATAGGGATAGGGTCAAGTTTCTTTTGGTCAGCATTGATCCGGAAACCGATACCCCCGAAAAGCTGAAGCAATTTGCCATCGATAATGAAATGGATGGACAGCAATGGCTTTTCCTTCGCTCCAATGAGAACGATACGCGCGAATTTGCGGCAACATTGGCCGTGAATTACAAAAAGATATCGCCGATCGATTTCTCCCATTCCAATATCATCAGCCTGTTCAACCCGGGTGGTGAACTGGTCTACCAGCAGGAAGGGCTGGGCGTGGATTATGCACCGACCATTGCGGCCATTGAAGCCGAGGCCAACAAACTTTAAGCATGCACTTACCCTTTATATATTAAGTTAAACAAAAGAAGGCATCGAGTGATCGATGCCTTCCTATTCTATACCGTGGTTGGTATGGATTATTTTTTACCGCCTTTAGCAGCTTTAGCAGCTTCTTGCTCTGCTTGACGCAATGCACGAGACATTACTACCGATACGATCGTATCATCGCTGTTGTTCAATACGACTGCATCTTTCAATTCTACTTGAGCAACGCGGAAAGATTTACCTACTTCTAAGCTTTCCATAGGAACTTCGATTTCCTGAGGCAAGTTGTTAGGCAATGCTTTTACGCGAAGGTTACGTAATTTCTGTACCAATTTACCACCCATTTTCACACCTGGAGATGTTCCGGTCAATTTGATTGGGATGTTTACAGAAACTTCTTTATCATCGAATAATTCCAAGAAATCCACGTGAGTAACTAAGTCAGTCAATGGGTGGAATTGAGCTTCTTGAACGATAGCTTTTGATTTTTTGCCGTTGATATCCAACTCTACGAAGACAACTTCTGGAGTGTAAAGAACGGATTTCAAATCAGCTGCGGATACAGATAGGTGTGTTTGCTCTTTACCACCATAAAGAACCGCTGGGATTTTTCCCTCGTAACGCAATTCTTTTGCATCTCTTTTCCCTACGTTCTGTCTTGCAGAACCGCTAATAGCAATTGATTTCATTTGTTAAATATTAAAATTTTGAGGTGCAAAGATAATCAATAAGTTGAATTACTGAAAGGATTTTCATTTTATTTTGGATGAATAATCCGCTGGCTATCAATTATTCCGAGAAAAAGAAAAGCGGCAGGGAGATCATTTCCCTGCCGCTCTTTACATTTATAACCTAAATGGTCTTATTTTACGTCGAATAGATCAGAAATTGATCCATGCTCGTTTACATTCTTGATTGCACCCGCAAATAGGTTCGCCGTGGAAAGTACCTTGATCTTGCTGCACTGCGCTGCTTTTTCAGGGTTCAATTGAATCGTGTCAGTAACGATCATTTCAGTCAATACAGAATTCTCGATGGTTTCGTAAGCCTTGCCCGATAGGACAGCATGCGTACACACCGCACGTACCGATTTTGCACCGTTCTCCATGATCAATGCTGCTGCCTTGGATAATGTACCCGCAGTATCACAGATATCATCGATCAGAACCACATCCATACCTGTAACATCACCGATGATGGACATGGATTCAATTTCGTTCGCACGTTTTCTGCGTTTGTCACAGATCACAACCTCTGCATTGAAGAATTTCGCGAATGTACGCGCACGGTACGATCCGCCCATATCCGGAGAAGCGATCATCAGGTTCTCCAAGTTCAAGGACTTGATGTAAGGAACAAAGATTATCGCACCATCCAAGTGGTCAACCGGGATATCAAAGAATCCTTGGATCTGTGCTGCGTGCAAGTCCATGGTCATGATACGGTGAGCACCCGCAGCGGTAATCAGATTTGCAATCATCTTCGCGCCAATCGCTACACGTGGTTTGTCCTTACGGTCCTGACGTGCATAGCCAAAATAAGGTACCACCACCGTGATGTAATGCGCAGAAGCACGCTTCGCAGCATCGATCATCAAGAGTAATTCCAATAAGTTGTCTGAAGGTTGGTTGGTCGATTGGATGAGGAATATATCGCTCCCGCGAACTGATTCATTGTAAAATGGTTGAATCTCGCCATCTGAAAACTTTGACAGAGTCATGTCTCCAAGAGGTTTTCCGTATGATTTTGAAATCTTCTCCGCTAATTCCAGTGTACCCGATCCAGCGAATAATTTTACGGTATTAAATTGCAAAGGCATGGTGAAATGATTTTTGGGGTTTTTATATTTTTTATACTGTTTTCTGCACCATCGTTAACTGCTCTTCCCAGAGTCTGTTAAATAATTATAGCCGCAAAGTTAGGTAAATGTTTTAGATTATGAAATTAGAAATGAATAGGGAAAGTTCAAGTTTGCTTGGCCTGTTGACGTAGCGGTTTGCCTTGGGGCTTGGCGCTATGCTGAAGCAACTGTTCGTTAACGGAGTAGGTGTGCAGGAACGCCAATGCCCTGTCGCCTTTCATCGCAATTTGCCCCAACGCAACATGTGGTGTGCGAAGGCTGGCAATTGGTTTATATGCATGAGTTGCAACTCTAACAAAAAAATAGGAAAGGGTGGACCTTGTCTGAGGTGCATGCGAGGTGCGACCGAGGTGTAGCCGTGGTGAATACGTGTCTATAGACACGCTCTCACCACGCTCTCAGTACGCTCTCACCACGGTCTCATGTCGGACAAGGTCCTTGTGTAATTTTAAGGGAATTATCGTT
Organism: Sphingobacterium lactis; assembly: GCF_011046555.1. Classification (NCBI taxonomy): domain Bacteria; kingdom Pseudomonadati; phylum Bacteroidota; class Sphingobacteriia; order Sphingobacteriales; family Sphingobacteriaceae; genus Sphingobacterium; species Sphingobacterium lactis. The sequence continues at coordinate 1,514,563 of NZ_CP049246.1, forward strand.
GGTTTATGGTTATGTGTCTTATAATGAGGTGATTGTATGTTTTTTTTCTTTGAGTGCAAAATTCGCCAATAAGCGTTTATTTGGTAGTTTTGCACCAAATGTTTGCTCTAAATAGCTATTATTTGAAAAAAAAGCAGCAGCTAGTAGATGTAAAGATTGTTTTAAAGGGGATTGAAGGGGGAGGATGAAGCTGAATTTTTATTGTGAATATTTTTTAAATATATGTTCTATGAAAACTATCATTTTTTGAGATTAAAAATTCACTTTAAAGCCAATTCCCCTAATTGTTTCTATAATTAAATTTTCATCTCTTTGTAAATACTTTCTCAATCGAGAAATGAATACATCCATGCTTCGACCTGCAAAGAAGTCATTGCTTTGCCATACCTCCTTTAATATATCATCTCTTGCAATCAGTTGGTCTTTGTGCTGAATAAGGTAAGAAAGCAATTTGTTTTCTCTTTCAGTTAATTGGATGGAACCGCTTTGAGGGTGTGTTAACAACATTTTTTCTTGGTCAAAAGTATAATTGCCTAAAGGAATAATTTGATGCAACGTCGGCTGGATTTTTGTTCTTTTTAAAATATTGTGGAGACGTAAGGTCAGCTCTTCTGGGTCGCAAGGCTTGGTCATATAATCATCGGCTCCGATCTTCAAACCTGTTAACTTATCGATTTTCTGGTCTTTGGCAGTTAGAAAAAGGATTGGCAGTTTGGGATATGAAGAAAGGAACAATTCTGCTAGCTTAAACCCATTCATATGAGGCAGCATGACATCCAAAATTGCAATATCATATAAAGAAAGGGAATCAAGTCTATCCAGCATTTTACGCGGATCATCTATCCATTCCACACTCATATCGGAATATTCCAGGTATTGCTGCAACATTGCTCCAAAGTCGGGATCGTCCTCAACTAATAAGACTTTATTTTCCATACGGCAAAACAATTAAGAATTCTGAACCTAGATTAATTTGGCTCTTTACTTTGATATCTCCATTGAATTGATCTACCACCCTTTTCACGATGTTTAGTCCTAATCCAAGACCTTTAGTATTATGGACATTGTCCCTTTGTACACGATAAAATTTCTCAAAAATATATGGCAATTCATCGGCATCAATTCCCTGTCCATTATCTACAACCTTGACATTTAACATATCATCAATAAAATCAACCGCAAGACTTACCTGAGTCGCTCCATATTTGAAACTGTTTGTTATCAAATTACTAATGATGGTTTCAAATAAAACCTTATTAACTTGAATTGTCTGTTGAGGAAAAGATAATAGATTTACTTGCCCGTTTAATTCAGTTGTCTGCAAATCGGATAATAAGTGGTTGATGTCATTTAAACCATAATCACTTTTTTCGGTTGTTACATCAGGATCAGTTAGTGGTTGTAATAATTTCTCCAATCGAAGTATCTGACGGTCTAAAATGGAGAAATTACTATCACTATGTCTTTTCTGCAAATTAATTGATGCTAACTTCATAGTAGAGATAGGTGTTCTCATTTCATGCGAGACATTGTCTACCATATCATGGAGAACCAAAACCTGTTTCTTCTGTTTAAGAAGATTTTTATAAGTTATATAGAATATATAAAGAATGGCTATAAGAATTAGGAAGGAAGCTACAACAAACAACAATAATTCACTAAATAAAATCCAATACAAGTTAGCTATGATAAAAGTAGTTTTTCTTGAAACCAAAAAACCATAGCTTATGATTTTTTTATCTTCGTTAACCTGTTCATTTATCCTTTCTTTTTCTGAAGTTGACTTGGAATAGGACATTTCCCAGGTACCACTAGTTAGAGAATTTTCCAGCCCTTTAACTTCTGAAGATTCATAAATTGTGATGTTCTTATTAAGAAGATTTCGATTTTTAGTATTAGAATATATTGAGGTTAACTCTTTTTTCACCCCAACTTGATAGCCAAGGTCCATGAATAAGCTATCTACATATTTTTTTAATTTCCTAGATACCGTATCTGAACGATCATTGTAAAATCTTCGAACACTATCCTCATTGATTTTATTTTCATCTAATGCAGCAAATAATTCTACATAGCTTTTGTTCTTCATGTAATAAGAATCATCGAATTTATCTACGTCATCTTCTAAGTTCTTTAATTTTACACGAACAGTCTCGACAATCTCCTTTTGCTTCAATGCATAACTATTGACCAGAAAATAAACCTGCATACCGACCAATACTGTAAAGAGTAGCAAAAATGACAGGATATATATAATTGGCCTTTTGTTCATAGCACAAATATAGATTAAGGAATTCAACATTAATGTACATTAACCTCTCATTAACCGTTTGTTAACCATCGTTTCAAAGCCCATTCATCAATTTTGAAAAAAAACTATGATGAGATTCGTTTTAATGCTACTATTATTTCCTCTATCACTGGGTGCTCAAGAGATAATGCTCAATGGTCGTGTGTTTTCTGAACTACAAAAGCCGATCAATTCGGCTACCATCACTTTTAAAGATATCCAGACAAAACAACCCCTAACATCTGCAGTTTCTAACAATGATGGAACCTTTAAAGCAACTTTCAAAGCTCATGACAGTTTGATATTGGAAGTTTCGCATTTAAGCTTTGAAAATTACACTGAGGTCCTATCCCCAAATTCTATCGATAGTTTGCTGATTCAACTGTATGCTAAAGGTAATCAGTTAGAGGAAGTTTCTGTCATTGGCAAAAAACCATTAATAACCCGCAAGATTGATAGATTGGTTTTTAATGTCGAGAATAGCAATATTACTTCACTTAACAGCTGGGAAATACTTAAGAAAACTCCATTGGTCAGTGTTCATGGTTCAACAATAAGTGTAAGAGGTAATTCCAATGTTAAAATACTTATTAATGAAAAACCTGTGATGCTGAGTGGTGAAGAGCTAAAGGCATTATTGGAAAGTAACAACGGAACTGATATCGAAAGTATTGAGGTTATTACAAATCCGCCCGCAAAATATGAAGCATCTGGTTCTTCAGTCATTAATATTAAAATGAAGAAGACTAATTTATATGGCTATAAAGGTGTTCTCACAGCAAGACACACGCAAAGCGACTTTGCAAAAGAATTAATTGGGATCAGTAATTTCTTTAGGTCTGAAAAATGGAACATCAAGGCTACCTACAATTTCATCAGTGGAACATATGCCCGATACGGGACCGATTTTATTTATTATCCAAAGGACGAAACGGAATGGAAAACAGAATTGAACAGGGTAGACCACGCAAAGAAACAAAACAGCTATTCAATTGGGGCCGACTACTCAATCGATAGTACAATAACCCTTTCTTTTGGAATCGATGGATATTATGACCCTAAAACTTATGGATATTATAATGTACCAACTAATATTTCAAACAATAGTGGAACTGTGATTTCTAGATATCAAACGCTCAATGACCATATCCGAACTAATAAGAATAATAATTTCTATACCCAATTAAGTAAAGTATGGTCAGAAAACAAAAAGCTGGATTGGACAAACTATGCCTCCTTCAGCAACAGTACTCATTGGCAAGATATACAGACCCATCTCAACTTTTTAAATGAGCCAAAGGACACATCTCATTTTAGTACTGATAATATAAATAAAATCCAGATGTATGCAAGCCAAATGGACCTATCAAATTCATGGAAAGGGGTTGGTTTGGAGTATGGTGCGAAATACAGCTTCGTTAAGACCCAAAGTGATTTGCAATTCCAAGAAATGGGTAATGGAACTATGCAACATATACCTGAAAAAAGCAATCTCTTCAATTATAAAGAACATAATATATCAGCCTATGCATCAGGTAGCTATTCTTATAAAAGATGGCAGTGGAAAGTAGGATTGCGAGCTGAACAAACTTTGTTAAATGGTACTGTTGAACCAAGCCTGGATATTAATAAACAAAATTATCTAGAATTTTTTCCTACTTTCTACATGCAATATAATCTTGAAAAAGCCGGGCAGATAGGTTTTTCATATGGAAAGCGGATCAGCAGACCTTCATACACTTGGTTGAACCCTGCAAAGTCATTTTACAACCTTTTCTCCTATTTTCAGGGAGACCCCAGACTTCGAGCAACCCTTGGCCATAATCTCAGCTTGAATTACACCATAAAGAATTGGAATATCGACCTTTTCTATCAATATGAAAAATGGCCAAATATGGAAATTTCATTTCAAAACAACGAGACAAATGAGCTGGTCTATAAATATACCAATATCCGAAAAAGAGAGTTGGGTGGTCTGAGTATAAACAAGAATTTTTTGCTCTACAAATCTTGGCAACTTCAGACGGATCTAACCGGTTATTTCCATGAAAACCAATTCATTGGAATGGATCAACAATTATACTTTAATAATGTATTCTTTTTTAACAGTCGAATTAATACGAGTCTGGTTATTGACCCGAAATCTAAGTGGAATTTGGAGGTTGGATATAACTTCTACTCTCCTTCTATCCAAGGTCCATTCACGATATCATCTTTTTCCAGTACGTATTTAACAACATCAAGAAAATTCTTCAAGGAACGGTTAGAGCTCGGTCTTTCCTTTATGGACATTTTTAAAGATGAAGGGACCACTATCAGAACGCGTTACGCCGATCAAAACAATTACTTTTTAGATTATGCTGATGCATGTAGAATTGTCGGAACCCTTAAATATTCCTTCGGGAACCAGACTTTGAAAAATGGAAAGTCAGTGAAACAGGCAGAAGAAAGAGGAAGGTTTTGATCTTTAAAAATAATACTTATATGGTAAAATAAACCTATATATGGATTACCGGGCATACAAATAAAACATATTAGTGATCCACTTAAAGTATGGAAATAACTACTTCAACAGTATAAATCGAAAAATATCAGGGGATATAATGTTTAAAAATATTGAATACCGGGAAAAGTCTACCTGGCTGCGTAGTTGCGGGTTAGAAAGCCGAAACTTTCAATCTCGAACTAAGCTGAGCAACTGCCATTTAATATTTTTTAAATATTAAAAAATGAAATAAAAAAATGAGTATTGAAGGCAGTTTCCTTGCCAGAATTAGCAGAGGAATTTCCAAAAATTCCCGGCCGCCCGCCGGGGCAAATTTTGGGGCGAAAAAAAAAGCTTCGATTTTCATCGAAGCTTTTCGTTTGGTTGCCCGACCTGGATTCGAACCAAGACAAACGGCACCAAAAACCGTCGTACTACCATTATACTATCGGGCAATCCTTTTATGTTTTGTCGCTAGGTTGTTCCCTTTTGACGATGCAAATATACGTCGAGTTTTCTATTCTGCAAATAAAAAATACGTTTAATTATTAAATATACTGATTTTCAGTCCAATATTTTTTCACGTTATCGGTGCTGTTTGGTATGTCAACGGCATTTGCTGGATTTTAAACGGATAAATTAGAAACTATTTCGGCAATTATAATTTGTAATCCTTATTTTCGAAGCAGATTTATTAGAAAAACCTTCTATATTTTTATGAACTATAACAAAATCAATAATCTGTTGGGATGGGCGGTAGGAATCATCGCTACCTTGACATACATATTGACACTAGAAAAGACAACGAGTTGGTGGGATACCGGTGAGTTTATTGCATCGGCGTATAAATTGCAGATCGTGCATCAACCTGGAGCACCATTATTCTTGATGATCCAGAACCTGTTCTCGAATTTTGCGATGGGTGATAACACGCGGATTGCCTACTGGATGAACATCGGATCTGCAGTATGTAGTGGATTGACCATTACCTTCCTCTTCTGGACGATCACTGCTTTGGCGAGAAAAGCCTACCTGCACTTGAATAAAGAAGAAGTCCTCAACCAGGCCAACCTGATCAAGATCATGGGTGCTGGCGTTGTCGGAGCTTTAGCCTATACCTTTTCCGATACATTCTGGTTTTCAGCGGTGGAGTCCGAGGTATATGCGATGTCTTCCCTGTGTACAGCAGTTGTATTCTGGGCCATCCTGAAATGGGAAGCACGTGCCGATGAGCCTGGTGCCGACCGTTGGTTATTATTGATTGCGTATGTGATGGGACTTTCCATTGGGGTTCACCTCTTGAACCTTTTGGTTATTCCGGCAATTGCCTTGGTGATCTACTTCCGCAAAGCGAAGCAGGTGACCGGTATGGGGGTTGCCAAAGCCTTACTCTTGGGGGTTGTCGTCCTGGGTTTTGTGCTGTGGGGCGTTATCCAGTATGTTATTAAGTTTGCCGCATTCTCCGACCTGTTTTTCGTGAACAGCCTGGGTATGCCATTCGGATCCGGCGTGACTTTCTTTGCGCTGTTGTTGGTTGGTCTATTGGTATTCGGTCTGTGGTATTCCCACAAGAACCTGAAATATATATTGAACATTTCCCTGTTAAGTTTGGTGTTGATCCTTTTCGGATACAGTTCATTTTCCATGATCCTGATCCGTGCAAAAGCAGATCCAACCTTGAATAACAGTGATCCTGACAATGCCTTTACGTTCTTGAGTTACCTGAACCGGGAGCAGTATGGTGATGAGCCGTTGATGAAAGGTCGTTATTTCGATGCGCAGCCAACGGAAATCTTCAACACGGGCAATGTGTACCGTAAGGACGGTAATAAATATGTCGTTGCCAAACAGAAATTCGATTATAAATGGAGCCGGACAACCTTGTTTCCGCGTATCTATTCCGATAAACATTCCGGTTACTACCGTGATTTCTTGAACCTTGGACCAACGGAAGAACCTACCATGGTGGATAACCTGAAGTTCTTCTTCGGTTATCAGATCGGGGAGATGTACAGCCGTTATTTCATGTGGAACTTTGTGGGTCGCCAGAACGATCATCAAGGGCCGGGATCCTTCTCCGAAGGAAACTGGATCTCCGGGATCAAACCTATCGACAACATTCGATTGGGCGGTCAATACGCCCTTCCGGAATCCGAGAAAAACAATGCCGGTCGAAATACCTATTTCTTCCTGCCGCTGATCTTGGGGATCCTGGGTGCCATTTGGCACTTCAATAAGCAGCAAAGAGGAGCAGCCGTTGTTGCCCTATTGTTCTTCTTTACGGGATTGGCCATCGTGCTATACCTGAACCAAACACCAATGCAGCCACGTGAGCGTGATTATGCCTATGCAGGATCGTTCTATGCATTCTGTATCTGGATCGGTTTCGGCGTGATTTGGCTTGCCGACCTGATCGGTAAAAAGGTGAATACCAAGAACGCTGCAATCGGCGCAACTGCCGTAGCGACCTTGGCCGGACCGGTATTAATGGCTAGCCAGAACTGGGATGACCACGACCGCTCGGAGAAATTCCTTGCCCGGGATATGGCAAAGAATTACCTAGAATCCTGTGCACCGAATGCAATCCTCTTCTCCTACGGAGATAATGATACCTACCCGCTATGGTATGTTCAGGAAGTCGAAGGCTTCCGTACGGACGTTCGCGTCGTCAACCTTAGTTTATTGAGCTCCGATTGGTACATGCGTCAGATGATGCAGAAAGTGAATGACGCTGATGCGTTGCCGATCAACATCGATCCGGAAAAAGTAAAGGATGGTGTCCGTGATGTCATCTATTACAACGATCTGAATATCCCGGGACACGTGGATGTGGAAGACCTATTGACGATCATGCTTTCCGATGATCAGCAATATAAGGTGCAACTGCAGAGTGGCGACTGGGCCAATATCCTGCCGACCAAGAAAATGCAATATAAAGTGGACAAACAAGCTGTCCTAGCAAATAATGTGGTACCTAAAGGATGGGAATCAACCATCGTCGATACCATGCAATGGACATTCCCGGGCGGTATCATCAGCCGTGCGGACCTTTCCATCATGGCGATCTTGGCGAACAACAACTGGAAACGTCCGGTTTACTTCACGACGACCACACCTGAGGAAAACTTTATCGGCCTTGGAAAATACATGATCTCCGAAGGTTTTGCCATGCGCCTGATGCCGGTGGATACCGGTGCTGAAGGGGCAGATGGCAGCTTGGTGCTGGATGCCGAAGGTACCTATAACAACATCATCAATAAGTTCCAATGGGGTAATATCGCTCATGCGAAATACCTGGATCCGGATTCCTACCGCTACATCAGTATGTACGCAGGAACCATCTTCGGTGAGACCGCGCAGAAACTGATCTTCCAAGGGAAACAGGATATGGCGAAGAAATTGGTGAACAATGCCTACGAAAACCTACCGAAGAAAGTGTACCTGATGTCTGAAGCATTTTCGTATGCTTCCCTGATCGATGCCATGTATAAAGTAGGGGAAGTGCAGAAAGCCAACGAGATTGCAAAACGCAATTTGACGTTCATCCGTGAGAATATGGCCTACTACATGAACATTGCCGAAACCAAGCCGAATTTGGAAACACGCAACATGCGCTTTGGTTTGGCAGCCATTCAGAATTACCAGCGTATCCTGGAGGCCGCACAGCAGAAAGAGCTGTTGAATGAGGTCAACAAGATCTATGAGGTGTACAGACCATTGTACGAAGCCGCACAGAACTAACGCATACCAAAGATATAGGCAACCCGCCGTCTCCGCCCTGATCAAGAAAGCTTCAGGATAGAGACGGCGGGTTTCTTTTTTGGTGTCTTCAATTTCCGGTAATCGGCATCCATTTCCACGGATTAATTTCCCAACAGCGCTGTCATTAATTACGATTTTTGGAAAAAATGCCTTACTTTTGCCTAAATAAATCCATAGATGAAACAATCGATATTATTAGATGGACCGAAGTTTCAGATTACGCTCAAGCGATTGTCTCAACAATTAATTGAGAACCATGGGGATTTCTCAAATGCCGTAATCATTGGAATTCAACCGCGCGGGACCTATTTAGCACAACGTTTAGCAGAAGAGATCAAGGAAATGACCGGAGCCGTGGTGCCCGTTGGCATCCTGGATATTACCTTTTACCGGGATGACTTCCGGATGAAGGGGGCCAGCCCATTGGCAGCCAACAGTACCGTGATCGACTTTATCATTGAAGGAAAGGATGTCATCCTGGTGGATGACGTACTGTGGACCGGAAGGACTATCCGTTCGGCCATGGATGCTATTCAGGCGTTCGGCCGTGCAAACCGCATTGAATTGATGGTATTGGTGGATCGCCGCTTCTCGCGCCAGATCCCGATCCAACCCGATTATATCGGTATCCAAGTGGATTCTATAGATTCGCAAAAAGTAATTGTGAGCTGGAAAGAGGTGGATGAAAACGATAGTATCGTGCTGATCACCGAGAAGAAATAGTCTTAGTTTTATTGTTTTACACATGTCAACAACCGAACAACTGAGTACCCGCCATTTATTGGGTATAAAAGATCTGAATAGCAACGATATCCAATTGATCCTGGATACCGCCGCCAACTTTAAGGAAGTCCTGAACAGACCGATCAAGAAGGTTCCATCCCTGCGTGATATTACCATTGCGAATGTGTTCTTCGAGAACTCCACGCGGACAAGACTGTCCTTCGAGCTGGCAGAAAAGCGCCTCTCTGCGGACATCGTGAACTTTGCAGCTTCATCATCTTCCGTGAGCAAGGGCGAGACCCTGATCGACACGGTAAACAATATCCTGGCGATGAAGGTGGATATGATCGTTATGCGCCACCCCTATGCGGGCGCCGGCGTATTTCTGAGCCGCCATGTGGATGCCCAGATCGTCAATGCTGGAGATGGTGCACATGAGCACCCGACACAGGCCCTTCTGGATTCTTTTTCCATTCGCGAGCGATTGGGCGATGTGGCTGGAAAGAAGGTCGCTATCATCGGTGATATCCTGCATTCCCGTGTTGCACTGTCCAATATCCTATGCCTACAGAAGCAGGGTGCGGAAGTGATGGTGTGCGGACCAACGACGCTTATCCCTAAATATATTACCTCACTTGGTGTGAAGGTGGAGCACGATCTGATGAAAGCCCTGAATTGGTGTGATGTCGCGAATATGCTGCGCATCCAATTGGAGCGTCAGGACATTGCTTATTTCCCTTCCCTTCGGGAATACTCCATGTTGTATGGATTGAATAAGCAGATCTTGGATTCCTTGGATAAGGAAATCGTCATCATGCACCCCGGACCGATCAATAGAGGGGTGGAGATCACCTCCGATGTTGCGGATAGCAGCCATTCCATTATCCTGGACCAGGTTGAAAATGGGGTTGCCGTGCGTATGGCAGTGCTCTACCTCTTGGCTGGAAAAAGAGGATAGAAAACAAAAGACCTTTTTAGTATATACGAAAGCCCTTCGGACCGAACCCGAAGGGTTTTTTGCTGCGCGGAAATTTCATTTGAACGTGCTGATTTAAAGAGGTTTCATCTTAAGTTCACTTCGATTTAAGGTCTACGTAATACGCAATAGCTATAATACGCTATATAAGATTATGGTTTCTGCACAACAACATCAGGACATGATTCTACCGTCCTACAGGGGGTTGGCCCGGGGTGCTTATTCCTTTAGTACGGGATGGCCGGTGTGCGAGTTTTCCCTCGAAAAGTTCTTCCCGAAAATGGGGATCCGATTATATCAAAAAAGATACTTTTCGCAAGACTTCATCGTTTTCATACGGGCGGGGAATGTGTTGTGTTAAATAACGTTAAAAGCCCTAGGTTATTAACAGTTGTTAAGAACTTTTGAGGAAAACATACAACTTATACACTAATTTCGTAGGTTGAAGGAATTGTATCATTTCGCCAGTGGAATGGTATGTTTTTAATAGAAAAGGATTCATTTAAAGGAGTATTCAATCATATGTATAAAAAAATTTACCAGGCAGGAATAGCCTTAAGCTTGATGAGTACGCCCGTATTGGCACAGCACTCGGCATGGCAGGAGGTGAACAAGGCCTATAAGGACGGACTGGAGCTTTATGAGAGAGGGAAATTCAGTTCAGCGGCGAAGCAATTCGACAAGTTTGAGGAGATCCGTACGAAGTCGACGCTGCAGCTAGATGAGACTGAAGAGCTGTCGTTATTGAAAGAAAACGTTCGTTATTACCAAGCGGTGTGTGCCCTGGAATTGGGGGAGAGCGATGCAGAAGGACGTTTCTTGAAATACCTCCGCGATTACCCGGCAAGCTCCAACTCCAAAGCGGCATATTTCCAAATCGGTAAATCATATTATGCGAAGAAAGATTATGCCAAGGCAATCGAGTGGTTCGAAAAAATCGATGGCAATAATCTAGCCGGAGCGGAAAACACAGAATACCGTTTTAAATTGGCCTATGCCAAATTCATGACCGGCGATTATGAAGCCGCAAGACCGGTATTCAACGAGTTGAAAGATAAGGGCGGACAGTACCAAGAGGCTTCCATCTACTATTCAGCCTACCTGAGCTACCTAAATCAAGAATACAAAACAGCATTGAATGAGTTTGAGCGCCTAGAAGGGTCGAAAACTTATGAAAACAGCTACCCATACTACATCACGGCACTATACTTCTTAGATAAGCGTTACGATGACGTATTGGCCTATGCACTGCCAAAATTGGAGTCCACCAAGCAGGAAAGTGAAACGGAAATGCTCCGCATTATCGCTGCGACCTACTTTATCAAGGGTGACCTCGATAAATCCAAGGATTACTACGATAGATTCCAGGCACAGGACCAAGGGAAGACACAAAACAACCAGGACAGCTACCAGATCGGTTATATCAACTACAAGCTGGGTAACTACGAAAAGGCGATTAGCGAATTGGAAAAATTGGAAGAACCGGATGCGTACTTCCAGAGTGCCATGATTACCTTGGGTGATGCCTTCCTGAAAACCGGAAATAAACAGAGCGCAAGAAATGCTTTCTTCCGTGCATCGAAATTGGATTTCGACCCACAATTGAAGGAGGAAGGTTTATTCAACTATGCGAAGTTATCCTATGATCTGGAATTCCACCAGGTTGCATTGGATGCCATCAATGAATATATCGCAACCTACCCAAGAACCCGTCGTGCGGAAGAGGCAAAGACCTTATTGGCCGAGGTGTTGTTGAGCACGAAGAACTACCGCGCAGCGGTAGACGTGTTGGAAGATTTGCCAAACAGAGGTCGGGATGCGAATGCAGCCTACCAGAAAGTAACCTATTACCGTGGTTTGGAATATTACAACGAGCGTGCCTTTGAAAATGCAATCTCCATGTTCATGCGTTCCGAAGCGAACCGTTATGATGAGGAGATCTATGCGTTGGCAACGTATTGGAAGGCCGAAGCGATGTATGAGGTTCGGAAATACAAAGAGGCCGTAGCCGCCTTCAACAGATTCCTTTCCTTGCCGGCAGCGCGTAAGACAGATGTGTACAATTATGCCAATTATGCTTTGGCATACGCGGCATTCCGTGCGGATAACTACAGTACGGCGGCCAACTATTTCGAACGCTTCCTGGCTAGTGGTGGTAAGGATGGTATCGACTTGAATACGCGCAATGACGCTATGGCGCGCGCTGCGGATTCCTACTTGGCCATCAAAAATTACAGCAAAGCGGCCAACTATTACGATAGATTGATCGCATCAGGAGCACAGAGTCAGGATTACGCACTTTTCCAAAAGGGGATCCTATTGGGCTTACAGGGTGATAACAACGGTAAAATTTCCACACTGAACACCGTGATGTCGAAATATCCGAAATCAAACTATGCCGATGATGTAGCCTTTGAAATCCCGTATACCTATTTCTTGATGGGGGATCACGACCGTGCCATCACCGGGCTGCAGAAAATGGTGGAACAATACCCGAGAAGTTCGTATGTGCCAAGAGCACTGACGACCATCGGTTTGGTACAGTACAACAAAGACGAAAATGATGCCGCTCTTGCGACCTTCCAACGTGTGGTAAACCAATATCCGACAACGGACGAGGCTAAGCAAGCGTTATCATCCATTGAAAATATTTATTTGGATCGTGGTGATGCATCGGGTTATATCCGTTATGCTACCGGAACGAATATTGGTGATTTGAGCACGGCTGAGCAAGATGCCCGTACGTTCTCCATTGCCCGTACGTTATTCGACCGTGGAAACTGGCAGGCATCCGTGGAAGCCATCAATGCCTATTTCGATAAATTCCCGAAACCGATCCAAGAGAAACATGCCCGTTTTATCCGTGCGGAAAGTAATGCGCAATTGGGTAAGGACAAGGAAGCCATGCATGATTTCAATATCATCATGAACGACTGGACCTCGGCGTATACCGAGCGTACCTTGATCTCCGTAGCGAAATTGCACCTGCGCAACAACGCCTACAATGAAGCCGTACAGGTTCTGAAGAAACTGGAATTGACTTCCGAATACAAAGAGAACTACGGTTGGGCGGTGAACAATTTGTTGACCAGTTATTTCAACATGGGCGACTATGCAGAAACGCTGAACTATGCGAACATCATCAAGAAGTATGAGAAGTCATCGGAAGAGGATATCGCTAAGGCGCACCTGTATGCGGCGAAGGCTTACCTATCGACAAGTAAAGGTGGCGAAGGTATGAAAGAATTGAACCTTGCGGCATTGAAGTCCAAAACAGAAACCGGAGCGGAAGCCCGTTTCTTAGTGGCAGAACAACAATTGAAGAACAAGAATTACGATGGTGCTATCAAATCAGCATTTGATATTTCCGACTCCTTCTCTTCTTACGATTACTGGGTAGCAAAAGGCTTTATCATTATGGCCCAAGCGTACCAAGGTAAGGGCGATAACTTCCAGGCGAAATCAACGCTGGAGAGTGTGATCGACAATTACGAGAATAAGGATGATGGAATCTTGGATGAGGCGACAAAACTATTGGAAAAAATTAAATAAGAATAGGACAGATGAAGTTGAACAAAGTTTTTAAAAGATCAACCATATTAACTTTATTATTAAGTGCTGGTTTCGGGGCCTATGCGCAGAAACGCGATACCGTAGACCGCCCAGTAACCTTAGACTCTTTTGATATCGTACGTGATTACAGACCTATTCTTGCTGATGCGGTAAAAATCCGCCGTAGCCCTGATATGGCCAACAAGCGTGAGTACATGCCTAAACTTAACTATGGAAATGTACAGGATAAGAAATTGGATATCAATACGGGATTGAGCGCCCTCCAGGTGATGGAGACGCCATTCTCGAAGATTGCCGATTACAAGAGCAATTACATCAAATTTGGTGCGGGTAACTTCAATACTATTCTAGGTGAAGCGTACTTTGCCGTAGAGGATTATGAGGATATCCGTTTCGGTGGTTTTGCGAAGCACCTGAGCCAGAAGGGTAGCCTGGAGGATCAAAAGTTCTCCAAACAGGAAGTGGGTATCTTCGGACGCCGTATTTTCCCTATGTTTACCGTAGATGGCGTGATCGGCTACAATGGTTTCGGAACCCGTTTTTATGGAATTCCAACCACTGTTGACAATATTTCATTGAACCCATCGCGTGAGGCGCAACGTTTCAATGATATCTACTTTACAGGTGAATTGACCAGCAATTTCGACCCAGAGAACGAAGATGCATTAAGTTATTCCGTAAAGGCAGATGCCTATACGTATAACGATAAGTACGAGGCAAGGGAAAGTTCCATTGCGCTATCGGGATACCTGAACAAACGCTACAGAGCATTCAATGCCGGAGCGAATCTATCCTTGGATTACAATACCATTAAAGGTGTGAACACACCAGACGCGAAGTTGAATAACTCCGTGGCGAACATCAATCCATACATCCGTTTCAAAGGGGAGAACTACAACATTACCTTGGGCGCGAACATTGTTTCTGAATTTGGCGACAGCTCCCGTTTCAATGTGTTCCCAGAAGCAGAGATTGACTTCGCTTTGGCACCGGGTTACTTCTACATCTTTGGTGGGGTTACTGGCGGTGTGGAAAAAGGATCTTTCCGCGACTTCACGCGTTTGAATCCATATTTAGGTTCCAATTTCAATATCCAGAATACCATCGAGCGGATGAATATCTATGGGGGTATCAAAGGGAATGCAGGAGCAACCTTTGGCTATAAGGTAAAAGGTTTCTACCGGAAGGTAGAGGGCTTGGCCATGTTCGTGAACAATGCCACGACGCCATTCAATTTTGACCTGGTCTATGACGGAAACGGCGATGACGCGGTGAAACATGTCGGTATCGAAGGGGAGATCAATGTACGCCTATCGGCCCTAGTGAACTTAGGTGGTCGCTTGAACATTGACCAATACACCATGGTCAATCAGGAGGAAGCTTGGCACATGCCAAAGATGAGATTGGCAGCAAATGCGCGATTCAATATTTCAGAGAAATTATTTATCGATGCTGAGGCCCTATTCCATGGGAATTCCTACGCGAAGGAATACACCTATTTGGATGCAACCACAGTACCTACGGATTATAAGAAAGCGACAGTTGCGTCGTTCTTTGATTTGAGTGCTGGTGCAGAATACAAGGCCACCAAGCAATTAGGGATCTTTGTGAAAGCGAACAACATGTTAAATACGGAATATTCTCGCTACCTGTATTATCCGAAACTAGGATTTAATATTTTAGGTGGTGTAAATTTTTCTTTTTAATCGAACAAACTATAACTTTGCAGCAGGAACAGGATAAATGGATTTAGGTAGATATATTCATCAGTTATTAAAGCGCCGTAACGAGGTTTATGTGAAGGGTTTGGGGGTATTCAAGCGCATTCATACACCTTCAGTTTACGATGAGAAACGGGCTGTATATCTGCCACCGGTCACTTACCTGGAGTTTGATGCGAAATCCACCTCAGGTGTAGATTTCGTGGACTATCTGCAGCAGGCCAAGCAGCTTTCCAAGCAGGCCGCTGAAGCCGAAGTGGAAGAGGCTGTTGTCACTTTGTTGGCGAACATCCGGGACAATGGTCAGGTGCAGCTGAATCATGTCGGACAACTGATCAAGCACGGGTCATCCTTGGTTTTCAAAGCCGAAGACCTGAGTGGATTTCAATTGCAACCCATCGAACGGACAATTGCTGAGCGGGAGGAAGAGACCCCTGTGGTCGAAGAAACCGTAGAACCGGTTCCAGCTCCAGCACCAGAAGTGGAAGAGGTCGTAGAAACGCCGATTGCCGAGGAAGTGGTGGAAGCTCCCGTTAATGAACCGGTATATGAAGAAGAATACAGTAGACCTGCGGGTAAATCTTCCTGGTACATATGGGTCGGTCTGCTGGCCCTCTTGATCATTGGGGCATTGGTTTACTTCAATTGGTCTTCATCCGCGGCACCGGAGGCAACAACGGCCGCTGGATCGGATTCAACTTCAGGAACTACCGATAGCATCGCTCAGGCATCCACTTTGGATAGCAGTAAAGCGGTTCTGGCAGATTCCCTGGCGGCAGACACAACGGGTAAGAAAGTGTACAATCCACTTATTCCGGCAAATCACACCTATCAGATTGTTATCGGTACGCACAGTACCCTGGCTCAGGCGTACGAACAAGCCGAATCTTTTAACAAGGCAGGCGTTGAATCCGTACGGGTGATTCCGAGCAATCTGGCGCATAACAAGAAAAAAGTAATCTGGGATTCCTACGAAACAAAATTACAGGCAGATTCTGCATTAAAATATGTGCGCAAGCACTATGTATCCGATGCTTGGCATCAAAAAATTAAATAGTAATCAATCAAAACAGTAAAATATTCTTTTAAACTATGTCATTAGTACAAAACCCAGCGATCGTTGACACATTGAACCAAATGCAACAACAGCAACCGGTAGCTTTAGCTACAACGGATGATCTTAATCTTTTAGAGTTATTAATGAAGGGTGGATGGATTATGATTCCAATCCTCTTGTTATTCTTCTTGGGATTGGTTATATTCTTTGAACGTTACATCACGATCCGTAAGGCAAGCCGTTCCGAAGGTGGATTACTGGCACAGGTAAAGAGCAATGTATTATCGGGTAAGATCGATGCAGCGATGGCCGCTTGTCGTTCCAATAACTCAGCACTTTCCAGAATGTTGCAAAAAGGATTGACACGCGTTGGTCGTCCGATCAAAGATATCGAAGGTGCGATCGAGAACCAAGGTAAGTTGGAAGTTTCCCGCTTGGAGAAAAACATCAATATCTTGGGTATCATTGCCGGTATCGCGCCGATGCTTGGTTTCGTAGGTACGATTTTCGGGGTTATCCAGATCTTCCGTGATGTGGAGATGGCCGGTGGTATCGATATCGGTTCGGTATCCGGAGGTCTTTACGTGAAGATGATCGCTTCGGCATCGGGTCTGACCATTGGTATCTTAGCCTACATCGGTTATCATATCCTGAACATGATGGTTGAGCGCTTGATCTTGCGCATCGAAACGGATGCTATTGAATTTATTGATTTATTGGATGAACCAAGCATGTAATCCGGGTAACCGATTACAGTAAACGAGCTAAAATGAATTTACGAAATAGAAGAAATAAACCTGCTGCAGAAGTGCACACCGCGGCGCTGAACGATATCATGTTCTTCTTGATGTTGTTCTTCCTATTGGCTTCCGCAGTCTCCAACCCTCAGGTGGTGAAATTGCTGTTGCCTAAGTCCAGCGCTGGGGAGCAATCGGTAGCGAAAAAAACCATGACCATTTCCATAACCAGTGATCTGGTCTACCATGTGGATAAGCAACCTGTCCCTTTGGAGCAATTGGAATCTTATATCCAATCCAACCAGGCAACAGGTGAGGAGCTGACCATTATGTTGTACGCGGATAGCACCGTGCCGATCCAGAACGTGATTTCGGTCATGGATGTTGCGAACAGGTTGAAGGTTAAATTGGTATTGGCTACCGAACCCAAGAAAGATTAATGGCACTGCCATTAAACGTTTTGGGATTTGAATGGTCGTAACAAAGAAGAGATAAGGACATGTATTACAATCAATATCGCGAAGAAAATAACCTGCCGAAGGCATTTGGGATATCCTCATTGGTGATGGCTGCCTTGGCAGCTATCGGATTCTTCATTGTCTTTGGTCAAGACATTCCAGAATACGGTATGGGTGGTATCATCGTGAACTATGGTACATCCCCAGAAGGTATGGGTGATGACTATATGAGCGTGGATGAACCTTCCATGGATGAGAATGCGAATAATGTACGGCCCGATAAGATCGATCCGAATTCAACACCGATCCCTACACCATCCCAGCAGGTAGCCGATAAGGCTGTCGCCACGCAGGATGTGGAAGAGGCACCCGTTGTTGCCAAAGCGGAGAAACCTGTAAAGGCGGTCGCTGAACAGACCACAGCGGAGAAAAAGAACGCTACACCGGCAGTAAATCCAAATGCCCTGTACAAAGGGAAAAAGAACAATGCACAGGGAACAGGTGATGGTACAGGGTCCACAGCCGGAAACCAAGGCTCCAAACTGGGTGACCCATTGGCCAGCAACTATGGTGAAGGTGGTTCCGGATTCGGAAATGCCATGCTTTCCCTGGAGAATAGACGCTTTACCGTCCCACCAAAGATTGATGATAACGGCCAACAGACCGGAATTGTCAAGATTGAATTTACCGTGGACAAAAGTGGTAAAATCGTCCGTGCAAGACAGGCCAAAGGAACCACGATCGCGGATTACCGTTTGATCGAGAAATGTATCCGTGCGGTGGAAAATGCACGCCTGAACGAGCTCCCTAATGCTCCACAGACCCAAACCGGTCTGATTACTTTCAGATTTAGAGTACGATAATACTGCATATATGAAAACATTTACAGAGGTAATCGAGTATCTTTTTGCTCGATTACCTATGTTTACACGTGATGGTGCCTCAGCCATCAACCCCGACGTCGATAAGACCCTATTGTTTTGCCAGCACTTCGGCAACCCCCAGCACAAATTCAAATCCATACATATCGCCGGTACCAACGGCAAGGGATCATCCTCACACATGACCGCCTCCATTTTGGCAGCAGCAGGCCTGAAGACAGGATTATATACCTCGCCTCATTTGGTGGACTTCAGAGAGCGCATCCGCATCGATGGGCAGATGATTCCCCAGCAATGGGTAGTGGATTTCGTCAATGCCAACCGGGAATTCATCGAGGACATCAAACCTTCGTTTTTTGAAGTCACCGTTGCGATGGCATTTGCTTTCTTTGCAGAAGAGCAGGTGGACATCGCTGTGATCGAGGTCGGTTTGGGTGGAAGGCTCGATAGCACAAACATCATCCTACCGGAATTATGCCTCATCACCAATATCGGCATGGACCATATGAATATCCTTGGTGATACCATTCAGGAGATCGCTGGGGAAAAGGCCGGCATTATCAAGCCTGGCGTTCCGGTAATTGTGTCGGAGAAACAGGAAGAGATCGTCTCTGTTTTTGTGGACAAAGCGGCAGCAGGTGATAGTCCGCTAACTTTTGCGGAGGATGTATATACCGTTCGTCAATCCGAAAGGAAACTGACGGGGATGGATGTCGCGGTTGAGGATGTCAAGACTAAGGAATGCCATGTATGGCACCTGGACCTGGCCGGATCTTACCAACGGAAAAATATTATTGGGGTGCTCTGCGTAGTGGATAGCCTTCGTGAAATGGGGTATACCCTGACGGAAGAACAGGTACGCTATGGTCTGTCCCATGTGCAACAGGCAACCGGTTTGCGTGGGCGTTGGGAAACCCTGAGCACCGATCCTTGGGTGATCTGTGATACCGGACATAATGAGGACGGCATTAAAGCCGTGGTACGAAACCTGACCACCCTTAATTTTCATCACTTGCACATCGTCATGGGCGCAATGAAGGATAAAGACCTGGCACATATCCTTCCACAACTGCCTAAGCATGCGCATTATTACTTTGGAGCACCTGACATGCCAAGAGCGATGAGTGCCGCGGAACTAACCGAGCAGGCAGCATCCTTCGATTTGCAGGGCAATCCATACCCTAGCGTGGAAGATGCTTACCAAGAGGCATTAAAAGCGTATAAGGAAGGTGATTTGATCTTTATCGGTGGAAGTACCTTTGTTGTCGCTGAGGTCTTGACTAATCATTCTTAGTCAATTCCCCGCGAATAGGCTGCTGTACCCAATGTGCTACTTCTTCTTGGCTGGATAATTCCCCCTGAAGGTACATGAGCTTGGTTACAGCGGTCTCAAATGTCATGTCATACCCATTGAGTACACCAATGGTCTGAAGGCCCTGAGAGGTCTCGTAACGCCCCAGTTCTACCGAACCAACCTTGCACTGGGAAATGTCCAGGATGTTCTTTCCGGATTTAATAGCACCTTCCAGAAGATCCAAGAACCACTTATCCGTCATGGTATTGCCGCTACCGAAAGTTTCCATAACGATACTGCGTACATTGGAGTTCAATACAGCTTCAATAGTTTCCGTACTGATGCCCGGGAATAACTTCAAAACCCCAACTTGGTTGTCGATATCGTAATGACAGATGAATTCCTTGTCGTCATTATTTAAGAGGACTTCCTCGTTGTAGCGGATATGGATGCCCGCCTCAGCAAGAACAGGGTAATTCGGAGAGCGGAAAGCCTCGAATTTATCCGAATTGTATTTGAAGGAGCGGTTTCCACGGAAGAGCTTGTTGTCGAACAGAATGCAGACTTCTTGAATAATGGAACGTCCATCTTTCTTGGCGGATGCGATTTCCAGGGCGGTCATCAGGTTCTCACGTGCATCGGTGCGGATTTCGCCGATCGGGAGCTGTGATCCGGAGAAAATTACCGGTTTCTGCAAGCCTTCCAAGAGGAAGCTCAGCATGGATGCGGAAAACGCCATGGTATCGGAACCGTGTAAGACCACAAAACCATCATACTTCGTGTAATTGTCGCGGATAATCTTTGCCATTTCCAACCAGATGCTTGGGCGCATGTTGGAAGAATCGATGATGGGATCAAAAGAATGGACCGTCAGTTCATAGTTCAAGCGACTGAGGTCGGGTAAATTCTTTTCAATTAATTCAAAATCAAATGGAATAAAGGTACCTGTTTCTTCATCTTGTACCATACCAATTGTTCCACCGGTGTAAATGATGAATATATTGTGCATCGATTAAATTTTAAAGATTAGTTTGGAGTTATTTGTTGTTATTTCAGCAATCTTATCGATTGCCATCTCATGGATGTCTGCTAATTTTTCGGCTACATAGTACAGGTAGCTGCTTTCATTTTCTTTACCACGGAAAGGCACGGGAGCGAGGTAGGGTGCATCTGTTTCCAGTACAATGTGCTTGAGATCGATCTCCTTTACAACGGCATCCAGTCCGGCCTTCTTAAAGGTCAGGACGCCACCGATTCCGAGCATGAAACCGAGGTTAATCGCGCGATGGGCTTGCTCCAGATTGCCCGTGAAGCAATGGAAGATCCCGAATAGCCGTTCGTCCTTTTCGGACTCCAAGACCTCGAATACCTCATCGAAAGCCTCTCGGCAATGGATGGAAATCGGTAAGCCCATTTCTTTCGCCCAGCGGATCTGCTGGCGGAAGGCTTCCTGTTGCCAGGCTAGTGTGGACTTGTCCCAATAGAGGTCAATGCCGATCTCACCGATCGCATAGATCTTGGCCGTATCGATGCGCTGACGGATGGTAGCCAATACCTCCTGGAAATTTTCCTTTACGTCGCATGGGTGCAACCCCAACATGGGGAAACAATTCGATGGGTAGGCATCGACCGTTTCGAAGACCTTTTCCATCGAGTCGATATCGACATTCGGAAGGAATAGACGGGTAATACCCTGATCAAAACAACGCTGCATCTGCTCCGCCAATTTAGGGGTGCCTGCATGGTAGTAAATATGGGTATGTGTATCCGTTAAGGTCTGATTCTTTAGGTCAATTTGCGCTGCCATGGTGCCAAAGTTAACATATTGTTAGTTAACCTGTTTGAAATGAATAAAAAAACGCAGTTATCATAATGAAAACTGCGTTTTTTTAAGAATATTGTAATTTATCACCTGTTTAGTTAACAGGAATTTGAGTAGGTGCTCCAGTCGGTGGAGTTACCTGTGGTGTATCACCTTTAGGGCCTGCAATGATGTCCGTGATTTCCACATCAAACACCAATGGTGCATACGGTGGAATCAAGTTGCTTTGCTGACGCTCACCATAACCTAAAGCTGAAGGAATGATGAAAGTAGCTTTTGATCCTTTTTTCAATAATTGAAGACCTTCAGTCCATCCTTGAATCACTGGTGTGTGTCCGATACGAACGCGCAATGGCTCATATTGTTTCATCGGGTGGAAGCTGTTTTCTTTCTTCGCGATATCCAAATTGCTGGTATCGAAAACTTTTCCATTCGTTAATTTACCGGTATAGTTCAATACTACGGTATCACCAACTACAGGATTAGCACCTTTACCTTCTTCTTTGATTACGTACTGTAAACCTGAAGCAGTTTTCTTTGGTTGCAATTTGTTTTTTTCAACGAATCCAGCGATTTTGCTCTCTTCTGCTTTCTTCAAGCCTTCCATTTCGCCCATGTAGTATTTGTTTACTTGGTCAAAAAGTGCTGAATCAGTTAAGTTACCTTTCTTAAAGTGTTTTTTGACTTTAATCGTGAATTGGATGTACTTGTCTGCGAATTCTGGTTTAGGTTGTCCAGTTCTAGCAGCCATGGTATCTAAATCCAATTTAAATACGGCGCTATCACCTTCACCTAACATTTTTAGGATTGTGTTATTGTCACCTGGGTAACCACCTTGCATTAAGGAATCTGGAACGATAGGTGCAATCTGCGGTAATCCAAGGTCATATGTGCTAGCCAAAAGGGAGTCACGGTCTGTTTTAACAACGATGTCCATGGCAAGAACGTCACCACCTACTGCTTTTTCGCTGGCTTTGTCCTCGAAGAACTTGTATTCTAGGCCACCTTCGCCTTTTTTGAAATTCTGGCAAGATGCAAGCGCTAGACCTGCTACTGCTGTTAATACTAAAATTGATTTTTTCATTTTTCTATTTATAACGCTTATTATATGCTTATGTTAAATACTCTTTATATTCCGGTAATACCGATTTGAAACGGTTCACGACAGTCTGTAGATCTTCCGTTGAATTTCCACCGGCAGCATTCAAATGGCCACCGCCATTGAAATGTTTCTTGCAGATTTCATTGCAAGGGATATCGCCAATGGAACGCAAAGATAATTTAATTAATTCAGTTCTATCAACAAATAGTCCTGCCAATCGAATGCCTTTGATCGATAGGGCGTAGTTCACCAACCCTTCGGTATCACCAGTGGTCACATTGAACTTCTGCAGATCCTCGCGGGTCAAAGCAAAAAGTGCTGTATGGTATTCCGGAATCACTTCCAGGCAATTCAGTAGGCAATAGCCCAAGAATTTTAATCGGTTCTCCGTAGAGCTGTTGTAGATGTTCTCATGGATCTCCCAGTTTCGTGCGCCTGCATCAATCAGGTTGGCAATGATATGGTGAACGGCAGAGGTGGTTGACTTGAAGCGGAACGATCCAGTATCCGTCATAATACCGGTATATAGGCAACTGGCAATTACATCATCAATACCTTCCTTGTCGTTATAGACGTCGGCAATAAAAGTATACACCAGCTGAGCAGTTGCTGCAGCATTGGAATCCCAATAGGACACCTGTGCGAAATCTTCGGGATCCAGGTGATGGTCGATCATCCATTTCTGCCCTTTGGCTGCGCGGATAACCGGTTCCAGGATATTGGTACGGGAAAGTGCACTGTAATCCAAACAGAAAATAATCGCTGCCTCATCGAACAGTTGTTGTGCACGATCTGGCTGTTCCGGATAATAGATCAAGGTCTCAAAACCGGGCATCCACTCCAAGAAGGCAGGGAAATCCGAAGAAAGCACAACATGCACGTCATGTCCCTTCTTTTTCAACCAATGGTATAGACCCAATGACGAGCCTAACGCATCGCCATCCGGTTTATGATGGGTTGTGATGATAATCTTCTTAGGTTTAGCTAGTTCTGTTAAAAATTCTTCTCCTTGTAACATACGTATTTTGTGATTGCAAACCTACTGAAAAAAAATCTGCAAATAAAAAAAATTAACGGCTAAAGTTGTACCGCTTGCAAATTAAGCGATGTCCTGAAAAGCTTGATTACGAACAGCTTAATGCCTGTAGGCATAAAGTTTGAAATCGCGCTTCGTACTGATCAAGTAATTGCCTGTATTGTAATTGATTTTACCATAGTAAAATAGGGGCTGCGCTTCCAATGGGAATCCTTCCAGCACGCCACCATCCGAATTGAAGACATAAATCAGGTTATTTCCCTGAACGGCAATCCCCAGCTGTTTCATACCCCCTGGAGCAGGGAAGAACAAGGGCTCGTCGGCAATATTCTGTGAGAATGTATAGTCAAAAACAGGACGCAACGGGTCCGCCAATTCATACACCTGCAAAACATTGCCATCTGTAATCAGCATTTCCGGTGTGGAATTGCCTTGTATGTTTTCTACATATACCTTGAATCCGGAGCGCCAAGTACCTTCCGTGACAACCTTCGTCGTGCCATCACCTTGGATTTCATGCACCTGGCCAGCATCATCAACGGCATAGAATATGTAACGGTTGTCCCTGTTCAATACAGCCAATGGGCTCACGAAATTCACGTCGCCTTCCAGATCGATCTGCTTGGCTTCATTTCCGGAAGCATCAAAAAAGTAGATGCGCCCGTAGCTGGTCTGCACCACGATCTGATTGTCCAACAATTGCGGCAAACCGAGGATTTCCCCTTCCACCTGTACATTGTCCCAGCCTGTAATCGGTCCGCCATCCATGTCGTATGCTAAAAGGCGGGAGGAAGCAGGGATAATTATACGTTCCTGACCATCCCAATCCACCACGATGGGTTTTCCGGTTGGCTCAGCTGGTAAGCTCGTGGAGAAACCACTGAGGTTCTTGCCTTCGGTATCCATCCGGTATAGTCTTCTGCGATCCGTTACGGCCAAGAGGCTGCGGTCCTTCAATTGTTGGATGCCGCCTACTAATCTTCCCGCAACTAGGGTAGACCATTGTTTGGTTCCCGATGGGTGAATGGCATGTAGGGTATGGTCCTGCTCCTGTGCGATGATCATCTGTGACGTGTCCGCATATTCGAAGACATACGGGCCATTGATCAGGCGGCTGCCCAATTTATATTCCCATTCCGCATTTTCGCCCAGGCGATTCTTGCTCTTGTAGATGGCGTAGAATCGGCTCAGGAAATTGCCGCCATTTCCGGACAGCTGCAGCGACCACGAGTAAAATTCTTGGTAGCCATATTCTTCATCGTTGCGGAAGTTCCTGCTGTATTTATCATTCAGCACATTCTGAAGGAAATTCTTCGCATTGCCGGAGTTCAGGAAGAACGTCACATTGGCTTCATTTCCCTGAATCTGTTCATAATTCTTGAATCCCAATTCACCGACCAAGAGATCCCGTCGGTTCCACTTGCGGCGGTATTCTGTGAGGGTACTCTGATGGTTCGCCATAACCAATAGGTCATCGATCAAGATGAAATAAGGTCTGGAAAAAGCTTTCAGGCCATCCCCAAAAAAACGGTATGGCATATTCGCATAGCGGAATCGGTAGATGCTGTCACCAACGCTCTCCGCAAAGTCACTGAGCGTGGAGTCCAATACTGTAGTGTCCTTAAGGCTCACAAATCCCAGATAGTCCGAATTGGTCTGCTCCACGACGGCAAAATTACCGGCCAGGTTGTTCCGGAAAGCATCCAGCATGCCTTCTTTTTCTTTTTTCAACTGTGTTTCCTGTCCCTGCAATTGCTTGAAGTTGTCCTGCGTGGATTGCCAGCGACTGAGGTCCGAAAACCAAGTCGAAGCATCACTGAAGGAATATTCAATGAAAATCATGCTGTTGGATGGGAAATAGTTGTACAACCGTTGGGTTGATTTCTGTTGGTTGGCAAAAAGCGCTATATATTCCTTTTCGGTATCGACCAATTCACTTTCCCCGGTCAGCATCAGGGCATCATTCTTATAGTTGATGTTCCAGACGGTTTGTCCTTTTAGATTGATGAACTGCCGAAGGAAATCACCCGCTCTATTTTTCTTGAATGCTGCTACGAAAGCGGGCATATTTTGTTGTGGCAAATAGACGGTGAAAGGGGCATTTCTGTTGTTGTGCTCATTGAAGAACGTCAATTGTTCCTCATTTAATTTCGGGGTCTTCCTATCATTGATCTTGAACAACAGTTCTTTGTCAAAGCTGGCAAAGAAGATGTTCTCCAGGTAAGAAACATAGAAGATGGAATCGGTCAATTTATGGTCTCGTTCAACGGTATCTTTTTCCGTTTTAAGAAACTGATAGATGCGGATTCCTGCTGTATCCTGCGTAGTGACTTTATACTTGGAACTGATCGTCAGCATGCCCTGGTCAACCTCCGCCTGTTTGAGTTTGGTTTGGCTTGGTACACTGAACAAGGTACTCACGGATTCCTTCCCTGGATGGAGGGAAATGAAAACATCCGTTCCATTAATGTATTCATCCAGGTTTTGACTGCGCAATACATGATTCTTGAGGTGATTCAATTGGTCCATCTGTTGCTTCCCGAGCATGGCTTCGAAGATTTCAAAGTCCATGAACGTTTTATCTGTGGATGCATCATTCACAAAGGATGTGATCAAATACGTATCTGCAGGTAAATGTTGGATGGGTCGTACGGCTTCTTTCTTCTCTTTATTCAGATCTCCGAAATAGAACACCGAAGCAACGACCACGGCTATGAAGAGGAGAACGGAAACAATAATTGTATTTCTCATGGACGAAAAGACTTCCTTTTATTTGTTTTCAATTTCAATATAGACAAAAATGCAAAATTAGGAGTGGTTTTATGATTTATTTTATACATTTATAAACGAAAAATCATAAGCGATTATTTTAGCTTCAATTTATGAACAAACAAATTATCCTGACTGCTGCTTTTTTTGGGCTGTTAGCTGTAATTCTTGGCGCTTTCGGCGCACATGGTTTGGAAGGTAAGATTTCCGATAAACAATTGGAAACGTGGGGGACAGCAAATCAGTACCATTTCTACCACACCCTAGCCTTATTGTTCTTATCGACATTCTCTAGAGCAAAAAGCCAATCGATTAAGGTTTCCTACATCATGTTCACCCTGGGTATATTCTTGTTTTCGGGTTCACTTTACCTATTGAGCACAAGAAATCTATTGGGCATCGAAAATATTTCCATCATCGGTCCGGTAACTCCATTGGGCGGACTATGTTTTATGGTCGGGTGGATCGCACTTTTTGTTGCCGCAATGAAGAACAGGGCATAGCACGAGAGACGTGTACATAACGATGTGAAAAACGAGATATTGAGGCGACCCTAGGGTCGCTTTTTTTATGATCGTCGGCGAAGGAGCTGTTTTTATATGTGAAATAGGCGAGTCGCTTGTTATCGCACTGCCAGATGGGGTTTAAACCCGAGAAAAATGTTATTTTTGTTTATGTCTCAACTGGATCTGTCCTCAGGGAATCGTAAAACTTTATTTGTGGAGGTGGTGTTGCCTTTGGCGATTGCCAAGACGTACACCTACCGGGTTCCACAGGAATTGAATGATAAGGTGCAAATTGGTGTGCGCGTTATTGTTCAATTTGGTCGCAACAAGATCTATTCAGGTATTGTGCGCACCATTACGACGGAGGCGCCGCAGCAGTACGAAGCTAAATATATCCTGGATGTCGCAGATCAAAAGCCCATCCTGCATGAGCGACAATTGGAGCTGTGGGATTGGATCGCGGAATACTACATGTGCTATGTGGGGGATGTGATGCAGGCCGCTTTGCCGGCTGCGCTGAAAATGGCTTCCGAAACCAAAATCGTAGCTTCCGATGATCCCAATCTGGACCGTTCAGCAGTATCCGATAAAGGGTATATGATTCTGGAAGCGTTGGATATCGCTGGCGAACTATCGGTAAACGATGTGATCAAGATATTGGGACAGAAAACTGTCTTTCCACTGCTGCGTAGTTTGTTTGAACATGGCTATATCCTCATCTCTGAGGAGATTAAGGAACGTTATAAACCGAAAACAAAAGCTTACTTGCGGCTGGCTTCGGAATTTAACGATGCCGATGGTCGCCGCGAACTATTGGATAGCCTAAATCGGGCGCCAAAGCAACAGGATGCTATTATTGCTTTTCTACAGTTGCTGAAAACAAAGAATGATATCTCCCGGCAGGATGTAATGGAAGCGTCGGGGTGTGGTGCTGGAGCAATTACCGGTTTGATCGATAAAGGCGTACTGACTGTCGAAGAAAAAGTTGTCAGTCGATTCGAAGGAACGGATATTTTATTATCTCCAGACTTTACGTTCAGCGAGGCTCAACAGACTGCTTACGATAAAATAAAACTTGAATTTAAGGAAAAGGATGTCAATCTGCTGCATGGGGTAACCGCCTCAGGGAAGACGCAATTGTATATCCGACTCATTGAGGAAACACTTGCCCAAGGCAAGACGGCCCTATACCTGTTGCCTGAAATTGCGCTGACCGCACAGATTACTGAACGGTTGAAGTTGCATTTCGGTGATAAGTTAGGGGTGTACCATTCCAAGTTCAATGATAATGAACGCGCAGAAGTATGGCATAAGGTTAACAACTCCGAATTTAAGGTCGTTGTGGGCGCACGATCGTCTGTTTTCCTGCCGTTCCACAACTTGGGGCTGATCATTGTAGATGAAGAGCACGAGAATTCCTACAAACAATACGATCCGGCACCGCGCTACCATGCCCGCGATACCGCCATCTACCTGGCGCATCAACACCAAGCAAAGGTATTGTTGGGATCAGCGACACCATCGGTGGAAAGCTATTATAACGCCAAGGCAGGTAAGTATGGATTGATCGAGCTGTTGGAGCGTTATGGAGAAGCTAAGATGCCCGAGATTCAGATTATCGATATTACAGCAGCCTCCCGGAAGGAAGAGATGTTTTCCTACTTCAGTGCGGATCTGTTGCGCGAAATTGATGAGGCTGTAAAGCGTAAGGAACAGGTGATCCTCTTCCAGAATCGGCGCGGACACACCCCATTTCTCCAGTGTGGAACCTGTGGGTATGTCGCCAAATGCATCAATTGTGATGTCAGTTTAACCTTCCACAAATCGAGTAACCTGATGCATTGCCATTACTGTGGTTTCTCCGAAGAACTGGTCCAGACCTGCCCAGCTTGCGGTTTGCCCAATATGCAAAGTAAGGGCTTCGGTACCGAAAGGGTGGAAGAGGAGCTGGAACTGCAGCTCCCGAATCTACGCATTGGTCGGTTGGACCTTGACTCCACCAAAGGGAAGTATGGTTTCGACAAGGTCATCTCCGCATTTGATAATCAGGAATACGATGTGCTGATCGGTACGCAGATGATTACCAAAGGCCTTGATTTTGGGAATGTAACATTGATCGGTATTATCAACGCCGATTCCATGATCAACTTCCCTGATTTTCGAGCATATGAGCGTGCCTTTTCACTATTTTCTCAGGTTTCGGGTCGTGCCGGTCGAAGGCAGACTCCAGGAAAGGTGATCATCCAGACCAACACGCCGAACCATCGGATTTTGGAACAGGTGACCAATCACAATTACCTGGATATGTTCATGACGGAGGTCACGGAACGAAAGAACTACCAATATCCACCTTTCTATAGGCTCATCAAATTGGATGTAAAACATACGGACCAAGATCTGGTGAACCACGCTGCCAAAAACCTGGCATCGCTTTTACGCCAGCAATTGGGTGCAAGGGTCCTCGGACCAGAACCTCCACTGGTGGCCCGTGTTCGGAATAACTACATCCAGACCATTACCCTCAAGATTGAACGGCAACAGATTTCCATTGTGAAAGTGAAGGAGCTGATCAAACAGGCTCTCCTGCATTTTGAACTCGATAAGAAGAATAAAGGGGTACGCGTGCAGATAGATGTCGATCCGTATTAAGCGTTGGTTTGAAGAACCTTCTTTTTCTTTTTTGTCTTTCGTGCCTGTGCCTGCACCTTGTGGCGCCACAGGATAAACCCTGTTACGGGTAAGACAGCACAGAAAAGAGAAATGATAAAAGCCAGTATTTTCGTAGGCAGACCGCCGATATTACCGGTATGGAGGTCGTAATTCAAGGTTCCGATCCGATCGCCCAACTGAAGTGTGGCAGGCGCATTGACCCGGTCGACTTTATTCTCCGCTTTGCTGAAGTAATACCATTTGAAATCTCCCGTTTTCATTTCCTGCATCCGAATCTGGACATCAAAAGTCTCATTTTCTGGTTTGCTGCTGCGGATGGACATCATTCCCGATTGAGGGTATTTCTTTAGGAGGAAATGTAGGGCATTGTCCAGTTGTTCGCCATTTTGAAAATGCATGGGAATGGATGTAACCGGTGGCGGAGCATCCACTTTCTGTTGGCTGTCCAGGGCATTGAAAAATTGGATATATCCCGTCTTGAAAGATGGATACGTAAAGACCAGCCCCGTAATAGCAATGACCAACGCCAATAGGAAGGAGTAAAATCCCATGACATTGTGAAGGTCGTAATTCAGTCTTTTCCACTTGGCTTTCCAGTCGATCCACACACTGCGTTTCAATGCCTTGCCCCGCCAGCGTTTCGGCCACCACAGGACCATTCCGGAAATTAGGGTAACCACAAAAATGATGGTGGACACCCCGACAACCCATGTGCCGACTTTTTTGCCCAATAGGAGGTTCATGTGCAGTTGCAGGGTGATCTGGAAAAACTCAGTTTTTGAATTTTCAATGGCAACGAGTTGACCGGTATAGGGATTCATGAAAATCCGTTTATAGGTTTTAAACTGGTTCCAATACCCAAAAGCAGTGTTATCCACATCCTGTATACGAAATATCCAGGATCGGTTCTTTGCCGGGTAGAGGTCGACACGCGAAACCTGTTCATTTGCTTGAAGATGTTTCTCGGCAGATGCACGCAGCGTACTGAGCGGAAGTGCATCACCGGTATAGGTATCCTCAAGGAAGTATTTTTCGGGGTAGCATAGGAGTTTGAGTTCATCCACAAAGGTGTAGATACAACCCGTAAGACCAAGGATGACAACGACAATTCCCGTTGTTAGCCCGAGCCACTTGTGCAACCATAGGATACCCCGTTTTATCATCTTAGAATCTGTAATTGATATTCAGTGATGCTGTAGTGCCAGTTCCCTTTACATATTCCGCATCCACGGCGCGGTATTGGCTGACAACAGGGAAATAGTCTTTATTCAAAAGATTTTCAATACCCAATCCGACAGCCCAATTACGGTTGATCCGGTAGCTACCTGTCAGGTTGAACAGGTCGATGGACTTGACACGACCTTCACTGTTCTTGTACACCCCTTTGTCATTCGGTTCGAAACGATCCCTTGATCCGGTAAGGATATAGTGGAGTTGGAGGTTCAAAGCAGGAATGGGACTATAATAGACATATGCTGTGGCTTTATCCGGTGTTATGCGCGTACCATTGAGGTAGTGGTCTTCATTTTCGGAATCTTCCGCTTTACCTTCCACATGGGTATAGGTCCCACCAAGGGTCCAGGTATCGGATAGTCTCGCGTTCAGGGCAAATTCTACACCCTGCACCTTTTCTGGTAATCGCTGAGCAACCAGATAGCCATTTACATCGACCAATTCCACCCCCAATTTCGAGGTACTGTAGTAATAGGCGGCCGAGAAATTGAAGATGCTGTAATTGCTGCTGAACCCGATTTCATAGTTATTGGTGATAACCGGATCGGTTTTGATGCTGTCCAAATCGTTGTCTGTAGCGCGGCGTACGATTCGGCCCAACTCATTGATGGCAAATCCCTGTGAAAAGCTTACAAAAGGATTGAAGAAATCAAATTTATTGTAGCGAAGTCCGGCATTGAATGTTGCGCCTTTATAAGGTATTTCTCCCCCTGTAACCGCGATGCTGCCCTCGTTGTTCGGACCTGAGGCAATGGTATGGAAATCCTTGATCTTCACGGTTGCATTTTCATACCGAACACCCCCTTTAAAGATCAGGTTCTCAAAGAAGTCAACACGCAATTGTGCATAGGGTGCAAAATTAACCATATTCATGTCAGGAATATAGATCCGGCCATCGGTCAGGTTCTGGTCTGTAATATCGTTGAGTAAGTCCAAGCCATAAGTTACATCCGCTTGGGAATTCAGCAATCGAAATGGCGTATTCAGGTTCAGGCGAAGTCCTTTTTTCTCCGAATTGATCTGGGTCTGTCCCGGACCGTACCATGCAGTGCCCTTTTCTATATAGCGGTTCATGGACCGGAAGGTGTTGTAGTACAGCGATGCTTGCAGGGAGGTTTTTCCGATCAGGTTGTTCTTGCTGTAGGTAAGCATGGCATTGTGGTTATACGGTGTACCGGTAGGCTTTCCTGGGTCTTCACCCGCTATACCGATCGTAGCTTCCGAACCGTATTTGCCGACTTTACTGATGTACTTCGCATGCTGGCTGCTGTTGAAGAAATTATACAGCAACGATATGGAGGAAGTGGTGTCGATTTCATAACCGACTTTTAAAAACGCATTGTATTGGTAAGAGTTGGACAAGCCATCGGTTTGGCCCAATGGAAGTCCGTCGGCGTCACGCTGTAGACCTGTATAATCCACAGTTCCGCTTACGGTATAGTTCCATTTATTTGCGCGACCAAAGAAGGATTGATCGACACGGTAGCCAAATGTTTCACTGCTGTGGTACGGATTTAAGGTACTGCTCAGGTTGGTGCTGCCCGAAAATGGTTTGTTACTGTCTTTATTCGTCTTGGTAATGTAGTTGATGATACCTCCGGCAGATCCATTTCCATAAATCGAAGTTGCGCCCTTAATGACCTCCACGCGTTCGATCACCGCTGGATCGATGGAGCGGATATCCCGTGCCCCGTTCATCAATGGGGTAGATTGTGGAATTCCATCGATCAATACTAAGACCGAACGGCCACGAAGTGTTTGCCCGGTATTGGTCGCCTTGTTGTTGCTTACACCCAATCCCGGGACTGTATTTCCAAGGATGTTGGAAATATTGGTGCTGATCTGACTTTGTGCTTCAATTTCCTTGCTGGTCAGGATCGTGATCGAAGAGGGCACTGTGGAAATGTGTTCCGGTTTACGCCCCGCCGTAACCACAATCTCATCCAGGTTATTTTTCTCTTGAAGAACAAATTGAAGGGGGGATGTGAGTGTATCGGTCCGGAAGGTGTATTTAATCGGTTCGAAACCTGTATAGGATAATTGCAATTGGATGGGTTGTTTGAAGTCATTTAAGCTATAGCTAAATTCTCCATTGCTATCCGTTCGGCCCAAGGATTTTCCGTTGATCCGAATGTTTACATCCGCTTGCGGACGTAAATCTGGAGATTGAACCTGGATGTTAAATTCTTGTGCAAAAGCAATTTGAATCAAAAATAAAAGGGTAATTACGACTTTGTATGTTGCGTTTTTGCTTAGGTAATGCATCTTATTCTTATTTAGAACAATTAAAAATTGAGCCAAAAATAGATAAAGAATCATGAATTGCAATAACAAAATTTGCAATTATTTTAAAATGATGAATAATCTAGTTAAGATTAGCTATTTGTGGAATGGGTTATTCCGTTTTCCAATCGATGCTACCGAGGTATTTACTGCTTGTGCAAGGTGTCAAATCGTTGATGGGGCCAAAGGCAATATAAACATGGTATTTGATCTTTTTAAGGGATTTCCCCAAGGGGATAAGTTGTTGTGCACTAAGGGGCGAATTGCCGTACATCTCTGCGATGATGGGATGCTTTGTTGGTTTGTCCGGAAACAAGAGAACCATGGCCTTGTATTCCGCCATTTTCTCCTTGATCTGCAATTGCGGATTGAGTGTCCAACTGATGGAGAGAATCTGCTGCTCGGCACTGATATGTAATGCAGCGCTGTCGATTGGATTGGCAGGTCCTTGGCTGAAAGAGAACTTTTCCCAGAGGATTTGCAGTTCTGTTTCGCTTTCATCGATAGCATGCTGCAGATTATAGGATAACGCTGCATTCTGGGGATTGAAATTCGGGAAATAATATTTAAATCCGCGTTTCACAAAGGGTTGGATGAATGAAAGGTGCTGCTGCATAAGTTTAAGCTTGACCTGCTGGTTACTGGGGTTCTCGGAATTTGGCTTCATGGAAAATTGCTCTTGATCTTTCTGGAAATGGACAACGCCCTTGTTCGTGACATTGGCGGATTTATGTGCCTGTCCTGAAACCTTACCAATGTTCGATACATTTTTTGCTGCCATAAAGAAAGAATAATATGTTTTTATAAATATATTAATTTTCTTTTTGTGAAAATAATTATTCCTGATTATGAACAGGAAAGTTTGGGGAGTTTAAAAGAAAGGAAGGATTTGTGTCGGGCGTAGGTGCTACGCCCTTTGGGAGAATCTTTTACCAGGCTTGATCGCCCACCAGTGGAACGAACCGGAAGGTGTCTAGTTCAATGCGCTCGAAGTCATTTTCACCGACCCGCAGAATGGTGACCATTTTCTGGAATTTCTCATCGCCTACAGGAATCACCAATAAACCACCCAAGCGGAGTTGCTTCAACATTTTTTCCGGCACGAACGGCGCTCCGGCAGTCACGATGATCTTGTCATAAGGTGCATGTTCCGGAATGCCCTTGGAACCATCACCCAGAAAGAAATTCGGCTTGTACCCCATATATGGTAATACTTGGATAGTTCTGTTAAACAGGTTTTCCTGGCGTTCAATGGTGTATACCTTTGCCCCCAATTCCAGGAGGATGCAGGTCTGGTAGCCAGAGCCCGTCCCGATTTCCAACACTTTATCACCCTTACGGATGTGCAACAGCTGACTTTGGTAGGCTACGGTGTAAGGTTGAGAAATGGTCTGTCCATCCCCGATTGGGAAAGCAATATCACGATAAGCTTGGTTCCAGAACGTCTCGTCGAAGAAATAATGGCGTGGCACTTTTCCGATCGCCCGTAAGACCTGCTGATCTTCGATGCCTCGTTTTTCCAGATGCCTCACCAATTGTTTCCGCGCGCCCTGCTCCCTGTAATTGTCAATAAACTTATACGCCATATTCTTCAAAATTAGCCTTATTTTATCACATTCCCGACGTAAAAATGCAAAACATTCACCATCAGAACTGTTATTAATTTTCGGCATAAATATTAGCCTCCTGCTATTTTTTTGTACATTTATAGTTGCGGACGGTGTACAAAGTAGCGGCGATAAATTATTCCGGAATTGCAAGCGCATGGCTGTCATGGCATTCATGCCGATCCCGAATAGTATTTGGCGGTTTCCGATTACCATCCCACAGTTTGTCCATTCAAATTTCGAGATATATGAAAAAGCTATCCCTGCTGTTCGTTGTGCTCCTGTTGCAACTGCAGTTTATTTTTGCCCAAGAGAAAAAGTCCCCATCCGATGATGACGTTATGAAAGTATTGGCTATCGGGAATAGTTTTTCGGAAGATGCGCTAGAAAATTACCTGCATGAGTTGGCAACTGCAGCAGGCAAAAAGATCGTCATCGGAAACCTATATATCGGTGGAGCACCGCTTGAGCTGCACCTCAACAATGCGCATAACAACCTGAAGGCTTACAGTTACCGTAAGATCGGTGAGGACGGAAAGAAGGTTACGAAAGATAGTACCAGTCTGGAAGATGCCCTAGCCGATGAGAATTGGGATTATGTCAGCTTGCAACAGGCAAGTCCGCTATCCGGAAAACTTGATGTCATCAATGAATCCCTGACTGACTTGTGGACCTATGTATTTGCGCATGTCCATTCCTCCACTAAATTACTGTATCACCAAACATGGGCTTACCAACAGGATTCCAAGCACGAAGGCTTCAAAAACTATAACAATGACCAGCTGACGATGTATGACAGCATCATGCATGTGAGCAAAGAATTGGAGAAAATCGGCGATTATGCCTTTATCGTACCTTCGGGAACGGCGATTCAAAACTTCCGCACAAGCTCGGTAGGCGATAAGTTGACCCGAGATGGATACCACCTGAACCTGGATTACGGACGATACGCAGCCGCCCTGACGTGGTACGGTAAATTGTTCAACCTCGACCCGAGGAAGACAACCTACAAACCCGAGAAAGTATCGGATCTGGAAGCGAAAATAGCACGCGAGGCTGCACATAAAGCCATAAGGAAGCCCTACAAGATTTCAAAGATCAGAAAGTAACGATCGATATACAGAAGAAGCATCGCCCACGCGGTGCTTTTTTCTTTTGGCGTCGGCTATAGCTCATGGATTTTTGTCTGCGGATGCGGGAATACTTTTGCGCTTGCTGACCGGAAATTCCGCGCCTAATCCTTACCTTAGTGCCATGAGTACCGAATTTTACCAACAGAACGTCGACCGGACGAAAGCCCAAATCACATCCTTGGAAAAACAGATCAATAAAAACGCCTTCTATAGGTTGGGGTTGATCCTGGTAGGAGGGATAGGTATCTGGCAGCTGTTCTCGCTGAATAATATCCTATTGGTTTTGGGCGCGATGTTGTTGGTCATCGTGCTGTTCGCCTACCTGGTTTTCAGGCAGGCAAAAGTAGATCGGAAACTGGAGGAAGCGAAGGTATTCCTGCGGGTCAATGAAAATGAGCTAAACATGCAGGCCGGTCAGCCGAACATGTATGCTGATGGCGCTGCATTCGAAGATCCAAAACATCCCTATAGCGGCGATCTGGATATCTATGGGCCAAATTCATTGTTTGCCCTA
Source organism: Sphingobacterium lactis (assembly GCF_011046555.1). Classification (NCBI taxonomy): domain Bacteria; kingdom Pseudomonadati; phylum Bacteroidota; class Sphingobacteriia; order Sphingobacteriales; family Sphingobacteriaceae; genus Sphingobacterium; species Sphingobacterium lactis. The sequence goes on from NZ_CP049246.1 coordinate 1,551,195, forward strand.
CTGAACCGATGTGCAACTCGTGACGCCGTTCAGGAATTGGCAAATTGGCTTATGGCACCGGCAGACCGAAAAACCATTTTAGATCGCCAAGAGGCTGTCGAGGAGTTGAAGCAAGACCCGGAACACCTGCAGGGGATCCAAACAAAAATGCTCTTCAACCTGGGGTCTAAAGTAAATCTTCGATCGTATATCTACAGCTATTTCCACGACCAATCCCTGCAATTTGGAAACACATTCTATAAATTCTATGTCCCGCTGGTTCCTTTTATTTTCTTGGCAGGCATACTATTTTCCATCTTCGTGCAGAATTTAGGGGGGTATTTATTGGGATTGGGGATTGTTCATCTCTTATGGACGATGAGCCAAGCGGGGCGGGTGAGCCAGTTTTCCAATAAAATCGATAAGATTGGCATTTCGCTAATCGGCTTTGCCGATGCCATCAAATTGATGGAAGAAAAACAATATCAAGCGTCCCTGAATAAGGAGTTGCAGCAGCAGATCCATGTGCAGGGCCAGGATAAGAAATTATCGAATATCATCCATGAGTTGGGTAAACTGATCGACAAGTTGGATGTACGAAACAATATGCTCGTTGGAGCCTTGTTGAATATGCTATTTTTATGGGATTTCAAACAGGTGATGGCCATCAGCAAATGGAAGGATCACTATGAGGATTCCATTATCTCGGGGTTTGATGCCATTGCAAAATATGAGGCATTGGTTTCCCTCGCTGTTCTCGCGTATAACCACCCCAACTGGACGCAACCTGTGCTGTTGCCGGATTTCCAAAAGGATGCCCTTATGGCTCAGGATATCAACCACCCCTTAATTTCAGGAGGAAAATCTGTTGGCAATGATTACAGCGCTCAGGATCACCGGATCGCATTGATCACCGGTTCCAACATGGCAGGTAAGAGTACCTTTCTACGTACCGTCGGGATCAACGCCGTGCTTGCCTATGCCGGTGCTGTGGTCTGTGCGAAACAATTCGCATTGCCGATCTATCAGTTGGTGACCTATATGCGGATCAAGGATTCCCTGAACGAAAGCACGTCCACCTTTAAGGCCGAGTTGGATCGCATGAAATTTATATTGGACCGTGTTTCCGATATAAAAGACAGCTTCTTCCTGATCGATGAGATGCTGCGCGGAACCAATTCCGTGGATAAATATTTGGGATCCAAAGCCATTATCAAAAAATTGATTGCCTTGGATGGGCGAGGCATGCTGGCCACTCATGATCTGCAGCTTTCCGAGCTGGTGAACGAATATCCGATGGTATTGAAGAACTATCACTTTGATATTCAGGTCAAGGGTTCCGAAATGCTGTTCGATTATAAATTGAAGGATGGTGCCTGCACGATTTTTAATGCCTCCATGCTGCTTAAAGGCATCGGTGTTGTGGTAGAAAGCGAAAAAGTTGATTAACTTTGCCCCTTCAAATTTTAACATGACACTTCAAGAACGTATTGAACAAAGTGAAACACGCATTACCATGACGGTGTTTCCTTCCCTCACCAACCACCACGATACCCTATTCGGTGGTAAGGCGATGTCCATGATGGATGAGGTTTCCTTTATGTGTGCCACCCGATTTTGCCGCAAATCCTTGGTGACAGTTTCCACCGATAAGATAGACTTCCACAAAGCGATCCCCTCTGGCAGTATCGTAGAGGCCGTTGCCCGCGTAGAAAATGTGGGACGCACGAGTCTTAAGGTCTTCGTGGAGATCTTTTTGGAAAGTATGTACGAGGATGGTCGCCAAATGGCGATCCAGGGACGCTTCACGTTCGTAGCCCTTGGCGATGATAAAAAACCGATCCCCGTCTTGGAAGGATTGGATGTGCAATAAGCGATCAGCTTAATTTCGCACGCTCATATTGTGGAGCCCAGGAAATCGGTACGCCCAATTCCTGGGCCCAATGATACACTACATGCGGATACCGTAAGAATTCACGACCCAGCAATATCAGATCGGCTGCATCTCGTTCCAATATATCCGTTGCTTGCTGGGCAGTCGTAATCAGTCCGACCGTACCGGTATAGATGCCGGTCTCCCGCTTTACTTCTTCGGCAAAGGGCACTTGATAGCCCGGTTCCACGGGAATCTCCTGATGATGGACTGCACCACCTGATGAGATATCCGCTACTTCCACACCCATATTCTTCAATTCCCCGATCAAGCGAATGCTTTCCTGGAGGTTCCATCCACCCTCCGCCCAATCCGTTGCGGAAAGACGAACCCATAAGGAATGCGCATGACCCAATTCAGGTCGCACCGCTGCAATAATCTCCTTCAGCAATCGGGTTCTATTTTCAAAGGATCCGCCATAGGCATCAGTCCGTTCGTTCACCAAAGGGGAAAGGAACTGGTGGATAAGGTAACCATGGGCAGCATGGATTTCAATGATCTGGTACCCTGCTTGGACGGCTCTTTTGGTCGCTGCCCGAAAATCGTCAACAATGCTTTTCAGCTCGTCGACAGTCAGGGCAATCGGTGGATGCTCATCCGCATGGTAGGGGATGGGGGATGGTGCTACCGTTTGCCAGCCATGGGGGTGTGCCGGAGCGAACTGCTCCCGACCCAACCAAGGCAGCTGCGTGCTGGCCTTCCTGCCGGCATGCGCCAGTTGAATACCAGGAATACTATCCTGCGATTGGATGAAGGCAGCAATGGGTTTCAATTTCTCCGCCTGTTGGTCGTTCCATAGCCCCATATCCCCATAGGTGATCCTGCCGGCAGGAGATACAGCCGTCGCTTCCTGGATTACGGCGCCTGCACGGCCAATGGCAAACTGTCCCAGATGGACCAGGTGCCATTCCGTTGCCTTTCCATCCTGTGCGCTGTACTGGCACATGGGGGAGACAACGATACGGTTGTTCAATGAAATTTGGGATAAAGGTAGTGGGCTGAATAAGATGGACTGTGACATGCTTGAAAATTAGATGATCGAAGGGAAATCCCTTCTTTCCAAGATACGCATTTATAGTCAAAATAAGGCAAGGGGCAAGCGTTATTGCCATTGGGATGGCAATTTCAGGGTAATGGAGGAATTGGTTTATTCGTTGCGGATAACAGGCTCCAGATCCTTCAGTTCGGCTTCGGTAAAAAGCCGATAATGGATCTTAAAGGTCTTGCCCATGGGCGTTTCCAATGAAAATCCGCCAGGACCAAATCCATCCAGTACATCCAACGTAAAATGGGAATATTGCCAATACTCGAAGAGATCCCGGTCTATCCAGAACTCAAATCCCTCCACCAGACCGATCATGGCATCGTTCATCCGGGGGTAGAAGCCTCCCTTTTCGAAACATTGCGGCTGGGTTCCCTCGCAGCACCCACCGGCTTGATAGAACATCAGTGGTCCGTGTTTTTCGGCCAATTCTTGAATAACTGCCTTTGCAGCATCGGTAACATCGATTCTTGAAATCATAAATTCTTCGTTTAATAGAAAGGGGTTACAGAACATAACCCCATTTCACACTTAACTACTATTAATTGTATTTAGAAGAAACCAAGTTTTTCCTTGCTATAGGAGATTAGCATATTCTTGGTCTGACGGTAATAGGCAAGCATCATCTTGTGGTTTTCACGACCGATTCCGGATTGCTTATATCCACCGAAAGGTGCGCCTGCAGGGTAGCTGTGGTATTGGTTTACCCAAACGCGGCCTGCTTGAATCGCACGCGGAACCATGTATAGCTGATGCGCATCGCGTGTCCAAACGCCAGCGCCCAATCCGTAGATGGTATCATTGGCAATCTCGATCGCTTCTTTTTCATCCTTGAAGGTCGTCACGGCCAGAACTGGTCCGAAGATCTCCTCTTGGAAAATACGCATTTTATTGTTTCCCTTGAATAGGGTCGGCTTGATGTAGTATCCATCTTCCAAGCCCGAACCGACGTTGTTCTCATCTCCACCGGTCAACACTTCTGCACCTTCTTCCTTACCCAACTTGATGTAGGACATGATCTTGTCCTTCTGGATCTTCGAAGCCTGAGCACCCATCATCACGTCTGGATCCAGTGGGTTACCCACCTTGATCTTGTTCACGCGATCGATTACCCGCTCAATGAATTTGTCATAGATGTCTTCTTGGATCAATAGGCGGGAAGGACATGTACAGATCTCACCTTGGTTCAGGGCGAAAAGGACCGCGCCTTCGATGGCTTTGTCCAAGAATGCATCATCCTCATCCATAACCGAGCTGAAGAATACGTTCGGCGATTTACCGCCCAGTTCCAGCGTTACAGGGATGATGTTTTCCGTAGCGTATTGCATCACCATACGTCCTGTAGCAGTCGATCCCGTGAATGCCGCCTTGGATACCTTTGGATGCGTCACCAGGTGACGGCCCAATTCGGATCCAAAACCGTTTACCACGTTGATCACGCCCGGTGGGATTAGATCGCCAATCAATTCCATCAATACCAAGATGGACGTCGGGGTGCTTTCCGCTGGTTTTAACACAACGGTACATCCAGCCGCCAGAGCAGGGGCCAGTTTCCATACTGCCATGAGGATCGGGAAGTTCCACGGAATGATCTGTGCAACGACGCCGATAGGTTCGTTCACGATCAGTGAAACTGTATTGGGATCAAGCTCTGATAGCGATCCCTCTTCGGCACGGATCACACCGCCAAAATAGCGGAAGTGGTCTATGGCCAATGGGATATCCGCGTTCAGGGTTTCGCGAACGGCTTTACCGTTGTCAATGGTTTCTGCAGCGGCGATCATTTCGAGATTCTGCTCGATGCGGTCCGCAATTTTGAACATAATGTTGCTGCGTTCTGTTGCCGAAGTCTTGCTCCAGCTCTCAAACGCCTTCGCCGCAGCCTCAACAGCCTTGTCGATATCTTCTTTGGTCGAATGTGCTACCTGTGTGAAAGGCTTTCCATCGATCGGCGATATGTTGTCGAAATATTTTCCCTGTACCGGGGCAACGAATTTGCCACCGATGTAATTGTCATAACGTTCTTTGAACGTCGGTCTTTTAACTTCACCCATAGTTGTTGTATTATAAAGTTTATTATTGGACTCTTTCTCAAATTTACCGAAAGGGCATTTTTATCGATAGCATTATAGTCGCTATTCATAGCATTATAATTACAGTAGCGTGTTTTTTGTTTTATTTACTTTTTTTAAATTTACGGAACGACCGATTATAAATGATTTACTATGGATAACAGAAAATTAATCCAGCAGTTGCCGTTTTCAAAAGAACATGAGATCAATACATTGGTCGAGAACCGTCGTGCCTTCACCTTGAACAATTTTGAGCTGAACGTCTATGAGACCTATCAGGCCAGTCATTTGGTGCCATTGCGCTTCAATGATATGGTGATCATCAATATGTTGAAGGGGAAGAAGGTGATGCACTTGGAGGATATTCCCGCATTTGACTATTTCCCGGGCGAAACGTTGGTGCTGCCTGCCGAGAGACAGATGAAGATCGATTTTCCGGATGCCCAGATGCAGGATCCCACACAGTGCACGGCATTGGTGATTTCCGCCGACAAGATCACCGAAACCATTGATTACCTCAACAATCAATATCCAAAGACGGACAGCAAGCTGTCCTGGGATTTTTCCTGGAATAAGTTTCACCTCATCAACACGGCGGAATTGACTGCCCTGACGGATAAGTTGTTCGCCAATATGATCTCTGATGATCCCTTCAAGGATATGTTGGCCGATCTGCAGTTCAAGGAACTCCTGATCCGCATCATCCAACAGCAACAGCTCGGTGAGCTCTTGGAACCCAGCAAGGCGGTAAGTAGCGAAGTAGACCTGCTGATGAGCTATATCAAAAGGAATATTTCAGAGAAATTGACGGTGGAGGACCTCAGCAAGGTCGCCAATAGGAGTAAGGCGAGTTTATTTCGGTTGTTCAAGGATGAATATGGCATTACACCTATGGAATTGGTCATTCAGGAAAGGTTGCGGAAGGCAAAGGAAATGTTGAAAGCGGACCACAGCATCAAAGAGGTATGTTATGCCTGTGGGTTTACAGATGTGAATTATTTTACCCGATTGTTTAAGGCCAGGGTGCATGTTACACCCGGTGCCTTCCAGCGGGAAACAGGTGTTAGCGTTTCATAGCACGATCCAATTCCCTTTTGGTCTCTCTTTCCTTGATACTGTCGCGCTTATCAAAATCCTTCTTACCCTGCGCCAGGGCAATCTCGACCTTGGCAAATCCGCGCTCGGATATAAAGATCCGCAAAGGCACGATCGTATAGCCCTTTTCTTCCCCTTTCTCGCGTAATTTCTTCATCTCACGCTTTGTCAAAAGCAGTTTTCGGTCTCTTTTTGCTTCGTGATTATAGAACGATCCAAAGGAGTATTCCGCAATGTGCATATTCCGGATATAAAGTCCGTCCTCGAAGAATGCACAGAAGCTATCGTTGATGTTGGCCTTTCCCTGTCTGATGGATTTAATCTCGGTTCCCAGAAGTGCAATCCCTGCGACATATTTGTCAAGTAGGTGATATTCAAAGGAAGCCTGTTTGTTTTTTATGTTTACCGATGCAGAAATAGCCATTATTTTGTTTAAATTAATTCACAAATGTAGTAAAATTAGATTTTTAGCAAAATAAGAGTTGCTTTAGACTAAACTTTATCTTAATATTAATTTAATTTTATGATATTTATATGTCAAATGAAAAACGATTTGAAACTTAAGTTTTGTATGTTTGCGTCGATTTTTTGTAAAGAAAGGTAATAATTACATGAAGTATTCAGTGTAATAGAAATGTTTTGTACCTTTGTGGGATTTTTGACGATTTATGTTGAAAGTTCAAAAAGTAAATATTATTGAGTAAATAGATACCTGAACGAATGAGCAAGGGAAAATTAAACGAAAGAACTTCGCGGTTTTTAAATGGCGAGTTAGGAGATATCAAGTCGAAAAACTTATATGCTTATTTTAGACCGATTCAATCCAAGCAAGACACCGAAGTTATTATCGATGGCAAGCGTGTGTTGATGTTTGGATCCAACTCATATTTAGGGTTGACAACCGATGTTCGTATTATCGAGGCCGCACAGGATGCGCTGGCTAAATATGGAACAGGTTGTGCGGGTTCACGTTTCTTGAATGGTACCTTGGATATTCACGTGGAATTGGAAGAAAAATTAGCCGACTACGTGGGTAAGGATGCTGCCATACTGTTCAGTACAGGTTTCCAATCGAACCTGGGTCCATTGTCCTGTTTGACAGGTCGCCATGACTATATCCTTTTGGATGAACGCGATCATGCTTCCATTATCGATGGTAGCCGTCTGTCGTTCTCCAAAGTTATCAAATATGCGCACAACAACATGGATGATTTGCGCGACAAGATGTCCCGTCTTCCTGAGGAAAGCTTTAAGCTGATCGCAACGGACGGTATCTTCTCCATGGAAGGCGATATTGTAAAATTACCGGAATTGGTGCAGGTAGCGAATGAGTATGATGCGGCCATCCTTTGTGATGATGCGCACAGCTTAGGTGTTATCGGTGAAAAGGGTGCCGGAACAGCGAGTCACTTCGGATTGACCGAAGACGTAGACTTGATCATGGGTACCTTCAGTAAATCATTGGCCTCCCTGGGTGGGTTTGTTGCCGCAGATACCGATACCATTGAGTTCCTTAAACACCGTGCCCGTTCCTTAATGTTCTCGGCAAGTATGACACCTGCATCGGTTGCATCCACGCTGAAAGCCCTGGAAATTATCCAAACCGAGCCTGAGCATATCGAGAAATTATGGGCGAACACCAACTACGCCAAGAAATTATTGTTGGATAATGGTTTTGACCTGGGTGCTACCGAAAGCCCGATCCTTCCTGTCTTCGTGCGCAACAACGAGAAAACGTATGTCGTGACCAAGATGTTGCAGGATGATGGGGTATTCGTGAACCCTGTGGTTGCTCCGGCCGTACCAGCGGAAGAATCCCTAATCCGATTCTCTCTAATGGCGACGCATACTTTCGACCAAATTGATGAAGCCGTGGATAAAATGGCTAAAGTATTCAAAGCCTTAGAGGTGGAGAGTTTTATAAGTTAAACACTAACCGAATACAAAGTGATTACTATAGTTCCTGTTGAAACAAAGAAGGAGAGGGCGAAGTTCATCGATTTCCCGCATGATCTCTATGCGAATGATCCGAACTATGTGCCCGAACTTTTCTTAGGACAGGATGATTTATTGAATCCTGCGAAACATCCCTATTACAAGCATTCCTCCGCACGCCTGTTCCTAGCGTACCGCGACGGAAAGATTGTGGGCCGGATCGCAGCATTCTGGAATGTAAATCATAATGCCTTTAATAAAGTGAACGAAGGCCAATTTGGCTTTTTCGACTGCATAAACGACCAGGAAGTTGCCGACCAATTGTTCGCCGCTGCAGAAGCATGGGTGAAGGATAAGGGCGGTGATAATATCGTCGGACCAATCAACCTGACCACGAACGACACCACAGGTCTGCTGGTACAGGGTTTCGATCGGCCACCAATGGCGATGATGCCCTACAATTTTCCATACTACGAAGATCTGATCCTGCAAGCGGGGTTCGCCAAAAAGGTCGATCTGCGCGCATACCTCGTGACCAAGGCGACAGCCAGTCAGCGGTCGGTATTGCTTTTGGATAAATTGGAAGAGCGCTTGAAGCGTTCGGGAATCATCCTGCGCCAGATCAATCTGAAGGATTTCAAGAATGAGGCTGCCCGTATCAAAGAGGTGTACAACAAAGCATGGGATAAGAACCTGGGCTTTGTGCCGATGACGGATGATGAATTCATGTATGTCGCCAAGGACCTGAAAATGATCGTGGATCCCAAATACTGCATTGTCGCCCAAAAGGGTGATGAGATCATCGGTTTTGCATTGGGTATCCCGAATATCAACGAAATCCTGATCAATATCGAAAGAGGTCGCCTCCTTCCGACGGGAATCTTTAAGCTCTTATTTGGTAAGAAGCATGTCAAATCCGTGCGTGTACTGATGCTCGGCGTCTTGGATTCGTACCGTAAGTTAGGTATTGAAGCCTGCCTATACGGTCGCATCATCAAGAATGCACTTCCTTCGGGAATTGTCGAAGCGGAATGTTCCTGGATGTTGGACCACAATTATATGATGAACCACGCGATTGAACAGATCAACGCGGACTTATATAAGAAATATCGACTTTTTGAAAAAGCGGTATGAAAAAGAAGATCTTTATAACTGGTGCGAGCGGATTTGTAGGCTCGCACTTAGTTGAAGCCGCCCAAGCCCTGGGGCTTGAAGTCCATGCTGCGGTTCGGAAAAGCAGCAAGATTGCCGATATCAAACCTTTTGTAGATAAATTTGTCTATCCCAATATGGCAGATGCAGAGGAACTTCAGCAGCTTTTCGAAGCCGAACAATACCATTACATCATCCATGCAGCAGCCATGACCAAGGCAAAGGAGGAATCCCAGATGCGCCAGGTCAACGTCGGCTATACGCGCGCCATCCTGACGGCGGCCACACAGGCCAATATGCCGCTGGAGCGGATTACCTATGTCAGCAGTCTCGCAGCGATCGGGCCGATTCCCTATGCCAGCGAACGCTTGATCGATGAATCGTTCCCGTATCAGCCGCTGACCGTCTATGGTCGCAGCAAACAGGAGTCGGAGCTGATGATCCGGCAGGAATTCCCAACGGCACCCGTGTCGGTCATGCGACCTACCGCCGTGTATGGGCCTCGCGAAAAGGATATCTTTATCCTCTTCGAAACCATGAACAAAGGATTGGACCCCTATATCGGGCGCAGTCCGCAAAAATTGAGTTTTATCTACGTGAAGGACCTGGTGGACGTGCTGTTGCAAGGTTGCATCGTTCCGCAGGAAGGCCTTCAGTTCTATAACCTTTCCGATGGGGAAGTATATTCTCGGTACGCCATGGCGGATATCTTTAAAACGGTAATCCGCAAAAAGCTGTTGCGCGTGCATGTTCCGTTCAGCCTGGTGCGCGGTGTCGCGGCACTTTCCCAGCGCCTATACCGGAACTCCACCAAGACCCCGGTCATCTACCCGGAGCGGCTGCACGAGCTGACAGCCGAGAATTGGGGATGCGATATCTCCCGCGCAAAAGCGCAATTGGGCTTCCAGCCAAAGTTTGACCTCGAACAGGGGTTGAAGGCGAGCCTGACCTGGTACAAAGAAAATAATTGGCTTAAATAGTTCTATTGAAATGAGTGACGGTAAAATAAATAAAAAGCTTTTTCAGGATAGAAAGCGGACAAATATATTGAGTAACCCCGAGCAGCGCCTGATTACCTACCTGGTGCCGCGCATCCCGAACTGGATTTCCTCCGACGGCCTGACTGCTATCGGTATGTTCGGATCCCTCATGATCCTCGGCAGTTTCCTGCTGGCGGAATATGTGCACATCAATTACCTCCTTTTGGGGATCGTTGGTTTCTTCGTGCAATGGTTCGGAGATTCCCTGGATGGGCGTATCGCCTTCTACAGGAATAAATCCCGCAAGTGGTACGGATTTGCTTTGGATATCGTGATGGACTGGGTGAGTACGGTCTTTATCGGTTTAGGGTACGTGCTATATGCACAGGGTGATTTCAAATATCTAGGATTTACCCTGGTGGCGCTTTACGGTTGGGCGATGATTATTTCCCAGTTGCGCTATCGGATCACGGATCAGTACACCATCGATGCAGGACTGATGGGGCCTACGGAAATCCGTGTGATCATCTCTTTGGTGATGGTCTTGGAGGTGTTTGTTCCTGGTTCTATCAACTATTCGGTATTGGCCATCTGTATCATCCTGTTCTTTATCAACCTTGGGGACACCAAGAAATTGCTGGCCATGGGTGATGCGAAGGACCTGGAGGAGAAAGCGAAGAAAAAAGCTGCTGAAGAAGCTGCACAACAATAATCACTGGGCAGATGAATGCGAAGGTACGTGAATTTCTAAGGGCGCAACTATCGGCATTTGTCGGTGGCCTGTCGGACTTTGGGATCTACACCTTCTGCTATACGGCACTGAAGTTGACCGCTCCGCTTTCCAATGTAATTTCGGGCAGTTTGGGTGCCGTTGTCAACTTTACGATCAATCGGTATTGGTCGTTCAAATCTTCCGAAATGCCCATCGGGAGCCAACTCTGGAAGTTTATCGTCGTGGTGCTCTGCAGCATTGGCTTGAAAACCCTCGGCGTCCATATCTTTGTGGATAAGCTCCACTGGCACTTCCTCATCGGAAAGCTCCTGATCGAAATCGTTGTTTCGCTGGGGTTCAACTTTACGATGCAGAAGTACTGGGTGTTCAGGAAGGAGAGGTGAGATATGAGTATTGAGATATGAGATGCGATTTGTGAGATATTAGATGTGAGTATTGAGATATGTGATAGAAAGGCGGCCAATGGGTTGCCTTTTTTTTTGGTGGGGGAGATGAATCTGCTGGCGCACGTCTTTTGATTTGGGGCGTGCGGAGGCTGATTTGTGCCCGGTCTAACCTCGCAGACGGGATTGCTGGCGCGCGTCTTTTGTGATGGGCGGTGGATTGGCGAACTTGTGCCCAGAGCACCTGCCCAGAGGTAGAGGCCCGTACATGCCGATGCGATTTCAACTGATTGGCACCACGTAACCCCGGAGGGGTGCAACTATTTTAGCAGTGGTGATAGGATAGAATTGCCCGATCGCCCCGTTTTTTGGTTTGCTTCAGCAAACCAAAAATCGGGGCGGTCGGGCTTTGGGTATGTGTAGGCGCACTGCTAAAATAGTTCAACCCCTCTGGGGTTGCATGGCGGATAGGTGGGTTGCGCGTTGGCGGACTTGTGCCCGACACTATCTCGCCGACGGGATCGCTGGCGCACGTCTTTTGTGGTGGGCTGCGTGGTGGCGGACTTGTGCCCAATGACTGAACAATTGATCTTGCCCCGGACCCCCCCAAGTATCGTTTTTTACAACTTTTCCGGCTTTTTCCAGCGGTTGCGGTAATCGCACCGACCAAAACCCCGAAATAATCGCTTAACCTGCATTCTGCTTTTCGGCCGAAAATCGCGCACTGCGCATGATAGACGGATATTTTACCTAAAATTCACCTTTTTTCACCCACTTTACCTGCCTGGACCTTGTCCGAGGTGAGAGCGTGGTGAGACCGTACCGAGAGCGGGGTGAGAGCGTGTCCATGGGACGCTCTCACCTCGGTAGTACCCCGGACGCACCTCGGATGCATGTCGGACAAGGTCCAGGGCAGCCGCAAGGCGGTTCCTGCACAGGGGCACGATTAGGGGAATGGCAACAGGGACCCTACCCATATTACGGAATGGATAATACGAGAGCGTGTTGGGGTTGCGGATTTTTTTATGAAGAGGGGGTCCTGCCATGGATATGGCAACCGGGGATGGCGGCCGCGGAAATGGCGGCCGCCGGAATGAATATAGGGAATATATTTCTGATGGGGAGGATATTAAGCGCTTAATATAATATGGGAGGGGAGACGCTGACTGGGTTTCTCCGACGGGACCGCTGGCGCTTTTGTTGTGGGCGGCGGGTTGGCGGACTTGTGCCCCGGGCAATGTCCAAGTGCAAAATATAAACAATCCCTCCACCCCTGGGCACAAGAGATCCACCGCACCGGCCCTCCGCACAACTCTTGCGCCAGCATCCGCACTGCCCACGCACCGGGTAGCACGTTGGCAAACCCCGGAGGGGTGCTGCTAAAATAGTTCAACCCCTCTGGGGTTGCATGGCGGTTAGGCCTTCCCCCCCCCGGGCACAAGAGATCCACCGCACGGGCCCTCCGCACAACTCTTGCGCCAGTATCCGCACTGCCTTCGCACTGTCCGCGTTCCGTCCCACGCACCTGCGCGCCGTTCCCAACCCTTCGCCCACCTTGTCCGCGTTCCGTCCCCGGACCGCCCCCAGGCCCCCCGCACCCCCCCCTTTCCGCTGCGCTTCCCCGAAAATTATCCGCCATTGGCATAGGCAGTTACGCGCTATCCCCGAAAAATCTTTGCCGGGCCCCTTGGAGATATGGATGATTTTCCCCTATCTTTGCACCACTCCGCAAGGGAGGGACGCCGGAAACGGCACTGACATATGGGTAATTGGAACGGATCGGAAGGTCGCCCCTGGGCACCGGAAGATGTCCGGAAAAAAGCCCCCGAAAATTATTTCAAAATAAATTTTGGGGATTAAAAAAAACCTCTTACCTTTGCAGTCCCAACTACGGGGAACGGCACAGGGCGCGACGCCCGGAGCCGGAAAACAATGACAGATCAGGACCCTTCCGGGGGTCACGATATACAGGCCGAGGCGCGATGCGGAGGCCGCAGAAGTTCTTTAAATGATCATGTAGCGCAGCGATTAGTCGGAAGACGAAAGCTGAAGATTTATTAAGTTAAGTCAATTCAGAAAATCTCGGGAGCGGGAGAACAACATTAATACAGACGATTCTATTTTTATAAATAGTCTCGATCGAAACTTCATTTTACAATGGAGAGTTTGATCCTGGCTCAGGATGAACGCTAGCGGCAGGCCTAATACATGCAAGTCGGACGGGATCCAGGGGGTAGCTTGCTACCTTCTGGTGAGAGTGGCGCACGGGTGCGTAACGCGTGAGCAACCTACCCATATCAGGGGGATAGCCCGGAGAAATCCGGATTAACACCGCATGACACAGCAACCCCGCATGGGGACACTGTTAAATATTCATAGGATATGGATGGGCTCGCGTGACATTAGCTAGTTGGTGGGGTAACGGCCCACCAAGGCGACGATGTCTAGGGGCTCTGAGAGGAGAATCCCCCACACTGGTACTGAGACACGGACCAGACTCCTACGGGAGGCAGCAGTAAGGAATATTGGTCAATGGGGGCAACCCTGAACCAGCCATGCCGCGTGCAGGATGACTGCCCTATGGGTTGTAAACTGCTTTTGTCGGGGAATAAACCCCACTACGTGTAGTGGGCTGAATGTACCCGAAGAATAAGGATCGGCTAACTCCGTGCCAGCAGCCGCGGTAATACGGAGGATCCGAGCGTTATCCGGATTTATTGGGTTTAAAGGGTGCGTAGGCGGCACTTTAAGTCAGGGGTGAAAGACGGCAGCTCAACTGTCGCAGTGCCCTTGATACTGAAGTGCTTGAATGCGGTTGAAGACGGCGGAATGAGACAAGTAGCGGTGAAATGCATAGATATGTCTCAGAACACCGATTGCGAAGGCAGCTGTCTAAGCCGTTATTGACGCTGATGCACGAAAGCGTGGGGATCGAACAGGATTAGATACCCTGGTAGTCCACGCCCTAAACGATGATGACTCGATGTTTGCGATATACAGTAAGCGTCCAAGCGAAAGCGTTAAGTCATCCACCTGGGGAGTACGCCCGCAAGGGTGAAACTCAAAGGAATTGACGGGGGCCCGCACAAGCGGAGGAGCATGTGGTTTAATTCGATGATACGCGAGGAACCTTACCCGGGCTTGAAAGTTACTGAAGCATCCAGAGACGGATGCGTCCTTCGGGACAGGAAACTAGGTGCTGCATGGCTGTCGTCAGCTCGTGCCGTGAGGTGTTGGGTTAAGTCCCGCAACGAGCGCAACCCCTATGTTTAGTTGCCAGCATTTCAGGTGGGGACTCTAAACAGACTGCCTGCGCAAGCAGAGAGGAAGGCGGGGACGACGTCAAGTCATCATGGCCCTTACGTCCGGGGCTACACACGTGCTACAATGGATGGTACAGCGGGCAGCTACACAGCAATGTGATGCCAATCTCGAAAAGCCATTCACAGTTCGGATCGGGGTCTGCAACTCGACCCCGTGAAGTTGGATTCGCTAGTAATCGCGTATCAGCAATGACGCGGTGAATACGTTCCCGGGCCTTGTACACACCGCCCGTCAAGCCATGAAAGCTGGGGGTGCCTAAAGCATGTAACCGCAAGGAGCGTGTTAGGGCAAAACCGGTAATTGGGGCTAAGTCGTAACAAGGTAGCCGTACCGGAAGGTGCGGCTGGAATACCTCCTTTCTAGAGCCCGCCCCGAGAGGTCGCTGCGCGACATCATGATCATATATTGAATAAAAAGAAGACATTCAGAAGAAAGTGCCCGCCCCGCAAGTGGGAGGTACCGAGAGATGAGAGAGATAAGCTAGTCCCGTAGCTCAGTTGGTTAGAGCACTACACTGATAATGTAGGGGTCAGCAGTTCAAATCTGCTCGGGACTACGACGCGAAGGGGAATTAGCTCAGCTGGCTAGAGCACCTGCCTTGCACGCAGGGGGTCAACGGTTCGAATCCGTTATTCTCCACATTGGATATGGGATGTGAGATATGAGATATGGGATATCACCCGTACGAATATCCGTCCGGATCTATCCAGAAGAGTTCTTTGACATATTGGAAGAAAAGAGATAACAAGAGAAGACAACAGAGGTCTGTCGCAGCAATGCGCGGACCGAAAGCAACCTACCACTTGGCAAAAGGGGTGGTAGCGTGAAGAAAGTAAACAAGGGCACACGGGGGATGTCTAGGCTCTCAGAGGCGATGAAGGACGTGATAAGCTGCGATAAGCCACGGGGATCGGCAAATGCGAATCGATCCGTGGATTTCCGAATGGGGCAACCCGGCATGTTGAAGACATGCCATCAAATGAGGCGAACGCGCTGAACTGAAACATCTAAGTAGGCGTAGGAGGAGAAAATAACAATGATTTCCCAAGTAGTGGCGAGCGAACGGGAAAGAGCCCAAACCATGGTTGTTACGGCAATCATGGGGTTGTAGGACCACGATATTGTACTGTGCTATGAACTGGAAGCAGGTGGGAAACTGCGCGATAAGGGTGAGAGCCCCGTACAGGCAAAGAATACAGGCATAGTGGTATCCTGAGTACCGCGGGACCGGAGAAATCCTGTGGGAATCCGCCAGCACCATCTGGCAAGGCTAAATACTCCTGAGAGACCGATAGTGGACCAGTACCGTGAGGGAAAGATGAAAAGAACCCCGAACAGGGGAGTGAAAAGAACCTGAAACCGTGTGCTTACAAGCGGTCGGAGCGGAGCGATTCCGTGACGGCGTGCCTTTTGCATAATGAGCCTACGAGTTACTCTTGTCCGGCAAGGTTAATCGATTAAGTCGAGGAGCCGAAGCGAAAGCGAGTCTGAACAGGGCGCATAGTCGGACGAGGTAGACGCGAAACCTTGTGATCTACCCTTGGGCAGGTTGAAGGTGCGGTAACACGTACTGGAGGACCGAACCGATAAACGTTGAAAAGTTTCCGGATGACCTGAGGGTAGGGGTGAAAGGCCAATCAAACTGGGAAATAGCTCGTACTCCCCGAAATGTTTTTAGGAACAGCGTCGGCATATGAGTCTAGCAGAGGTAGAGCTACCGATTGGGTGCGGGGGAGTCAAATCCTACCAAATCCAGACGAACTCCGAATGCTGCTAGATATGGCCGGCAGTGAGGCTTTGGGTGCTAAGGTCCAAGGCCGAGAGGGAAAGAACCCAGACCATCAGCTAAGGTCCCCAAATCCGTTCTAAGTTGAACTAACGAGGTCCGGTTGCCCAGACAGCTAGGATGTTGGCTTGGAAGCAGCCATTCATTTAAAGAGTGCGTAACAGCTCACTAGTCGAGCGGCCGGGCGTGGATAATAAACGGGCATCAAGAACGGTACCGAAGCTATGGATTGCAATTTATTGCACTGGTAGGGGAGCATTCCATCGGGGGCGAATCCGCAGGGTGACCTGTGGTGGACCTGATGGAAAAGCAAATGTAGGCATAAGTAACGATAAGGCGGGTGGGAAACCCGCCCACCGAAAGACCAAGGTTTCCTGATCAACGCTAATCGGATCAGGGTCAGTCGGGACCTAAGGCGCATCCGAATGGAGGCAGCCGATGGCCAACGGGTTAATATTCCCGTACTGTTGATGACTGCGATGTGGTGACGGAGTAGTGACACTGCCGCGAGCTGACGGAATAGCTCGTTGAAGGGCAAAGGTATTGGACCGGTAGGCAAATCCGCCGGTACAGCTGAAGCCCGATAGTACGGCAAACCCTCGGGGGCGCCGATAGTGCAGGTAAGCAGACTTCCAAGAAAACCCGCTAAGCTTCAGGTCATCAAGACCCGTACCGCAAACCGACACAGGTGGTCGAGGAGAGAATCCTAAGGTGCTCGAGTGAATCATGGCTAAGGAACTCGGCAAAATGGCCCTGTAACTTCGGGAGAAGGGGCGCTTCCTCCAGCGATGGAGAAGCCGCAGTGAAAAGGCCCAGGCGACTGTTTAGCAAAAACATATGGCTTTGCGAAATCGAAAGATGAGGTATAAGGCCTGACACCTGCCCGGTGCTGGAAGGTTAAGAGGGGATGTCATCCGCAAGGAGAAGCATTGAATCGAAGCCCCAGTAAACGGCGGCCGTAACTATAACGGTCCTAAGGTAGCGAAATTCCTTGTCGGGTAAGTTCCGACCTGCACGAATGGTGTAACGATCTGGGCGCTGTCTCAGCCATGAGCTCGGTGAAATTGTGGTATCGGTGAAGACGCCGGTTACCCGCAACGGGACGGAAAGACCCCATGAACCTTCACTATAGCTTAACATTGAAATTGGGTACAGGATGTGTAGGATAGGCGGGAGTATGTGAAGCGGTTTCGCCAGGAATCGTGGATACAACCTTGAAATACCGCCCTTTCTGTATTCGGTTTCTAATCCCGCACAGCGGGAGACATTGTTTGGTGGGTAGTTTGACTGGGGTGGTCGCCTCCAAAAAGGTAACGGAGGCTTTCAAAGGTAAGCTCAGTACGCTTGGTAACCGTACGTGGAGTGCAATGGCATAAGCTTGCTTGACTGTGAGACCTACAAGTCGACCAGGGTCGAAAGACGGACATAGTGATCCGGTGGTTCTGTATGGAAGGGCCATCGCTCAAAGGATAAAAGGTACTCTGGGGATAACAGGCTGATCTCCCCCAAGAGCTCATATCGACGGGGAGGTTTGGCACCTCGATGTCGGCTCGTCACATCCTGGGGCTGGAGAAGGTCCCAAGGGTTGGGCTGTTCGCCCATTAAAGTGGCACGCGAGCTGGGTTCAGAACGTCGCGAGACAGTTCGGTCCCTATCTGTTGTGGGCGCTGGAAGTTTGAGTGGATCTGACCTTAGTACGAGAGGACCGGGTTGGACGGACCGCTGGTGAACCTGTTATGCCGCCAGGTGTACGGCAGGGTAGCTACGTCCGGGATAGATAAGCGCTGAAAGCATCTAAGTGCGAAACTAGCCACGAGATGAGACTTCCTCATAAGGGTCGTCGGAGATTACGACGTCGATAGGCCACAGGTGTAAAGGTTGAGAGACCAAAGCCGAGTGGTACTAATAGCCCGAAGCTTTCCAATGCGGATAGTCTGTTGTCCTCTCTCTTTTTTGATCTTTTCTTCCAATAACATGTCAATGATGGAATCATCCATCAAAAGGTATTCAGGTGCCTATATCGGCGGTGTCCACCTCTTCCCATTCCGAACAGAGAAGTTAAGCCCGCCAGAGCCGATGGTATTGCCGTAACAGGTGGGAGAGTAGGTCGGTGCCTAATTTTATACAAAAGGCCATCCTTGCAAAGGGATGGCCTTTCTGTTTTTATAGTATTGAGATGTGAGTATTGAGATGTGAGAGGGAGTATTGAGATGTGAGTATTGAGATATGAGACCCATGCGTGCCGGAAAGGAAACATGGGTCTTTTTCCATTTATAGTATTGAGATCTTAGATGTGAGATATGAGACCCAGGTGTGCCGGAAAGGATTAGATTTATCTTAATACTAAATACTAGCTGCTAAATATTATTTTGCACTATCCAAGCCTTTCTATCTCAAATCTCACATCTCAAATCTCATATCGGAAAAAATAGATCGTATTCCCCCAGAATACGATCTATTTTTTTCTCCAAACAAATTTGTTATCACAACTGTTTAGTCTGTGAAATTTGAATGGAATTTTAAATTAATTTCTTTGGTCGTTGGTTTTTGAGGAATTTCATTTCCTTGGCTGCTCATATTTCCTGGTCTTTTTCCATTCTTATGCAATCACTTAACTATAGTTTTATAATTTTATGAAGAATCTCCTCTGTTTTCTTGCCTTAGCTGTCTTTGCTTTGCCTGGAATGGCTCAACATGTCGATCTTATTATCCACAACGGTAAGATCAGTACTTTATCCGATCAACACCCCGATGCGCAGGCTGTTGCCATTGCCGGCAACAAAGTGCTGCAGGTGGGGAGCAACCAAGATATCCTTAAATTAAAAGGTAACCAGACCAAGGTCATCGATGCCAAGCAGCACCGGGTTATCCCTGGACTTTTCGATAGCCACAGCCATGTGATCCGCGGAGGCCGATTCTACAATACCGAGCTTCGGTGGGATGGGGTAACATCCCTGAAGCGGGCTTTGGAGATGTTGAGGGAGCAAGCCAAGCGGACCCCGAAAGGGCAGTGGGTGCGTGTCGTTGGTGGCTGGAATGAATATCAGTTTGAGGAGAAGCGACTTCCAACCCTAAAGGAAATCAATGAGGCTACGGGTGATGTACCGACCTTTATCCTCTACCTGTATGGGAAGGCCTGGGTCAACAAATCTGGACTTGCAACGCTCCATATTACCGGTGATACCGAGAATCCGCCTGCGGGGTTGATCGAGAAGGATGAGCAAGGGAATCCGACCGGACTGCTGGTGGCTGAACCTAGTGCATTTGTCCTCTATTCCACCCTCGCCAAGCTGCCGGAATTGACCACCGAGGAGAAGGTAAACTCAACGCTGCAGTACTTTACCGAATTGAACCGCATTGGGGTTACCGGTGTGATGGATGCCGGCGGAGGCTTCCAGAATTTTCCCGATGATTATGGCATTACCGATTCCCTAAATAAACTGGGCATGATTACCATCCGCCTCCCTTATTTCCTGTATGCACAGAAGAAAGGCACCGAACTGGAGGATTTCACGAAGTGGGTGGGGATGGCCGATGTAGGCGCGCATGCCACCAACAAAGTCAATCAAGTCGACTATTATACCGCAGGTGGGGGCGAAGGATTGCTCAGTGATGCCGCTGATTTCGAGAATTTCCTCTACCCGCGTCCCGAATTGCCGCCAACCTTGGAAACAAACCTCAAAGCCATTATTCGCCTGTTGGCCCTGAAAAAATGGCCATTCCGTATTCATGCCACATACGATGAAAGTATCACACGATTCCTTGACGCCATAGAAAAGGTGAACGAGCAAGTTCCATTGACGGATAATGTCTGGTTCATCGACCATGCTGAAACTATAAGTGAGGAGAATATGCAGCGCATCAAGCGCTTGGGCGGAGGTATTGCCATCCAACACCGTATGGCCTTCCAGGGCGAACTGTTCATCAAGCGCTATGGAAAGAAACCGGCCTTGGATGCGCCACCAATTAAGCGTATACTTGCTATGGACATTCCAGTTGGATTGGGAACGGATGGAACGCGCGTAGCCTCCTTCAACCCATGGATAGCGCTCTACTGGATCACCACGGGGAAAACCGTGGGCGGAAACCAAGTCATGGGTGAGGACTTTGTCCTGGACCGCACGACCGCCCTCCGTTTAGCGACCCATAAAGGCTATGAACTGGTCAGGGATATGGACAAGGGGAAAATCGAAAAAGGCTATTTTGCCGATATGGTTATCCTGGATGAAGATTATTTCCAGGTGGACGCCGAACGGATCAAGAACATCACGTCAAAGCTGACCATTGTTGATGGAAAGGTTGTCTATGGCGATACCGATTACAGCGATGTCGCACCCAAGAAATTGGAAGTCCTGCCGTCATGGTCTCCGGTAAAATATTACGGAGGTTATCAGACGCAAAAGAAATAGGAATTATATGCAACCTAGAATCAACCTGTCCCTGTTTATCCTATGCGGCTTGCTGCTGGCGCATATTGGGTATGCACAGCAACCGCTACCTGCGTTCAAGCCGTTGCGCTATAACGAGGATTACAGCTATCTGGCGAAGGATACCGCCCGGACAAGCTATGAGAACATGAAATTTATCCCACTTGGGAAACAACAGTATCAGTATTTAAGCATTGGCGGGGAGGCACGTCTGCAATATTTCCATGCCAAAAATGAGGAGTGGGGCGATGTGCCTGCAGATAACGATGGCTATATACTTTCGCGTTTCCTGTTGCACGGTGATTTTCATTTTGGCTCCCGTTTCCGGACATTTGTACAACTCCAGAGCAGCTTGAGCGGCAGCAGAATCGAGCCCAGTCCCGTAGATGAAAACCCCTTGGATCTGCACCAGGCATTTGTGGATGTTGTTGCCCTGCAGCAGGAAGAAACACAATTGACCCTGCGCTTGGGGCGGCAGGAGATGTCCTATGGCTCCCAGCGATTGGTTTCGGTTCGCGAGAATCCGAACAACCGCCAATCCTTTGATGGCGTAAAGGTGATGCTGAACCGGAACAATACCTCAATTGACGCGTTCTACTCCCATTATGTGGCCGTAAAGAAACAGATCATGGATGATGGATTCGATAAAAATACCCGATTCTGGGGTGTTTACGGTACCCAGACTAACCTGCCGGTATTGGGGAATTTGGACCTGTACTATTTGGGTTTTTCGAAGAAAAAAGCGGTGTACAATGCGTTAACAGGTGATGAAGAACGGCACTCCATTGGTTCGCGCATCTGGGGAGGTTACGGTTCATGGACGTATGATCTGGAGGGACTCTATCAATTTGGCCAGCTTGACGCGTTGGATATCCAAGCATGGACGGCTTCCCTGAATACCACTTACCAATTTGTCGATGCGCGCTTTCAGCCTGAATTGGGACTGAAAACAGAACTCATCAGTGGGGATAAGGGTACTGGGAAGACCTTGGGAACGTTCAATCCGATGTTTCCGAAAGGTGCTTATTTTGGTTTGGCAGCCGTGATTGGTCCATCGAATCTGGTCGATCTGCATCCCTCCGTCAACTTCTCCCTATCCAAGAAACTCGATCTGACGCTGGACTACGATATTTTCTGGCGCATGGAAGAACAGGATGGCATCTATGCCGTTAACATGTCGCCCATCTACGGAGACGGAAACACCAACGAAATGCACATCGGAAATCAATTGACCAGTGCATTGCTTTTTTCGCCAAATCGGTTCATCAATATTCGTGGTGAATGGACCTGGTTCCAAGCTGGCGATTACCTGAAAGCCGTCAGCGCAGGAAAAGACTTCTTCTTCTCTGGACTCACATTGCAGTTAAAAATTTAAAAATTTTTAACGGTATTTAGTAGTTAGTATGAAGTATTAAGACCTATGCGTGCCGGGGTTTTTAGCATTTAGTAGGATGCCTTGGGAAGTGGGGCGGCATGCTATTTCCGAGGATCTTTATCTATTTCCTTCGCCCATAAGCCGAGTCTATGCTCACGGGCATATTGTTGCGCTTTGTAAAAGCGTTCTTCATATTTAATATTCGGAGCAATTGTCATCAGGATACCATTGCCCGTTCTGACGATCAATTCATTGACCATTTCGCCATTTTCCAGATAGACATAGGCCAGGGTCCGGCCAAAGGGATCCAGTGGATCCACATCCAATTCCAACCTGACTTTTTTTCCCTCCAGTAATTCCATAAGGTAGGCCTTGGATTCTTCTCCGTAATATTCTTTTTTCTTCTTAAAGGCATTGCGGTTTTCCGGAGCATCGATCCCAATGAATCGTATCTTTTGTCCTGTCGGACTGCCGTCCTCAATCCAAAACGTATCGCCATCTACAACATGACGTATGGGATAGAACTGCTCCTTGCTGAGGCTCTGCTGGGCTGAGGCTCCCGAGGTAGACGTGCTATTATCAGGATGCTCAAGCGCACAGGAAGTGAGGATATAAAGAAATGTTGAGATAACAAGACCTTTCATGTGTGATTTTTGGATAAAGGTAAGAAGGATTCGGATGGGGATTTACGGAAAGCCGTAAAATAGGGCATTGGTTTTTGAAAGGATACAAGGTGGAAAATGTTCTGAATATTTTATGATCAACGCAGCTGTTATAACTCCTTAAAATAGTACAGCTGTAAAAACTGTCCTCCTGAGTCGTACTTTGAAATGGTGTAGCAGGGAAAGGTGCATATTAATCCTAAAAACAATGTTACATTTACCCGTGTTAAAACTTAAATTTCAAATAAAAAACTATCCTTAGCTGTGCGCATAGGTTTTTTTATTTCGTATAGTTTTTCTTTTTATTCTTTTCGGAACAAATAATTATCTTTCTGATGCATTAATCACGCATCTCTGGTTATTTTGACCTTTAAAAAATTAAATTATGTTCCGTTCAAGTAGCTGTACTTTTTTATTTTGGATATTTTTATTGTTTAGCCAATTAGTATACTCGCAAACAAGTTACATCTTATTTGATAAATCCAAATTATCCGGCTCAACGGTAAAGGGGATCCCATTTAATAATGCATATATCGATATCAAACCCAAAAAGAAGGGTGAATTCGTGGATCTGACCATTTATAATTTCAAGTTTAGTCATGGTTACCAGACGCGATATCTAGATAATAAGCAGGTTTTTCAACATTGGCAAAAGAGTCTGAAGGATTTGCAAAAAAAGAATAACAGACATAATAAAGGCGGAACAATATGGAATTCAAAATGTTGCAACAAAAGGGAAAAAACGTGGATGTTAATAATCTAATTATGAGTTTAGTAATAATTTTAATTCTTTCATCCTGTCAAGGCACAAAAAGCTATATTAATAGCAAAGGGTACGAAATTATTCATCACACTCAGGATAAATCGGTCCAACAAGTTCCTCTGCTTGTACATGGAAAAGTTACTATCAGTGAAACGGGTAAAAGAGCTGCTTTTGCAACATTACGGTTTGAATCAAGAAAGGGTAAAATCTATAATGCAAAGGCAGATAAACGAGGCTTTTATAGTATTAATTTAGATGAGAAATATTTCGAGGGAAATGTTAACGTAGAAGGAAAAGGGTGTTCATTTATGGTAGAAGATGTGTTTTTTGGTTATTCAGATGCCAGTGAATTTAACATTAAGCTATATAACTATGACAAGCCAGGTAACTTTGTTGTTCTGAACAAAGATGAAATCATTTTTATAAGGGAAAGAAGTGCAACAAAAGATAGTCTTAAGGTGGACCAAAATAATAGTAATCTACAATGATTCGGATCTATTAAAAAGTCTATATACTATATTTGAAATGCATTAATGAAGATTTACTTCATCAAATCGGGTCAAGATTTTGATTCAAAAGTAACTGATGAGAAGAAAGAGGAAGTAAAGGGCATATTTGCGAAATTTAAAACTATTTTAAAACTAGTGATGCTAAATTCAATGATTTTTTAACAAAACATGCTAATTCAAAAGAAAAGATGCCATGTGCAAAAGAAAAATAATTACCCTATTGTTACTGCTTTGTTTTAGTACTTTGCTTGGCTATTCTCAACCGCAATACATCCTATTTGATAAATCCAATTTATCAGGTTCAACGGCAAAGGGAATCCCATTTAAAAATGCATATATCGATATCAAGCCCAAAAAGAGGGGCGAATTCGCGGATCTGACCATTTATAATTTCAAGTTTAGTCATGGTTACCAGACGCGATATCTAGATAATAAGCAGGTTTTTCAACATTGGAAAAAGAGTCTGAAAGAGTTGCATTTCTTTCCGAAAAATATCCTGATAACGATGACGCCACTCACACGGGATAAATTCAAGAGGGTCGATGTTACGGATCAGGTAAACCGTGGGGAATTGCAGTTTACTGTGGCGGACTCGCTTTTGAAATCTGCAGTAAAAGAAATTTTCTACGGGATTTATGCACCCTTAGGCGTCTTGGATTGGGACCAGGAGCTAAAGATTAAGCGTCTGGATTTCAGACTCGTTTTAAAGGAGAGGGATCGTTATTTCCTCATCGATAACGAAACCTTAACGGAATTTTATTATGTGGATTACAAACCTATTTATCAGGATCTCCTGACGACCTGTGGCATCCATCCAGCCACACGGAATGAACAAAAAGCAGCTTATATCAAAGGAGCTGTTTATCCAACAGGGCATGGAAAAAATCTAATCGGGAAAATATTAAAGGATAGTGCCCTCAACATTGATTTGAAAGAGAACAGGTACGTCAGATTTTATCATTTCTGGACAAATTCCTACGTTCTGAGTTTTTACAAATATGGTGATCGTTGGGGACAGGATCGTGCCTGGTGGGTCGATAGCGGAATAGGGGATTTTGTGTACGTTGAATCTATAGGAATTATCAATGGTAATTTCCTGGATTATTTCCGAAAAGCATTGCCGACATATAGCGCGGATGCCAAAAACAATCCACAGTTTCACCTTTACTTTGAGACTGCCCGAATAAATGGGTTGAAGGCGAGGGATTATCTGCAGCGGTATGCTAGTAGTAAAAAGGGATTTTTTTAACGCCATTACTTTCAATTATTTTCAGGAAAGATATTTTTTTGGATTGACCAGATCCCTATGGGCCATACTTAAACTACATTTGTGTCTGTTCGATATTAATTTAACATTATTTTAAACATTAAATAATAAAATAATAGTTAAATTTACCTTGTATTCAAACAGCTGCACGATGTCGGACCCATTTAAATTAAAAGTATGGACACACAGATGAAAGGCTTGGATTTCCAAGAGGTGAGACGAATCCGGAAGCTGTTGGAGAAAATCTACCTATTGAATGAGCAACACTTCCCCTTGCTCAGTGAATATTTGGAACAGATCAGTTCTTCCATGGAAAATGGCAACCCTGCCGAAACAGATGATCCCACCAAACAGACCTTACTCGATGCCCTTGATCTTATGCAGTTAATGAAAATCAGTAGATCCACCTACTATAGGTTGAAAAATGCGAAAATGATCCGTCCGATCAAGGTCGGAAGTAAAGATTACTTTACGCAAGCAGAAATTAAAAGGATTTTGAATAGAAAATAAGCGTGCGACATCCGTAAGTCCGATGTGGGGAGGTCTTGTTGGAAGACTGATGCAAGTCATCGTTAATAAAAGTGGTGTTTGATTCTATTTATTATCTTTGTTCATGGAAAATATGGGGCCAAGTATAACCTGATATTTGCCTGTCCAAATTATGGAGCATTACGAAATTAAACAGCATACATCAAAGAGGTACCCTGGTGCAGGTATTCGCTTACACCTCCAAAGAGTAGGCGGATGGTAAAGCGAACAACACTTGAGCGCTTGTCCACGGCCGACCTTGAAAAATTCATTTCTCCAGACAGCCGTAAGGTCGCTGATGCTGTGGAAATGGCGATTACCATTCTTAAAGAAAGAGGACGCATTTTTTCTGAGGAGGAAGATCAGGAACTAAAAGCAATGGTGGAAAGGAAGCGTGCGGAGGAATTTGTCGAACCATTTCCAGCTCAGGGTACGCTGTTGGAAACTCCTTATGAAGAACCGATAACAATTGACGAAAGTGCCATTTCGCTCTATTCTCAGCGAACCATTTTACTCTTTCTTTGTTTCGTGGGGATGCCTTTCGCCATAGCGCTCCAGGCCTACAATTTCCTTAAATTGCATAAAACTAAAGCATTTTTCACGGTCCTTTTATTTGGGATCATCCTCTTTATCTTGCAATATTTTCTTTGGGTATATTATCCGTTATTTGATGAATGGTCCGGAAGTGATTACATCAAAAGAAAATCCAATATCCTTTTTATTATACCGGGGATAGGAGCGGTTGGGTTGGTCGCTCTTTGGAAAAAAAACCTTGATCCGAATGTCAGTTATAGGTCCAAAAATTATCTATTTGCATTATTGCTTTCGTTGGCTGTCCTAATTGTATTGTACTTAACAGTTGGTTTTATCCCAGGATTTTCAATTTTAAATTATCTGTTGCACTTGATCATGCAATAGTTGATTAATGCTAAACCACTTCGTGAGTAACAAGGATGGGCACAGATGGAGTAATAGTGGTTTGCTTGGATACTTGAGCCTAAAATTTGAACGAAAACAGTATCCGGAGATCACCTTTGCGCTGTGGTTTATTGGCATGCAGCCCGAATGCGCTATGCAATACATGTGGTGCACTGCAATTTCCTACAGATTACAACTTGGATGCCGTGTTAGCAACATCGTGGACCTTTTCAAAAAATCAAATCAATTCCTTACCTTTTGCGTCTAATCCATTTTAACGTCGTATTATCTTATGAAACGATACTTTTTATTAATTTCTGCCCTTTTTCTGGGGCTGATGAGTTATGCGCAGCGTATTCCATTTGCGGATAGCACCATTGTTACAAAACATAACATCACTGCAAATGGCCAGAAGTTCGGCTATACGGCCAAGACTGGTTTCCAACCGGTATGGGATGCGAATGGCAAAGTGTTGGCCACCGTGCATTACACCTATTATTCGCGTGACGGTGTAAACAAGAACAACCGCCCCTTGGTTATTTCATTCAATGGCGGTCCAGGATCGGGATCTGTATGGATGCATCTGGCCTATACGGGTCCACGCTTATTGAATATAGATGATGAGGGCTACCCACTGCAGCCTTATGGTGTTAAGGAAAATCCATATACCATTCTCGATGTTGCCGATATCGTTTATATCGATCCGATCAATACCGGATATTCCCGTATTCTGGATGAGAAGGCAGACCGGACACAGTTCTTCGGCGTCAATGCGGATATCCGCTACCTGGCGGAGTGGATCAATACCTTCGTGACGCGCAACAACCGATGGGCATCACCAAAATACCTGATCGGGGAGAGCTACGGTACGACCCGCGTTTCCGGATTGGCGTTGGAATTACAGAATGCCCAATGGATGTACCTCAATGGAGTTATTCTGGTGTCTCCGACGGAGCTGGGCATCAAGCGGGAAGGCGCCGTGGAGCAGGCCAATATATGGCCATATTACGCCGCAACGGCCTGGTACCACAAGAAATTGGCGCCAGCATACCAGAACAAAAAGTTGGAGGACTTCCTTCCGGAAGTAGAGGCATTTACCATCAATGAGCTGCTGCCAGCCTTGGCGAAAGGACACAGCATTACTGCGGAAGAGAAAAGTGCCGTAGTCAAGAAAATGGCACAATATACCTCCCTTTCGGAACAGGTTATCCTGCAGAACAACCTGAATATCCCAACCTCCCTGTATTGGAAGGAACTGCTCCGCGGTGAAGGAAAGACCATCGGTCGATTGGATTCCCGATACCTGGGCATTGACCTGCGGGATGCTGGTGAACGACCGGATTATAATGCCGAACTGACCTCCTGGTTGCATTCGTTCACACCGGCAATAAACTATTACTATGCGAATGAATTGAACTATAAATCCGATGTAAAGTATAATATGTTCGGACCGGTGCATCCATGGGACAATAAGAACGACAATACCGGTATGAACCTGCGTCAGGCGATGGCCGCCAATCCATACTTGCATCTGATGGTGCAGTCGGGTTATTTCGATGGGGCTTGCGATTATTTCAACGCCAAATATAACATGTGGCAGATGGATCCTTCGGGTAAGCTTGCGGACAGGATGAGCTTTGAAGGATATCACTCCGGGCACATGATGTATCTCCGCAAGGAAGATCTGATCAAGGCCAACGAAGATATCCGTCAGTTTATCCGTAAATCCTTACCGAAGGAAGGGCAGGCTGCGAAATATTAAGGGGAACTTCCGCATACTAACACTAGAAATCGCACTTCCTTTTAAGCTACGCTATAAAAAAGCGTTGTTTTTAGGTAAATTATTAACTGATTAGTATGTGTTTTTT
Organism: Sphingobacterium lactis; assembly: GCF_011046555.1. Taxonomy (NCBI): domain Bacteria; kingdom Pseudomonadati; phylum Bacteroidota; class Sphingobacteriia; order Sphingobacteriales; family Sphingobacteriaceae; genus Sphingobacterium; species Sphingobacterium lactis. The sequence continues at coordinate 1,579,926 of NZ_CP049246.1, forward strand.
GGAAATTATCCCATCTTTACGGCTTTATTAGAATGATGTACTATGATGAATACATATGAATTGATCTCCATTGGGCTATACATGCTTTTAATGGTATTGATCGGATTTTACTCGTGGAAGAAATCGACAAGCAATTCGGAGGAATTCCTGATCGGTGGACGTAAGATGGGAGCTGCCGTTACGGCACTTTCAGCGGGTGCTGCCGATATGAGCGGTTGGTTGCTGATGGGTTTACCTGGGGCCATGTATATGTCGGGAATTTCAAGTTCCTGGATTGCGATCGGTCTAACAACGGGTGCATTCCTGAATTACGTCCTGGTGGCACCGCGGCTTCGCGTTTATACCGAAGTGGCCAAGAACTCCATTACTATTCCCGTATTTTTTGAAAACCGATTCCATGATAAAACACAGCTGTTGAAAATCGCATCTTCCGTTTTCATCCTGGTTTTCTTTACCCTATATACCTCCGCGGGTATGGTCTCGGGAGGACGGCTGTTTGAATCTGCTTTCCAGATGGATTACTACACCGGACTGTTTGTGACCACCTTTGTGGTTGTGCTGTATACTTTCTTAGGGGGCTTCCTCGCCGTAAGTCTGACGGATTTCGTGCAGGGCACCATTATGGTGACCGCCTTGGTCATCCTTCCGATCGTGATGGTGAGCCAGATCGGTGGTTTGGGAACAACCATGGACATTATCGAAACGAAGAACAGCAATTACCTCAACCTCTTTACCGGCACGACGACGGTGTCGATCATATCGTTGCTGGCTTGGGGATTGGGGTACTTTGGGCAACCGCATATCTTGGTCCGCTTTATGGCCATTGACAGTGTAAAAGATATCCCCAAAGCCCGTAATATCGGGATCAGCTGGATGATCTTTACCGTAGGTGGTGCAATGTTGGTCGGTCTGTTCGGAATTGCCTATATTGCAAAATTTGATGTGGCCACCATGGCCAAATTTGATGGAAGCAAAGAACAAGCAGAGACCATCTTTATCTACCTATCGCGCATCCTTTTCCACCCATTGATCGGTGGGTTCCTGTTATCCGCGATTTTGGCGGCTGTTATGAGTACCATCTCTTCCCAGTTATTGGTGACTTCGAGTTCCATGACGGAGGATATTTACAAGACTTTCTTCAATAAACAGGCTTCAGCAAAGCGAATGTTGATGATGAGCCGGTTGTCCGTGTTGATCGTAGCCATCATCGCGCTTTTACTGTCCTTGAACCCGAAAGATAGCATCTTAAACTTGGTGGGAAATGCCTGGGCCGGATTCGGCGCTGCATTTGGTCCACTGATCCTATTGTCGCTCCTTTGGAAACGGACGACCGCTACTGCAGGACTTTTGGGGATGTTGGTCGGCGGTGCTACGGTACTGCTATGGGTGTATGTTCCGCACGATTATAAGGATGTGTATGAAATGATTCCTGGTTTCTTGCTTGGTTTTCTGACCATTGTGGTGGTTTCCTTCCTTTCGAAGCCAGTATCTCAAGAAGTACAGGATGAATTTGATGAAGTCGCTCGTATTGTGAAAAGTTAAAGTGAGCCAAATATTTGCAGGAAAACTTAATCACGTTTTCAATTGAATAGGATAGCGCTTGAAATCGAAGTACCTTCGATTTCAAGCGCTATTTTTTAATCTAAAGTCCTTTCCTACGAAATCCGCTATATACAAGACTTTTGGAGGCTTTTTCCATTTCTAAGATCTCAATTCTTCATCACAGCACGCCAATTCAAATGGATTCCCTATCTTTGGCACCAACTATATTATAACCCTACGATTATGTCACAACTAACCATCATTGATCTGGCGGCCAAGCTAGGCTTGTCGAAGTCGACGGTTTCCCGCGCTTTTCGAAACAGTAGTGATATCAATCCGGAAACAAAGGCGCGTATTTTGGCGATGGCGGAGGAACTCGGGTTTTCACCGAATACCCACGCATCAAATCTTCGCGGTAGCAAGAGCCAAACCATTGCGATCATTATCCCTGAGTTTGGGAATAAGTTCTTTAGCTTGGCAATTAAGGGCATTGAATTGGTGACACGATCGAAGGGTTACCACACGTTGATCTATGTAACAGATCATCAGGTGCAGAATGAGGCAACGATTGTTCGTTCTTTATCCAATGGTCGTGTAGATGGTGTGATCATGTCGGCATCAGGCGAGGGACATGAACATAACCACATCAAGCAATTGCGAAGCAAGAATATACCAATCGTATTCTTCGACAGAAATTATGACGATATCAATACGGTCTATGTAACGGGGAACGATGAGGAGGCAAGTTTCAAAGCGACCGAACATTTGATTGAAAACGGATGCAAACGGATAGCCTATTTGGTCATCAATAAGAATATTTCGATTGGCAAGGTGCGTATGGATGGCTATGCGAAAGCCTTGGCAAAACATGGGTTGCCCTTTGATGATCATTTGGTATTGGATACGGTCAATGAGGCGGAAGAAAATTGCAAGGATATCCGTCAGTTGCTTCGGGAATCCCGTCCGGATGGCGTAGTCGCTTCCGTTGAGCGATTGGCAATCTCAACCATGCGCGTGGCGCGTGAGGAGGGTCTTAAGATTCCTGACGATATCAAATTGATCGGGTTCTCCTGTCTGGATATTACCGACCTGGTACAACCTTCGTTGAGCGTCGTGAAACAACCTGCTTTTGAAATGGGCAAAATTGCAGCAACTTACCTGTTTGAGTCCCTTGCTAAACCGTTAAATCTTAAAGAACAGGAAACTACAATCCTCGAATCAACGCTAATTTACCAAGATTCTAGCAAAAAAAGTTGAGCAAAAGTTTGATTTTTAGCTAGGAAGCGGTTATCTTCGAATAGGATTCGGGAACATTCCCAAAATTCGATAACCAATAATTGCTTTTGATATAAACCTATTCATAAAAAGTATTTATTCGTAATAACTGTGGAAAACATCCGATTGGATAAGGGAAATCCAATACGTGACGCATATTAAACCCAATTTGAACACCGACACCTGTACTGCCGCAGGGACGGTATGGAAACCTAGATAATGAAAAACCGGTTGGTCCTTTTCTTTATTTGCGCTTTTCTGGCTGCGAACAGCAGCTGCAAGAAGGATATTGCAGTAGAAAATCCCCCAATTGAAGTCAGTGAATCAGATGGTTTTGTGCGCATTGATGAACATTTCCTAACCTGGGAACAAGAGATTACCCTCCGTTTTGATTTACGAAAAGGAAATGGTGAGCTCAGCAAAGCTACGGGCGATCTATACCTACATGCAGGGTTGATTACTCCCGGTAGCTCCAATGCTTCGGATTGGAAAGCAGTTGCGACGGAATGGAACAAGAACAACCCTTCTCACAAACTGAAGAAAGAGGAGGATGGCAGCTATAGTTTCACCTTTACGCCGAAACAATTCTTTGCGAGCTATTCCGCAACAGATGCACTGTATATGGCATTTTTGGTGCGCAATGCCGATGGCACACAAGTCGCACGAAATGCAGATGGTTCCGACCTTTATCTTCCAATAAGTTTCCAGCAGAAACTGGATGTGCAGTTCAACAGGCCGGTTGTGCTTCCGACGTATGTTGCCCGTACGGAAAAGCAATCTTTTGCCTTACAGGAAGAAATTGCTTTTGAAATTCTTTCATCGCAGAAAGTGGATAAAATCTCATTATATCTAGGAAGCGAAAAGATTGCCGAGGAAAGTGGGAGCGAAGTGCTCAAGGTAAAGTATACCCCCAAAACTGCCGGAGGACAGCTATTCCGCGCGCGCGTGGAAAGCGGAGGACAGACTGCGGAAAGAACCCTGAGCGTATTTGTAATGGGTGGTACTGCCGTTGCCGAACTTCCGGAAGGTGTAAAAGCCAATGGCATAACCGTTGATCGAACAAAAAATACGATATCCTTTGCCATTACAGCTCCGAATAAGCAATCTATCTTTTTATTGGGCGATTTCAATGGGTTCAAAGCCGATGCTGCCTATAGCATGAGCAGAACACCGGACGGAAAGACCTTCTGGGTTACCCTGCCGAATTTGGATTTCAACCGAAATTATACCTACCAATTTCTGGTGGATGGACAGGTAAAAATCGCCGATCCCTACAGTGAATTGGTGCTGGACCCAGCGCATGATGCAACAATTCCCAATATTCCTGCGTATCCTGCAGGCGCAAGCGGACATGTTTCTGTCCTTAACTTGACGCAATCCGCTTATCAATGGACGAATACGGCCTTTACCAATCCGCATCCTCAAGATCTGGTAATCTATGAAACCTTGGTACGCGATTTTATCCAAAGCCATGATTATAAGACTCTGACCGACTCTATCGGTTACTTTAAACGATTGGGCGTAAATGCGGTGCAACTGATGCCTGTGCAGGAATCGGAAGGAAATTCCACATGGGGTTATAATCCATCCTACCACATGGCACTGGACAAGTATTACGGGACGAAACAAGAATTGAAAACCTTTATCGATAAATGCCATAGTGAGGGCATCGCTGTTATTTTGGATGTGGTCTTAAACCATGCCTTTGGACAGTCGCCTTTGGTGCAGTTGTATATGGAGAATGGTACAGCAGCAGCGAATAACCCGTGGTTGAATGCGGTTGCCATGCACCCCTTTAATGTGGGAATGGACTTTAACCATGAAAGTCCATATACACAAGTGTTCGTGAAGGATGTACTGGCGTACTGGATTAATGAGTATAAAGTGGACGGTTTCCGATTTGACCTTTCCAAGGGATTTACGCAGAAGAACTCCGGTACTTCTGACAATGCCGTGGGAGCTTGGTCAGCATACGATGCGAGCAGAGTGGCCATCTGGAAGAAGTACAACCAATACCTGAAGTCGCTGGATAGTGATTTCTACGTTATTTTAGAGCATTTTGCTGAAGACCGGGAGGAACAGGAATTGGCAAATGAAGGCCTGTTGCTGTGGAATAACCTAAACCACGCCTTCAATGAGGCGACGATGGGATATGCATCGGATTTCACCAGGCTCTTTGCCAGTAACCGTGGCTTCGGTAATGCCAACCTGATCAGCTATATGGAATCGCACGATGAAGAACGCATTATGTTCAAGAACTTGCAGTATGGCAATGGCAATGGGGCATATTCAGCTAAAGCGCTGAAAACTGCACTGGAAAGGACCAAAATGGCGGCTAGCTTTCTTTTGGCTGCACCTGGGCCAAAGATGATCTGGCAATTTGGGGAGTTGGGTTATGATATCTCCATCGATTACAATGGGCGGACCGGAGAAAAACCGATCCACTGGGAATACCTAAAGGATACGGACAGAGGGAACCTATATCGCCATTTTGCGCAGTTGATCAGGATGAAAAAAGCCAATCAGATCTTCCGAAATGGCAAATTGCTGTCTTCATCTTTGCAGGGAAGTGTAAAATACTACGTGTTGGAAGAGGGTAGTCAACAGGTGCTGTTGATAGGAAATTTCGACGTTAAGGCACACGACTTCCAGATCCCATCTGCTGTGCAGGGAACGTGGCGGGATAACCTCACCAAAGATACGCGGGTCTTAACTCCAAATTCCACCTTGGCATTAGCGCCGGGAGCCTATTATTTTCTGAGTAAAACCTTACTAAACATAAACTAATTAAATTAATTGTAATGATGAGCAAATTTACTTTTCGAGTTGTATGGAGCATCGGTTTTCTGATGGTTCTGTGCATGACAACATTTGCCCAAACAGCGAGTCTCTCAGGCCGAATCACCGACCAGAATGGTCAGCCAGTATTGGGAGCGACTGTGCAGGTAAAAGGATTGCAGGTTGCCACCGCTTCCGGCGCGGACGGGAATTATTCCCTTTCCAATGTGCCGGTAGGAAATCAGGTGATCTCCGTCAATGCCATGGGATATGGTTTGGATGAGCAATCCATTGTGATCAATGCTGGAGAAAATAGCCTTAACTTCAGCTTGATTGAAACTTCGAGCGATTTGGATGAAATCGTGGTAATCGGTTACGGTATTGCAAAGAAAAAGCAGATTGCCGGTTCGGTTGCATCTGTTGGCCCCAAAGAATTTAACAAAGGTGTCGTAAGTTCGCCTGACCAGTTATTGACCGGTAAAGTGGCGGGTTTGACGATCAACCGGTCCAGTGGTGACCCAACTGCAGGTTCAACAGTGCAGTTGCGTGGTCCTTCGTCCCTGACGGCTAGTTCGTCACCTTTGTATGTTATCGATGGTATTGTCGGCGCAAGCATTGATCTGGTTGCACCTGATGATATCGTTTCCATGGACATCATGAAAGATGCTTCCTCCACAGCTATCTACGGTTCACGTGCTGCCAACGGGGTTATTTTCGTAACCACCAAGCGAGGCAAAGCGGGTAAGCCAGTATTGGCCTACAGTGGATATGCAGCATCGGAATCCATTTCGAACCGCGTGAATGTCCTGAGTGCAGACGAGCACAAACAGTTTGTTGAAGAACATGGACTGACCGTTTCCCCTGTGGAAACAGGCCACAATACAGATTGGCAGGATGAAATTACACGTAGTGGTATTTCCCACAACCATAACCTTTCCCTAACGGGAGGTTCCGAAGGAACACGTTATAACGCTTCCATTAACTATTTCAATAATCAAGGTATTGTGAAGCGCAGCAACCAAGAGCGCATCGTAGCCCGTTTAGGGGTTGATCAAAATGCTTTTGATGACCGTTTGAAACTTTCTCTGAACGTAGCGAACAGCTTGAAAAAAGGTAGCCACGTAGATTATGGTATCTTCAATGGTGCAGCGCGTTTCGTACCGACTTCACCGGTTATGTTGGAAGATGAACAATATGCGCCATATGGCGGATATTTCCAGGTTCCGGGTCGTACGAGTTACTTGAACCCTGTGGCGATGTTGAACCAACGTGATGAAAACCGTGAAAACAACACCCTATTGGCAAGCTTAAAGGCCGATCTAACCCTGACAAAAGGCCTGACTTGGTCCAATGTCGTTTCCTACCAACGCAATCAGTACGATAAAGTGTACTACATGCACCGCACGGATTTCGACTCCAAAGCATTGGGCGTTGGATATGCAGAACGTGATAACTACAAGAATATCGATCAGATCTTTGAAAGTTACCTGAACTATAACCTGACCAAGGACGTCCATAACATCGAAGCGATGGCAGGTTATTCCTACCAAAAGACCAAGAACAATGACGGTCTGCACGCTCGCTCAACGGGATTCCTTTCGGATGACCTGGGTGGCAACAACCTCAACTTAGGTACATTGCCGACGGGTTACAACCCTTATGCAGATACCCCTTATATCTTGGAATCCCTATTGATCTCCTATTTCGGACGTGTAGGGTATACCTTTGACGATAAATACATCTTAAGTGCATCCCTGCGTCGTGATGGTTCGTCCAAATTCGGTAGCAATAACCGTTGGGCAACTTTCGGGTCTGTTTCCGCAGCATGGCGTATCTCCGAAGAGGAATTCATGAAAGATCAAGAATTGTTCTCGGATTTGAAACTGAAGGCAGGATACGGTACTTCGGGTAACCAGAATATCGACCCATACCGCCAGATCCTAATCTTTGGACCGCGTGACGGACAGTTCCTATACAACGGCGAATGGGTAAATGCATACGGTGTAAACCAGAATGAAAATCCTGATTTGAAATGGGAAACAACATCCATGTTGAACGTGGGAATCGATTTTGAAATGTGGAAAGGTCGCTTTGGTGGTAGCATCGAATACTACCAAAAGGAAACAAAAGATCTATTGTATGAATATGACGTTCCTTCTCCTCCCTACCAATTCAACAGATTATTGGCGAATGGTGCGAGCATGACCAATAAAGGGGTGGAAATCTCCTTGAACGCTGTGGTCTATAGAAATGAAAACTTCTCTTACAATACCTCGGCAAACTTTGCACGCAACATCAATGAGGTCGGTAGTTTGGAATCCAACATCGAGAACATCGGTGTATCGCAGCGCTACGAAGGTGGCATCGGCTTGGAAGGATGGACCGGACAGACTGCGTCGATCGTATTGCCAGGGCAACCTATCGGGACGTTCTTTGTCGCGAACTACATCGGATATGATCAGGCAACGCAAAAGACCAAATACTTAACGCCAGCGGGTGAAGTCGTGACACAAGATCAGATCTCCGCTCCGGATGATTACATGATCATGGGCCACGCCCTACCGAAGTTTACCTATGGTTGGAACAACTCTTTCCAATATAAGAGTTGGGATTTCAACTTCTTCCTACGTGGGGTATATGGTAACCAGATCTTCAATGCTACGCGTGCCGATCTATCCAGATTGCAGCAGGCAAACGTAACGAACATCTCCAAGGATGCCGTTGAGGAAGGGATATTCGAAACACCATTGATCGCTTCAAGCAGATTCCTGGAAGACGGATCCTTCTTGCGTTTGGATAATGCGACCCTTGGTTATACCTTCAAGACGGATAAGATCAAGTACCTGAACAATGCACGCGTGTATGTTTCAGGACAGAATCTATTCACGATCACGAACTATACGGGAGTTGATCCAGAGGTTAGTCTGTCGGGTCTAGCGCCAGGTATTGACAATAGAAATTATTATCCGAAAACAAGATCCTTCTTGCTAGGTGTTAATCTTACTTTTTAATCTGTGAGCCATGAAAAAGAATTTCAATAAAATCTATATACTCTTAGCCTTGGGGCTAACCCTGGCGGGGCAGTCTTGTACGAAGTTTGACGACAAGATGTACTCAGCCTATACGGAAGAGACGTTTCCCAAGACACCGGAACAATTTGTTGCGGTTACAGGTCCGGTATACACATCGGCACGTGGTTTCTTCGATAATTATTTCAGTCTGCAGACGGGTGGTGCGGATGAGGTAGTCGTACCTACGCGCGGTGGTGACTGGTTTGATGGTGGTAAGTGGCGTGATATGCACTTCCATACCTGGTCGGCGAACCATGAGGTCGTTGCCGGTACATGGGATTGGGGATTCAATGCCATCGGTACCTGTAACCGTGTGCTGAGCATCTTGGAAAAGGCGCCAGAAAATGACACAAAAGCACAGACCATCGCTGAAATCAAAACCATGCGTGCATGGTACTATTCCCTATTGTTGGATACGTATGGAAATATTCCATTGGTAACCACCTTCGATACGGGTACGGAATTGCCGAAAACGGCTCCACGTGCACAGGTGTATGAATATGTGGTGAAAGAATTGGAAGAGAACCTGGCCGCATTGAGCGAAGATAAATCGACAGCAACCTATGGTCGTCCGACAAAATGGTTTGCCCATGCGCTGTTGGCAAAGATTTACCTGAATGCCCAAGTGTATGCCAATACGCCGCAATGGAATAAGGTAGTTGAGCATACCAATGCCGTGATCGCTTCGAATAAATATGCGCTGGATGCGAACTTCCTAAACCAGTTTCGCCCGGAGAACGGCGCGGGAGATATTGAACCGATCTTCTCTATTCCTTATGACGCCAATCGTGCGACCGGTAATACCTTATTCAACCGTGTATTGCATTACTCACACCGGATAACTTATGAACTCAGTGTGAACCCTTGGAATGGATGGAGTACACAGCCTGCGTATTTCGATCTGTTCGAAGATGATGACCTTCGCAAGGAGCAGTGGTTGTACGGTCAGCAATATGACAATGCCGGCAATCCATTGAAGTATAACAACATTGATGTAGTTATTGACCCATACGGTTACAACCTGTTGCCGGGTTCTGACTTTGATATCGGTGGTGCCGATGATGGTGGTCGTTTGGCGGGAGCGCGATGCGTGAAATATTTTCCGGACAAGAACCAGCTGAACAATCAGGCTGGAAACGATGTGGTTGTCATGCGCCTTGCTGATGTGCTGTTGATGAAAGCGGAAGCTATTCTTCGCGGTGCGACCAACGGAACGCGCGCTGAAGCGCTGACTGCGGCCAATATGGTGCGCGGAAGAGCATTCCCTACGGCTCCGAACCGTTTGTTTACGGCTGCTAACCTGACGTTGGATGCCATTTACAAAGAGCGTGCGCTGGAATTTACCTTTGAGGTGACACGTCGTACGGATATGATCCGTTTCGGCAAGTGGGAAGATGCACAGTTGTTCAAGGCTGCGAATGCTGGTGAGACCTATAAACGTCTATTCCCGATTCCTGCCAAAGCACGTGCAAACAACAGCAATTTGGATCAAAATCCTGGTTACCCTAATTAATGAAGACAATTATGAAATTAAAATTTAAACATATCATGCTCCTGATGCTATCTGTAGGCATCCTTGGTTTTCAGGCCTGCAAGAAGGTGGAGCATGGCATCGATGATCAAATCGTTTCGATCAACGAAGGAACGGCAAGCTCCGTTCAGGTTGGTAAACCACTATCGGTGGGTTTCCTAAGCAACAATGTCACCAACTTTACCTTCAGTATTGTGAAGGCAGAAGGTGGCGATGCTTTATTTACTCAAGAGATGACCTTTCCCGGTGACTCAACAATCATCGAACGCGAGTTCGATCTGCAGTCGGATGCATCGTGGGTAGGGGAGGCGCTATTGAAAATCACCTACCAAGCCGGTGGACAGACCGTGGAAAAAACAAAACCGATCACATTCTTGGAAAGTAACCCCGTGATGTACATTGTGGGCGGATCTATCGGTGCAGGTTGGGAACCGACCTTGGCTGTGCCTATGCAGCTATACGATGCAGAGAGCAAGGTGAAATTCCAAACGTTCCAGTACATTACTGTCGATGGCAGTGGTTTCAAATTCCTGCCAACGAACATTAATTGGGAAGATGGTTATGGCAAGGGTGCAACGGCAGGAAGTCTATTGCAGAGCAATGATGCGGGCAATGTGGAAGTGGCAGCGGATGGATTCTACCGTGTTCGGATGGATGCCGAGAAATTAACCTATGAGCTTCTGAAGACAACTTGGGGTATCATTGGAAGTGCTACCGCAGGAGACTGGAATACCGATACACCAATGACTTTTGCCGGTGGTAAAGGAACCTACACCTGGAAGATTACAACAGCGTTGATTCCTGGGGAACTTAAATTCCGGGCGAACAACGATTGGGGAATCAACTTCGGTGGAACCCTGGATAACCTGGTACATGATGGTCCAAACCTTAAAATCGATGCCGCAGGAACCTATGATATCGAATTAAATCTCTTGCCTACAGGATATACGGCAAAAATCACAAAAAAATAGGCTTGATAGCGCCGTAATGATGAAGCGGGAGAATTGCATATAGTTTATGTTAGGCGGTCTGAAAAGACCGCCTTTTTTAATCTTTACATTCTCTTACACCCCCACTGTCTCACATCTCAAATCTCAATCTCAAATCTCTCAACTCACATCTCACATCTCATTGCTAACTACTATCTTTGCTCCATGACCATGCACGACCTAAAGCCTTCCCTTCGTTTGGGGCAGATCATCAACATGAACATCGGTTTTATCGGTGTTCAGATTGGTTTTGCGTTGCAGAACAGCAATGCCTCGCGCATTTTGCAGGCGAACGGTGCGGATCTGGAACATTTGCCTTTATTTTGGCTAGCGGCTCCATTAACGGGCATGTTGATACAACCCATTGTTGGGCATTATAGCGATGGTACTTGGGGACGTTTTGGTCGACGTCGTCCGTATATTTTCATAGGGGCAATACTGACTGCTCTGGCACTTTGCCTGATGCCGAATATAGGCGGTTTTCAACTGTATGCCAGTGCCCTTCTGATGGGTGCCATTATCTTTACCTTTGCGGATGCAGCGATCAATGTGGCTATGGAGCCCATGCGTGCCATGGTTGGGGATAAGCTACCCAGTGGGCAGAAGAACCTGGGCTTTTCCATCCAGACCGTGCTCATAGGGGTTGGCGCGGTCATTGGCTCATGGTTACCTTATGGCTTGCAAACCCTGTCCGAGCAAACAGGTTGGGGTTTGGCAGAGTTGGGTGGCGATGCTGTCGCTGCTGCTTTCTATGTCGGAGCCGTGCTTTTATTGCTTACCCTATTTTGGTCCATTTGGACAACGAGAGAATATACACCTAAGCAGTTGCATGCTTTCCATGAAGACCAGGGTAGGCCGCTGATAAGTGTAGCAAAGCGTGGTTTGATTGCTTCCCTATGGACGGATTTTAAGCATATGCCGCAAATCATGCGCGATTTGGGTTGGGTGCAGTTCTTTTCGTGGTTTGCGCTCTTTATCATGTGGGTGTATATGACCCCTGCTCTGGCGGAACATATCTATAGGCAGCGGCCAGAGGACTATCCCGATGCGATCGCTGCAGCGGGCAATTGGGTTGGTGTGCTATTCGGTGTCTACAGTGCAGTTTCAGCGGTATATGCGCTCTTCCTCCCAGCCATTGCCAATCGTTGGGGCAGGAAATTGACCCATGGCCTATCTCTTTTCCTGGGCGGGATTTCCTTTCTTGCGCTATATTTTATCCAAGACCCGATCTTCCTACTGATTCCCATGCTGGGGATAGGGATAGCATGGGGGAGTATCCTCGCGATGCCCTATGCCATGTTGAGTGATTCCCTCACCACCGAAAAAATGGGAACCTATCTCGGTCTCTTTAATTTCTTTATTACACTGCCCCAGATTATTTGTGGATTTACCGCCGGTTGGATCATTAAGTACCTCTTCGATAACCAACCGATGTATGCTATTGCACTTGCAGGTATATTGATGGTTTTCGCTTCCTTGTTAATGATTCGATTTAAGGAAAATAAATAGAATCTTTCTTTTGTGGTATTAATGGTTTGTTAAATGTTTTAATGTTCTTGGTTCGGGGTAGATATCGATCAGGCAGTCGGAAAGAATTATATCCTAATGGATTTCGGGATAACATATTTTCATGTGAGTACCGATATGTTGTATGAAGATTGGACGAAGATTTCTTCCCTTAAAGCGGCAGATCTCGATAATCACCTTTATGTGAATGGAATTGGTTATGGTAAAAGGTTCTTGATTCTGGTGGAATCTGCATCCTCGGAACAGGAACTTAAAAATATCATCGAAAGATTTTTCTTCGATAAACCCATTACAGCTACTGATAAAACTATCCTCGCCAACTCTTCTTTCCATGCGCTGACCTTCGGAAAGGATGCAATTGCTCCAGACAAAGAAAATCCAGTCAAGGCTTATGTCGACTACCTAAAGAAGCCATTTACCAAAGAGGATTACGGCACACCGGTCTATATGGTTCTTTTCGATTTAGAGAATCAACTGTACTACAATGAGATCAAATAAAAAATCCCCCGTTGTTCTGCTTGTAGTCAACGAGGGATTTTATGTATAAAAATGTTATTTTAATTCAAGATCGGTGTTAAAGTATACCCTTTGTCCTTGAGCAATTGTAGGATGCCGTTCTTTCCCATAAGGTGTGCTGCACCAACCGCGAAGAACATACTGTTGTTCTTCATCATGTCCGGCATTTTGGTCATCCATTCTTTGTTTCTATTGGTCAACATCATGGCTTCTTTTTCAGGCGTCATCGTTGAAGTTTTTGCCAACCACTCTTCCAGAGCGGCAGGTTTCTGCCCAAAATATGCTTGAACCAGGTGCTTTGTCTGCGATTTTACGCTGTCGATTTGTAGCACGTAATTGTAAAGGTCTTCTGCCTTAAAGAATTCATTCATCATATTGATTTGGAATTCGACAGTTTCCAGCTCATCTACCGGCTTACCGGCTGCACCTTCCAACTTCTTCAATTCCAATTCCATCATTTTAAAATCCGTAGGGTTAGCACATTCAAAACCCTGAATGGAAAGAATGGACAGTAACATCGCAGGTCCTACCTTATCCAACATAGCGGAATTGAGGTTACGTGTCATCAGCACGCTGTCAATAACTTTCTTTTTCTCTGGTGCCAAACCATCAAAGAAACCTGGAACAGGACCCATATTGGCCTGCATAGCTTTCAGGGTTTCCGGATTTTCCGCATCGATCTCAAATGCAATCCGATCACTGGTTTTCAGGGCTTCGTTGACTTTATTCTCAATCTTGAAATCCTGGCCACAAGCCATATGTAAAGTCCCGAAAACATACGAATCCTTCGTTAATCCGTTACCTGATACTTTCCACAAGAACGTGTCCTGAGCAAATAGAGCCACCGACATGCATAATGCGATAGCAGTAAGAAATAGTTTTTTCATAGTTGTTTAGTCTTGATATATAGTTAGTCGCTGTTTTGTTGTATATGTTACAGAATTTTGTTAAAAAAAGATATTAGCCTTCCATAGCGCAGTTTTCGTCTATTTTCTGGTTGATTTTGATCGGCTGAATTTCCAGTTGAAATCTATACCACGTACACCTAATAATCACGCACCTCCATATGCACCTGTGCAATACCGGATTTATCCCAGAATATTTTCCCGCAGTTATCACAATGGGATTGCGCAAGCTTCATTGTCGAATCCTTATACCGCAATTCCCATACATTTTTACAGGAGCAGTCAGGGCAGGTCACGGTGAACATCGTTCTGCTGGGTAAGTCATCGAGGGACTTGAATACCCAATTGGATGAAATTATCCTTCGGAGCCTATGCGCATCTTTTCTGCTGACCAATATGATTGAACAGGCATCATCACTTAAATTAAGCAAGAGCATGGCGACTTGGTACGCGTCCAAAACTTTCCGGTAGGAAAGGAGAGTATATGGTATAGTTTCAGGGCGATCATTTTTCAGTAAAGATTCTCCACTTCGAATGATCTCTTCCCAGGCTTCATCTTCCGGTTCGACTTGAAACTTTTCCCTAAGACGGACATGTAAAAATTGATGGAATTTTTCTTTGTCAAACTTTCCTTCGAGGTAATGCGTCACGTGATTTTCAAGCAAGTAAGCATAGAGTTCCTTATCCGTGCACAGCAAATTGAAGTTGACCTGGTTAAGCTCCTTCTCAGATAAGACCTTGGTTAGGAAAGTCTTGAAGTTCATCGAAATAATTGTTGGTTTGTGTAATTATAACGAAAAAATATATTTCCTTATTGTAGGTTATGTTGTGAAAATATGTTGTTCATGAAAAATTTGCTCTTAACGGAAACCGTCCGTAAGAAGGCCCAATTTCAGGGATCAACGTACGGACGGCATATCAGTTCCCGAACGGGAATAATGTTATGGTTATAGCTGGCTAAACGTCAGTTTACTCGGGTGTGCCTTGTCAAAATACAAACGGTGTGTATTTTTGATAAAGTCTTCTTTCTTGGCTTTAAAGATATCCATAAACTGGTTTGGATTTCTATCGACCAAAGGGAACCAGGTATGTTGGATCTGCACCATCACCCGATGTCCCTTTTTGAAGGTGTGTGCCACATCAGGAAGGGTAACCTTTACCGGGGTAATTTCATTCGGTGTAAATGCTTCAGGCTTACTGAAGGAATTACGGAATTTTCCACGAAGCACATCTCCACGCACCAACATCTGATAATTCGGCATCACAATTTTTTCATCGATAGCTGAAGTGGCAGAACTGGAATCCGGATATACATCGATTACTTTAACGATGAAATCAGCATCCGTTCCCGTCATGGAAACATGCAGATCGGCCATTATGGGGCCAACCATGGTTAAGTCCTCCGGTAGAGGGTCTGTTTCAAAAACCAGGACATCTGGTCGATTGGCAACGAAGCGTTGATCGGCAATCATATATTCCCGCGTGCGGTCCACAATGGTACCTTCCTGGAAGGGCACGGGTTTGTTCGGATCGCTCGTATACTCCACGTGCGAATCGGTTCCATCCTGCGGGGCATCACAAAGTCGGCCTTCAGCTGATAGGTAGAAAGACTTTTCTTTTACATTTTTAACTGGCCAAGCATCAAATGAGGTCCACTCGTTAGATCCCGTGATAAAAACTGTTGCTTCGGCTGGATCGAATTTTCCTTCTCCTTTGAGATAATATTCAAAGAAAGGCAATTCGAAACGCTGTTGGTACTCGAGGCTAGTTTTCTGACCGAAGCGGATATCACCGAAGGAATCACCTTCGGATCGAACCCATCCGCCATGGTACCAAGGTCCCATAACCAGGATGGAGTTGTTTTTCTTGTTGCGCTGTTCAATTTGTTTGTAGGTTTCGAATGCGCCATAGGTATCTTCCGCATCGAAGAGTCCTCCCACCACCATAACAGCTGGTTTTACGGCATTGAGGTGTTCGGTGATGGTTCTGGCCATCCAAAAGGTATCACGCGTGGTGTGCTTCTCCAAATTGTTCCAGAATTTCACGGTGTGGGATAGATAATCGTTCTTCAAGCCGGAAAGGGTAGGATTGTCCATAAAGAATTTATAGAGATCCTTGGAAGGGAGAGTAAATCCTTTTGGGCCTTCCTCGTTGGTAATCGGTTTTGGCCGTGGTGCATCAAAGATATACATGAAACGGAATGCATCGGTCAAGAACAGTGCTCCGCCATGGCGAAAATCATCGCCGATGAACCAGTCGGTTACCGGTGCCTGCGGCGAAACGGCTTTCAATGCAGGATGGCTGTCGATTAGACTGGCGGTAGAATAGAATCCTGGGTAGGAAATACCATACATGCCCACTTTACCGTTGTTGTTTTTCAGGTTCTTTACCAACCAGTCGATGGTGTCATACGTATCTGTGCTTTCGTCGATTTTATGGCCATTCTCCTTCGTTTTGGTCGGGCGGATATCGTCAAAGGTACCCTCACTCATCCACTTCCCGCGTACATCCTGATAGACAAAAATATATCCTTTTTTCATCATTTCGGGGAAATTTCCCAAGCTCTGTTTGAACTTGTCGGCACCATAGGGTGCCACGGTGTATGGCGTACGATTCAACAGGATCGGATAGCTTTTTGATTTATCCTTTGGCATATAGATCGAGGTAAATAGACGTGTTCCGTCGCGCATGGTAATATACTGTTCGATCTTGTCATAATTTGCCTTTACATAATCGGCATTGTCCTGTTGGGCCCAACTTTGCATCATCGCAAAAAAGAAGAGGAGGCAAAGGGTAAGTAATTTTTTCATTTGTTAGGTTTTTTGCTAGATTAACTTTACTAAAGTTAGGCTTTTTACTTAATTTAGAACAACAAATTTATACATGATGAGCATAAAAGAAGGATTTTTAGTGGAGTTGGAAAGAGAGACCAACAACACGAAAAGAATATTGGACCGTCTAAAGGATGAAGATCTGAATTTCAAACCACACGAGAAATCGATGGCCCTTGGTGAGCTCGCGGGCCATGTGGTGGAATTGCACAACTGGGTTTCTGGCGCATTGACAAGAAACGACTTTAACCTTGCGACAGATTATACGCCTTTCCGTCCGAGTACGGTTGCCGAACTGAAATCAGCCTTAGAGGAAGGCTACAAAAAAAATGAGCAGACCCTGGATCAATTTCCGGAAGAAGAATGGTTTACCAAATGGACCATGCGCGTAGATAATTAT
This sequence comes from Sphingobacterium lactis, assembly GCF_011046555.1. Lineage (NCBI taxonomy): Bacteria > Pseudomonadati > Bacteroidota > Sphingobacteriia > Sphingobacteriales > Sphingobacteriaceae > Sphingobacterium > Sphingobacterium lactis. The sequence goes on from NZ_CP049246.1 coordinate 1,597,291, forward strand.
GTGATCGGTGAAATGCCGAAATTAGGTGCTTTGCGCTTTGTGATTACAAATCACCTGATCCATCACCGTGGGCAATTGGTGGTTTATCTTCGTTTGTTGGATATCCCGGTACCGGGACTGTACGGTCCTTCCGCAGACGAACAGAAGTAGTCTTTACATTTTAAAAAATATAAGGGCAAGCCAAACAGGGTTTGCCTTTTTTATTCTTTGATTTTTAAGTACTTGTGCATGAATTGGAATAATTTTTCAATTTTCATGTAATACATTGGGCAGTGAATCTGTCTTGTTAATAAATAGCGATAGAATGATGAACCAAGAAACCTTTAAAGCCACGGTATTTGTCCTGAAGGACAAGCTTTACCGTTTTGCGAATCGGTTTTTGGAACATCAGGAAGACGCTTACGATCTGGTGCAGGAGGTGATGCTTAAACTGTGGGAGCAGCGGGGTCAATTGACACAGTTGAAGAGCGTGGAGGGGTTTGCGATGCAGATGGTCAGGAATATGGCATACAACCGGATCGATCGGTTGGGAAGGCAGGCGAAATACCTGAGTCAGTTGCCGCCTGACATACAGCGTGAGGAGTATCCCTCGCTCACCCGGGAGCTGGTGCTGAAGATGATCGATGCACTCCCGGAAAAGCAAAGGCTCGTCATGTACCTCCGCGATATCGAAGAATATGAAGTCGCCGATATTGCCGAACTGACGAATCTGGAGGAAAATGCCGTGCGGGTCAACCTTTCCAGAGCTAGAAATACCGTAAAAGTAAACTTGACTAAAGTTTTTGACTATGAAAAACGAAGAATTGGATAAGCTGAAAGCAAAATACTGGGCAGGAAAAACCAGTATAGCAGAGGAGCGCAGGTTGAAGGAGCTGGAAGCTGATGCCTACTTCGGCATGCTCCAAAAACCGGATAGCAAGATGGACTGGGATTTCGATGACTTTATGCAGGATCTTCCGGAAGAAGAACTTGCGCAGCCAAAGGATAAGGTGCGGACCCTGCCGGGAAGGATGATAGCCCTGTTGGCAATTGCCGCTTCGCTGATCTTGGGATTCTTCCTCCTCCGGCCTCAAAATGGTGCTGAAAGCGATTTGAACACCGCTAGAATCGCACAAGCACAGCCACAAATCGAACCTTTGGATGTGCAAATGCCCAAACAAGAGGTCGCCGCGAATCGCTTAATGCACGAAACCGAAACTGAACAACCTGTTGTACCGCCGGCCCAGAGGATATCCCGTGCACCTAAGCAAAAGGTCTCAACACAACCAGTGGCTCAACAGCCCGAAGAAAATGAGTTTTACGTGGAAATTAACGGCGAACGGATCTACGATGAAGAAAAGGCGCTGGAGGTGACCGAAACGGCTCTGCACTTGGCGACTTCCAACCTGAGGAAGGGTATGGAAGGTGTCGAAAACATCAAGTATTTAACAATAGAAATCTAAAGAAATGAAAAGTATGAAAATGTTCATGTTGATAATTGGCCTCCTAATGGCCAGCATGGCACAGGCACAGATCTCGAAACTGGACCAGATTTTCGAGCAATACAAAGAGCAGAAGGGGGTTACTTCCATTAAGATCGGAAAGCCGATGTTCAAGATGCTCAATAAGATGAAACTGAATGATCACGATATCGAAACCATTAAACCGCTTTTGGGGAAAATTAACTCTATCAAGATGCTGATTTTCGAAGATGGTGGGACTTCGATCAAGGATCAGGTTAGTACGGCCATTGGCAGGCTCAATTACGAAGAGCTCATGGTTGTCAATTCCGATGGCAATAAAATCAAATTCCTCGCCGAAAAGGTTGATGGAGATTTTATAGACAATCTATTGCTGAGCATTACTTCCGATACCGATACGCTATTCCTGATCTTGGATGGGTCACTGAAATATGATGATATCAATAACCTTGTACAAACGAACTAATTCTTTAACCAATAAATAGAACCTTATGAAACGTTACATTGGATTACTACTCATAGCACTAAGTGTTTTCAGCTTACAGAGCTGCATGATCAAGCGTGGAGCGAATATGGATTTTGCCAAGGGGACCCATTTGGCCAAGGAAGCAGAAGTTGTTTCGATACGTGTGCCGGGGATCCTGATGAAGGCCTTTATTCGGAGTGAAATCAAAGAGCTACGGGAAGATGACCCAGCCTTGGCGATGGCGCTGAAGAAAATTAAGAAATTGAAATTTATGGCCGTATCTGGTGGTGGAAAGTCTGGCCTGCACAACAAATTCAATCAGTATCTAGCCGATAACAACTTCGAGGAATTAATGAGCCTGTACAGCGACGGATCTAAGATTTCGATCAACACCCGCACCAAGGGTGATCGCATCAAGCAAATTATGCTCGGGATTACGGATGAGGATGATCATGTCTTTGTAGATGTAAAATCAGATATCGATCTCAATGAGCTGAATGAATTGATTGCTCACTATGAGGAAGTGCAGGAAAAGAAATCACAGGAAAAAAGCACCGAACAATTGGAGGCGGAAGTTGTTGCAGGTGCGCATTGATTGGAAATAATTGTTAAACATATATAAAAAAGAAAGCCTGACTCGCTCGAGTCAGGCTTCTGTATTTTTAGCGCTTTCGAATTATTTAGCTAATTCTTCAGCCATTGCTTTTCCGATTTCAGCAGGGGATTCCACAACGCGGATTCCGCACTCGCGCATGATTGCCATTTTCGCAGCAGCTGTATCATCAGCACCACCAACGATTGCACCAGCGTGGCCCATACGGCGTCCCGGAGGCGCTGTTTGTCCGGCGATGAAACCAACAACTGGTTTCGTGCCGTTTTCTTTGATCCAACGTGCAGCTTCTGCTTCCATGCCACCACCGATTTCACCGATCATGATGATACCTTTGGTTTCTGGGTCGTTCATCAACAACTCAACAGCTTCTTTTGTCGTTGTACCGATAATAGGGTCTCCACCGATACCGATTGCCGTTGTGATACCTAATCCAGCTTTCACTGTTTGGTCAACCGCTTCGTACGTTAAAGTACCTGATTTGGAAACGACACCTACGCTACCTTTTTTGAAGATAAATCCTGGCATGATACCGATTTTTGCTTCTTCTGCCGTGATGATACCTGGACAGTTAGGACCGATTAAACGAGAGTTTTTGTCGCTCAAGTAAGATTTTACTTGAATCATGTCTTTAGTTGGGATACCTTCAGTGATACAAACGATCAACGCAATACCTGCCGCAGCAGCTTCCATGATCGCGTCAGCAGCAAATGCTGGCGGAACAAAAATAATAGATACATTCGCACCGGTAGCATCAACCGCATCTTGAACAGTGTTGAATACTGGGCGATCTAAGTGTGATTGTCCTCCTTTTCCTGGAGTAACACCACCTACTACGTTTGTACCGTACTCAATCATCTGAGATGCATGATAAGTACCTTCGTTTCCGGTAAAACCTTGAACGATTACTTTGGAATCTTTATTTACTAATACACTCATTTTTTCTTATTTTTTGCAACGCAAATCTACTATTTTGATATGACTTCTAAAAATCAGAGACGTAGGTATTTTGTTATTTTTTAATAAACTTTGTTTTGTTTACCAAATCCCACAAAACAATGCCCATTGTTACGGAAACATTAAAGGAGTGCTTGGTGCCAAATTGCGGGATTTCTAGCGTAAGATCCGACGCCGCTATAACGTCCTCATCTACGCCATGGACTTCATTTCCGAATACCAATGCATATTTCTTGCTGCTGTCCGGTTGGAAGGTTTCCAAGGATACACTGTTGCTGGTCTGCTCCACACTGATGATTTCATAGCCTTCCTCCTTCAACTGGGCAATCGCTTCGACACTATCCTTTACATGGCTCCAGGCCACGGATTGGGTAGCGCCAAGGGCAGTTTTCTCAATCTCCCGGTGTGGGGGTGTTGCAGTAATGCCACAGAGAACAATCTTTTCGATGGCAAAGGCATCACCTGTCCGAAAAGAGGAACCTACGTTGTGCATGCTGCGTACGTTGTCCAGAACCAACGCAATCGGCGTTTTATCCTGCGTTTTGAAAGTTTCTACATCAACTCGGTTCAGTTGATCCATCGATAATTTCTGCATATGCAAAGATAAACAATTCGAAATATTAAAAATGTTTTTGAATATTGGTTTTTGTATGTTATTTTTGCAGTCCGAAATTAAGAACAAAAAAGATTTAAAATTATTATAGCTAAGAGAAATGGCAAATCATAAATCGTCGATCAAAAGAATTAGAGCAAACGCTGCGAAGCGTCTAAGAAACCGTTACCAAGCGAAAACTACACGTAACGCAATCAAGAAATTACGTAACACTACTTCTGCGGAAGAAGCTAAAGAATTATTGCCACGCGTGGTATCTATGCTTGATCGTCTTGCAAAGAAGAACGTTATCCACAAGAAAAAAGCGTCTAACAACAAGTCTAAATTGACTAAATTCGTTAACAAGTTAGCGTAAGTTTAGCTTTTTCCTGAAAATATGTAGGGGATGTTTTTTAACATCCCCTTTCTTGTTTGGTGTCCAGTCATCTTATGTTCGCTCGACTAGTTTCTTTGGAATTATATTCCAATCCAGGTTTAAAGATGTAGATGAACATGGAATGGTTACCAACGAAATTGCCCCGATGCTTACGCTGCAGGTGCATTGACGCAACCTGAACCGTAATCATCGGGGCAATACTATTTAATCTCTTATTTATGGAAGTGGGAGCGAAAGTGAATTACTGGCTAACCACTTTGGGGATTATCTCTTCAAAATGGTATTCACCACCTCAGTCAATTTCCCTTCATTTTCTTTGTACGCCGATAGGTCGTATAATTCCACCTTCCTGAAATCGATCGGATGGCTTTCACTCTGCAGGTAGATGTAACCTTCCTTCAGCAGTTTGCCATCTTCTTTTTGCTTCGGATCTACGGGGCCAACATTTGCTCCGCCAATCTGCGGTTTATTATATTCCAGTACCACTTCACCTTCTACTATATGTTGGATCAAGGAATCTCCCAGCACCAGGAAATCCGCGGTTACCCATTGGTCGCCATGGTAGGTCTTCGATTTTGAACTTAGGCAGTGTGGGGTGAAGAGTTTATCCTTAATCACCACATTCGTGCCCGGTGTACATAAATTGGATGTCGTACGTTCATTCTTGCCATCTCCGCCCAACAACTGGCCCTCAATGGAAATCGGGAAATCCTGATCCTTTAACATGGTCTTGGGATCCTGTCCATGCAACATGGCTCCGCTATTGCTCCAAGCCCAGCCTTCACCACCCTTGGTCTGTTCGCCGACAAAGCGGTACTCCAAGCGGAGGATATAATAGCCGTAAGGCTTATTGAATGCCAAGTGACCATATTGTTGATTGAAATCATCATAACCATCATAACGCACCTTCAGGAGCCCATCCTCCACACGGAAAGTGTTTGCATAGTTGTCGCCTACCTCGTGCAAGCGGATCTTTGGCGTCCAGTCCTTGATATCCTTCCCATTGAACAGTTGGATCGGCTTGGGCGCTTCAGGCGCTTTAGTAGCGACCTGTGAAGTTGCAGAGCACGAGAATAAGGTGCCTAGGATGAGTGTGGCAATTGCTGATTTGATTTTCATATACATAGGTTTAGAGAAGTAAATTACGGTTCTTAACATATTCACTCGGGCGGACTCCGATCACTTTGTTAAAGGTGTTGCTAAACGTTGGTAGGCTATTGTACCCTACCCGTAACGCCACCTCGTTCACACTTAGCTTATCGTCAAGCAACAGTTTCAGGGAAGTCAGCATCCGCAATATGGTGAAGTATTGGATGTAGGACATGGCCAATTCTTTTTGGAATAACCGTGCCAATGTCCGTTCAGAAATATCGAAATGCTCTGCCAAGCTCTTGAAACTGATGTTCTCGGCGATGTTCTGCTCGAGGTAGGTGATAATCTGTTTCAGTTTTTCATTCTTCGGATACGGGAGAGCCAAAGGCAATTCCGTTTGGGAAAGCTCCGGCAGGATCAGTTTAAATGCTTTCGCAATGGAATAGCGCGGTTCTTCCTCCGGGAAAATATTGCCGTTCCAGCGGTTGGTGAACATAATCAGTTCGATCAATAGATCGTTCACCGGGTAGATGTTCACTTTATCGAAGAATGCCGTATCGGTACTGTATTTCGGGAAGTACAGATTTCGCATCACGACCTCTGGACTGCTGGGGTGGATACTGTGCTTGACATGTGGAGGAATCCAAATGTAATGCCTTGCAGGTAAAAAATACGATTTCTCTGCCGTTTTCAGGAAGACCACACCGCCCTCAGTATATAGGAATTGGCCCTTTTCATGTGAATGCTCGGTGACAGATTCGCCCATCACAGCATGATGACAGTAGATACTGTTGGCATACGTATCTACCTCTGTCATATAATATTTGTCAATATATTCCTTTTGCATTCAGATTAAGGAGTTAATGAGGCATAAATTTCCTGTTTTTTATTGATAAAAGCAAAGACTACAGGGGCATAACAAGCATTTATTAGCCTGTTCAAACCTTTATTTTTCCCATTCAGGCTAAATTTTCCAATTACCTCATATCAAGAGTAGGGATAAACTGGTTTAATCTCTTAAATTTACTGTGGATATTTTCCTGGAGAGGGGATGGTGCTGGATTTGAAGTGGAAACGGGATGTAAGTAACCGGTTACTTTTATTTTTGGGGTAAAAAGTAACTGGCGATTATGGATAATTTATTAACTAAAATATTGATTAATATTGCCCACTCTCTTTAGGAGATTTAAAATTTGATATCGTTATGATGGACAGAATACGCCTAGAAAGACTTAAGGAAAAAGTAATGACTGCCGAAGAGGCGGTGAAGTTGATTGAAGATGGCATGGTAGTAGGCTCCAGTGGATTTACCAAGGCTGGAGATAGCAAGGTGGTCCTTCCGGCACTTGCGGACTACGCAAAACAGGAAAATATAAAGATTACCCTGATGAGTGGGGCTTCCCTGGGTCATGGTACCGATGGGAAATTGGCTGAAGCCGGTGCGCTGAAGAAAAGGATGCCTTTTCAGGTCGACCCTATTCTAAGGAGCAAAATAAACAGCGGCGAAGTATTGTTTATCGATCAGCACCTGAGCGAGAGTGCTGAATTGCTGCACAACAAAAACCTTCCAGATGTAGATATTGCCGTGCTGGAGGTCGCTTACATCGACCGCGATGGCAGTATTGTTCCGACGACCTCCGTTGGTAATTCTGTAACCTTTGCCGCCTTAGCGAAAAAGGTGATCCTGGAGATCAATACCTCCGTACATGAAAATGTGTATGGGATCCATGATATCTATCAAGCGGAAGATTATCCACATCGGAATGTAATTCCTATCGTAGCGCCTTGGAATAAAATCGGACGTAAAACCATCCCGTTGAATCCGGATAAGGTTGCAGCGATCGTCTTTACGAACGTACAGGATAGCCCGGCCGATATTGCACCTCCTGATGAGAAAACTACGAATATTGCGAAGCACATCTTGCATTTCTTCGAAGAAGAGGTGCGATTGGGTCACTTGTCAGATCGTTTGTTGCCTATACAGGCGGGTATCGGAAAGGTTGCGAATGCGGTTCTAACAGGTTTCCTGCACAGTAATTTTTATGACCTGACCATGTTCTCCGAAGTACTTCAGGATTCGGCCTTTGACCTTATGGACGCCGGTAAATTGAGCTTCGCTTCGGCGTCTTCAGTAACCGTCTCTAAGGAATGCTATGACGGGGTCTTCAACAACCTGCAGCAATATAGGGATCGCTTTGTCCTGCGTCCACAGAACATTTCCAATACGCCGGGACTTATCCGTCGTTTGGGTATTATCGCGATCAATACAGCGATTGAGTTTGATATCTATGGAAATGTCAATTCCACCCACATTGGGGGAACCAAGATCATGAACGGTATCGGCGGTTCCGGCGACTTCGCCAGAAATGCCTATTTAAGTATCTTCGTGACCCAGGCGGCATCCAAGGACAATAAGATTTCACATATCCTTCCGATGGTTTCCCATACCGACCATACGGAACATGATGTCGATATTTTGGTTACCGATATCGGTCTGGCGGATCTACGAGGTTTGGCACCACGCGAACGTGCGCAGAAGATCATCGATAATTGTGTGCATCCGGACTACCGCGGGGAGCTGCAATCCTATTTCGACCGTGCCTGCGAACGTGGCGGCCATACACCACATCTGTTGGAGGAAGCATTCAGTTGGCATATTCGTTTCAATGAAACGGGGAGCATGAAAAAAGCTTAATATTTATTTTTCTTATTTAAATTGCAAAAAGCTTAGGGGTGACCCTAAGCTTTTTTTATGCGAAAGGGCTATCTTCCTTTCGGAAAATAGCCCTTTACAGATCGAATATAAAATTATCTATTTCTTCCTGGCAAGTAGATCTGGAAACCTACGGCCACACCCAATCCCGATTGTTTATCAGATTGTGCGTTGATGTTCGCTTTGGAATAGTTGTAACCCGCTGTTACTTCCAACGCTACTGTTTGCGTAATGAAGTGTGCATAACCGGCATTTAAACCTAAGTTTAATGCCACATCGTCACCGGCAGAACTACCACCGATACCGATATCGCCCTGTCCGAAGAAACGGCCCGTTGCACTCGCTCCTCCTGGGAAGTAATAACGTACGAATGGTGCAATACCATATCCCCATACATTATCGGCGTCTGCATCCGATGTCCTAAATCCCAAATTCGCCTGTGCACCGATCGCGACACCATCCGAGATAAAATATCCCGCTCTTGGGTTCACCTGGATATTGAAAGATTCAGATTCAAAGCTATAACCTAAACTTCCAATGGATCCACCAACCATCCAGTTGCCCTGTTTGATAGGCTCCATACCAACATCTGCTGAGGATTGCGGCACGGTATTGATTTGTTGAGCTGAACTATACGTTAAGCAGCCTGCTGTTAAAGCTAAAGTTAGTAGTAAATTTTTCATGTTATTTCTTGTTTATTATTTGAATAACAAAAAAACCTTAAAAATGTTTCATTTTTAACATATTATATAGACGAAAAACCCCAAGATCCGATGACGGTTTGGGGTTGTAAATGATTTTATTTTCGTATTCCGCTAATGGATATACGGAGACGTAATATTGCGTTTCTGAATATAGAAGTCCAATGCTTTCTGCGCTTCAAACGGTCTATCGGTAGATAGGATATCAGCGCCATTCACGATATAATCTGCATAGACTTGGTAGCCGGCACGCTCGGCAGCACGGTCCAAGTTACCAATCGTGCCGAGAATGGATTTTATGCCATGCTGGCGCAACAGCGAATAGGTAGAGGAATCGGGTTGCCGTGTTCCTACAAATGCAACTAAGCGATTGTCCGGGATGCCAAGGTCATTCAGGCGGGTCAGGTCATCCGATTTCCTGATGGAAGCTGAGATCATCAGATCCGGAGCCAGCTTATTGACAACTTCTGCCTGGTTTGCGGAATAGGTAATAATGATGCTATTTGATTCTGCTTTGGTTTTGCGGATGGCCTCGATTACTTTTTCGTAAGTTACAGATTTCTTGACGTCCAACGTATAGATCACACGTCCGATTCCCCAAGTTAGGGCTTCTTCGAGCGTAGGGATCTTATAACGCGTTTCTTCGCCATCGATATCTTTCAGGTGTAATTCCAATAATTCAGCGTAGGTCTTTTTTGATAACTTTCCTTTCCCTGTTGTCGTCCGATCCAACGTCTCATCATGCATTAGGACAAGGACGGAATCTTTGGTCATGGCGATATCACATTCGATGATCGCTGGCATCTTACTGGCAACTTCAGCAAATGTCTGAATGGCATTCTCGGGAAATCCTTTACCTGGACCGCCTCGGTGCGCACTGACCAAAGGGTAGGAGCCTTCCGCATAGGTCAGGAATTCGTACAGTTCATCCACAGTCTTTAATTTAAAGACCTCATCCACCTGAGGAACCTCTTCTACGGCATTGCCCGTACTGGTTCGGAAACAGGAAAAACTGAGGATGCTCCCGAACAATAGCAATAAGCAGGAGATGGAAATGTTTTTATTCATGGAATATTATCTTTTTAATAAGTTCACCAATTCTTCGAGTGGGGTGTTGATCTGGTCGACGATGATGCTGGAACGTTCATAAAATGGTGCCCGTTCTGCCAGTTTGGTTTCAATGAAAGCCAAAAGGTCGTCACCGGTCATTCCCTTGAGCCCTGGTCTTTTGTTGACATCTGAATTGCTCAACCGGTTCCAGAGCGATTTGGGGCTGTGCTTCAGGTAAAGGACGGTACCATGCTCGAGTAGCCAATCCATATTGTCGAAATAGCAAGGGGTCCCACCTCCAGTGGAGATAACGCCTGTTTTTCCGAGCTGTTGCTGCATAATTTCGCGCTCTACCGTGCGAAAGCGATCCTCGCCGTGCAGGGCAAAGTATTCCGGGATACTCATCCCGATGTGCTTCACGATCTCGTGGTCCAGATCAAGAAAGGGAAGTCCCATGGCGTTCGCCAGTTTCTTACCCCAAGTTGTCTTTCCACTCCCCATAAAGCCAACAAGAAAAATCGGTCGCTCCATTACTGTACCTTATCTAGATAGGTGTTGATCAATTCGTGCTTGCTCGGGAAATTGTATGCCGACCACTTCTTTACCACGGTGCCATTCAGCATCAATACAAGCCCTGGATTGGAGCGTACCATGCTCTTTAAAGGAACGGCATCCACGTAGAAAGTTTCCAGGACCAAGTCCATCTGGTCGTTCAGGTAATTCACCTCATCGGCAGACGATGCGGTCGCGAGGATGGCGCGTAAGTTATAGTCCGCCGAAAGATCTCTGATGGTGGAGTTGATCCGATCCAATGCCGCCAGATCCAATGGTGACATCTTTTTCAGGTCGGTACTCACTACGATGAAGTTGTAATATGGGTTTTCAATGATTTCCTGCGTGCGGTCTGTGCCGTCCATATCGGTAATGATCAAATCTGGGATCTTCAGCTCAAATCCTTTCTTTACCAATTTTGATTTAGGCTCACCGACCACTTCCCAATTTTCATCTTCCCAAAGTTTTTGACCCATGTATTCCTTATCGGTAACCGTTTTGGTTTCATTGGTCGTTTTATTCTTTAATTCATAGATGTGCTCATAAACATCAGGCTGTGCACCTTCAGGAACTTTCATGAGCTCAGGAAGGTTATTTCCCTCCTTGTACGGAAGGAAATCGATAAAAGGTAAGAAGTAGTACGTGTAGATCCCAATTCCAAAGGAGGCAATGATTATGAACGTCGCCAATAAGTTGAGCGTGAAGGCGCTCTTGATCCATGGACGGATTTCAGCACGTTTCACGAAAATATACACGATCAAAACCAGCAGCACAAGATCCTTCAGGAACGATTGCCAAGGGGTCAGCGGAATGGCATCGCCAAAACAACCACATGATTTTACGACCTCAAAGAATGCGGAATAGAAAGTCAGGAAAGTGAAGAAAATGATCAACAGCAGCAATCCCCAGGCTACTTTCCGACCCGCGATGCCCAAAATCAATAATCCGCCGAGAATAATTTCTACAGCACAGAGGAAAATGGCAATCCATGTCGCATAATCATGTAGGAAACCCAAATTCAGGACATGGAAATATTCCTGCAACTTATAACCAAAACCCATCGGGTCATTGGCTTTAATCAATCCGGAAAATATAAATAATAAGCCGACGAAAAGGCGTGCAAGCCATAATAAAATATTGGTCTGAGGTGGTTTCGTCTGTGAATAGGCTGTGGTATACGTCATAATCGTGTATTTAGGGGCAACGGCAGGCAAGTACAGTATGTTTTGATCATTGGGTAACCCTAGCTAAACATCCTGTTGTTTCCTGAGGTTGCATCCATAAATTTTATAAATGCATTATTGATAGTGAGAAACAAATATAACGAGAATATCACGAATCTCATGGTCACATTCATGTACAATTTTACCGTGACAACAATTTTTTGTAGCGATAAGTTTAACTTTGAAGAATGCATCTACCGAACTTTGAAGATATTGCTTACCTGCAATCTGGATCGCCCCTACAGCAACAAGCCTATGCCATCCTTCGGGACTTCAGGGTAATGGAGATTCTCCAAGATTTTAACCCCATCCTCATCGGTACGATACCCTTGGATATTGCCATCGCCAACAGCGATCTGGATATTGCCTGCGAGGTATATGATCTGCAGCTGTTCGCAGACCATGTGGCAAAACACTTTGCCAGATTCAATGCCTACCAATTTAATAGAAAATGGATTCGTGAGAAAGAGGTAGGAATTGTTAACTTTATCCTGATGGGAATCCCGGTGGAGCTGTATGGAGAGGGGAGACCAGTTCCGGAGCAATACGGATACCGGCACCTGGTGGTGGAGGCCAAACTCCTGGCATCGGGTGGGGAAGGATTGAAACGGGAAGTCATCCGCTTAAAGGAACAAGGGTTAAAGACCGAACCTGCTTTCGCGCAGGCACTGAACTTGGAGGGTGATCCCTATGAAAACATTTTATTGTTAGTATAGATACACATGGAAATCAAAAAGCCGGAGATTAGAGAGGTGCATATCATGCGGTACCTGCAGCCCTTTCGGGAAGGTGGATCCTTGCCTGGACTGGTGGATGCCGATGACGGATTCAGTTATGTCATCAAATTCCGCGGTGCCGGTCAAGGGAAGAAGGCCCTTGTTGCCGAATTTATTGGTGGCGAGTTAGCACGGTTCATGGGACTCCGGGTTCCGGAGATGGTATATGCGGAACTTGATGAAGGTTTCGGCCGCACTGAACCGGATGAGGAGATTCAGGATTTGCTCAAATTCTCCGTAGGGAAGAATCTTGGGGTCAGTTTTCTGAACGGTGCGATTACTTTTGATGCCAATGTGGATGAGATAGCAGCGGAAGAGGCCTCGAAGATCGTGTGGCTGGATGCCCTGTTGATGAATGTGGACCGCACGGTGAAGAATACCAATATGTTGATCTGGCATCGGGAGCTCTGGCTCATCGATCATGGTGCCGCACTCTATTTTCACCACAATTGGGACAATTGGGAAGATACCGTGGGGAAACCTTTCGTGCAGATCAAAGATCATGTGCTTCTGAAGAACGCCACGGAGGTGGAGCAGGTGGATGCCGCCTATAAAGGGTTGTTCACGCGGGAAAACATTGCCAAGGTATTGGAGGCCATTCCTGATGAGTGGTTGATCGACGAGGTGAGAAATCTCGGTGCGGACGAGGTCCGATCGGTTTACGTGGAATTTTTGGCAAGAAGGGCAGCGCATTCGGAAATTTTTGTAAAACAGATTCAAGATGCACGATAGGACCTTATATGAATTTGCCGTCGTGCGGTTGGTGCCACGGGTGGAACGCGAAGAGTTCGTGAATGTGGGCGTGCTTTTATATTGCCGCAAGCAACGGTATGCAGATTTGCTGTATGTGCTGGATGAACAGCGTTGCGGATTGCTAGCGAAGGATATTGACTTTGATCAGATCCGAGCGCATCTGGAGTCAATGAAGCAGGTCTGTTTGGGAACAAAAGCCGGCGGGGCATTGGCACAGCTCGATCAAACAGAGCGGTTCCGGTGGTTGACGGCTAAACGCAGTACCCTGATCCAATGCTCAGCTGTGCATCCCGGGTTATGTATGGATGCCAAAGAAACCCATCAGGAATTATTCGAAAAATTTGTGCTTTAATCATAGCCATCCTAAACCGGAAGAAAATGAACGAATTCTATAAACATATATACGATAAACAAAAAGCCGTGCAGGATATGCCCAGCAATAAGGCAATTGCACAATGGGCTATCAATGTGCTACACCTGCTTTTTCCCGAACGGAACTCCAAGTCCTTTGGCTCCGTGGAAGAAATTGCCACCGCCTTTCAGGCTTCTGAAACGGAACTCTACGATCTGATGTTGAAGACCAAAGCATGTTCCACCTGTGACATCAAGAATGTGGCCAAGCAATTTTTTGTGCAACTGCCAACGATTTACAGGACAATGCTGACCGATGCGCAGGCCATTTTGGACGGTGACCCCGCCGCAAAGAGCATGAATGAGGTCATCCGCACCTATCCAGGATTTTTGGCAATTTGCATCTTCCGACTTGCCCATGAGCTATGGGAGCAGGAAATTCCGCTGATCCCTCGGATCTTAACGGAATATGCGCACTCCAAGACGGGTATCGATATCCACCCGGGTGCTTTTATCGATGAATACCTTCATATCGACCACGGAACGGGAATCGTGATCGGGGAGACGTGCCGGATAGGGAAACATGTAAAACTTTATCAAGGAGTCACTCTTGGCGCGTTGAGCGTAGAAAAGAACATGGCCAATACGCAGCGGCATCCGATCATTGAGGATCACGTGATCATCTATGCAGGAGCCACTATCCTGGGTGGAGAAACGGTTGTCGGACATCACTCCACCATTGGCGGAAATGTTTGGCTCACCAGCTCCATTGCTCCGTATACCACGGTATACCACCAACCGAATTCAAAATTTATAGACGCAAAACCACTCGCATAATGGGAAATATAATCGATACTATAGGCAATACGCCGCTCGTGGAAATCACGGGTTTTCATGATAACCCCCGTGTCCAGATCTTTGCTAAATTGGAAGGCAATAACCCAGGAGGATCGGTAAAGGACCGTGCGGCGCTGAATATGATCCGCTCCGCAATGGAACGTGGTGAAATAACGAAGGAAACAAAGCTGATCGAAGCAACCAGTGGAAATACGGGAATCGCGCTGGCGATGATTGCCAGTATGTTCGGCCTACAGATCGAGTTGGTCATGCCTTCAACTTCCACCCGTGAAAGAACATTGACGATGGAAGCTTTCGGCGCCAAAGTAACCTTACTGGACAATATGGAAGTAAGCCGGGATTATGCCGAAGAAAAGGCCGCCACAGGAGATTACTACATCCTAAATCAATTTGCGAACCCCGACAATTATAAAGCACACATCAAAACGACAGGCCCGGAAATTTGGCGGGATACGGAAGGGAAGATTACGCATTTCGTAAGTGCAATGGGTACAACAGGGACTATCATGGGCTGCTCAATGTACCTAAAGGAACAGAATCCTGAAATCCAGATCGTGGGCTGCCAGCCGACACCGGACTCATCCATTCCAGGAATCCGCCGATGGCCGGAGGAATACCTGCCGAAGATCTTTGACCCCGCGCGGGTGGACCGTGTGATCGATATTGATCAAGCCGATGCCACTTCCCGTACCCGAGAATTGGCGCGTAAGGCTGGCGTATTTGCGGGCATGAGTTCCGGCGGAGCTTTTCATGCTGCGGTGCAGGTGGCCAATGAAATTGAAGAAGGCTGCATCGTTTTTATCGTTTGCGACCGCGGAGATCGCTACCTCAGTTCCGATCTATTCGGTTAGATAGACCTACAGAACTTTATAAAAAAGAACGTCAGGAATTACCCAATTCCTGACGTTCTTTTTTTGATTACCCAATCTCTTTAATTGTCTCGAGACCATATTTCATAGATTGGATCTCCTTTGGAGCTCAATCCTTTATGGTGCCAAGCGCCGTCTTTCAATTCTCCATCAAAGGAAAGGTCCGCGCCTACACGGCTGTTGTCCCTGGAGAAGAACACGATGTGTTCGGTATATTTCTTGTCCGCAAATCGGTAGGTACCTCCGCCAGTGCCATAGAATCCACGTTCGGCAGGATTGATAGCGATCCATTGAAAATATCCGGATACCAATAGTTTAATGGTTTTGCGGTCCCCGCGAGGAATCTCACCCATTTTATCGCCCTGCTGCCTTCCGGTAATGCGCCATAAACCATCCAGATCCTGCGCTTTTGGCGGCAATTGCTTGTACGTTAGCTTTGCTGAACTGATGGCATTGCCGTTCAACTTTGCCGAGGTGGATTTTTTCGTGCCTACCTCTGCAGGATTGGCATCGCTGTATTCGATGTCCACCACAATGCCGTCCTCACCCATGCTGAATGGTCCGCCCCAAGTGGAGAGGTACTTGTCGTCTTCGTATTGGATATAGGAACTGTAGCCATCAATAAAGAGCCAGAGATGGTTTATCTTCCCTTCTTTAGCCATATAGGCGCCGGTTAGTTTGGTCGGCTGCTGTCCAAATGCCACAATGCTCATGAGGATCACGGCAAAACTTAAACATAGTCTTTTCATACTGTTTCCGTATTGGTTATTTCTAATATAATTAAAACCAAGTAATTGGGAAACTGTTTTATCGAATGGGAAATCTCATCTCAGGGTTAAAACTCAACTTCGGGTGGGACTATTGGATTATTTTCGTAGGTTTTGATGCAATAAGCATTAATTTTGCGCCTACATTAAAATTAGTTGCGATTGTATAATAAATTCAGATGGCTGTTGGGCCTAATGGTATGCTGCCTTAGTTTTTCGGCAGGCGCCCAGGTGGATACGGTACGGCACTTGCCTACGGATACCCTTGTTTTTCGGAAGGATAGTTTATCCGAACTTCCTGCTTCACCGGCATTTTTGAAGGATACCATAGCGTGGAACCTAAACCCAAAAAGGGAGAAGAAGTTCTGGCGTGCCAGTGCGGAATGGTTTCTAGCACAAGCTTTCCCTGCGTCCTTTAATCGGTTTATCACCAAAGATCCTTATTCTTATATCAGTTTCCAGAATTTTCTGGATCATCAACGTTTCAGTGCTTGGGATTGGGATGACAACCAATTTACGACCAACCAGATTGATCATCCCTTCCACGGGCAGATCTATTTCAATGCCTTCCGGAGCAATGGTTATAACTTTTACCAATCCAGTTTAGCTACCCTTGCGGGAAGTTATATTTGGGAGACAGCAGGGGAGACCCAGCATCCTTCCATCAACGACTTGGTCAATACGACATTCGGAGGTATTGTGATGGGGGAGATGATGCATCGCGTGTCGCGGAATATTCTGGCCCGGAATCGATCGGACCACAATAGAATCGGAAATGAAATCGTAGCAACCATCGTCAATCCCATCAATGGGCTGAACCGGTTGCTGGATGGAAAATGGGGAAAACGGATCGATGATTATTACGGTGCAGATTCGTCCATTATCTCTGCGGAGGTGGATGTCGGTATCCGTAGGTTCGATGCCAAGGAAGGCGATTTCCTCAATGAAGGGAAGAACGCTTTCTATGGACGCTTGCGCTTCCGATATAGCAATGGAGACCACAACTACAAACGGCCTTTCGACCAATTCTCCGTAAATCTGGAGCTGGGGAATGGCGACAGTTCCTTTATCAATGCGGTCAATGTGCATGCCCTGCTGTACGGTGCAAAATTCTTCAAATCGCAGAAAGGCGATCATTACGGAACCCTGAATGCACATTATGACTTCTACAACAACGATGCGTTCTTCTATGGCGCGCAGAGTCTGAATTACAATTGGCTCTCGGAATTTAAGTACAAGAAAGGCTCTCGGCTGAACCTGAGTGTCGGTGCCGGAGCTGTTATCCTGGCAGCTGTACCGGATCCGTATCTCTTGTATGGTGCGAGTAGGAACTATAACTATGGTCCAGGGGCATCCTACCGCTTTAGGGGCGAACTGATGCTCTTTAACCGATTTATGATCAATGCAGATTACAATGGTGGCGTGTTCTTTACCATCTCCGGTACGGATTCGTATTATATCCTCCATGGACTAAATGTCGAGGGAAGCCTCCGTGTCTGGAAACGATGGTCCATCAACCTGAGCTCGGGGTATTTCAACCTGCAGGGACACTTCAAGGATCATCAATACCCAGATTTTAACCGGGAATATCCCTATGGAAGATTGTCAGTGGGGTATAATATCTTTTTTTAGATGTGAGATTTTAGATGTGAGTATTGAGATTTGAGATTTGAGATATGAAGGCGGCTATGGGTCGCCTTTTTTTTGCCGTTTTTTTGCCCTAGATGAGCCCCATCACGCTGGCGCAAGAGTTGTGCGGATTGGCTTGTGAGGTGGCTCTCTTGTTCCTCAGGCATGTTTAGGCATTTTCCCACCATGCAACCCCAGAGGGGTTGAACTATTTTAGCAAGCCATGGCTTTCCGCATGGAACCCCAGAGGGGTGTAACTATTTTAGGAACACCCCTTCGGGGTTGGCATGCGTGCAATTACATCCAACAAAACCAACCCATTAAAAGCCTAAAACAATGCTAGCGCAAGAGTTGTCCTCAAAACATTCGCCAGCACCCTACCACCCATCTTAATCCCTGCCCATAAAAAACAAAAAAGGTTAGCAGAAGAGCTAACCTTTTATTTTATAATTATTTACTAATTCTTATGGTGCTTATTTGTCAAGCTTTTCGAATTTATCGAAGTCAATTTTCTTAGACTTGATTTTCACAGTCTCTTTCAATTGATCGAATACTTTCAATGCTTTCACCTCTTCGAACAAACGGTTTGCTTGCTCTCTGTCAGATAATAATTGCATAGCGAATTGTTGCAATTGCTCATCTGTAGGTTCGTCATTGATGTTGTACATTTTGATTTGTGCGTAGATACGTTCTTTCGCCAATTCAACAACCTCATCGTACTTCACCTCTAGGTTATTTGCCGTAACGATACGGTTTTCAATGATCGTCCATTTCAAGTTGTTCAAGAAATCTTCGAATCCTTCTTCGATTTCTGTCTCCGCTAGGTTCGGGTTGGTTGCTTTCAACCATTTTTTCAAGAACTCCTCAGGGAATTTAGCGTCAACTTTCTCCATACCGTATGTGTATAGGTCGTTGCGTAATTTCTGTGCAGCGTTTTGTTTGAACAAGTTTTCAACTTCTTCTTTTACTTTTTCGTTGAATTCTTCTTCTTTAGTAACCTCACCAGCAGGGAATAATTTGTCGAAGAACTCTTGGTTCAAATCAGACTCTTCCAAACGGTTGATGTTTTTAACCGTCAATTCGAATTTGGTAACATCCAAGTTTTCAGCTTCATCTTCGGTAACACCCAAGATACGTGCTAAATCAGCCACTTTGAATGCTTTCTTCACGTCGATTTTCGCCGTGTCGTCTTTTTTCAAGCCTACCAAAGCTTTCTTTACTTTAGCATCCTCGATGATATCTGTACGTACGGAAGTAGTCTTCTCGATACCGTCCTCTTTATCTTGTTTCAATGTTGCGTACAACACGTCACCTTCCTCAGAAACTTCTGGGTTGGTCATCTTACCGTAGCTGCGACGTAGGTTTTTGATACGCTCAGCAAGAGTAGCATCGTCAGCCTTGATATCGTACTCTGTAAACTCTGTTTCAGCAGAGAATGGAGTTTCGAATTGTGGAGCAAGACCGATTTCGTAGTTGAAGTTAAAAGTATCATTGAAATCCCAGTTGTACTGACCGTCTTTATCTTCTTCCAATGGAAGCGGCTGGCCCAATACTTCTAGTTTTTGTTCGCCGATATATTCAGCAATTTTATCATTGATAATTTTGTTGATTTCATCAAATAAGATTGCTTTACCGTACATGCGCTTGATGTGGCCAGTAGGTACCATTCCTTTACGGAATCCAGGAAGGTTTGCTTTTTTAGCCTGGTCTTTAATTGCTTTATCAACCTGAGGGTTATAATCTGCAGGTGCTATTTCCACTTGGATTTTAGCGTTGATGTCATCAATGTTCTGGTGTGAAATATTCATACTCTTGTTTTAGCTATACGCAATTAATAAAAAAAATCCTCCTGATATTTATTTTCAGGAGGACTTCAAGTGCGGAAGAAGGGACTCGAACCCCCACGCCTTGCGGCGCCAGATCCTAAGTCTGGTGCGGCTACCAATTACGCCACTTCCGCGATTAGGATATTTATTGAGCCACAAAGATAGAAACCAAACCCATACATGTCAAGCATTTTCTGCTATTTTTTTCTGATTTTTATGTAACTGTTTGGATGTTAACCCGCTAAATTTTCAGAAATTTTTGCCGCAGTTTCGCAAAAGGACTTTTCATAGCCTTTCAACAGCCGTCAAAGGGATGTGCTACGTCAAAAATCAGCCAGTACAGCATATTTTAATAGGTGGAATTTATATCAAACGCGAGGAAAATTATCGGAAAATGTAAACCAATCCTTTCATTTATGGTAGTTGGGCGGTCTGCACTTCCTTTTTTTTGGAAGAAAAATGAAAATAAATTTGGAGGGATGTATTTTTCTCCTTTACTTTGAAACGCAAAGTACTTTTATGGATCAGAAAGATATTTTAAAAGAGATAGGTCAGATTCGCTCCATGATGGAGAAATCATCCAAGTTTATGTCCATCAGTGGGCTGTCGGGCGTATTGATAGGTTGCTTGGCCTTAGTGGGGGCGACGGCGGCATATTTTGTGGTGTACGGAACGGATAGCGCATTTGGCTACCGCGATTATTATGTACTCGATACCCAGGTTATTTGGAAACTGATCATCATTGCTCTGTTGGTATTGGCGATCTCTGTAACGGTTGGAATCAGTATGGCCAAGGCCAAGGCCAAGAAAGCTGGGCAGACCATTTGGAACCCGACCAGTAAAGCCTTGGCAAAGGCAATGGCCATTCCTTTGGTAACGGGTGGTTTGTTTGCTATGCTATTGGTCAGTAAAGGCGAATATGGGCTGATTGCGTCGACCCTGTTGATCTTTTACGGTTTAGCCTTGGCAGCAGCCAGTGTCTTTACCTTTCGCGAAGTTCGCGTGCTTGGGGTTTTGGAAATTGCGCTAGGGTTGCTAGCTTTGGCCTTCCCTGGATATGGTGTGGTGTTTTGGGCGTTGGGATTCGGCGTATTGCATATCGTCTACGGGTTAATTGTCCATAAAAAGTACGAGAAAAGGTGAGTTTAGATTTAACATTATATGACAAGGTATTCGAAAATAGGATCAGGTTGCAGATCATGAGTATCCTGATGGCGAATGAGTCCTATGACTTCAATTCCCTGAAGGAATTGTTGGAAGTGACCGATGGGAACTTGGCTTCAAACCTGAAGAACCTCGAGAAAGAGGGGTATATTCTGGTGACCAAAACCTTCATCGATCGTAAGCCGAATACCCGGTACAGCAAGACGGACAAAGGCCAAAAAGCATTTGAAAACCACTTGGTTGCCCTGGAAAATTTAATAAAACAGCAGTATAAATAATTTTTTTTACACATACACTTTGAAAGTCAAAGTACTTTAAGATAATTATGAGAGGATTACGTTTAAAATTCATGCTGTTCGTCTATAATTGGTCGACCCAAGTATATTCCGAACTTTTTAAAGGCCATGTCAAAGCCTGGGGGATTTCCAAAGAGGAGTTTCTGACCTATCCCGAAGGTAGCATTGGCGCTGCACTTGGCGCGTTTTACCAGGAAAAGGGCTTTGATGTCATGCCCAAGCTGGAAAATCATGATGTCTTCCATATCCTGACGGAAACCGGAACGGCGATTCATGATGAAATTGCCATGCAATATCTCCTGTTTGGAAATGGAAAGATCAGTTTATATCTATTGGGCATGCTGCTGATCGGTACGCTACTCTTTCCGGAGCATGGCCGGTATTATTTGAATTCCTTTCGCAAGGGCAAGCGTATGCAACGCTTTTACGATATCGCTTTCAAGGACTATCTCCTCGAATCCCGTCAGGCATTTCAACTCTCACTCTATAACAAAACGATACACACAACTTACAACACGATTTAAAAATGGAAAATAATCAACTTAATGAAGGTTTAGAGAACAGTTCTCCAAAATCCTTGTACGACAAAATTACCGGCTCCATGCTGTTGAAGATCTTCGTAATCTTCTTCCTGACGATCATTCTATTGATTCCAATGGCTTTGATCGGTGATCTCATCAGCGAGCGCAAGCAACGGGAAACGCAAGTTTCTACCGAAATTGCCAGAAAATGGGGATTGGAACAGGTGGTGAGTACTCCCGTGATCGCTGTTCCCTATGACGCGGTACACGAAACTATAAAACCGACAACGGATGGCAAGCAAACCACCGAAAGGATAGTGGTGAAGGAATGGGCATTCCTATTGCCGGAGAACAGCGCCATCACTGCGGAGGTTCAACCCGAACCTTTGAAGCGCGGCATTTTCCAAGCGATAGTGTACAATGCGAAAGTAACCGTTAAGGGTAATTTCAAGCCTTTTGATTTGACCAAATTGGATGTTCCAGCTACAGACCTGAAGTGGAACGAAGCGAAAATGGTCTTTGGAATTCAGGATACCAAGGGGCTATCTGCAAATCCAAATGTGCAATGGAATGGACAGGGATTTCCAATGGATAAATATTTCCAGGAGTTGGATCTATTCACCAATAATTTGACAACAAACCTGAACCTGACCGGCAATGAAGATTTGAATAAGCCTTTCCAGATTACCATGGACTTGAAGGGATCGAAATCCTTGAACTTCCTTCCATTGGCGAAGCAGACCACGATCCATGCTTCTGGAAACTGGGCGAACCCAAGCTTCAACGGCAACTTTCTACCGGAGGATCGGGAAGTGAATGAAACCTTCCGCGCCAACTGGTCGATTCCGGATTTCAACCGTAAGCTTGCTCAGCAATGGACCGGGGAACCAGTTGCCCTGTATAATTTCTTGGGGGTGGACCTTGCTAGTGAGGATGTCCAAATGACGGACTTCCCTGAACCTAAAGTTGTAGGATCCGCTGAATCCAGCGACAAATTGACCTCAAACGATTACGATATGGTGCAGATCAATTTCCTGCCAAATGTCAATAATTACCAAAAGGCAACGCGTGTGACCAAGTATGGTGCGTTGGTCATTGCATTGACCTTTATTTCCCTGATTTTTATGGAGATCATCAAGAAACAGCGCGTGCATCTTATCCAATATGTACTCATCGGTTTTGCCATGGTGCTCTTCTATGCGCTATTGTTAGCTATATCGGAACATATCGGCTTCAACCTGGCCTATCTGCTTGCCGCTGTAGCAACCATCCTGTTGATCGCCACCTTTGTCCGTGCGATTACCAAGGACGGAAAATCAGCATGGATCTTCGGTGCTATCTTAGCCCTGTTCTACACCTTTATCTTTGTGTTGCTCCAACTTCGCGACTACTCATTGATCGTTGGAACAGTAGGTTTATTCATCATCCTTGCCGTATTGATGCGTCTGTCGACAAAAATCAATTGGTATCAATTCGAGAAATAATGATCAAGTTAACCAGCGCATCACTACGGATGTACCTCACCAGTATCTGGCTGCTATTTTGGAAAACCAGTCGAGGAATTTAGGCTATGATTTCGCTTTGCCTGTCAACTTTAGTAAATTGGCAGGCAAAACGATTGTTAAAACTAAAATTATATGCACAAGATTTCATGGATTGGCGCATTCTTATTGATCAATAATATGGTTATTGCACAGGTAGGAAAGGAAGTCCCACAGAAAGTGGAACGTAAAACAGTGGATACACGCAGCAGGCACTCCGCAGCCGTGGAACCCTTAAGCCCGCAAAAATTATGGGAATTGGGCCGAGTCAGTGGGGAGGGATTATCCGCAGATGGTACCCAACTCATTTATGGCGTTTCCAATTATCAGTTTGATGATAACAAATCCGAAAAGAACCTCTATGTAATTCCTGTCAAGGGAGGTACACCGGTTCAGTTTACGACGGAGGCTGGTTCGGAATCGGTTCTGAAGGTCGATGGCGATCAGGTTCTCTATATGTTCAAGGGACAGCTATGGAAGAAAAGCCTAAAAGATGGCAATGCCACACAGGTGACCAATTATGAAGGTGGCCTGGAAAATGTGAAGATATCTCCGGATGGAAAGCATATCCTCTTCAGTAAGCAGGTGCTGTTGAAGCCCTATTACAGTCAGGATAAATACAAGGACCTGACAAAATCCAATGTCTATATCTATGATAATCTGGATTACCGCCATTGGGATACCTGGAATGATGGTAAATTCAACCATCCATTCGTGGCTACCTATGCCGATGGACAGATTGGAGAGGCTAAGGATATCTTGGGCGAAGAACCTTATTATTCGCCGACCATGCCTTTCGGCGGTGCGGAAGATTTTACATGGTCGCCCGATGGGAAGGCTGTGTTCTATGTCTGCAAGAAGAAATTTGGGAAGGACTATGCCCTCAGTACCAATACGGATATTTACCGATATGACCTGAGCTCCGGCGAAACGACCAATGTCACCGAGGGTATGATGGGATATGATAACAGTCCTGCATTCAGTCCCAATGGCAAGCTATTTACGTGGTTGAGCATGAAAACCGACGGTTATGAGGCTGATAAAAATGATGTGATCTTGCTGGATCCCCAAACGAATACCAAGCTGAACCTGACCGCACATTGGGACGGAACGGTGAACGCATTTACCTGGAGCAAGGATAACAAGAAAATTTATTTTGTTGCGCCAAGTGAAGGTACGGTGCAACTTTTTGAAATCCTGGTTCCCACCAACCTGAAGAACCGTGCCTTGCCGATCATTAACCAGATATCGTCAGGCGATTTCGATATTACGGGAATTGTTGGTGAAACGAAGGACGGCCTGGTCGTTACTTCCACAAAGATGACACGTGCAGCCGAGGTGTTTCTGTATTCCTTCAAGGATAAAAACCTAAAGGCCATCACAACGGTGAACGATCAACTGTACAGTACGGTCGCAGCGACAAAAGTAGAATCTAGGGTAACAAAGGCAACGGATGGCTTGGATCTATTCTCTTGGGTGATCTATCCACCGGATTTCGATCCTGCGAACAAATATCCGACCCTATTGTTCTGTCAGGGAGGACCGCAATCTGCCACAACGCAGTCGTATTCTTTCCGATGGAACTTCCAGTTATTGGCATCTCAGGGATATATTGTTATTGCGCCGAACCGTCGCGGAATGCCGGGTTGGGGCGTGAAATGGAACGAGCAGATCTCCAAGGACTGGGGCGGACAATCCATCCGCGATTACCTATCGGCAATTGATGATCTATCCAAGGAACCTTATGTCGATAAAGACCGCATTGCAGCCGTTGGTGCGAGCTACGGTGGTTACTCGGTGTTCCAATTGGCAGGTGTGCATGAAGGCCGCTTTAAGTCTTTTATTTCGCACTGTGGTCTGTTTGATATGAAGTCGTGGTACGGTACAACAGAAGAGCTGTTCTTTGCCAACCATGACCTTGGCGGACCGTACTGGGATAAAGCCAATGCAAAGACCTATACGGAATTCAATCCGAGCACTATGGTGGAGAAATGGAACACGCCAATTTTGATCTTCCAAGGAGGCAAGGACTACCGTGTGCCGATCGGGCAGGGGCTGGAAGCTTTCCAAGCAGCGCAGTTGCGTGGCGTAAAGAGCCGATTGGTTTACCTTCCGGATGAAAACCACTGGGTGCTATCGGGCCATAATGCCCAAGTATGGCAACGTGAATTCTTTGGTTGGTTGTCCGAAACCTTGAAATAGAAAAAGAAAGAATAGTATAAATGTAAAGCGGCCATGCAATGGCCGCTTTTTTTGTGAAGTAGGGGGGGAGAGTGGTGGAGGGTTTTGTAATGATGAGTGCTGGCGCATGCCAACCCCGGAGGGGTGTTCCTAAAATAGTTACACCCCGCTGGGGTTTCATACGGACAGCCATGGTTTGCTAAAATAGTTCAACCCCTCTGGGGTTGCGTGGAGGAAAAATGCCCAAATATGCCATGGGCACAAGAGACCCCACTCACTGGCCTTCCGCACAACTCTTGCGCCAGCATTATTTTTGGCTTTAAAAGGGTCGGTTTTGTGGGAGGGAAAGGGCGCGCTTTGCGCGCCCTTTCCCTCCCACAAAACCGACCTAATCGTGCCGTAACGCATGCTGGCGCTAGTCTTTTGTGGTGGGCTGTGGGGTGGCGGACTTGTGCCTAAAAACATGCCGTAGGCACAAGAAAATAGCTTCGAAAACTGCCCATGACTTGCGCCAGCGAGGGTGCTAGAATTCCATCCAAGGCACAAGAGATCCGCCACACTGGCCTTCCGCACAACTCTTGCGCCAGCGAGGGGGTTCCATCCAAGGCACAAGAGAACACACACTTGCCTTCCGCACAACTCTTGCGCCAGCGAGGGGGTTCCATCCAAGGCACAAGAGATCCACACACTAGCCTTTCGCACAACTCTTGCGCCAGCAATGTTTTCAGCATAAAAAAGGCGACCAATGGCCGCCTTAATATCTCAAATCTCACATCTCACATCTCACATCTACTTCGTGTCTTTCTTCCCGAAAATAGAGATCTTCAAGTATTTTCCTGGATTTTCTTTCAGGTCTTTCACGAGTTGGTCCAGACTTTCCGATGCGTTGGTCAGGTTGTTGTACAGCTTTTCATCGTGGATAAGCTGGCTAAGTGATCCTTCGCCTTTATTGATTTTATCCGTAATGGCTGCCACATCCTGCATCGCTTTGTTGGCGTTGTCCACCGTCGCTTTGATTTCCGTTTTGGAAAGGTCGCTCGAAAGGTTATCCAAGTTCGCGAGGATATTGTTGATCTTGTCGTTGTTGTTCTTGAAGTTCATAGTAATGGACTCCATATTGGACAAGATGTTGCTCAGGCGGTTCTTTTCTGCACCCATCAGGCCATCCACATCGCCGGTGATTTTTTCCAGATTTTTCAGGGATACCGAAATACTATGGATACTGCTTTTGAAGTCACGTTGGAAATTCTCATCCAATACCGAGTTCACGCCCGACAGGACGGAATCCAATTTTACGACCAGGTTCTCGATTTTCTTCTGCAAAGGTTCCACCTTTTCCATCAGATTGGCCTGCACATCCGAAAGAAGTGGGTCGCCATTGCGGGCCATGGTGGTACTGTTGCCCAGTTCAAAGACAATGGCCTTACTGCCCAGGAGATCCGCACTCACAATCCGTGCGACCGTATTGGAGGGGATATCGTAATCGTCATTAATCTTAAATTCAGTCTTGATCTTACCGTTCGGTTGGAGGGTAAGTTTCGAAACCCGACCGATCTGGAAACCGCTCACAAGCACTGGCTTGGAAACTGCTAATCCATCCACATTGTCGTATTCCGTATAAAAAGTGTTCTCGTTACTGAACACATTGTTGCCTTTCAGGAAACTATAACCAATAAACAAGATGGCAATTGCAATACTGGTTAATGCCCCTACTTTCGTTTCATTCGATATTTTCAAAATAACCGCTTTTAAGATTTGATACCTCTATTCTAACCGCCAATTTAAGAAAAAGTTTATTTTTCCACGCTTTTTCTGTAGGTATTTATCGCATCAAACAAGTTATTTACAATAGCTTCCTGTCCTGCTGCCGACATCATATACCGTTCTTCATCCGGATTGGAGATAAAACCGATTTCCGTCAGTACGGCAGGCATCCCTGCGGTGGCAAGGACGGCGAGGGACTGTTCCTTCACCCCGCGGTCGGTCCGACCGGAAGCTTTGAACTGGTCCTGCATATACGAAGCCAAGCGGATGCTCTGTTCACGGAATCTTCGCTTCATCAGCGAAAAGATAATATAGGTTGAGGGGTCTTTAGGGTCAAAACCACCATAGTTCTCTTTATAGTTATCCTCCATCAGGATGGATGCGTTCTCACGGATAGCCACATCCTGGTCACCAGTTCTGCTGAAACCCAGAACAAGGGTCTCCGTACCTTTGGCGCTCGTGTTTAAGGTACGTCGGGTGACGTAACGGCCATTCCTGGCTTTTACCCGCCGCGAGGTTACACCACCGGAGTTGCAGTGGATCGAAATGAATAAATCCGCATGGTGTTTGTTGGCTAGGGCAGGGCGTTCATACAATTTCGGGTACACATCGGTCGTGCGGGTGTACACCACTTTGATCCCTGGGAATTCCCGCTGTATTTTTTTACCCAGCTTGAGGCTTACCTGCAGGGCAATATCCTTTTCCTTGGATTGGCGCCCGACTGCCCCGGAGTCATGCCCGCCGTGGCCGGCGTCAATTACAATCGTCCTTAGTTTACGTTGGCTGCCTTGTTCGTCGTTTTGCGGGTCGGCAGGTTTAAAACTTGCCAATAAAACTACCGATACGCAGGTCAATAGGCAACCTACTTTTCTCCACATGTTTTGTTTTTGCTTGATAATACTATCCAATTTCACGTATCCTCTTTTTGTTATCTATTTTTTTATTGCATGCCCGAGCTGGTGCGGTAATGTTTGATCGCATCCACAATGTTCGCTACGATTTCTTCCTGCCCTTTGTTGGAAGCCATAAATTCTTCTTCCTGTGGGTTGGAGATAAATCCGATCTCCGTCAATACGGCTGGCATGGCTGCAGAGGCCAATACCGCTAGGGATAATTCCTGAACACCACGGTTCGGACGCCCTTTCTTCACGTATTCATTCTGGATATAAGTGGCAAAACGGATGCTCTTATCACGATAGGTGCGCTTCATCAGCGAGAAGATGATATAGGTTGATGGATCTTTCGGATCGAAACCACCATAGTTCTCTTGGTAGTTGTCCTCCATCAAGATATCGGCATTCTCGCGAACGGCAACATCCGATTCACCACGCTGTAATCTGTTGAAACCACAGACAAATGTCTCTGTGCCGCTTACCTCTGGTCGCTTGATCACTTGGGTGACGTAACGTCCGTTCTTTCCCTTCACCCGACGGTCCGAATTGGCCGAGTTGCAGTGGATGGAAATAAAAAGATCCGCATGGTTTTTATTGGCCAAGGCCGTACGCTGGTGAAAAGGAACATCAATGTCCGAGTCCCGTGTCAACATCGCTTTCACACCGGGCATTTCTTTTTCAATAGCCTCTTTTAATTTTTTTCCCACTTGCAAGACAATATCCTTTTCATACGTGAATTCACCCTTCGCTCCAGGTAAATTCCCGCCATGTCCTGGATCGATAACGATCAGTTTCATGGCTTTATTGCTCTTTCCTTCCTCTTGTTCCTGATTTTCTGGGGTGTTTAAATTGGAAGATTGCACAAACGTACTTAGGAATAATAGGGGAATAAGCATGCCTAGGGCCGTTGCAGTAATCTTAAAAGTTTTATTGAATTTCATAGTTATTGCCGTTTTTTCAATTCCTGTCTACAACTTTTCAAAAGTTAACTGTTAAATATCGTGAACTTTTTAAAAACCTAATCTATGTTATCGATTTTTGACTATTTTTGCCAACAAGAGTTTAAAATTAGCACAAAAATAACATTCATATTTCATTTTGAAGGCTTTAAGTTGTTTTTTCCTTTCAGTTCTGCTTTTCATAGTTGGGATGTCCCTTGGACATGCCCAAGTAATTCCGCCTTCAACACGGGAAAATGTTACAATTGATACCGTTGTGCGCGATACCGTTCCAACGGACACCAGCAAGAATAACTTCCGGGAAAGAACAGGACGCGATACAGTCCACATGAAAGATGAAGGTGGTCTGGAAACCGTGGTGACCATCACAGCGAACGACTCCTCTTGGAATGAAGTCAGCAAGAATGTGCTGCATTTGTTCAAAGGGGCAAAAGTAAAATATCAAGGATTCGAATTGGCGGCAGACTATATCCGTTTGGATCGGAATACCAATGTCCTTTTCGCATCTGGGGTAATTGACCACAACGATAAATATGTTGGGCGGCCGGTTGTCATTATGCCGGGTGAATCACCCATTGCGGTCGACTCCCTGCTGTATAACTATAAAACGCAAGTGCCGAAGACTTTCGGCGTGATGACGGAAGTCGATGGCGGTTACATCCAAGCGCGGGAAGTACGTAAGAACATTTACGATGAAATGTCCCTCTATCAAGGTTTGTACAGTACCTGTAACCTGCCTTATCCGCACACCCACTTCGGTATCCAGATTACCAAGGGGGTAATCACCCAGAAACAGATCATTGCAGGATATTCCTATCTGGTGGTGCAAAATATACCCATCAAATTCTTGGGCTTGCCTTTCGGTTTCTTCCCGAAACAGGATAAGAAGAGCTCCGGTTTCCTATTTCCATCTTTCGGTGAGGATGCTACCCGTGGTTTCGCCATGCGCGACCTGGGTTGGTACCTGACCTTCAATGACTATTGGGATTCCGAAATCCGCGGTACCCTGTATTCCAAGGGAACTTGGGAGGCCAATGTCCGGACCCAGTATTTGGTGAACTATAAATTCAACGGTAATTTTACCCTGCAATACGGATCGTATGTACAGGGTGTTGAGGGAACCGACAACTACGGTCGTGACAAGAACTTCCGGGTTACCTGGAACCACACCCAACGGCAGGAAGCTAACCCTGGGACGTCTTTCTCGGCATCGGTGAACTTCGGTTCGCGGAACGTCTACCGGAACTCCGCGACAACGGGCGCGTTCAATCCAGGACAAGCCGTGAACAACAGCATGCGTTCATCCGTAGCATATGGTAAAGTATTCGCCGATGGAAAGGTGAACCTTACGACGAATATGTCGCACGAACAGGATCTTACTACAGGAAAGTTATCCATGACTCTGCCAACCATCAGCTTGAACGTAGCAACCTTCAATCCGTTCGATTCGAAAGACCGTATCGGTGAGCAGAAATGGTACCAACGTATCACCGTCGGGTACAGCATGGCTGCGGAGAATCGGATCGTTACCACAGATTCCCTGTTGTTCAGAAAGGAATCCCTGCAAAATTTTACCAACGGTATGCAGCACAACATTCCTATAGCTTTGAGCATGAACGTTATGAAGTATTTCCAGTTCAACACCGCATTCAACTACACCGAACGCTGGTATCTGCAATCTGTACGCGACCGCCTGCAGAATGAAATCTATGGATTTACAAATGTGCGTGATACGTTACAGGGTTTTAAAAGAGCTTACGACTATACCGTTTCCAGTGGTCTATCCACTAAGATATACGGTAGCTATCCAAAGATCGGTAAGATCAATGCGATGCGCCATACCATTACCCCATCCATCAACGTCAATTACCGCCCGGATTTCTCTACAGATCGCTATGGTTACTACCGCGATTTTACGGATGCAACAGGCCGGTACAAACGCTATTCTATTTTTGAAAATTCATTATACGGATCGCCGGGAGAAGGAAAATCCTTCGGTATCGGTTTCTCCATCGATAACAACTTGGAAGCGAAGATCCGCGATGATAAAGACACCACCGGAAAAGGGGAGAAAAAGATCCCAATTATCCAGGGGCTGACCTTTAGTGGTAACTATAACGTAGCAGCCGATTCCCTGAAATTATCACCGATCAGTTTCTCCGGACGGACCTCCCTATTCGATAAGAAAGTCAATGTCAACTTCAATGGAGCTTTTGATGCCTATAGTTACGACCGGTACACAGGGAATCGGATCGATCGTTTCGCGATCAAGGATGGTACTTTGGCCCGTTTGACGAATTTCGGTCTATCCTTTGATTATAGCTTCAATCCGAAGGCCAACCAGAACAGGAGCGATAACATCGACTCCCTGCGAAGTCAGATGCCTAATCTGACCCCCGAACAGGCACAGGCCTTGGCGCGCATCAGTACAGACCCCAATGCATTCGTGGACTTTAATATTCCATGGAACTTGGCGGGATCCTTCAGTATGAACTATGTAAACGCTTGGAGCTCCGAGAAAGAACGTATGGTGTCCACAATTACCAGTACGGTCAATCTGCATGGCGATTTTAACGTGACTCCGAAATGGAAGGTACAGTTCAATACGGGATATGATTTTGTCCGTAACGAAGCCTCCATGACGCAGATCAGTATCTATAGGGACCTACACTGTTGGGATATGTCCGTAGGTTGGGTGCCGTTTGGTCAATTCAAGAGTTACAACATTACCATTCGGGCCAAGGCTTCGATCTTGCAGGACCTGAAATTAACCAAGAGACAGAGCCATTACTCATACTATTAATCGCTCGAACTAAATTCGCTACCTATGAAAGCCGAAATTATTACCATTGGTGATGAGATTCTGCTTGGACAGATCGTAGACACCAACTCCGCATGGATTGCGCAGGTCTTGTTCGCCGAACAGATCCATATCCAGCAAATTACATCCATAACCGATAAGGAGGATCATATTCTCCAGGCCTTGGCGGATGCCCGAGACCGTGCCGACCTGATTATCTGTACAGGTGGGTTGGGGCCGACGAAGGATGACGTCACGAAGTTTACAGCCGCAAAATTCTTTCTTACCGAACTGGTCCATGACCCCGCAGTATTGGCGCATGTAGAACAGATATTTGCCCGTTTCAACCGGACTATGCCGGACATCAACCTGGGGCAGGCAGATGTACTGGCCAACGGCGAGGTGCTCTTCAACGACTGGGGGACAGCCCCCGGGATGTGGGTGGAAGACCAGGGGAAAGTTTTTGTTTTTCTTCCCGGAGTACCTTTTGAAATGAAGAACCTCATGACCCATCGGGTGATACCGAAATTGAAAGTTTTCAAATCAACCGAACAGGTTGTTAACCGCTATATCCTGACGGTAGGGATTGGCGAATCGCACCTTGCCGAATCCATTGCCGACATCGAAGATTCCTTCCCCCCACATGTGCACTTGGCCTATCTTCCCAAAATAGGGTTGGTGCGCTTGCGCATTTCAGTAACCGGAACGGATATTGATGCCCTGAACAGGGAGGCCGACCAATGGAAGGAAGCCCTTGCGAAGCGGATAGGTAAAGCTGTCGTGGCAACGGAAGATATCAGTTTTGAGGAGGTCATCGTTCGTGCGTTTTCCACGTGTGGGTACACCTTATCCACTGCGGAGAGCTGTACCGGCGGGAACATCGCCCGCTTGATCACGGAAATACCGGGCTCCAGCGAGATGTTCCAGGGGAGCATCGTGGCCTATGCCAATTCCGTAAAGGAAAACATGTTGGGCGTACAGGCAGATACCCTGGCACACCATGGTGCAGTGAGTGAGCAGACGGTAATCGAAATGGCCAAAGGGGTGCAAAGCAAGCTGAACAGCAATTACGCCATTGCGACCAGCGGGATTGCAGGACCAGGTGGTGGTACGCCAGAAAAACCTGTAGGGACCGTCTGGGTTGCCGTAGCCGGGAGAGACCAGGTCCGGACCAAACTGTTTCAATTCCATCAGGACCGCCTATTGAATATTGAACGCACAACTGCCCAAGCGCTGTTGATGCTCTGGAATTTATATCAGGAAGAGTCGGGTTTTTAACGAAATAATATTCTTTGCACTTCTTTAAGTAAAATATTTAATTTTGTTTACTTGTCGAGTAACTTTTAATAATTAACTTAGTATTCTAACAATCCAAATAATTATAGATGGCAATATATAAACTATTTTTACCTAAGATGGGCGAGAGTGTTTCTGAAGCTACCGTGACCAAATGGGTAAAGCAGGTCGGAGATAAAATAGATGAGGACGATGCGGTAGTAGAGATCGCCACGGATAAGGTTGATTCTGAAGTTCCTTCCCCAGTTGCTGGAGTACTGAAGGAGCGACTTGTTGAAGAGAACCAAGTCGTTCAGGTGGGCGATGTTATTGCCCTGATTGAAACGGACGGTCCGGAAGGGGATGACCAGGCCCCTGCGGTACAGGAAGAATCCGCACCGGTTCAGGAGGAACGTGTAGAAGAGCAAGATATATCGGAAACCATGCAGGAGGAAGAAATTCCCGGTATGGACCAGATACAACATAACAGAACGGAAGTGGAATCCAATCATCAGGATACTCATTCCGGATCACAGGAAGCGCATTCGGGAATCCGTTTCTATTCCCCATTGATCCGCAATATTGCACAGCAAGAGGGGATTTCCCAGCAGCAATTGGATGCCATTGAGGGAACGGGAGCTGAAGGTCGTGTCACCAAGCAGGATGTGCTGAACTACCTGCAGGGGAAACCTTCCGGGACACCGGCACCTAGCGCCGTGCAACCGCAGCAGGAACAAGCTGCTGCATCGGTACAAGCTCCAAAAGCGACTGAACAGCCAGCACAGAATACACAACCTGTGCAGATCGTTCGCGCATCCGGCGATGATGAAATCATCGAAATGGATAGAATGCGCCGTTTGATCGCTGACCACATGGTCAACAGCGTGAAAACATCGCCGCATGTATTCTCGGTGGTGGAAGCCGATGTGACCAATTTGGTGAACTGGCGCAATAAAGTGAAGGATGGCTACAAAAAAGCAGAGGGCGAAAACATCACATTCACCCCGTTGATTATCCAGGCGATTGCCAAAGCCATCAAGGATTTCCCGATGATCAATGTTTCGGTGGACGGTTATAACATCATCCGCAAGAAAAATATCAATATCGGTATGGCAACGGCCCTACCTTCCGGAAACCTGATTGTTCCTGTCATCAAGAATGTAGATCAATTGAGCCTAACGGGGATCTCCAGATCGGTAAATGATCTGGCGAACCGCGCACGGAACAATAAATTGAAACCGGACGATACCCAGGGCGGTACCTTTACGATGACCAATATCGGTGCGTTCGGCAATATCTTCGGTATGCCGATCATCAACCAGCCTCAAGCAGCGATCTTGGCTGTCGGCACGATCAAGAAAAAACCTGCGGTTCTGGAAACGGAATTCGGTGATGTGATTGCTGTACGCCATATGATGTATATCTCCATGTCCTACGATCACCGCGTGATCGATGGAGCACTGGGAGGGCAGTTTATCCGTAAGGTAGCTGATTACCTGGAGCAGTGGGATGTCGATACGGTGCTGTAATTGACTGCTAGTCGATCGTATAAACAGCGCGCTTGCGCATAGACATACAAGATGGCGACCCATGCGGTCGCCATTTTATTTTACATTAAACGCTTAAGACAGCTAAAGGCACAAAGCAATTGCCTATATTTAAAGAAATCAACCGCTAAAAATTGGGCAAATCATCAATTTTGCCAATTCTTCATTATTTCCATTTATTTCTTGAGAAAGTCAAATTCCCTACACGCTCTCGCTGTTCGGTATTGGCAATGTATCGGTCTGTTTATTTCCGATTTCATAAGGTAATCCCGTGATGAACATGCTTCTGAATGGCTATACCTTGTCTGAGTTGCGTCCGTGGTGCAAGCGTATTCCATACGTGCTGCATACGTGCTATAGACACGCTATCACCTCGCTCTCAGTACGCTCTCACCACGCTCTCATGTCAGACAAGGTCCAGCATTAAATTCGGTGCTTTTATTAGTAAAAATATTGTAAAGTGTTGAATTCTAGTGTTTAATGAGTTTTTTTGGAGCTGATGTAAAATTGTGGTTTAAACGCTTATAGCGTAGGTTTGGTCGTGGGTGTGTTTGGAATGATGCAGATCGGGTAATTTTTGGTGGTGGATTTGTGACATTAGCATTTTTTTTTCAAGTCCGCCACGCTGGCGCAAGAGTTGTGCGGTAGGATTGTGTGTTGGATCTCTTGTGCCTTTGGATAAATACTCGCTATACAACCTTCGTTACAATTAATTTCGCAATGAGGTAAATGGCCAGCTCCTGGATTCCCTATATCGTATCAAAACCTAATGTGAATTTATTGTATTACCCACCATACAACCTCGTTAGAGGTGTAACTATTTTAGCACCATTCCGAGAAAGGCATAAAACCTCAGAGGGGTGTAAATTTAAAAGCTATAAAAATGCATGAAAGTCCAGGATTTCGATTTGCTAAAGCAAACCGAAATCCTGGACTTTCATGCTTTTACGTTTGTAGCGGTATTTCTAAAATAGTTACACCCCTTCGGGGTTGCTAGGCGTGCTATTATCAACCCCAAAAGACCCTTTATTAAAACCACGCTAGCGCAAGTGTTGTGCGGGTGGCCCTGTGTAGTGGATCACTTGTGCTCAAGGCATGCGATGGACCCCTGCCACTTATTTTAATCTTTCCCCAACCTGCCGTTTAAACGTATTGGGCCTGCGGCCTCGCTCTCGATTACCCACGCACCAATTTCTTTTTGATCATATACCGATACCGCAAATACAGTAACACCGACGATGTCAATAGACCCAATGTCAACCCATACCAGATTCCCTGTACACCGATATCCAGGACAATTCCAAGCAGGTATGCCACAGGAATCCCAACGACCCAATAGGCAAAGAAGGTTATAAAGGTAGGGATATTGACATCGCCCATGCCCCGCAGCGTTCCCAATCCGACAACCTGCGTGCCATCGAACAACTGGAACATACCGGCAATGATCAGTAGCTGCGATGCCATGGCCACCACTGTGGTATCCTTCGTGATGATGTAGGGCAGATATTGATTGAATACAGCGAATATAATGGCGCAGATGATCATGAACACCAAAACCAAATGGTAGGATACGGTGGCAAATTTCTGGAGCCTGAACAGGTTTTTTGTACCATACGCATTCCCCACCTTGATGGTTGCTGCGGAGGCAATCCCACTGGCCATCATGTATGTCATGGCCGCCAGGGTAATGGCCGTCTGGTGGGAAGCCTGTTCGATGGCACCGATCTTCCCTGCAATCAGGGCAGCCGCAGCAAAGGCGCCGATCTCAAACACATACTGCATGGCAACCGGCGCACCGATCTTCAGAATCTTCTTCATCCGCACCACATCGATGAACTTCACCGAGAAATGATCGATGTAGCGCTTGAAATTCTTGGACTTCAATACATACCAGGCCATCACGATCATCATCAAGATCCGATCCACCAGCGTAGCGATACCCACACCACTGACACCCATAGGCTTGATGCCGAACATGCCCTTTACCAGAATTATCGCCAGGATCACATTGAGCACATTCCCCCAAATGGTAATGTTCATTGCCTGCTTGGTGTAGCCCAACCCCTCGGCAAATTGCTTGAAGGTGTTGAAGGTCATCAATGGAACGATGGAAATGCTCAAGATCAGTAGATATGGCTTTGCGGTTTCCACGACCTGGGGGTCCTGGTCCGCATGTTGCATGGCCCACATGGATCCGAAGTAGACGAACAGGAAGAGGAGAATACCGGATATGATATTCAACCAGAAACTATTGGAGAGCAACTTGGCACATTCGGGCAGGTTATGCCTGCCATTTTCCTGTGCAATCAATGGCGTCAATCCATATGCAATGCCCAAGCCGATCACCAACACCACCATAAACACCGAATGGACCAAGGAAACCGCCGCCAGGGAAATCGTTCCGGCAAAGTGACCTACAATCATCGTATCGGCAGTTTGTACCAAGGTATGGCCGAGCTGTGAAATAACCACCGGACCAGCCAGTGCCATCGTGCTCAGGTAATACATCTTGTTGGACTTGAAGCGTGGTAGCATATAAAATTTCAATTTAGCCCACAAAGGTACGATTAAAAACAGGCATGGAAAATCATGTGGATATTAACTTTTTGTTTCTAATTATTTACACGAAAATATTGATGAAAAAAAATAATAGACTTACCTTAGCCTATTATCAAATTTAAAGAGAGAGATGAATTTAGCGTTTTTGAACATTGGAACCCAAGAGATGATGTTGATCGTTCTGGTCGCATTATTATTGTTTGGGGGTAAGAAATTACCGGAATTGGCGCGAGGGTTAGGACGTGGAATCCGTGAATTTAAAGATGCTTCGGAGGGAATAAAAAGGGAGATCTCTGACCAGATCAACAACTTTGAGAAAGAAGTTGATACCGTAAAGGCCGATATCGAGAAAGAACCTGAACCTACGAACACCGTTGCGGAGGTGCAGACCGAGCTGGACCAACCGTTGGCAACAACTGAGGAAGGGGAGAACCCGGAAAAACCGGAAAGGAAAACTCCACAATTTACGGCACCTGCCGGCACCTACGAGCATAAACCGTATACAACACCGACAGCTGACGATTACTACAGCTACGGCTATAACGATAACTTTGCAACGACTGCAGCACCTGCAGACTCGAACACGACACCAGATGATTTCCCGAAAGATGAACCTGCTTCTGAAATCGAAAATCCTGAAAAGGAAAACCCTACAAGACAAGCTTAAAACAATTAAGAATTCTATACGTACAAGCTGTTGAATTTCTTCAACAGCTTTATTTTTCCATTGATTTTTATGATGACAACCCACGAGATTATCGTATCGAAAGAACTATCGATTAGCGAGAAGCAAGTGCACACCACGATGTCGCTATTGGATGAAGGCGCTACGGTTCCTTTTATCGCGCGATACCGTAAGGAATTGACAGGAAGCCTGGACGAGGTCCAGATTACCGCCATCAGGGACCGCATGCAACAATTGCGGGAACTCGACAAGCGCAAGGAAGCGGTGCTGAAATCCATTGGTGACCAAGGCAAACTGACACCGGAGCTTGAGCTGCAGGTGAAAACTGCCGAAACCATGTCCGCACTGGAGGATATTTACCTGCCCTTCAAACCGAAGCGGAAGACGCGTGCGTCTGTTGCACGGGAAAAAGGACTCCAAGGGTTGGCCGACCAACTGTTGAACCAGGAGAAGATGGATGTGGAAGCCTTAGCGGAAACTTTCATCAATGCGGATCTGTCCGTAAATAGCAGTGAGGAAGCCTTAGCCGGAGCCCGTGACATCATCGCCGAACAGATCGCTGAAGATGCCAATGTCCGCGCACATGCCCGGAAAACAATCCTGAACAAGGGGCAGTTCGTATCCCGCGTGGTACCTGGAAAGGAAGAAGCAGCTTTGAAGTACAAAGATTATTTCGAATGGTCGGAAAACCTGAAGGATGCACCCTCGCACCGTGTGCTAGCGATGCGCCGTGGGGAGAAAGAAGAACTGCTTTATTTGGATATCGATGTGGCTGAGGGAGAGGTGCTGCCGGGTATCGAAAAGCAATATATAAAAGGAAGCAATGCCGCAAGTGACCAGGTTTCCCTAGCCTTGCAGGACAGCTATAAGCGCTTGCTGAAACCTTCCATGGAAACGGAAGTCCGCGTGCTGACCCGTCAGAAAGCGGATGAAGAAGCCATTAAGGTTTTTGCGGATAACGTTCGCCAGTTGTTGCTGGCGGCACCGTTAGGCCAAAAGCGCCTGTTGGCCATTGACCCGGGGTTCCGGACAGGCTGTAAGACCGTTGTGCTCGATGCGCAGGGCAATTTGTTGGAGAATACGGCGATCTTCCCGCATAATGGAGCGGGTGGCGCAGCAGAAGCGGAACGCATCGTACGCAATTTGGTGGACACGTATGCCATTGAGGCCATTGCTATTGGAAATGGTACAGCAGGTCGCGAAACAGAAGATTTTGTGCGGAAGCTGAATCTACCAAAAGCTACTATCGTGATGGTCAATGAAAGTGGTGCTTCCATCTATTCGGCATCTCCGGTTGCCCGTGAGGAATTTCCGGATCACGATGTCACCGTTCGGGGTGCCGTTTCGATCGGTCGCCGATTGATGGATCCATTGGCGGAACTGGTAAAGATTGATCCGAAGTCCATCGGCGTTGGCCAGTATCAGCACGATGTGGATCAGAACAAATTGCAATCGGCCCTGGACGATACCGTGATGTCCTGTGTGAACTCGGTAGGAGTAGAGTTAAATACGGCATCGAAACAGATCTTATCCTACATTTCCGGTTTGGGACCTGCCTTGGCGCAGCAGATCGTGAATTACCGCAAGGAGAATGGTCCGTTCAGCTCCCGCCGCGAATTGAAGAAGGTACCGCGACTAGGTGACAAAGCATTCGAGCAGGCAGCAGGATTCTTGCGGATTCGGAACGCCGAGCATCCTTTGGATTCCTCTGCGGTTCACCCGGAGCGTTATGCACTCGTGGAAAAGATGGCCAAGGATTTGGGCGTTTCCATCCAAGAGCTCATGAAAGATGAACAGGTACGCAAGCAAGTGGACCTTAAGAAATACATCAGTGAGGAAGTCGGCTTACCGACGCTGAACGATATTTTGCTGGAATTGGCTAAACCAGGCTTGGATCCACGCGATAAGTTTGAGGCCTTTTCCTTTACGGAAGGTGTCAACGCCATTGGCGACTTGAAGGTAGGCATGAAGTTGCCGGGCATCGTAACCAATATTACGAACTTCGGTGCCTTTGTGGATATCGGCGTCCATCAGGATGGATTGGTGCACCTGAGTCAATTGGCAAACCACTATGTATCCGATCCGCACGAGGTGGTGAAGGTGCAGCAACAGGTTATGGTGACCGTGACGGAGATCGATGAAAAGAGAAACCGTATCGGCCTGACCATGAAAACAGAAGAGAAAGCGCCACGGAAGCATGCGGATAAGCGTGCTGACCGGCGTCAGGAAAAGGCGCCAGAAACCGATATGGCGGCTAAGCTAGCAGCCTTGGCAAGCAAGTTTAAATAAGATTATGAACCGCATCCATCCCGATGCGGTTTTTTTGTCCCTTTATTTTTGGTATCTTAAAATCATGACAGCAGCAGACTTTGAAAAGACCCTAAATGAACCTGGACCGGATGCGAATTGGCCGGTGCAGGCAAAAGCCCTATGGTATGATGGCAAAGGCCAATGGAAAGAAGCGCATGACCTTATCGATCAACTGGATGATCGTGTTTCCGCCCATATCCATGCGTACCTGCATCGGGTAGAAGGTGACTTGTGGAACGCGCGGTATTGGTATAATCGGGCGAAACAACCGGAATTTACGGGAAGCTTAGTAGAGGAATGGAAGGCGTTGGTAGAACGGTATACGGATTAACGGGGTTGATCCACTTTCTTGACCGTATCCTGTTGGATGGATGGCAGGACCAATAGGCTGTCCTTTTTCGGTTTCCAGGTCCACATCTTTTTCCAGAACTCGCCGAGGGTATTGAACTCCGTTCGGTAAACCAAGCCCAAAGCATTGATGTAATCATCCGTAGGAGTGAACAGGATGTTCCGAGTGTTCAACCGGTTGTAGGCGCGGAACATTAAGCTTCCATCCCGGCGGATTTTATAGGTCAATTCCGCATCGGTGGCGACCTGATTCGAGAAGAAGGTAAGGTCGGTTGTTTGAATGTTCCTGCGATCCACAATTCCCCCGGTCAGCACCAAGCGGTCGTTGAAGAATCGGACCGATGCCGAAGCATCATTCAGCGAGCGGATGTTAAAATCTAAGAAATTGATATTGAGCGATTGCGCTAGGATGTTATTCAACTGGTTGAAGGCGATTTCCGTTCCTGCAGATAGCAGGGTATTGTTCACCTCACGGCCAAACTCATTTGTGGAATTGGCGGTAAAGCTGCGGCGAATGATCAAGCTCAGGGCTTGCTGGTTGACGTTGTTGGCGTCGCTGAGGTAAGATTGCAATTCATCCTTCACGTACGGTGTCTGCGGGAAATTCAGGTCAAAGGAGACATCCGGTTGGCTGAGTGTCCCTTTAATGATCATGTCCGCCTGCGCCAGCACGCGTTCGTTCTGCCCGGCACGTCCTGCAGCATTATACAGATCCGTTATAGAGGTCCGCTGTTGGTAGACGGCGGTCATGTTGACGGTTGCTCCAGCAGGGGCACCGGTCCATCGGATCGTACCGCCCTGCTTGATGTCGAAGTATTTGTTGATGAAATCCTGTGCCGTAAAGTGGAATTTACCCGAATTAATCGAATAATCGCCGAACATCTCGAAGTCCCCGAGACTCGAAATCTTCAAACTGATCTCTCCTGATCCGTTACCTTTCAGGGAACCGATATCCGTTTGCAGATTGACCTCGGCACTCGGGGTCAGCTCCAAGTCCATATTCATAGTCATCCCCTTGAAGAAATAACGGGATTCATTCTTTTTATTCTCGCTCGAATCTTGGCTCACGAAGTAGATGAAATCACTCTCCGAAACCGTCATCGCCGTATTGAAAGGGATGGTGATGGACGTGTTATCTTCCGAACGCGCTTTGATGTTGATGTCGATTGCCGAAGTCAGCCCCTTGAACTTATAGGTCCCCGTAGCGTAGGCTGTTCCGTAATAGAGGTTGTTGTCCTTGTAGGTCGTGTTGAGGATCATTACATTATTGGAAGCAACTTCTACGTCAATATACGGGTTGCTCAACTTCGATAGGTCTACCAGCCCACCCGCGACAGCCTGATTGCCTTTGCTATCTGCAAAGGTCAGGTTGTTCAACATGATGGTGTTCTTATCCAAGAGCACGGATTGATTGTTCAAGCTGTAGGATGTTTTCAGGTAGTTGACATTGAAGGACGCCGTTTCGATTTTTGCCAAGCCATTGATCTGCGGATTGCCCAACGTACCCCCGATTTCCAGATCGGCATCCATCTTTCCGGTCAGGTCAGATGCCAAGGACCGTACGAAAGGCTGCAAAAGGATCAGCTCCATTTGGTTGAGTTTTCCCTTGAGATTGATGGATTGATTTGCTGATTCCAGGCGATAGGTCCCTTGCAGGGTAAGTCCACGCTTCATGTCGTCCAACAATTGGAAGTCCAGATTCGCCATCTTGGTCTCTGGATCGAAGTCCGCCAACAGCACCAGCTGCCCAATCGGAATCTGATTATAGACCAGTGGGGTCGTATGGACATTCGCCGAAAGGTAGGGTTTCTTAAAGATGGAATGGATCTCGATATTTCCGTTCAGTTCTCCATCCAGATGGATGCCCATAGGTTTTGTGACCGACTCGATGGAGTGTAGATTGAATCGACTGAACCTGACATCCAACTTGTCGTCCTCATTGGACAAAACACCATTGAATTCTACCTGTTGATTGCCCTGTGATGCGATCAGTTTGTTCAGGTAAAATTTCCCTTTGGATACGCGCATTTCTGCATCCGTATTAAAGGACCATGGTTCATCGTTCACGACAATGGTTGATTCATTGAACTTGATGTATGCCGGTTTATTGTGTGCAAAGTGGATGTTACCACCTAACCGCAAGTGGTTCAGGTCGGTTTCTTCGGCTCCTTTGATGGTGAACAATAAACTGTCCTGGGCAAGGATGTTGTTGATCTCAATGTTATTCACGAATACGCTATCGCTGAGCAGCAGCCTATCGGCCTTTAGGTTCAGCGTAAAGGCATTTTCGTCGGCCATTTCCTCAATGGAAAGGTTCTCTAGGTTAATGCCCTGGTATTTGACGAATGGGCTGAAAGCCTTGAATGCCGCGGTGTAATCTTCGGAAGAGAAATGTGCTTCCAAGTTGGCGCCGTCCTCCAACGTAAGGGTAGGGTCTAGGAACGCCGATAAAGGCTCAAAGGATTTGATATCCAGTTTGAGGTCGAAAAGCTGCGGATTATACGGTTCGATGTCCAAACCAATGGCCGGCGCATAGCGCATTGCCAACGCCTTGAAGTAGGGAACAATGGTATTGAGGTCGATTATACCGCGCATCTCGGCATCCAGTACATTGGATTTGAGTGTCAGGAAGCGGTCTGTTTGGTTACCCTCCGCCGCAAAATAGAGGTCATCGATTATGAAATTTCCCTTGCTGGTTTCCATGGAAATCTGATCGGCAAGCAGATCCCCCGTCAGGTTGTTCAGGTTGTTGCCTGCCAGTCGTGTGCTGATCGTGGAATTGTAGATCAGGATGCTATCCTGATTGACGAAGCCCATGCGCTTCAGGTTGACCTTTTCAATCTGTGCGTCGACCTCGTAGGTGCTCTGCGAACCTTGTAGATTTACGGTCGCGAGATAGTCAAGACGGATGTTGGGGTCGCTGATCTGACCCTGGGCATCTATCTGCTGATCCTGCAGCACGGCATCTACAGCAATACTGTCGTATTGATAGTTGCTGAAATAGAAATTCCGAAGGTTACCGATGAGGCTCAGTTTCAGATCTTGGAGCACTAGGTTGCGGCCATCGAAATCCAGGTCGAACGCCGTATTGCGAAAAGAGGTATTGTTCAGGAGCTCGCCAATCTGGAATTCCTTCGATCTGGCCACACCTGAATAGGCTATGCCTTGTTGGATGTCTATTTTAGATGTGGTG
This sequence comes from Sphingobacterium lactis, assembly GCF_011046555.1. Classification (NCBI taxonomy): domain Bacteria; kingdom Pseudomonadati; phylum Bacteroidota; class Sphingobacteriia; order Sphingobacteriales; family Sphingobacteriaceae; genus Sphingobacterium; species Sphingobacterium lactis. The sequence goes on from NZ_CP049246.1 coordinate 1,640,969, forward strand.
GTCAGGTCACCCAATTGGGTTTCGAATTTTCCATCCACATCGAACAGATTGTACAGCCCCTGTAAACTTCCCTGAAAATGAATGGTTCCTAATTTATGGAGTTGCTCAGGAAGCGAAAAGTCTTTGCGATTCGCCAATTGCGGGACAAGCATTTCTACATCGTTAGCAGAGGTACGGAGTTCCCGCGCCTTAAAATCAAAGATTGTTTTATTGATATTGGGCAGTCCCTTGATGGTGAAGTCGCCCATTAACGATGTTTCCTGGCCTGTTTCGATAGCAGCATTGCGTACAACCATGTTGGCCACCGTTCCGGACACCTCCCCGCTATGGGCTTGGGCCTTGAATTTTACGAATTTCATGTCCGGAGCAAAATATTCGATATCCCGAGAGTCCACGAAGACATCCTGCATACTGGCTTGCATCTGCACTTTCTTTACGAAATCACTGAAAGCCCCGAAATCGGTGTAACTAAATTTCAGATAGTTTCCCACCGTAGAATTGTTCGTCAAGATATGGAGATCTTTAAATTCCATTTCTTTTTTCGCAATGCGGGTATTTGCACTCAATTCTTTCAGGTGGAATCCTGATTTTTCGCGAAAGCGCAAGCTTTTGATGCTTGTCCGTAGCGCTGTGGAATCGTAGTCGATCTTGCTGAATTCACCCGATAGGGCGGTCAGCTCAATATCCGAAAAATCAATACCGCGGCTGTGGTGCTTTTGGGTATGGTTGAGGATCTTGATATGGTTGTCCACCAATTTCAGCGCATCCAAGCGCAGCTCCATTTTCTTCTTGCTGGGTTGGTCTTCCTTTTTCTTGGGACGGAAGTAATCGATTAGGAATTTGATGTTGGAACTGTCCTTATAGACCTGGAAATCGACGTATGCCTGTTCTAGGGTGATCTGTTCGATGACAACCTTGTTCTGAAAGAATTCCGTCAGTACGAGGTCGGCATCCAATTTCCGCGCAGAGAGGATCTCGACGCCGTTTGGATCCGAGAGTTTGAATTCACGTAGGCTGAGTGCGGAGAAGGGCTTGAAGTAGATACTGCCAATTTCAACCTTGCCACCCAACTGTTTGGAGATATATCTTGCCGCCTGTTTGGTCAATAGGGTCTGGACTGATGAGAATTGTAAAGAGAATATCAAAATGCACAGCAGGGCCAACATGCTGAGCAAGCTAATCAACGTTATTTTAAGTATTTTTTTGATACTTTTGTAAATTAAATTTTAATACTTCTCTCAAAATGGCCATAATTCTAGGAATAGAATCTTCGTGCGATGAAACTTCGGCCTCTATCTGTATAGACGGCGAAATTAAGTCAAATATTATTGCAAGTCAAGCAATTCACGCTAAATATGGGGGTGTTGTTCCCGAGTTGGCGTCAAGAGCACATCAGCAAAATATTATTCCTACGGTAGACCAAGCAATTGCTGCTGCTAAAATAAACAAAAATGAGATAGATGCAGTAGCTTTTACACGCGGTCCCGGACTTTTAGGTGCTTTATTGGTAGGTACTTCATTTGCGAAGTCTTTCGCCTTGGCGATGAATAAACCGTTGATCGAAGTCAACCACATGCAGGCCCATATTCTGGCCCATTTTATCGACGATCCAAAGCCTAATTTTCCATTTCTCTGTTTGACGGTTTCCGGAGGACATACCCAGATTGTGTTGGTCAAGGACTATTTCGAGATGGAGCTGTTGGGTGAAACCTTGGATGATGCCGCAGGCGAAGCGTTCGATAAGACAGCAAAAATCCTGAACCTCCCATACCCTGGAGGGCCATTGATTGATAAACATGCCCAAAATGGCGATCCAAAAGCTTTTAAACTGCCAGAACCGCAGATTGCTGACTTGAACTTCAGCTTCTCGGGTTTAAAAACAGCCATTCTCTATCTGGTACAGGACGAAATCAAGAAAAATCCAAATTTCCTCGATGAACGCATGGATGACCTCTGCGCCTCGGTGCAAGATCGCATCGTATTCATTCTCCTGAACAAACTGAAGAAGGCAGCAAAGGAAACCGGTGTCAAAGATATCGCAATCGCCGGTGGTGTATCCGCCAACTCCGGACTGCGTAAGGGATTGCTGGAAATGGGCGAGAAATATAAGTGGAACGTATTTATTCCAAAGTTTGAATATTGCACCGATAATGCCGCAATGATTGCAATTGCCGGTTATCAAAAGCATCTTATCCAAGACTATGTGCCGCAGGATATTGCCCCGTTGGCAAGAATGACGGTGTAGCTCACATCTCCAAGCCTACTGCTTGAACTCCATTCTCACTTCGATTTTCTTGCCGTCGTTACCTTTTCTCCAGTCGGGACCATTTTGGATGATCTGCTGGGCGCGTTGGTTCAGCGCCGGATTGGAGGATTTCTTGATACGGATGTCAATCGGTCTCCCGAAGTTGGAGATATCGAATACCAACGTTACGTTGCCATTTCCCAATAGCGTCTGGTAGGTATTGTCGGTGATGTACTTTTTATAGGCTACCCATCCGATGAGGGGTTCGGATTTGATTTTCGCATTTCGGTTAGCCCTGCTGACCGCCACTTCCTGCAGGTATTCGAACTCCGGTTTCATGTGGGTAATCTTGTTGTTGCTCGCCGTCAATCTTTGTTTTTCGTAGCCCAAGGTCATCAATTCCAGTGTCTGGTTGTCGGAAGTTAGGGGCATCACGTACTGTCCGGACGAGTCCGTAATGGCAATGGAATTAGTCTTGACATCTTTTACCGTGACGTTGGCCAAGGGTCTGCCGGATGATTCATCCAGCACAATACCGGTGGCAAACCGCTTGGTATCCGGCGACGGGCTCATCTCGATGGAAGAAGCCATTGGCGCATACGCGGATGCTGCCGCCTTAGTCCGTTTTCCGCGGATCTGAATGACCGAGGATTGCGATTGCTTGGCCACTCCAGCGCTTGCATCCGCCAATTGGTCATGCGAATCTTGGAAACCCGCGGAGTCTGCCTTTGGAATTTCCCGCAGGAATATATCTTGATTGGCCGATACGATTTCATCGATGTGCTCGCCCCTGGAAGTTTTTGCTGCCGATCGACTGCTTCTCGATAATCGATCTTGATGATCACCGGCGGATTCCTCCGGGCTCGCCATGGCAATGATAGGATTCTCCTCAGGTTGCAGGTAACTGCTGTCCAGTTGGATGGTGTTCAGTGTCGTATCTGTTGGAGCTTCCTGTTGATCCATGGCGATGGCCTCGACAGCCGTTTCGGTCGGATCCTGTCTGCTATTGAGGTACCAAATCGTACCGATACCCAAGACCAAAAGCAGGGAAGCAGCAATGGACAATGTTTTATAGTAGCGTAGGGATCGAACGGGAGTAGGGTGGGTCCGTTCATAGATAGCGGCGTGCAATTCCGAAGCTTCCAACGGATCCTGCAGCTCTTTCTCCGCCTCCAGGCCCATGATTATGTCCATGAGCTGCTCGTCCTCATGGGAAGCTTTCTCAATAGCATACATTTCGGTCGAAGATAATTCGCCGTTCACGTATTGACGTAAATATGCTATATCAAAATGCTTATTCATGGCCATTCCTTTCCATACAGTTCTTTAAATTCCGCTTGCCATTTTGGATGTAACTTTTGACATCGTTCATGCTGAAACCGGTCAGCTCCACCACCTCCTTGTAACATTTCTGCTCGATAAAGAAGAGCTTGATACTGGTTTTCTGCTTGTCGATCAAGGTATCCAGACAACGTTCCAATTGCAACAACTGTTCCTCCTTTTCCTGATAGTTTTCCTCCGGATGCAGGTTGACGGAAAATTCCACAAAATTATCTGTAACAATTTCTTTTTGATTCTTGTTGGACCGCAAGGCCATCAAGCTGTGGTTCTTGCTGACGACATATAGCCAGCGTGGGAAGTCTTTGATTTCTTGCTTTTTAACCTTGTCGATGAGCTCTTCGAAGATATGCATGACGGCATCCTTGCTGCGCTCAGTTTCCTTGAAATAGCGTAGACAAACATAATAGACCATCTCACTGTGCCGTTGGAAAAGTTCGCCAAGATAGCTCAGATCTCCATCTTCCAGATAGCGGGACAGCAGATCTTCATCGGCCAATTTCTTCTGTTTGGACAAGGTTTTTGTGCTCATTTGCTGAAGGGAAAATAATTTTTTTTTCTCATTTATGGAAATTTGATTTTTCGTGCATCCCTTTGCAAAAATCTACGAATCATGAACAAGATATGGATACTTATGGTCTTCTTGCTTACCCTGGGCGGTAAGGGGATGGCACAGGAAAGGTTGATCAGTGGAAAGATTACAGAATCAACCAATGGCACCCCGCTTGCTGGCGTTGCGGTACAGGTACAGCAGACGAAGGCAACCACGAATTCGGATCAAAATGGCGAGTATCAGATCAAGGCATCCGAAGGGGATGTATTGGTATTTACTTACCTAGGCTATAAGGCTGTAACCAAGACAGTCAAGAAACAGCAACGAATCGATGTACGGATGCAACCCGAAGCCATGCTTTTGGATGAAGTTGCCGTGCGCAGCCCACACAAAATGGAGGTGATGGCTGCAGGTGTCACCCTGTCCAGGAGTAGAGTCGGCATGCCGAGACAACCTGTTTCAGAGAGTTACAAAGGCTTTGATGAAAATGGTTTTATATCGCCGCTGAAGGAGGCCCTCTCGACCTTTGCGGCCGATGTGGATGGTGCATCCTACAGCAATGTCCGCAGGATGATCAATGCTGGAGAAATGCCGCCCAAGGATGCGGTACGTGTAGAGGAAATGATCAACTATTTCCAATACAACCTCGCACCGCCAACCAATGGTGATCCTGTGAAGATCTATACAGAATTGGCTACTTCGCCGTGGAATAAAGCACATCAGTTGATGCGCATCGCGCTAAAAGCAAAGGATATTCCGAAGGCCAACCTGCCGGCATCGAATCTTGTGTTCCTGATCGATGTATCCGGTTCCATGTTCGGCCATAACCGACTGCCCTTGGTAAAATCCTCCTTGAAATTATTGGTGGATCAGTTGCGCGATGAAGATCGCGTCGCTATCGTCACGTATGCAGGGTCGGCCGGTGTGAAGTTGGAAAGTACGAAAGGGAGCCAAAAGATGAAAATAAAAGAAGCGATCGATGAATTGGAGGCCGGTGGTTCCACCGCGGGCGGTGCAGGAATCAAAAAAGCATACCAGATCGCCAAACAGAACTTTATCAAAGGCGGCAACAACAGAATTATTTTGGCCTCCGATGGGGATTTCAATGTCGGCGCCTCCTCCGATGATGCCATGGAAGATTTGATCAGCAAGGAGCGTGAAAGTGGTGTTCACCTGACCGTGCTCGGATACGGTATGGGTAATCTGAAGGATAGTAAAATGGAGCTATTGGCCAATAAAGGCCATGGAAACTATGCCTATATCGACAACATCTCCGAAGCGCGTAAAGCCATGGTTAACGAATTTGGTGGTACCTTGTTTACCGTAGCCAAGGACGTAAAAATACAGGTCGAGTTTAACCCAGCCTATGTGCAGGCTTATCGGCTTGTAGGCTACGAGAACCGTCTGTTGGAAGCTGAGGATTTCAATAATGACGCGAAACTGGGCGGTGATATGGGTGTCGGTCATACCGTAACGGCCATTTATGAAATTGTACCGGTAGGCGTAAAGAGTGGGGTTGTCGGTACGGTGGATCCGCTGAAATATCAGCAGAACGATAAGGCGCCGGTAGGCGCTAAGAACGGCGAGTTGGCAACCGTGAAATTTCGGTATAAGGATCCGGAATCAGATAAGAGCAAATTGCAGCAGATCGTAGTGGGCAATCAGGCCAAATCCATCGATGCTGCTTCCGAAGACTTTCGCTTTGCGACAGCAGTGGCTGAATTTGGTATGTTGATCCGCAACTCCGAGTATAAGCAAGATGCAAATTTTGATCGGCTTGTTGCCCGTGCAAAGCATTCGAAGGGAACTGATGACGAAGGTTATCGAGCAGAATTTATTCGCATGGCGGAAAACGCATCATCTTTGGTGAAGACCGATAGTTTTGATAAAGAGAATAGTAAATAGTTGTTTAAGGTTCATAGTAAAAAAGCAAACCCCAGCGGGTTTGCTTTTTTTATTTATTGATTCCGAAAGAATCTTATTTATCATTTTTCTGTTTTTCTTTCCATTGTTGGGCGAATGACTTATCCGCAATTTTGGGAAGTTCACGTTGGCTGCCCCAAGCCTTCTTGAAGAAATTTCGGACAAAGAAATTCTTGGTCTTGCCACCGAAGAAGTCGATGACCTTTCTTTTCTGAATGGCCCATGTGAAGAGCCCCCATCCCTTTTTCTCAACACCGGAAACTATATCCTGCTGAACGGCATCGCGGCGGTTCAAAAGGAGCATTTTCTGGATGTCGATGCCTACCGGGCACACTTCCGTACATTTCCCACATAGGGAGGATGCATAGCTGAGGTGCTTGAATTCCTTCATGCCGTTGAGGTGTGGGGAAATCAGGGAACCGATCGGACCTTGGTAGGTGGTTTCGTATGTATGCCCGCCAATATTCTGGTAAATAGGGCAGACGTTCAAGCATGCCCCACAGCGGATGCAGTATAGTCCCTGACGTTGGTCCTTCTGCTCCAGCACTTTCGTACGGCCGTTATCCAAGAGGATAACATACATCTCTTCCGGTCCGTCATATTCTGTGTTTTTCCGGGGTCCTGATAGGATGGTATTGTAAACGGTCAGGTTCTGACCTGTACCATGGCTGGCCAGGAGTGGCCAGAATAGATCCAAATCGTTCTGACTGGGCAATACCTTTTCGATCCCAACGACAGCGATGTGCACCTTAGGAAAAGTGGTCGTCAAACGCGCATTCCCTTCATTTTCCGTAATGGCAATGCTGCCGGTATCCGCCAACAGGAAGTTTGCTCCGGTGATACCGATATCTGCACTGGTGTATTTATCGCGCAGGATTTCGCGCGCCTTCATGGTAAGCTCCTCAGCCGTCGCTTCCAACGGCGTATCAAACTTCTCATGAAATAGTTTGGCGATTTCCTCCAAGCTCAAGTGCATTGCCGGTGTTACGAAATGGTAGGGCTTATGGTTCAGCAGCTGGATGATGAATTCTCCAAGATCACTTTCGATGGTCTCGATGTTCTTGCCTTCCAGGAAGTGGTTCAGGTCGATCTCTTCGGTAGCCATGGATTTGGACTTCACGATGCTCTTCGCCTGGCGCTGTTCCATAATCTTCCAGATTTCCTGACGTGCCTCTTCGGCATCATTGGCCCAGATCACTTTTCCGCCGTTGGCCGTGAAGTTCGCTTCGAAATCCAACAGGTACTTGTCCAGGTATTCAATGGTCTTCCATTTGACCAAGTTGGCCTTGATCTTACTATTTTCCAAATCAAAGAACTTACTCTTTCCCTTTTCGAAAGCAACGTCATATTTATCAATGTTGTTATTGATAATTTGTCGGTGATTTAAATCGAAAGATTTTGTCGCACTGTCCTTCAAGAATTTATCTGCTACTGTCTGTGCCATAGGGATGTTGTAAAGCTAATTGCAAAAATATAAGTTGATCGGGATTTTAACCATTTTAAAGATAAAAAATTATCTGGTTAATGCTTGAAAATGTGGAATACATTTAAAAAGTTGATAAATATACCCTTTATTCTCGCAAAAAAAATGGGATGCTGCCTCCAGCATCCCATTTTGGATATGTTGAAAATGTTGTATGCTAGTTTTTTGGGGCGATAAGGCTGATGCTCAATTCGTCCAATTGCTCTTTGGCCACCGTTGCTGGGGCATCGATCATCACGTCGCGTCCGGAATTGTTCTTCGGGAATGCGATAAAGTCTCGGATGGTTTCCTGTCCGCCAAGGATTGCCGTCAAGCGATCCAGACCGAATGCCAAGCCACCGTGTGGAGGGGCACCATACTGGAAGGCGTTCATAAGGAAGCCAAACTGCTCCTGCGCCTGTTCTGGTGTAAAGCCAAGGTGCTTGAACATCAAGGCTTGCATATCCTTGTCGTGAATACGGATGGAACCGCCACCAATCTCATTTCCGTTCAACACCAAGTCATAGGCATTGGCGCGAACCTTACCCGGATCCGTATCCAATAAAGGCATATCCTCGATCTTCGGTGAAGTGAAAGGGTGGTGCATCGCGTGGAATCTCTCCGTGTCCTCATCCCATTCCAAGAGCGGGAAGTCGATCACCCACAATGGTGCGAATTCATCCGGCTTGCGCAAGCCTAAGCGATTACCCAGCTCCATGCGCAATGCACTTAGTTGTGCGCGTGTTTTATTCGCAGGTCCCGAAAGGATCAAGATCAAATCACCGGCGCTGGCACCTGTGGCTTCTGCCCACTTCGCAAGGTCTTCCTGATCGTAGAATTTATCCACCGAAGACTTGAAGCTGCCGTCAGCTTCACATTTGACATACACCATACCCGATGCACCCACCTGCGGGCGTTTTACCCATTCGGTCAGCTCATCGATCTGCTTACGTGTATAAGATGCTGCTCCAGGAACGGCGATCCCAACGACAAGTTCAGCGTTGTTGAAGATGGCGAATTCCTTGTGTTGCGCCACGGCATTCAGCTCACCGAACTTCATGCCGAAACGGATATCTGGTTTGTCATTTCCGTAGGTACGCATAGCCTCTTCAAAGGTCATGCGTGGAAATTGCTCCACATCAATACCGTGGATAGTTTTCAAGAGATGACGGGTCATGCCTTCAAAAACATTCAGGATATCTTCCTGCTCCACGAAGGACATCTCACAGTCGATCTGCGTGAATTCCGGTTGCCTATCGGCACGAAGGTCCTCATCACGGAAACACTTCACGATCTGGAAGTATTTGTCCATGCCACCAACCATCAACAATTGCTTGAAGGTCTGTGGCGATTGCGGAAGGGCATAGAATTGACCTGGGTTCATGCGGGATGGAACCACAAAGTCACGCGCACCCTCAGGGGTGGACTTTATTAAATAAGGTGTTTCGATTTCACAGAAATCCAAACCTGAAAGGTAGTTTCTAACTTCTTGTGTTACCTTGTGACGGAACAATAGGCTGTTCTTCACCGGATTCCTGCGGATATCCAGGTAACGGTATTTCATGCGGATATCTTCACCGCCGTCAGTATCATCTTCAATGGTGAATGGCGGCAATTTTGATTCATTCAGGATCTCCAGGTTGCTAACCTTGATTTCAATGTCTCCCGTTGGGATTTTGGCATTCTTGCTGGAACGCTCGATCACCGTTCCGGTTACTTTAATGACATACTCTCTGCCCAATTCGCGGGCATGGCTGCGCAGGGTTTCGTCATCTTCACTATTAAAGGTAAGTTGTGTAATGCCGTAACGATCACGGACATCGATGAAAGTCATTCCACCCAAATCACGTGATTTTTGTACCCATCCTGCCAGGGTCACTGTTTTTCCAAGATCTGTTATTCTTAATTCGCCACAAGTATGTGTTCTGTGCATGATATCTTCAATTTTTTTATTGACCCACAAAATTATCTGATTTATATTAAAATAAAGAATATATATGTAGGGGAGCTGCATTAATTTCCCGGAAACGGAGCGATGGAACAGCTGCATCCCACCAGAAGGTGATGTGCACCTGAAATTTTGATTCATTTCCTCCACTTTGCCCCACCGGGACATCCATTTTGCTACCGATCCACCACTTTGCCCCACACTACCTAGCAAATCTGAATTTATCAGCTTAAAACAAAGAGGTTTAGACCAATATTAGTTAAAATTCTTTCCGCTTTTACAATTGATAATTTATTGAGATTCAATCGTATTGTGCGTTTTAAGGCCGTTTGAGGGCATTTTTGTAGTGGATAGGCTATGTGGAAAACTTTTTTGTGGGGCATAGTGGGGGATTGTGGGAGAAAGTGTATACTTTTACATTGAAATTACCGTAGAAGTATAGTAAATGATTCAATTAATCGGAGAATACGACTGTAAGCTAGACACCAAGGGAAGAATGGTGGTTCCTGCTGCGCTCAAAAGGCAATTGCCTGACGCAGAGCGGGAAGGGCTTGTCGTGAACCGCGGTTTTGAGAAGAATTTAGTGATCTATACGAAAGAAGAGTGGAATAAGAAGATGCTTCAGCTATCCAAGTTGAACCAGTACAACGTGAAGAACCGGAACTTTATCCGTCAGTTTATGCGTGGTGCGACAGAGTTGACCTTGGACTCGGCCGGTCGGGTGCTGTTACCGAAAACCCTTTTGGAATATGCGAATATTCAAGGGGATGTTTTCCTGCAGTGCCAATTCGATAAAATCGAGGTTTGGGCGAAAGCTGAATACGAAAATCTGATGGAGGGTAATTCGGATGAGGATTTTGCATCCTTGGCAGAAGAAGTTATGGGCGGATTTGATTTTGGAGGATTGGGAGATGAGTAATGAAATCGGCTACCACGTTCCTGTCATGTTGCAGGAATGCATTGATGCACTAGCTATAAAACCAAACGGCATTTATGTCGACGTCACTTTCGGTGGAGGAGGGCATTCAAAGGAGATTTTGAAGCATTTGGGGCCAGAAGGTCGCCTGATCGCTTTTGATCAGGATCCGGATGCCATCAAGAATGCGCTGCCCGATGAGCGATTTACGCTGATCCACCAGAATTTTAGATTCTTGAAAAATTATTTGCGATTGGAAGGTGTGAAGCAGGTGGACGGGATTTTGGCGGATCTGGGGGTTTCTTCACATCAGTTCGACGCGGCGGACCGTGGGTTTTCCATCCGTTTCGATGCGGATTTGGATATGCGCATGGACCAAGTGTCGGATCTGGATGCACGGAAGGTCTTGAATACCTATGCAGAAGAGGAACTTCACCGCATATTCGGTATGTACGGCGAGATTCAGAACGCGAAATCCTTGGCGAAAACGATTGTCACCAACCGATTGAACGGGCCGATCCAAACCGTAGCGGAACTTAAGGAAGTTATCAAACGTTTGGTGCCGAAAGGGAAGGAGCATAAATACCACGCGCAGGTTTTCCAGGCACTACGGATCGAGGTGAATAAGGAGCTGGAGGCATTGCAGGAATTCTTGGAGCAGACAGCGGCTGTCCTAAAACCTGAAGGGCGTTTGGTGGTGATGTCCTACCATTCCTTGGAAGACCGTCTGGTAAAGAATTTTATGGCCAAAGGGAAATTCAAGGGCGAAGTGGAGAAAGATTTCTTCGGCAACGAGATCAAGCCATTCCACGTGATCAGCAGAAAAGCGATCGTGGCGACGGCAGATGAAGTGCAGCAGAATAACAGAGCCCGCAGTGCAAAGTTGAGGGTGGCGGAAAAAAAATAGAGAGCAGGTACATGGCAAAGAGAAATACCATAAAGCAGAAAGAGCTGAGTGAGGAAGTTCAGGAGGAAATGTCCGATGCGGTTGAAGAGAAGGTTGAGGAAACGGAAAATTACCTGAAGAACATCTTTTCGCAGAAGAGAATCTCTTCCTATTTGGTTGCCAAGAACTTACCGTTTGTGGCATTTCTTGCTTTCTTGGGGTTGCTGTATATCACGAACCGACATTTGGCAGAAAACACGGTTCGGAAGATCGATAAACTGGGACGTGAAGTGAAGGAGATGAGTTGGGATTATAAGTCGCTGAATGCGGAATTGATGAAGTTGACCACGCAGACAGAGATTGCCAAGCGGGCGGATACATTGGGACTGAAGGAAAGGACCGAACCGCCGATTAAGTTAGAAATTGTTAAAGAAGTAAAATAGTAGATAGCGAAACATGAATATTAGAAAGTCCATATTGATTCGGGTTTACCTGGCATTTGGCCTGATGGTGTTTGGTGCGCTATTGGTTTTCGGGAAGCTCTTGCATCTGCAATATGTGGATGGGGATGAGTGGCGTCAGATCGCGGATAGCTTGACCATCCGTGAGCGCGTGATCGAAGCGGCCCGTGGAAATATCTACTCCAATGATGGAAGTTTACTGGCTACTTCGGTGCCAGAATATGAAATACGGTTTGATGCGATGGCCATTCCATCCGAGCACAATGATGTATTCAATGCTCGGGTGGATTCTTTGGCCAATAAGTTGTCGAAGTTTTTCGGTGACAAATCGGCACGTCAATACCTCACCCAACTGAAGGCGGCACGTGCCAAAGGTCAGCGCTATATGCTGATCAAACGCGATGTGTCCCATCAGCAATTGAAAGTATTAAAGACGTTCCCTCTTCTTCGGAATTTTAAGGAAGAGAAGGAGCGTTTCTCGAGTTCATTGATCGCGGTTCGTGAGAACAAGCGCATTCTGCCTTTCACCAACTTGGCAGCGCGTACCATCGGGTACAAGAATACCAAAGGCGACACCGTGCGTGTGGGTCTTGAAGGTGCTTATGGCGATTACATCGAAGGGAAAAGCGGTGTGCAGTTGATGCAGCGTATCGCAGGGGGTGTTTGGATTCCGGTAAACAGGGAGGTGGAAGTTGCCCCAACCGATGGATCGGATATCATCGCAACCATTGATGTAAACATGCAGGATATGGCACAACGTGCCTTGGAAAAACAATTGATCACGAGTAACGCCGATAATGGTTGTGTGATCCTCATGGAAGTCGAGACCGGCGAAGTGCGTGCGATTGCCAACTTCACGAAAGATACAGATGGCGTTTACCGCGAGAAATTCAACTATGCGATTGCGCAGGGTGCGGATCCAGGTTCCACCTTCAAAGTAGCTTCCTATTTGGTGGCGTTGAATGATGGTGTTGTGGATACAAATACTGTAATTGATATCGGCAATGGTACTTATAAGGTTCCGGGTCATACCATCCGTGACTCCCATGCGCCGAAGAAATCCAGGGTAACCGTGAAAGAAGCCTTTGAGGAATCTTCCAACGTCGGTGTTGCGAAAATGATCAATACGCACTACGGTAAGAATCCGGAGAAATTTACGGGCAGATTGCATGAGTGGGGAATGAACCAGCCATTGGGCCTTCAGATCCCTGGAGAAGCCAATCCATGGGTCAAAATGCCTGATAGCCGCTCTTGGAGCAAGTTATCCTTGGTACAGATGGCGTATGGCTATGAATTGAAATTGACACCACTACAGACATTGACGCTATTCAATGCCGTTGCAAATGACGGTAGAATGGTGGCGCCATTGTTCGTAAAGGAAATACAACATTTGGGAACAACGGTTAAGAAATTCGACGCCCGCGTGATCAACAAACAGATCGCTTCTGAAGATGCCATCCGTAAGATGCAGGCCATGATGAAGGGCGTAATGGTGGAAGGTACAGGTAAACGCCTGACCAGTCCATTGTACACTTCAGCGGGTAAGACCGGTACGGCGCAAATGGCGGACGGTGCAAAAGGATACGGAGCACGCAGATACCAGTCCTCATTTGCGGGATATTTCCCGGCAGATAATCCGAAGTATTCGATGATCGTCGTGATCCGTAACCCAAGGAATGGATATTACGGTGGATCGGTTGCAGGACCGGTATTCCGGGAGCTTGCAGACATGGTCTATGCGAATGACCTTTCGCTGCATAAGACATTTGACAAGCGTAAGGTAAATTTCACCGGTGCGAAAGTGCCTTATACCTTACAGGGTTCCAAGGATGCGACAGCGAAGGTATACCAGATGCTGGGCATTCAATCCGTAAACTGGAATACGGTTGTGGATTCGGGGAAAGATTCCTCAAAACATACACCATCCGCATTTACGGTGTCGGAATTTAAGGAAGGTATTGTGCCGAACGTCGTAGGTATGGGCTTGGTGGATGCGATCTATGCGATGGAAAATGCAGGTTTCAAAGCGACCATCCATGGTAAAGGAAAAGTGATTAATCAATCGTTAGCTGCGGGTCAGCGTTTGAGACCCGGCACGAACGTACTCATAGAATTGAAATAATATGTTATTGAAGGACTTGCTACATGCTATACCGGTAACTGATTACCGTGGTTCTCTGGAAACAGAGGTGAGCTCGTTATGCTTGGACTCAAGAAAAGTACAGCAGGGCAGTGCCTTTGTTGCCGTACGTGGACACCAAACCGATGGCCATCTCTACTTGGGGAAAGCCATCGAACTTGGAGCATCCGTGTTGGTGGTGGAGGAGTTGCCGGCAGAAATCAATGAAGGGTTGGTGTATGTGGTGGTTGCCGATTCAGCCTATGCATTAGGTGTGATGGCATCCAACTTTTACGGCAATCCATCGGCGAAGTTGAAATTGGTGGGTGTAACGGGTACCAATGGAAAAACGACCATTGCGACACTGTTGTTCAACCTCTTTCAGAAACTAGGTTTCCATGTGGGTTTGCTATCCACTGTTCAGAATATGATCGGAGACCGGAAAGTGGAAGCAACGCATACTACGCCGGATCCCATTTCCCTGAACGCACTGTTGCGTGAAATGGTCGAGGATGGTTGTGATTATTGCTTTATGGAGGTCAGCTCCCATGCGGTAGTTCAGCAGCGTATTGCAGGCTTGCGATTCGTGGGCGGGATATTCAGCAACATTACCCATGACCACCTGGATTTCCACGGAACATTCGCACATTATATCAAAGCGAAGAAAAAGTTCTTTGACGATTTAGATCGCTCTGCATTTGCGCTGAGCAATATCGATGATAAAAATGGGTTGGTGATGCTGCAGAATACTTTTGCACACAAGAAAACCTATGGCCTTCACCAAATGGCAGACTTTAAGGCTAAGATCCTGGAGAACCACTTTGATGGTATGCTCCTGCAGATCGACGGACAGGAAGTTTGGGTGAAATTGGTGGGCGACTTCAACGCCTACAACCTATTGGCGGTTTTCGGTGCAGCGATTTTGCTGGAGCAGGAAACGGTTAAGGTCCTGACCGCATTGAGCGAGATAACCGGTGCCGAAGGTCGTTTCGAGACTTTGAAATCCAGTACGGGTGTCGTAGCGATCGTCGATTACGCCCATACGCCGGATGCGGTTGAAAATGTACTGGAAACCATCAACGGCTTACGCCAGGCAGGTCAGCAGATCTTTACGGTGTTGGGTTGCGGTGGTGACCGTGACAAGACCAAACGCCCCGAGATGGCGGAGGTTGCTGCCCGATTGAGCGACAAAGTCGTGTTGACTTCGGACAACCCGCGCTCAGAGGATCCAGCGACGATCATCAAAGAAATGGAAGTCGGCGTGCCGGCGGACAAGAAAAAGAACGTGTTTTCCATTACCGACAGAAGAGAGGCCATCCGTGCGGCATTCCATCTGGCACAGCCAGGAGATGTCATCTTGGTAGCTGGAAAGGGACACGAGAAATACCAGGAAATACAAGGAGTGAAAAATCACTTTGACGATAAGGAGGAATTAATAAAAATTTTTAACGATCACAATTAGTCTGCATGCTTTACTATTTATTCACTTGGCTTAACGAGTATATCCACATTCCGGGTGCTGGATTATTCCAGTATATCTCGTTCCGTACGGCCATGGCAGTTATTGTGTCGTTGATGATCACTACAGTTTACGGTAGCCGTTTGATCCGCCTGTTGCACCAGAAGCAAGTTGGAGAAACCATTCGCGACCTTGGTCTGGAAGGTGAGAAAAAGAAACAAGGTACACCGACGATGGGGGGGCTCATCATTATTGCGGGTATCCTGGTGCCGACGCTGTTGTTTGCCAAGTTGGATAATATTTACATCATCCTGATGATCATTACCACGGTGTGGATGGGAGCTATTGGTTTCCTGGATGACTACATCAAGGTGTTCCGCAAAAACAAAGAAGGTTTGGCAGGTAAGTTTAAAGTGATCGGTCAAGTAGGTCTAGGTGTATTGATTGCGATCACGATGTACTTCCATCCAGAGATCGTTGCCAGACAGCAGGTGACCAACCCCACTTCTTCCAAGCCTGTTGAGGTGGTGATTAACCCATCAACTGGAGAAAAGATTTACGCAGAGAATGTGAAGTCCACGAAGACGAACATTCCTTTCTATAAGAACAATGAATTTGATTATGCCAAGGTATTGGATGTTTTCGGCATCACGAATCCTTGGGCTACGTTCGTGGTTTTCTTGATTGTGGTCGTGTTCATTATCACGGCGGTATCCAATGGAGCCAATATTACCGATGGGATCGATGGCTTGGCCACGGGTACCTCGGCGATCATGGGGGTGACCCTGGCGATATTGGCCTACGTGTCGGGTAACATCATTTTCGCAGATTACCTGAACATCATGTTCATCCCGAATTCGGGTGAGCTGGTAATCTTTGCCGGCGCTTTTGTAGGGGCATGTACGGGATTCCTGTGGTACAACGCCTATCCGGCGCAGGTATTCATGGGGGATACAGGATCCTTGGCCATTGGTGGTATCATTGCTGCCTTCGCCATCCTGATCCGTAAGGAATTGTTGATCCCTGTATTGTGCGGAATTTTCTTGATCGAGAATCTGTCGGTTATCCTGCAGGTTTCCTATTTCAAGTATACCAAGAAGAAGTTTGGTGAAGGCCGTCGGATTTTCCTGATGTCGCCATTGCACCACCACTATCAGAAAAAAGGATACCATGAATCCAAGATCGTGACGCGTTTTGTAATCGTGTCCATCATCTTGGCAATTTTAACCATCGTAACATTGAAAGTAAGATAAACAGATGCCAAACATTGCACATACATATTACCCACAATCTGGACGCCTCGTTATCCTTGGCGCAGGAGAGAGTGGTGTGGGTGCCGCGATCCTGGGTAAGGATAAGGGCTTTGATGTATTTGTGTCTGATATGGGATCTATCAGCGATAAATATAAAGCGGATCTACAGGCGGAGGGCATTGCTTTCGAGGAAGGGCAACACAGCGAGGAGTTGATCCTCAACGCTGACCTTGTCGTAAAGAGCCCCGGCATTCCGGAAAAGGCACCGATGATCAAGAAATTGAGAGCTGCGGGATTGCCCATTATTTCGGAGATCGAGTTTGCGGCACAATATACCGATGCCAAGCTGTTCTGTATCACGGGTTCGAACGGAAAGACGACCACCACATTGCTGACATATCATATCCTGAAAAACGGAGGTATGGACGTTGGTCTGGCGGGCAATATTGGCAATAGCTTTGCCCTGCAGGTGGCGCGTGAGCACCATGAAGCCTATGTACTGGAAATCTCCAGCTTTATGTTGGATGACATGTACCACTTCCGGGCCGATGTTGCCGTGATCTTGAACATTACACCGGACCATCTGGACCGGTATGACTATAAGATGGAGAATTATGTGGCTTCAAAGTTCCGCATGGTTCAAAATCAAACTTCCGCGGATTACTTCATCTACTGCATGGATGACCCGGAGACCATGGCCGCATTGGCAAAGCACCCTACTGCAGCGGTGCACCTGCCATTTACCTACGATTCCATGACGGAATTGGGAGCATACGTGGACACAGCAAAGAATATCAACATTTTAGTACCTAATAGAGACGCTTTTATCATGAATATTGAAGAATTATCATTGCAAGGCAAGCACAATGTTTACAACAACATGGCTTCGGGGTTGGTTGGAAAAATCCAGCAGTTAAGAAATAAGGCGATGATGGAGAGCATGAGTTCCTTTACGAATGTAGAGCATAGATTGGAACATGTGGCCATTATTGGTGGGGTGAATTATATCAATGATTCAAAAGCAACAAACGTGAATTCCGTATGGTATGCGTTGGAGAGCTTCTCCACGGATATCGTATTGATCATGGGCGGTGTCGACAAGGGGAATGATTACGAAATGTTGAAAGATCTTGTGCGCAGCAAGGTGAAAGCGATCATCTGTATCGGTAAGGATACGGGCCGTATTCATGAGGCATTTGAAGATGATACCGAAGTTATTGTGAACTCAGCATCGATGAGCGATGCCGTTCAGATTGCTTCCCACTTGGCGAAGAAGGGAGATACTGTTCTGCTTTCTCCAGCATGTGCAAGTTTTGATTGGTTTAAGAATTATGAAGACCGCGGCGATAAGTTCAAAGAAGCGGTAATGACTTTATAAAAAGAAAGGGGAACGATGGAATACATTTTTTCTAAACTGAAAGGCGATAAGTGGATCTGGATCATTGTGATCCTGTTATCCTTTTGGTCCTTGTTGGCTGTTTACAGTTCGGTAGGAACGTTGGCTTACAAGGAAGGCAAGGGTACGGAGCTTTATCTATTTAAACATTTATTTATCGTTGTTGCCGGTTTAGTGCTGATGTATCTGTCGCATAAATTGGATTACCGGTATTATGCGGGTATTTCCAAGTTATTGATGGTCATCACCATTCCACTATTGTTATACACCTTGGTGTTCGGAAGCAAGGTCAATGAAGCAAGTCGCTGGCTGACGATTCCGGTGATCAACCAGACGTTCCAGACTTCCGATTTGGCGAAATTGGCATTGATTACCTTCCTGGCGCGGATGTTATCCCGGAAGCAGGAAGAGATCAAGGATGTGAAGAAATCCTTCATTCCAATCATGGGGGCGGTTTGTTTTGTGTTCGTCCTGATTGCTTGGGCCAACCTCTCCACGGCATTGATGCTGTTCGGCGTGAGTGTGCTCCTGTTGTTGATCGGGCGGATCAGTTTCAAACAGATTGCAGTCGTATGCTTGGGCGGAGGTGTGCTCCTGATGTTGGTGATCCTGTTGGGGCCACGTCGTGCAACGTACATGAGCCGGATCGAAGGGTTCTTTAAAACAGAAAGCGTACATGACGGAAAGACGTCATTCCAGGACGATAAGAATTTCCAGGCGAACAATGCCAAGATTGCGATTGCGACTGGTGAGATGTTCGGTAAAGGTGTGGGCAATAGTGTGCAGCGTAACGTGCTGCCGCATCCCTATTCGGATTTTATCTTCGCGATCATTATCGAGGAATACGGAACGATAGGTGGGGCGGTGTTACTCTTTCTGTATATCGCACTGATGTATCGGTGCATACGGATCGTGACGCTGAGTCCGCGAGCCTTCGGGGCTTTTCTGGCGGCTGGGTTGGGCTTCAGCTTGACCATACAGGCCTTGGCCAATATGGCGGTAGCTGTCGGTTTAGGTCCGGTAACAGGGGTTCCGCTTCCGTTGGTCAGTATGGGGGGTACCTCCATCTTGTTCACCAGTGTGGCCTTGGGCATTATCCTGAGTGTAAGCCGGAACGTGGAGGAGTTGAAACAGGAAGAAGAAAAAGTTCCCGTAAAGAGCCCGAACAAAAAGGTTGTTGTCGGAACGATTTAATACGATTGAAAAATGGCGCATAGAATTATTATCAGTGGTGGTGGAACGGGAGGACATATCTTCCCTGCGATTGCGATAGCCAATGCGCTAAAGAATATTGCTCCGGATACCGAGATCCTCTTTGTTGGGGCCAACGGTAAGATGGAAATGGAGCGAGTGCCTGCAGCAGGATATGAAATCATCGGATTGGATATCGCTGGCATAAACAGACAATCTCCATTGAAGAATATCGGTCTTCCCTTTAAGATGATCAAAAGTCTGTGGAAGGCGAGACGCGTTCTTAAAGAGTTTAAGGCAGAAGCAGCCATTGGTGTTGGGGGGTATGCATCGGGGCCGTTGTTGATGATGGCCAACATGATGGGCTTACCAACAATCATCCAGGAGCAGAATTCCTATGCTGGGGTAACCAACAAGAAGTTGGGTGCCAAAGCCAGGAAAATCTGTGTCGCCTATGAGGGGATGGACAGGTTCTTTCCTTCAGAGCGTGTGCTTTTGACGGGAAATCCCATCCGTAAATCTTCGGTTTCGATCGAAGGCAAACGCGAGGAGGCCATGCATGCTTTCGGGCTGGATGCTTCCAAGCCTACGCTTTTGGTGACTGGAGGTAGCTTAGGTGCCCTGACACTGAACGATAGCATCAAGGCCGGGATCCCTGCTTTGGTCGCTGCCGGGGTGCAGGTGATCTGGCAGTGTGGCAGCTATTACTACGAGAAATTGCAGGCCGAATTTGGCGAGCAGCTTCCCGATAGCATCAAGCTGATGCCGTTCCTGGAGCGTATGGATTATGCCTATGCAGCTGCTGATGTTATCGTAGCACGTGCTGGTGCAGGGACCATTTCCGAGCTGTGCGTCATTGCAAAGCCCGTGGTGTTGGTGCCTTCGCCGAATGTAGCGGACGATCACCAGACCAAGAACGCCAATGCATTGGTGGTAAAAGGTGCAGCGCTGATGGTTCGGGATGTGGAAGCACGAGAAGGTTTGGTACCTGCCGTACTGGAATTGTTCCAGGATACCGAAAAACAGGCGGACCTGCGCGAGCAGATCGGCAAATTGGCCCTTCCGGATGCGGATGTGGTCATCGCACAGGAAGTTTTGAATTTAATAAAGTAACAATATGAATATCGACAAAATAAAACGAGTTTACCTTTTGGGGATTGGCGGAATCGGCATGAGCGGATTGGCTCGTTATTTTAGTCGTTTGGGGTGTGAAGTCGCCGGTTACGACCGAACTTCAACGGAGCTGACCAAAACATTGGAAGAAGAAGGGATGCAGATCACTTACACGGATGACTTGCAGTCCATTCCCGATGTATTCAAAGCGGCCAGTGAAGACACCCTATTGATTTACACACCAGCTATTCCCAAGGACCTTCAATTGAAGGCCTATTTCGTGGAAGCTGGGCATGAGCTTTTCAAACGTTCGCAGGTGCTGGGATTCATCTCTGCAAGCCGATTTACCATCGGTGTAGCCGGAACGCATGGAAAGACAACAACATCCACGATGGTCGCCCATGTGCTGAAGCACAGTGGATACGACTGTTCGGCATTTTTGGGTGGTATCAGCAGCAACTACCAGAACAATGTCCTTTTTGGGGACAACGATGTGGTGGTCGTGGAGGCAGATGAATACGATCGTTCCTTCTTGACGCTGCATCCGAATATTGCCATCGTGACTTCTGCGGATGCAGATCACCTGGATATCTATGGCGATGCGAATGAGTTGATCACGAATTTCAAACTGTACCTGGATCGCGTTGTTGAAGGCGGTACCAAGATCGTGAAGAAGGGGCTTCCTTTCGCTGGTGATATTGCTTACGCACGTGAAGAGGTATGCGATGCCTACGCCATGAATGTGCGCGTCGAAGATGGCGAGTTCTACTTCGATTACCATTCAGTGGATTTGGACATTAAGAACATTCACCTGGGTATACCGGGTTTACATAATGTGGAAAATGCAGTGGCAGCCGTTACGGTAGCCAAACTGTTGGGTATTTCCGCAGACAAAATTGCGGCGGCACTGTCGGCCTTCAAAGGCGTGAAGCGTCGCTTTGAGTTTATCGTTAAAGGCGAGAAAGGCATCTATATCGATGATTATGCGCACCATCCTGAGGAATTGCGCGCATTCCTGACTTCCATGCGGAAACTCTACCCGAACAAGAAACTGACGGTGGTATTCCAACCGCACCTGTTCACCCGTACGCGCGACTTCATCGATGGTTTTGCCGAAGTATTGGGTCTGGCGGATGAACTGTTGCTGATGGAAATCTATCCGGCGCGCGAGCTGCCTATCCCGGGGGTTGATTCCTCGTGGTTATTGGAGAAAATCGACCTGCAGAACAAACGCGTGGTGAGCCCTGAGGAGGTGCTATCCATCGTTGAAACAGAACAGCCAGAGCTATTGGTGACGGTAGGTGCTGGTGATATTGATAAATTGGTGAAACCTTTAAAAGCAATCATGACCGATGTTAAATAAGATCAGAAATATACAATGGCGCCAAGTCGCTTATTTTTTCTTAGGTCTTGTGGCTTTGGTCGGGGTCGGCATGTTGATGAGCTTGGTCAATAAGAAAGATCAGGTACAGGTATGTTCCGCTTTGAAAGTGATGGTCGAGGGGCAGGAGACCTTCATTGACCAGAATGATATCACATCAATGATCAAGGAGAAGTTCGGAACGGTCGTAGGGAAGCCCTTGAATCAATTGCCTTTGCAACAGATCGAGACAGAGCTGAAGAAATCGCCTTATGTTTCCGAAGCCGATGTGCATATGGATATGGATGGCACGATGCAGGTAGCGGTGCAGCAACGCGAAGTGGTGGTGCGCATCATCAGCCAGAATGGGCAGCAATATTATGTGGATTCCAAGAGTAATAAAATCCCGGTGACCCTGAAATATGTACCGCATGTAATGGTTGCGAATGGTTATATCAACGAAGGGTACAAGAAGGCACTGGAACCGGTGAAGAGTCAATTGGTGAAAGACTTGGTCAAGATCGTGGAAGACACGAAAGGCGACGACCTGTGGAGCAATCAGATCGTGCAACTGTACGTCAATGACGAGCGCGATATTGAAATCGTACCGCGTGTGGGCAGTCAGCAATTGATCATCGGCAATGCGGATTCGTTGAGCTATAAGTTAGATCGCTTGAAAAGCTTCTATACCCATATTTTGCCAAAGGTGGGCACGGATGCCTACAGCAAGGTGAACGTGAAATACAGCGGACAGATTGTCTGCGAGCGCAATGGCGATTGGTTTATCGATAGCCTGCAAATGAAAATGCACACTAAGTAATAATAAATAAGATATTTTAATAACATACAGCATCAAACACAGCATATGAAACCTAGAATTGTAGAAAACGAAAAAGAAAATCCAATCATTGTCGGGTTGGATATTGGTACGACGAAGATCTGCGTAACGGTAGGCCGTCGTAGTGGTTCGAACAAGGTTGAGTTATTAGGTGTAGGAAAAGCAGAATCTGCTGGCGTTAACCGTGGGGTGGTAGCGAACATCCAGAAAACGGTGACCAGTATCCGTGAAGCTGTTGCTGTTGCTGAAGGACAGTCTAACGTTGACATTAAGGTCGTGAATGTTGGTATTGCCGGACAGCACATCAAGAGTATTCAGCACCGAGGAATTTTGACCAAGAACGATGACGATGAAATTGGCCGCTTGGACATCGAGCGTTTGATTTCGGATATGTATAAATTGGTACTTCCTCCAGGGGAAGAGATCATCCATGTCTTGCCGCAGGAATTTACGATCGACAACGAACCGGGCATCAAGGAACCTATCGGTATGGCAGGTAGACGTGTGGAAGCGAATTTCCATATCATCTCCGGTCGTGTAACGGACATCAAGAACATCAAGCGATGTGTCGACAACTCCGATCTTGAAGTGTCTGATTTGGTATTGGAACCTCTTGCTTCCTCCGAGGCTGTGTTGGATGAAGAAGAGAAAACAGCAGGTGTCGTATTGGTCGATATCGGTGGTGGTACGACCGACGTGGCGATCTTCCACGAAGGTATTATCCGCCATACGGCTGTAATTCCATTGGGCGGAAATATCGTAACCGAGGATATCCGTCAGGGATGTGCCGTGTTGCGCAATCAAGCTGAGCAATTGAAAGTACGCTACGGTTCTGCCCTAGCGGATGAAAATAAAGATAATGAAGTGATCTGTGTACCTGGAATCCGTGGCCGTGAAGCCAAAGAGATTTCGGTTAAAAACCTAGCTTTTATCATTCAGGCAAGAATGGAAGAGATCATTGAGCACGTATACTACGAGATTAAGGCTTCCGGATATGAGGATAAATTAATCGCTGGTATCGTGATCACTGGTGGAGGTGCACAATTGAAGCACTTGGTGCAGTTGGTGGAATACATCACAGGTATCGACTGTCGTATCGGTTACCCGAACGAATACCTTGCAAAGACAGATATGCTGAACAAGCAGGCGTTTGATGAGTTGAAGAGCCCATTGTACGCTACGGGTATCGGACTCTTGATCAAGGGTATTCAGGCGATCGAAGAAGAGGAGATGCGCAATGAAGAGAAAACCACGAAAAAAGAAGCGCCAGTAAAAGAAAAACAGAAAGAAAACGTTAAGGATATTGCAGACGGTCAGTCTAAGAAAGAGGGTTGGTTTGCCCGGATCTTAGGTGACTGGATCAAGGACGGCGCGGACATCGATGACGATACGTTCATCGGAAAGAAATAATTATCAACATCGCTGTGTTTTTTCCACATTTTAACAAATGTGGAAAACTCTTGTTAAGATTTTGGTAATATTACATTAGAATTGTTGAATCAAGTTGCGTTAGCGTAATGGATTGAGGAAGAATTAAATAGGATAAAATATATGTCGATACAATTTGAAATGTTAAAGGAGAACTCATCAATTATCAAGGTAATTGGTGTAGGTGGGGGCGGTGGTAACGCAGTCAACCACATGTATAAGCAAGGAATTAGTGGTGTGGATTTCATCGTGTGCAATACAGATGCGCAGGCGTTGGAGCTGAGTCCGATCCCGAACAAGGTTCAGTTGGGTGCGAGCCTGACCGAAGGTATGGGTGCCGGAGCAGATCCTGACGTAGGTGAGAATTCCGCAATTGAGAGCATCGAGGATATCAAACGCATGTTGGGTACCAATACGAAGATGCTTTTCATCACTGCAGGTATGGGTGGTGGTACCGGTACGGGCGCAAGTCCTGTTCTGGCCAAAGCTGCCAAGGAGTTGGGGATTTTGACAGTTGCTATTGTTACTACTCCATTTACATTCGAAGGAAAGCGACGCCGTATGCAAGCCGAAGACGGTTTGGAAGAACTACGGAAATATGTGGATTCGTATTTAGTGATTTCCAACGATCGCCTACGGGAGATCTTCGGAAACCTAACGATGACTGCTGCATTTGCCAAAGCGGATGATATATTGACCACTGCGGCTAAAGGTATAGCAGAGATCATCACCATTCCGGGTTATGTGAACGTCGATTTCAAAGACGTGCGCACCGTGATGAACGATTCTGGTGTTGCCATCATGGGTAATGCCGTGGCAACGGGCGAACAACGTGCATTAGATGCTGTAACAGGTGCGTTGGCTTCCCCATTATTAAAAGACAATGAAATTGAAGGTGCTCGTTACATCCTATTGAACATTACTTCCGGTACACGTGAAGTAACCATGGATGAGGTAGCGATCATTACAGATTATATCCAGGAAAAAGCTGGTCTATCGGCAGACTTGATCTGGGGTAACTGTATCGATCAGAACTACGAAGAGGAACTTTCCGTAACGATAATCGCAACAGGTTTCCAAACTGCTGAAGAGCGCGTAAAGGAAAAAGAAAAAGAGAAGATCGCTATTCCCTTAACACCGGAAGTGCAGACTTCCGCATTTGTTAAGCCGGTTGCTACAAACCAGTTTGTGGAGCGTACGCAGTCTGAACCATCAGCCTTCGTAAAACCTTCAGAAACACCAGCTGCACCGAGTAACCCGCAGCCACCGCAGGATTTGTTCTCCAACAAAACATCGGTTGCTTCACAGGTGAATGCTGCTGCTGAAAAAAACGAACCTCAGGTTATCCGCCATACCTTGGAATTCGACGATAATTCCGATGTTGAAGAGGTAGAAGAGGATCCAAATCCACATGGATTTGAATTGAAGACTTCGGCTTCCATGTTCGAGTTCAAGTTACCAACTGTGTTTGATACCTACCAAGCGCCTGAAGAGGAAGAGGTAGAACCGGTAGCTGAGGTGAACGAAGTGGCACCGAAGGCAGAGATCGAATTGGAAGAAGCGAAAAAGGAAGAGACCAATTTTGAAGATCAATTGTTGAAAACAAAGGAACGCATCCTTCGCTTGAAAGAATTGAGCATGAAATTGAAGTCCTCCAACGGCCTTCAGGAATTGGAAAATGAGCCTGCTTACAAGAGAAAGCAAAAGCCTTTGGACGATGTTCCACATTCTTCCCAGTCGCAGGTTTCGCGTTTCACGCTATCCTTCGATGATGGAGAAACGGAGATCAGACCGAACAATTCCTTCCTGCACGATAACGTAGATTAATCTTATCCTATTTAATAAATTAAGGGTGGCCTGTGAAGGTCACCTTTTTTGTTTTTTATTTTAATTTTTGAAAAAAGATGCTAATTTTAAAGGTGTTACTAAAAAATTAAAACTTATAAATCTACAAATTATGGCAAGTATTGATAAATTCAAAGAATTGAAATCCCTAGTTGATGGGTTGGAAAATGATGCGGATAAGTTCTTCGCAAAGGGGAACAGTGCCGCGGGTACACGTGTGCGTAAAGGCCTGCAGGACATCAAGACCTTAGCACAGGATCTACGCCTGGGCATCCAGGAGCTGAAGAACAAGAAATAGTATTTCAGCACTCCTGTAACAGTTTTAAGCCCTTTTAGGGCTTTTTTTTATGAATTGTTGGCTAGGAATGATAAATTCGAGAATGAATCAAATCCAGAACCCGATATGGCTGATGAGCTCGGCCTACGACCAGCTTAATCAGGATGAATTGTTGGCGACAGCATCATCGGTAGGAGCACAGGGCATCGACCTGTGCGTCTTCCGGGAGGACGGTGCGCGCGCCGACCATACGGCCACCCATCTTGCCTATGGAAACTTTAGCCCCGAGGACGCCCTTGTTACAATAGCTAAATTTAACAGCAAAGGCCTTAGGCTCTCGCTTGGCGCCTTCGAGAACATGATCGGGGGTGATGTGTCCGAACGGATTAAAAATCAAAACCACCTGCTTAAATTGATCCGTATCGCTCACCTGTTGGGCGGGGATGAGAACGATGTGAAGGTTGGGACCTTCGTGGGCTATAACCATGAGTTGGGCCAGGAGATCGATGGGTTCCAGAAAAACCTGGATGAATACAAACGGGTGTTCGAACCGATCGTCCGCTATGCGGAAGATCTAGGGGTGACCATTGTCTATGAAAACTGTCCGATGGAAGGCTGGCGTTCCTCCCGGTTCACCACCACCTTCAACAACCTACCGGGTGTCTTGGCTGCACGGAAATTGATGTATGCCCTGATCCCGAGCAAGGCACACGGTGAAATCTACGATCCATCGCACGATATCTGGCAGCATACCGATCCGGTCGAGGTCATTCGGCAGATGGATATCTCCAGGCTCAAAAGAGTCCATGTGAAAACGACGCGCATGCACCGTAATCAATCGATCGTGGAATGGGGCGGTATGTACCCGATGCAGCATGTCGATGCTTCGCTGGCCGAAAGGGCAGGCGTGGCCATTCCGCAGAACGATTGGGATAGGCATCATTATACAGCCATGTTGCCAGGCTTTGGCGGAACGGACGATATGGATTGGAATGCCTTTGTGGAAGTGTTGCATCAACGCGGATTCCAAGGGCCATTCGAGATCGAGAATGAAGCGAAGAACTCCAAGGATACCCATAACCTTGCGGCCATCAATCAGGGCGCAAAGGCCTGCATCAGCTTCCTCTCGCCAATGCTCTGGTCGCTTACCGATCAAGGTTATGCCTACACTGCGCAACAACCCCTGCAGGAAGTCCACAGAAAGGACATTCCGGTGGAGACCATGGACAGGTTAAAAGCATAAAAAAAGGAATAACCGTACGGTTATTCCTTATCTGCGTTCATTTTGAACAAGGCTATTAGATCTGGGATGTTGTGAACGCCCAGTTTTTCGAAAATTCTACTTTTATAGGTGGAAACGGTCGAGGAGCTCAGGTTGAGGCGGTTGGACACCTCAATAATGCCCAGTCCTTCGATGAGGTGCCTGGCCACGTCCATTTCCCGATTGGATAATTTATAGAGTGGGTTCAGGCTATCGACCTTGGATTTGCTGGTTGTCAGTTTTTGGACATAGAGGTCCTTGATAGCTTCGGACATGTACCTGCCGCGTTCGAAGATGCTGTTGATGGCGTTGGTGAACTCGGTCATGCTGGTTGTCTTGTTAACATACCCAGCTGCGCCGGCTTCAATATAGCGCAAAGCATATAAGGTCTCGTCGTAGGAAGAGAATACCAGGATCTTCAGGTCGGCCTGGATTTCCAGGAGCTCTTTGATGACCTTGATGTTGTTTCCCCCGGGCATATTGATGTCCAATAATAAAAGGTCGAAGGTGGAGCTTTTCAGCTGAGAGAAGACTTCATCGTAGGTCTGTGCATGGACGATTTCTACAGCTTTAATCGTTTCCTTGATGGCTGTAGAAACACCCAACCTGACAATGATGTGGTCGTCGGCTATTAAAATTTTCTTCATAGAATCTAAATACAAAAAAGCTAAGTGCAACGCTTTTACTAGTTCAACCACATATTCAAGGATGGTTGATAAATTGTTTTTAGTAGTTAATTTGTTTCCTCAAATATAATAATTATATATCTTTTAGTTCAGTAATTTAAAATTTTTTACTTATAAAAGTTGAGTAAACGGATAAAAATAGTCAAAAATTTTTAAATATAATTTCAGTTTCTGAAACTAAACCCTTTTTTTTGCAGGCTATAACTATTAAATAATAATTTCACATTTAAACTAGAACACATTATGGGATTTTTAAAGGAGTTTAAAGAGTTCGCGATGCGCGGCAGTGTGATTGATCTTGCTGTCGGTGTGGTGATCGGTGGAGCATTTGGTAAAATCGTGACCTCATTGGTTGACGATATCATCATGCCACCGATTGGGTTCATCACAGGAGGCGTCGATTTCTCGAAAATGAAATATGTAATCAAGGAAGCGAATGAAGCTGCCGGTGTTACAGAAGTAGCGATTACCTATGGTAACTTCATCAACGTATTGATCCAGTTCCTGATCATTGCCTTCTGTATCTTTATCGTGATCAAAGGGATCAATTCTTTGAAGCGCGAGGAGCCAGCAGAACCGGAAGCAGCGCCTGCGCCGACCAAGGAAGAAGCATTGCTTACTGAGATTCGCGATATCCTAAAGAATAAATAAGCAAGCAAAAAGCTGAAAGAAGCAAATTATGGCGGTTTTACACCAAAATAATTTGCTTTTTTTTATTTATTAGTTTTTCACTGTTGCGTATTTGTGAAATAAACTTTATTTTTGCATTCCTCTTTTGAGGGATAAATTGATTAAAAATATTAAAACAAGCATAAAAGCGTCATGAAGAGAACATTTCAACCTTCGCAAAGAAAAAGAAGAAATAAACACGGATTCAGAGAGCGTATGAGCTCTGCAAATGGTAGAAGAGTACTTGCTTCTCGTAGAGCAAAAGGAAGAAAACGTCTTTCTGTATCTGACGAGTACCGCCACAAAGGTTAATCCAACTCTTGCCGGTGATTCATAGGTCGCGCTTTCATGGCCGGCTCTTACATCATCGAAATGGAAAAATATACATTTAAAAAAGAAGAACGATTATGCAGCAAAAGGTCCATCGATGACCTTTTCCATAATGGTTCTTCTTTTGTCGTATATCCTTTCCGGGTTGTGTACCTTGCCTATGAACCGCAGGAACGGCCATTCCCGGCGCAAGCCATCTTGTCCGTCCCCAAGAAAAGATTCAAACGAGCCGTGGATCGCAACCACCTGAAACGCCAGATGCGCGAGTGCTACCGCCAGCAGAAACATACCCTGTATGCTTTTCTGCAGGATAATGCGCTGCATATGTCGCTTGCCATTCAGTACGTTAGCAATGAGAAATTGCCCTTTGAAACCCTCAAGGCCAAAACAGCACAGCTATTAGCACGTCTAGAACATGAAATTGATCAATCTCATCTGGGAAAAGGGAATTAAGCTGCCATTGAAGTGGCTTTTCTTGCTTATCATCAGGTTCTATCAACTGTTTATCTCCCCATTCCTGGGAGCCAGCTGCCGCTACTCACCGACCTGTTCCCAATACGGAAAGGAAGCTATCCTGAAACATGGTCCCTTCAAGGGCGGATGGCTCACCTTCAAGCGGATTCTCCGTTGTAATCCATGGGGTGGTCACGGCCACGATCCAGTACCCTAAGCAAATGAAGTCGAACACCTACATCCTATCCATCGAAACAGCAACAAATCTGTGCACGGTTTCCTTAGCCAACCATGGTGAAACCCTCTTTTCCATCGTCGGGGAGGAGCCGAACCTGCATGCGACCAAATTGACGGTCTTCGTTCAGGAAGTTGTCGAAAGGGCAGGGCTTACCTTCGCCGATCTGTCGGCCATTGCTGTCAGCAAAGGTCCAGGTTCTTACACAGGACTGCGAATCGGCGTCTCTACGGCAAAAGGACTGTGTTATGCGCTCGATATACCTTTGATAGCAAATAATTCCCTGGAGGCACTTGTAGCGGGCTATATGGAGAAGTCAGATCGGGACCTGGATGGGGAAGTGTTGTTATGTCCCATGATCGATGCCCGTCGGCGTGAAGTGTATACCGCACTGTTCGATGCCCACGGTAGGGAACTTTCCGAAACCCACGCGCTTATCGTTGATGAAACGACCTTTGATTCTTACCTTGAACAGGGCAAGCAATTGATCCTATTCGGGTCGGGAGCCGATAAGTTCGCTGAAACATTTGCCCATATACCGGCCATTACAGTAGTACCGGCCTTCGAATCACTCGCTTCGCACCAGGATCGGATGGCATACGCCAAGTTTCAGGCTGCCGCATTTGAGGATGTCGCCTATTTCGAACCCTTCTACCTGAAGGATTTTGTGGCCACTACACCCAAGAAATCTCCCCTGCTATAGCCACCGCTTCCGCTTGAACCAGATGTAAATACCTATGGAGACCACTGCCATGGCGATCCATACGAACAGGTAGCCGTGCTTCCATCCCAATTCCGGCATGAACTCAAAATTCATCCCATAAACCCCCACGATAAACGTTAATGGCATAAAGAACACCGAGATAATCGTCAGGGTACGCATGATCTCGTTGGTATGGTTCGATTCGATATTGAAGTAGACCGACAGCAACTGCGCGGTATTTTCTGCAATATTGCGGTAGAGCGTGCTGGTCCGTGCATAGATATCGCGCAGATCCTGTGTATAGATGTTCCTGTATTCCGGCATGTGGAAGTAATCCACGATATCCTTGTACAGGGTCAGTACGATGCGGATCAGGTCAATCTGCCGCTTCAGGTAATACAGCCTCCGCAGGAAAGGCTTGCGCCGGTTATGGAGAAAGACAATCTCCTCGTAATCATCCAGCTTCTCCGAAAGTACATCGATGATCAACTTCTCGAACGTCTTCAGGGACGCAGACACCAGGCTGTTGACCAAGCTCTTGCTCGATTTCAGCTTCTTGTTGGTCGTGTCCATGTCGATCAGTTCGTTCAGGAAATTGATGTCGCCACGGTGAACCGTCAGGATAAAATCTTCGTCGTAAAAGATGGAAATCCGCAGGGTAAGGTCCATCAGGGTATCTGAGGTCTCCGGGAAGTTATCGGCAATGGAGCGGATGATCAGGAAATGGTAGTGCTCGAACTCCTCGATCTTTGGGAGATGCCCGATTTCCAGGCAATCTTTGATGGAAGCATCATTGAGTTGGTATTTTTCCTTGAGCCCATCGAAATCGGCCAGAATGGGGTCCGTGATGTCATACCAATCGTATCCGTGCAATTCTTTCTGGAGTATCTGCTTAACCATAGTTTACGGGTGAAATAAAGTTTAAATATAGCGGATTGGAATGAAATTTTGATCCGCCGCAAAGATTATGTCAGTAGTTGGGCAGGGCGGTGATATGGGTAGACCTTGTCCGACATGCGTCCGTGGTGCGTCCGAATTCCGAGCG
The DNA here is from genome assembly GCF_011046555.1 of Sphingobacterium lactis. NCBI lineage: Bacteria > Pseudomonadati > Bacteroidota > Sphingobacteriia > Sphingobacteriales > Sphingobacteriaceae > Sphingobacterium > Sphingobacterium lactis. Next base: position 1,672,362 of record NZ_CP049246.1, read on the forward strand.
TGGTGAGAGCGTGCCTATAGACACGCTCTCACCACGCTCTGACCACGCTCTGACCACGCTCTCATGTCGGACAAGGTCCGCCTGGAAGGTTGGGGATTCTGAGTGGATCCTTTGGGGTGTCATTTTGAAAATCAGGGTTGGTATCGGATTTAAGGCAGTTTTTGAGCATAAAAAAAGGGTTTCCCTGCGGAACCCCTTTTCTATTTACGGTTAGGCTAACTTATTTTTTAGCCGCGTTTTTGTCTTTGTATTCTTTGTTCAGCGCATCAAGTACGGAATTGGTGATATCCATAGCCGGGTCTGCATAAAGCACTGCAGGGTTGGTTTTGGAATAGGTCAATACCAAACGGTATCCTTTTTCCTCGGAGTGCTTCTTCAAGTAATCCGTGATTGCTGTGTACACTTTCGTGAATTCTGTCTGTTCTTCCTGCGCGATGGAAGTAGAAGCGTTCTGATCCATACGGCCAAGGTCGTTCTGGTGTCTTACCAGACGCTCTTCGGTTGCTTGACGCTCAGAAGCACTCATGGTTGCCGCTTTCTGCTGGTAGTCTGCCAATTCACGTTGGTAAGCCTGTCCCTTCGCTTGCAGGTCGTTCTGTGCTTTCTTCACTTTTGCTTCCAAACGCGTGCGCACATCCTTGAAATACTGGTATTTTTCAGATAGCGTATCGGAGTTTACATAGACGATTTTTTCTACGTTCTTTTCTACAGCTTCTGTTTTCGCTGCAGGCTCATTGTTCGTCGTTGTTTTTGCGGGCTGCTGTTGGTTACAAGCAACAATTGCTGCCGAAGCAACAAGACCTAACGTAATTTTTAAAATTTTATTCATTCTAATAGTGTATTTCGATTTTCTAAACGACAAACCTAAGATAAAAAAATTAAATTTTCTAGTATCCTCCGGAAAAGTGCTGAAAAAGTCCGTCTTAAATTATGTTAATTTACACCGTAAACGGGTACTTTTTTATTTGATTATTCCCTTAAAATTTCGTATTTTTGAAAGTTAATCAACAGTAATTTTAAAGGATTTTCATGAGCGAAGAAAACAAAAAAGCTTCAACGTATTCAGCGGATAATATCCAGGTATTGGAAGGATTGGAAGCGGTACGTAAGCGTCCCTCTATGTATATCGGTGATACAGGTGTTAAAGGTCTGCATCACTTGGTTTATGAAGTAGTCGATAACTCCATCGATGAAGCTGTTGCTGGTTACTGTGACGATATCGTCGTAACCATCCTAAAAGATAATGGTATTTCCGTAAAGGACAATGGTCGTGGTATCCCGACCGGTATCAATAAGAAAGAAAATAAATCGGCCTTAGAGCTTGTTATGACCGTGTTGCACGCGGGTGGTAAGTTCGATAAGGACACGTATAAGGTTTCCGGTGGTCTTCACGGTGTGGGTGTATCCTGTGTGAATGCCCTATCGACACTCTTGCGTGCCGAAGTGTACCGTGAGGGCAAGATCTTCGTGCAGGAATACGAACAAGGAAAACCAAGAGATGAAGTAAAGGAAATCGGTGTAAGTGATGTAACGGGAACTATCGTTACGTTCCACCCGGATCCTGAAATCTTCACCACAACATTGATCTATAACTACGATACGTTGGCGAATCGCCTTCGTGAGCTTTCCTTCCTGAACAAGGGGATCCGCTTGACGCTGATCGACGAGCGTGAGATCCTGGAGAATGGCGAGTTCAAGTCCAATACGTTCTTCTCCGAGGGCGGATTGCAGGAATTCGTGAAATTTCTGGATGGAAACAGGACTTCCCTGATTCCCGATCCGATCTATGTGGAAGGCATAAAGCAAGGTATCCCTGTGGAATTGGCCCTGCAGTACAACGATACCTATTCCGAGAACGTGCATTCGTATGTGAATAACATCAACACGATCGAAGGTGGATCGCACGTGGCAGGTTTCCGTAGGGGACTGACGCGTACGTTGAAGAAATATGCCGATGATTCCGGTCTTTTGAAGAACCTGAAAGTGGACATCCAAGGGGATGACTTCCGTGAAGGATTGACAGCGGTAATCTCCGTTAAGGTTGCAGAGCCACAATTCGAGGGACAGACCAAGACGAAATTGGGGAACTCCGAAGTAATGGGTGCCGTGGATGTTGCCGTAGGGGAGATCCTGAGCATGTACCTAGAGGAAAACCCGAAGGAAGCGAAGCAGATCGTGCAGAAGGTAGTTATTGCGGCACAGGCACGTGCGGCAGCGCGTAAGGCGCGGGAGCTCGTGCAGCGCAAGACGGTGATGGGCGGATCAGGCCTTCCCGGAAAATTGGCCGACTGTTCGGACCGCGATCCGCAAAAATGTGAGATCTTCTTCGTCGAGGGTGACTCGGCGGGTGGTACCGCAAAACAAGGCCGTGACCGTGCTACACAGGCCATCATGCCGTTGCGGGGTAAGATCCTCAACGTAGAGAAGGCCATGGAACATAAGATCTATGAGAATGAAGAGATCAAGAACATGTTCACCGCATTGGGCGTGAGCATCGGTACAGCGGAAGATTCCAAAGCGCTGAACATCGAAAAACTTCGTTACCACAAGATCATCATCATGACGGATGCCGATGTCGACGGTTCGCACATTGCGACGCTACTGTTGACATTCTACTTCCGTTACATGAAAGAACTGATCGAACGTGGATATGTCTATATCGCAACACCGCCGCTTTACTTGGTGAAGAAAGGTAAGGATTTCGAATATGCATGGACGGAAGATCAGCGCCTTGCAGCAATCCAGCGCCTGAAAGGTGCCGGAAAAGAAGACAGTGTACATGTACAGCGCTATAAAGGTCTTGGTGAGATGAACGCGGAACAGCTATGGGAAACCACCATGGATCCGGAAAGACGTACACTTCGTCAAGTAACCATTGAAAATGCAGCAGAATGTGACCGTGTATTCTCCATGTTGATGGGCGATGAGGTGGCTCCACGCCGCGAGTTCATCGAGCAGAATGCGCGCTATGCGAAAATTGATATTTAAGAGCATTTTCCATGCTTTCGAAAAGGAGTTGGCCAACTGGTCAACTCCTTTTTGTTTGCTATGCGGAATGATTTAATATGCGATTCCGTTCCCTTATTAATCTCTTCAACTATTCCTAATGTTCCCTTTACAATGCCTACCTAGATTAGCAATGGCAGAGCATCTGTATTTGGAACATGGATATGATATGTGTAAAATTTCTTGGTGTGGCGTGCCTTATTGGGCAGGTGGGCCTGGCATGTGCACAGACGGGAGCTGAAAACATCGATGAATTGATCGCTGGACAGGTAGGGGATGAAGCGGCTATGACGCTTGATTTTGTCGAACAGGCCGAACAGCTGGAGCAGCTGTTGCGCAAGCCCATTGATCTCAATTCTGGAACGGAAAAAGACTTTGCAGCCCTATTTTTCCTGAGCCCATACCAACAGTCCATGCTGCTGGCGCACCGGCAACAGAGTGGACCCTTCCAGTCCGTCCTGGAATTGCAGGCCATTCCCGGATTCAATCTGGAAACTGTGGAGCGGATGATGCCCTATGTCCATGTAGGCCGTATTTCTGACTTGACGTTTAAATCTTTGCCGGCAGTCCGTTCCTGGCGCGGTTCCTGGATGAGCACCTATGGCCGGCCCTTCCAACTGCAGCGTGGCTATCGAATTACCGACTCCGACCGATCCCGCTATTTGGGCACTGCAGATCGCTTGGTGAACCGTTTCCGGTTGCACTACCTCCAAACACTGTCCATGCACCTCAATATGAAAAAGGATGCGGGAGAACCGTACTTCAGCGACCGTCAGCAATATGGTTTCGACCATTATTCCGGGAGCATCCAGATCCGTGATCCATTTGGGTTGGATAAGATGATCCTGGGCGATTATCAACTTCAATTCGGACAAGGGTTAGTTATGTGGAATGGCGGTATCTTTGGCAAGGGTGCAGCCGCAGCTCAGGTTATGCAGCAGGCGGGAGGATTGCGCCCACATACCGGGCTTATGGAAACGGGCTTTCAGCGTGGCATTGCGGCGGAGTACAGCGTGCGCCATTTTCGTATAACACCTTTCGCATCCATCAATCGGCTCTCATCGACAGGAAAGATGAACAGAGGCATGGAGGTGGTGACCTCCATCAACAACTCCGGTTTACACCGAACACCAACGGAGCTCAGGAATAGAAAAAATCTTAGCCAGTATGTGTATGGAGCCAATATGACCTATCAAAAAAGCAATTTTGCCATGGGTGGAACCTATGTAATTACGCAGTTCAATCGGTATCTCAAGTTGAATAATCAGGCCTATAGCCGATACCGTTTCGAAGGGCATGTCCTTCAGAATATGGGTTTGCATTACCAATATACCTGGCGCAATCTGCTTTTCTTTGGCGAGTCCGCACTAAGTTTCCCTGGGGGCATGGCCCATAACCACGGCATGCTTGCCGGCTTGGGCCCCAAACTGTCCGCCTCTTTTAGCTTCCGCGATTACCAAAGGAACTACCGGCATTTCTTTGCTCGGTCTTTTCAGGATCAGTCCACCCTGGGAAATGAGCGTGGCCTCCATTTTACCCTGGTCTACCACCCCACCAGGAAATTGGAATGGGCCAGTTCGGTCGATCTTATGGCTTTCCCGTGGTTGAAATTCCGAACGCGCGAACCAAGCCGTGCGCTACAGGTACAGTCGCAATGGAGCAATATATGGTACAAAAAGGGTCACCTGCGCCTGCGTTACCAATACCGCTATTTCCAGGAGAATTACCCAGCGGTACTCAACGTGCAAGAAGGCATTGCCGACGTCGCCCGGCAACAGTTGCGGCTGCAGTTTCAATATGCCGTGCATCCTCGCTGGCAGATCGGCAATGCTGTAGAAGGCAAACTTTTCCAGAAGACCGGACATGAAGAGGATATTGGCTTTATGGTCCTGCAGGATCTCGCCTGGAAGGACTTGCCTAAATCCGTTTCTGGAAATTTGAGATTGGCCTATTTCCGGGTAGATAGTTACGAAGCCCGCATCTTTACCTTCGAAAGAGATGTACTCTATGGGTTTGGATTCCCGTCCTTCTATCGACATGGATTCCGCTTCTACCTGAATAAAAAAATTAAACTTTCCAAAGGTCTGGACGCATGGGCGCGCTACGCCCATACCACCTATTTCGGGGAAGAAAAGATCGGTTCGGGACTCACAGAGATCCGTGGTAACCAACGGAGTGATTTTAAGATTCAGGTGCGCTATTCGTGGTAATGGAAAACCTGAAGAATAGCTCTTTTCAACATGTACCATTCCTGCGGATCACCCTCTTTTTTGGACTCGGCATCACGACGGCATCCGTAGGTGAAGAAGGGTGTGAGTTGCTGCCCGTTGTAGGGATCTTCCTGCTGGTTTTATCTCTGTTTATTTGGCTATTATTTTATCTTGGTTATCAGCGGGTTGGCACAATGCTCATGTATGCCACCTTATTTATAGCAGGGTTTTATCATTATGCAATGTATGTAAAGCATCCTGATTTTCAGATCGATCGCCCACAAACCTTTGTGGCGCGGATTACCGAAGAACCTCGTGTGTCTGAAGGTGCTGTCCGCACCTCCCTGCGTTTGATGGCCTGGAAAAAGGAAACCGACTGGTTGCCAACGGAATTGCCAATTGTCGCAAGTTTCTGGCGGAATGATAGCTTAGCGACCCTACAGCTAGGGGATACCATTGCATTCCGAGGGGCTATAAAGATGTTGGAACCCCCGCTCAATCCCGAGCAGTTTGATTATGCCAGGTACTTAAAGAGCAAAGGGATTTTTTATGATGCATTCGTTCCACTGGATGCGGTAAAGGTGCTGGGCAGTGCTGAAAAAGGAAAGAGGGTGTTGCATACAATGCGAATGTCCCTACACCGAAAATTCAGTACCTATATTCCGGACAGCGAAGCGCATCAGATTGCTGCTGCCATTGGTTTTGGCTACCGGGCAAACCTCTCGCAGGACGTATTGGAAGCCTTTGCCAATACAGGGACCATCCATGTGCTCAGTGTTTCCGGGTTTCATGTCAGCTTGATGTTCCTGCTGGTGACGATGTTATTCAAACCGATGGACAGGATTCCGTATGGGCGTTCCTTTCGTTTTGTCCTTGTCCTGCTCCTTATTTGGCTCTATGCTGCAATCTGTGGTTTTGAACCTGCAGTACTGCGTGCAACGGTCATGTTCAGTATTTTCCTGATCGGTTATTGGCATACGCGAACGGTATTGTCGCTCAATACGTTGTTTCTATCCATGTTCATTCTCATTGTGATCGATCCTTTTATGCTGTTCGATGTCGGATTTCAATTGTCCTATCTAGCCGTGCTGGGCATTTTGCTGTTCTATCCCATATTGCAGGCAATGTATCTGCCCAAGCGCCGGAAACTACAGCATCTGGTTAATCTCTGTTATGTATCCATTGCAGCGCAGCTGACCACCACAAGTTTGGCACTATTCTATTTTCACCAGTTCCCCACATATTTCCTGCCCGCAAACCTGTTGCTGACCTTCCCCTCAACGGCCATTCTCTACCTGGGATTTTTCCTTATGCTATGTCCGGTTGATGTGCTTAACTCCTGGGTTGGCTATTTGCTGGAGAAATTGATCCTCTACAGTTTTCAGCTGTTGCAATGGATCGATTCACTGCCTTTTGCCAGTTTACAGGGATTGCCATCCTCTTTGTGGGCCCTGCTGTTGAGTTATGGTGTTCTCCTGCTCCTCATACTGGCGATTCGTAGGCATGCTAAAGCAGCTTTAATGGTGGCAGGGGTACTGTTTATTGGTCTATTGCAAGCGCTGTTCTGGCAGCGTTGGCAGGAGCAGGGATTTCGTGGGGTAAAAATCTACCAAATGCATAAGCAGATCGCCATTGCCCTGATCGATCGAGGTGCCGTGACGCTGATCAGCACCTTGGATTCCCTGAACCATGCCCACCTGCGGTTTGCAGTCCATCCCGATCTTAAGCGGTATGCTGCATTGGAACATATCCAATTCGAACACCTGGTTGTGGATAGTACGGATTATTTTATTTCCTGGCAAGATACGTTCCACATACAGGTGAAGAACATGTCTGGACCAACGAATAGTAATGCAGATCTGACACTGGTCCGAAAAAATGTGAAAATCTCCCCAACCGATGCGCGTGGTCTTGTGATTTTTGATGCTTCCAATTCTCAAACCTACTTGGATCAAGTACAGGTGGAATTGGCGGGAGGAAAGCTGCCCTATTATATTTTAAAGGATAATTTTGCGTATGTTTGGCGTTGGGAGTTATGATGGAAAAAACAAGTTTATCCATATTGAAAACATATTGGGGGTATGATCGATTCCGGCCTTTGCAGGAAGAGATTATCCATGATATTCTATTGGGTAAAGATACCTTGGCCCTGATGCCCACGGGGGGTGGTAAGTCCTTGTGTTTTCAGGTTCCAGCCATGATGCAGGATGGAATCTGCATTGTGGTGAGCCCATTGATTGCCCTGATGAAGGACCAGGTGGAGAACCTCCGTAAGCGGAACATCAAGGCCATCGCCATTTATTCGGGTATGTCCCATCGGGAGGTGGACATTGCTTTGGATAACTGCATTTTTGGGGACATCAAATTCCTATACCTTGCACCCGAACGACTGTATAATGACATGGTGCAGGAGCGTATCAAGCACATGCCGGTCAACCTCTTCGCCATTGATGAGGCCCATTGTATTTCCCAATGGGGTTACGACTTTCGACCTTCTTATCTTGAATTGAGCCATCTGCGGTCCCTAAAGCCCAATGTGCCCTTTCTTGCCCTGACAGCAACCGCCACGCCACGTGTGGTGACCGATATACAGGAAAAATTGGGATTCAGATCCGAGAATGTGCTATCCAAGAGTTTCCGTCGGGAAAATTTGGCCTATATGGTCCTGCCGGAAGAAAATAAGATGGGCCGCATGCTGAAGGTGATCACCAAGATCGGCGGGACAGGAATAGTGTATGTCCGCAATAGACGGGAAACCCAAGAAGTTGCTCGATACCTGCTAAATCATGGGATATCTGCCGATTTCTACCACGCCGGTCTGGATATGCAGACCCGTTCCAAGAAACAGGATGCTTGGACAAATAACCAGACCCGTGTGATCGTGGCGACCAATGCCTTTGGGATGGGTATCGATAAAGCGGAGGTCCGCTTTGTGATCCACCTGGATATTCCCGATTTCCTGGAGGCCTATTATCAGGAGGCGGGACGTGCAGGCCGTGATGGCAAGAAGGCCTATCCTGTATTGCTCTACCAACAGGCGGATCGAGACGAACTGTGGGAGAGCATTGACCAGAATTTTCCGGATTTTCAATATATCCAACAGGTTTACCACCATGTCTGCAATTATTTTCAGATCGCCTACGGCGCCGGACAGGGCATGACCTATGACTTCGATGTCGTGGACTTCGCGAAGAAGTATAAACTGGAGGTCATCAAGTGCCTCAGTGCATTCAAGTTTCTGGAAAGGGATAAATGGTTGTCGCTCAGCGAATCCGTTTATTTACCGTCTAGGTTTAAGTTTGAGGTGGACTTCCAGGAACTGTATAAATTTCAGGTGCAGAGCGTACATTTTGACCCCTTGATAAAAGCCATTCTGCGCATTTACGGCGGTGTCTTTGATTTCTATGTGGCCATCAATGAATTCGAATTGGCAAAGAAGATCGGCAAGCCCTCTGAGGAGGTGGTCCGGATGTTGAACCTGATGCAGAAACAGGAAATCGCTTCCTATATCGCAAAAACCGATTCCCCGCAGATGCAGTTCCTACAAGCCCGTGTGGATTACAAGAACCTGTACATCGATACCCAGTTCATTGCCGTGCGCAAAAGCCATAAAGAAGAACAGGTAAAAGCCATTTATGGCTACTTGGATGAAAAAGTATGCCGCAGTTTAGCCCTCCAGCGCTATTTCGGTGAGGAGGTGGAAGAACCTTGTGGTGCATGTGACCTCTGTTTGGTGAAAGCGCATAAAGCAGGTCTCGATGAATCCATCGGCAAGAAGATCCAATACCTGTTATTGGATTCTCCACGTACCCTGCACGCACTTATCGACGCCATCGATATGGGGAGTGAGGATGATCGATTGCGCGTTTTCCGCCAATTACTGGATGCAGGAACCATTCTCCTGAAAGAGGAGACATACCATTGGAATGCATTGTAGCACGATAAATTTCACGGCAATTTCACCCTAATCTAGAGGCTAATTGATTTGTTTCCATTAGTTTGTGTGCTCTATTGATAAAAAATCCTATCTTTAATAGTAACCAAATAAACTTTTGTATGGAACATTTTATCATCTATTTACCTGCAGCTCTCGCGCTGTTGGGTCTACTGTTCATGTTTGTAAAGGCGGGTTGGGTTGGCAAACAGGATGCCGGGGAGGACCGGATGCAATTTATTTCCAAAAGTATCAAAGAGGGAGCTATGGCATTCCTCAAGGCGGAATATAAGATTCTCTTTATTTTCGTCATCATTGCGGCCATTGCCCTTTTCGTGGTGTCCACGCTGGTGGAAACAACGCATTGGATTATTGTTGTTGCGTTCATCTTCGGTGCTTTCTTTTCTGCGCTTGCAGGGAATATCGGGATGCGCATTGCGACCAGTGCCAATGTACGGACCACCCAGGCAGCCCGAACGAGCTTGCCTCAGGCCTTGAAGGTTTCCTTTTCAGGCGGAACGGTTATGGGCCTTGGTGTTGCGGGATTGGCGGTGTTGGGCCTCAGTATCTTCTTTCTGCTTTTCTTGCGGATGTTCCTTACGGAAGGCGGTAATTTCTATCAGGAGATGACCGTTGTGTTGGAAGCCTTAGCGGGCTTTTCCCTAGGTGCTGAATCCATTGCACTTTTTGCACGTGTTGGTGGCGGTATCTATACCAAAGCGGCCGATGTGGGTGCGGATTTGGTGGGTAAGGTGGAAGCGGGCATTCCCGAGGACGATCCGCGCAACCCAGCAACCATTGCGGATAATGTGGGTGATAACGTTGGGGATGTCGCTGGAATGGGAGCCGATCTGTTCGGGTCTTATGTCGCAACGGTATTGGCCTCGATGGTGCTCGGAAATTACATCATCAAGGATATGTCCGAAGTAAATGGTGCACCGTTCACAGATGCCTTCATGGGCATGGGTCCCATCCTATTGCCGATCGTGATCGCTGGCGTAGGGATCTTGGCTTCCATCATCGGAACTTTCTTGGTGAAGGTGTCCAGCAATGATGCCAAGGAGAATCAGGTGCAGAAGGCCCTGAATACCGGAAACTGGACTTCGATAATCCTGACGGTCATTGCCTGTTATTTCTTGATTCAATATATGCTTCCCGAAGTGATCCAGATGAAATTCTTCGGTGAAGGCTACATCGATATTCCCCGGATGAATGTGTTCTATTCGACCATCGTCGGGCTGGCTGTTGGCGGATTGATTTCCGCTTTCACGGAATTCTATACCGGCTTGGGAAAAAAACCGGTATTGAATATCGTACAGAATTCGTCAACAGGTGCAGCGACGAATATCATCGCTGGTTTGGCAACGGGAATGAAGTCTACAGCGTCTTCTGTAATTCTATTTGCTGCTGCCATTTGGGGGTCCTATGAATTGGCGGGATTCTATGGTGTGGCCATTGCAGCATCGGCCATGATGGCAACAACAGCGATGCAGTTGGCTATTGACGCCTTCGGTCCGATTGCCGATAATGCCGGCGGTATTGCCGAGATGAGCGAACTCCCAAAAGAGGTACGCCAGCGTACCGATGTGTTGGATTCGGTAGGTAATACAACGGCGGCGGTAGGGAAGGGCTTTGCCATTGCATCGGCAGCATTGACCGCATTGGCACTCTTTGCGGCCTATGTCACCTTTACGGGAATTGATGGAATCAATATCTTTAAGGCGGATGTGTTGGCCGCGCTATTCATTGGGGGCATGATCCCTGTTGTGTTCTCGGCTTTAGCGATGCAATCCGTTGGTAAGGCCGCCATGGATATGGTAAACGAAGTGCGCCGTCAGTTCCGGGAAATTCCAGGGATTCTGGAAGGCACAGGTAAACCTGACTACGGCAAGTGTGTGGATATATCCACCAAAGCCGCCCTTCGGGAAATGATGCTGCCGGGAGCCATTACCATTATCACACCGATCATCGTCGGTTTTGTGATGGGAGCAGAGGCATTGGGCGCTTATATGGCCGGTGTAGCGGTATCCGGAGTGATGTGGGCAATCTTTCAGAACAATGCCGGTGGTGCATGGGATAATGCCAAAAAATCCTTTGAGGCCGGAGTGATGATCAATGGGGAAATGACCTACAAAGGTTCCGAAGCGCATAAGGCTGCGGTTACTGGAGATACCGTAGGGGATCCATTCAAGGATACCTCGGGGCCTTCCATGAATATCCTCATCAAATTGACTTGTCTGGTAGGTTTGGTAATCGCACCGATTCTGGGTGGACATACCGTGTCGGAGCAAGTGAAAAAGGACAAACCTCAGATTGAAAAGGTGGTTGTGTTGAAGAAAGAACCTGTAAAGCAGGTGGAGACCATAAATAGATAAATAAGAAATTGCAATAAAATTGAAAAGGCCGATAAGATGACTTATCGGCCTTTTTTATTGCTTGTTGAAATTTTATTCCACGATTCGCAGCTGTATATTTCCTGACCGGGCATTGGTGGTCGGGTCGTACATGCCCTCGATCTGGGTTATCCCCGAATTGAATGCACCGATGTTATTGGCCTTCACTTCGTAGGTAAAGGTGCGCTTTCCTTTCGGAAGATAATCGAAGAAATAATTTGTGGAGGCATCCTTCAGTGTGAAGTAATATCCCTCGCGCCAATGGTAACCGGAGCTGCGGAATACCGGTTCTACGCCTGATGGACGGCTATCTTTCAGGTGGACATACTGCAGGTCCTCATCGTTGATGACCGTCAGGACAACCCTGATCTTTTCGCCTATCTTAGCCTCCTTGCTCTCCAACCATTCGCCCTTGCGTTCCACTTGGTAGACCTTGCTGACCTTCAAGCCTTTTGTCGATGCCTCCACCTGATCCAGGGGAAGGAAGAATTGATGGATCAAACCACCATAAACCGTGCGATCGTTGTTGTTCTTAATCTCAATGTGGGTATCGGTCTGCAGTTCCTGTGGTGTAAAGGTTTTGGATGTCTGTCCCAATATTACTGAATCCATCGCTACGGCTTGTCGATCGACCAAAACCTGGACATTGTTTTCCATTCGGAAGTCCTGCGGATTATTGGTCAATAGCAAGCTATAGATGGCATCTACGGTCATCCAGGTACTGCGCCAATAGTTCGCTTCCTTTTTATAGAAGATCCATTGGCTGATGGCATTGAGCTTGGTCGGATCGTACAGTTTATAGGCCTCCAGCAGATAACTGTGCAGGCTGATGTCGTTGTAGTGGTTGCTATTGGATTCCCAGTACATGCCACGGTTTTCATCGTAGATCACTTCCTGCATGATCCTGTTCTTGAGTTCATTGGCCTCCTTTCCAGCACCGAAGAGCTGGTTGACGATCCATGCCTTGGCGGCTATTCCCGCTGGACTACCAGCCGTGTGGAGTGGTGCCTTGGCTATTCGAGCCTGTAGCGTTTGCTTGGCCTTCGCCGGAACAGGAACTACGCCATGCCAGAAGTGACGTGCATAGAGGTAATCCAAAGCGATGGATGCTGATGCTTTCTCACCAAAAATGGCCGGGTCAGCGTCCAGGTTCTGGATCAGTTTTTTCATCGATCCCTGCATTTTTGAGCCAATGGAGCTTGGTTTTAACTGAAGTGCCTTTCCTGCAACTTCCAGAATGCGGATTGAGATAACTGTATTTGCACTTCCACCTTCAAACCATGGGAATGCTCCGTTATCCAGTTGGGCTTTTTGCAGCTTGTTTTCCAATTGCTGTAGTTCGCTATGGATATTGCTGTTGAACAGCTCCGCCAAAGCAGCTAATTTCTTTTCATCGGCCTGCATGTCGCGGATCCAAGGCATCTCTTGTGCACTGAGCGAAGCCAATGCGCTGTTATCCGCTAAGCGCCCTTTTGTTTCCCTTTCGGTAATCGCTTTAAAATAATTCGCGATTGCTGGATATTCGGAACCGATGTATTCCACCATCTTCAATGCAAACCATCGGCTGGTTTGTTGCTCGGTGCAATCATACGGGTAATTATTAAGGTAGTCCAATGCGGAAATAATTTCCAATATCGGATTGCTCTGTACCTGCACCTTTGCCGTGAGGTTTTCCTTGCCGGCAGATTCAAGGATTAGCTCTTGCTGCTGCTGCGGCTTGAGGGTGAGTTTTTGGGTTTCGGATATAAGGATTGAATTGTTCAAAACGGCCAATTCCTGCACTTCACCATCAGAATAGCTATCTGAAGCGGCAACTATTTTTACCTGTACCGTTGGATAGCCAGCCGGTACCTTGATCTTCCAGGATACCGTTTGATTAGCACCCTGTTTCACGTCAAAGGATACGGATTCAGAATCGATAACAAAGTCTTTGGTTACCTCTGCATGATCAACGAGATTGATGAACGCTATCTTAGCCTGACCTTTTTGTTGTCCATCGCTAAGGTTTTGGACCTGCGCCTTTAAAATCATTTCATCATTTTCGCGGAAATAACGCGGCAGGTTCGGTTGGACCATCAGTTGCTTCTGGGTCTGGGCATAGTGCATGGCCTCGCCAACTTCCAATTTTTTGCCGTGGGCAAATAATTGCAGTTTCCATTTGGTCAGTGCTTCCGGTGTCGTAAAATCGAAACTGATAAGACCGTCCTTATCGGTGGTAAGATTGGGGTAAAAGAATGCGGTTTCCTTCAGATTTGTTCTCGGTACGACCTGATCAATTGCGCCGGATCCATCTTTTATGGCCTCCTTTTCCTGCCGAAGAGGAGCGTCATGCAAGTCATCATATGCAGTAGGTTCGAAAGATGCAACCGATAGGCCGGCTACTTTTCCAGCCATGCCTATTACTGCAACTTCATTTAACACAGCATCGGATTCTATAGCGCTCGCGCTGTAGTCTACCCTAGAGAAACCGTGAATGATCGTCCTATTATAGTTTTCCCAATCCAAATTTCTCCATAAGCCATAGTTCATGAACATGGGAATGCGTGAACCTAACGGTGTCACCATCTGTATTGGATTAATGACCGCAATGGATTGTGGGTAATTGCTCCAGTAGAATAGGTCGACCAGCTCTCTTTTCGATTGATAATTATGCGGAAAGTCGGTCTCAAAGTAACCACGGATATAATTTACCTGGAATTCGTCCAATGATGCATCATACATCGTAGCTAATACTTCAGCAGGAATGACTTTTCCGTCCTGGCGAATCTCAAAACTCCAGGTTTCCTGCGTTCCAGGAAGAATCTTGTCTCGAAAGGTTTTGGTCCTGATTTGCAATTTTTTCGATGCATCTGCAGCTGGAATCTGGAGGTCTATGTTTTCAGCCAAATTATTGACGATCAACAAGGCGGATACGTTGAAATCCAGAGCGATATGTTCCCTGGTTACAGGAAAGGAATACTCGGACTTACCGTTCTGGAAGGGTAAAATCTGAATTTCTTCCTCAGAAAAACTATTTGAGGTGTATAGATACAGGTATTTCGCCTCTTTGACATCCGAATAAAAGGTGATTTTTGCTCGATCGCCCTCTTTATACTGTGTTTTATCAAAGTTAGCCACCAAGAAGTCCTTATCTGTGATTTTATGGGTTTCCGCGGCATACAGTTCCACGGTTCTTGTGGAGGTGACAGTATCCTTGCCCTGCATGCTGATCGCTTCCACAAGGTATGCGCCTCGATCGAAGAGTTCGGCATCCAACTTGACCAGGGATGTGTCGTTGGTATCAAAGGTGTAGCTTTTTACCAATGTCTTCTTGGGATCCTTTAACCTGGTATCGTCATAGATCAAAGGAAAATATTCCTTATAGGCTTTCTTATCCAAAATATGGAAATTAGCATCCTTAAATTGAAAGGTCTGCGGGGGCAAGGCCACTTCAGGTTCCTGGAATTTATAGATATTGACTTTCCCGGCAAATTTTAGGGGTTGGCCATTCTGGTTTTTGGTATCGATATGGAGTGTTGCCCATTTCTTTTCCTCCGCTCTATCCTCGGTCAAAATATTGATGCGCCATGGTTTTTCGTCAAACTGATAAAAGGCAACAGCTTGTTGCATCTCTCCAGTTTGATTGACCACCTCTGCAGTTACCTGGATCGAGAACGACTTCAGCTTGGTCAGTGCTGTGTCGGTTAGGGGGATACGAATGTTGAATCTTCCATCCTCTGCAACGGTGACCGTACTGTCCTGCAATTGAAATTGCCTATATATGGATCCGTAGCTCGTGATATTTACCTTGTAGTTCACGGTTGCTCCCGAGAGATTGACGCCTGAAAAAGTTTCGACCTTTCCCGAAAATACTGCCGTATCGGTTCGGGTATATGTTTCCTCGTTGGTATCAAAAAGGACTTTAAAAGTCGGTCTTTTGTATTCCTCTACACGGAAGAAGTGTGCATTGATCTGCTCCTTGCCCCGGTAGATTTCAATTCGCATGCCGCCGTTCAAGGTCAATTTTGGAATGTGCAGTTCGCCATGGATGGAACCGAAGCTGTTACTGGTTAGGGTAAGGGAATCAACATGCTGTCCATTTCCATCGACGAGTTTAGCCGTGATCTTCTGTCCTTCCAATACCTTTCCCGATAGAAAATCGCTAGTGTAAATGATCGATTTAAAATAGACGGTCTGACCAGGTCTATAGATTGCACGGTCTGAAATTGTCCTAGCCCGGATATTTTCCTTGTCGTCTACATAATCCTGGAAATAGTTGTAACGGGCGGATTGCCTGTTCAATGGAACCAATTGTTTTTCGTCTTCGAGGTATAGTAAGAAATCACCGTTCGCGAAAGCGTCATCGCTTTCTTTTGGCTTAAAAATGAGCAGACCTTGCTTATTGGTCGTTGCTGTTTTTGACACCTGAATGGTTGAATCGGTGGTGTTGTGGAAGATTTGAATTTTCCGTTGGGCATAAGGCTGCCCATCGTTTCTGTTGATCAGCTGAACCAAAAGCGATTCATTGTCTTCTTTATCGGTCCGATTTTCTAGATAGCTGAATTGGTCGGTGATGATTATCGGATTTTTTGCCACGGTATGGAAAAGCCCATCATGGATAAAATCTTTATTATTGGAAACCAATACCATATAATTTCCAGCTTTTAGCGGATTTAGCTTATAAATGGTCTTATGTTCTTTGAAATCCTCCTCCCGGTCCAAATCGACCCGTTCCTCGTATGTAAGGGCAGCTGTTGTTGTTACCTTGCGGCTTGCGCTATCCTGTTCAAAGGTGAATTTCTGAAAGTTTTCGGGTGTATTGGTGATATTGTAGACACGGATGTACAAGTCTTTTGTATTCCTGAAATTGATAAAGAAGGGTACATATGTTTGCGTTGGTTGTTCATATTTGAACTCGACCCCCAAGGATGGCATCTTGATGATATTTTCTAAAAACTCTATATCTTTCAGCCATGGTGAATTTGCATAATCTTGTTTTGCTTGCTCCAGCATCGCTAGGGCTTCAACATATTTTTCCCTTGCGGCCAATAGCTCGGCAACCTTGCTAAGAAGAAAAGCATTAAAGTCACTTTTGTATGTTTCGACCTGTTGCAGCAGAGCCTTTTGTAGGTTATTTGATGGCTTCAACATTAGTTTTCGGTAAGCCAGATAAGCTTCAGCATTGGCATAACCTGCTGATCGATTCAGTGTACTGATCTCATCAGCGAGCTGCTGAATCTTGGGCTCCGACTTTTTCCCCATATTCGGCAAGAAGTTGATGTATTGGAGACCGATCTGATGGAAAAGGGTTGGTGTCAAAGATTGATTCGTACTATCAGTAAGTAGATACTGCCAATTGGTAAGCCCCTCTTTCTTCAGCAGCTGTTTATTTTCCAATGCCTGTTGAAAAATGGAATCGATGATTTTGTTCTTTGTAGAATCATTACCTGCAACAAACGGATGATCACTCTGACTTCTGAATCGTCTTTCACTGTTCAGAAACTCGGCATAAAAGAATTGAAGCAGGCTCTTTACTACAGGTTTGGCGGTGCTGATTTCCTGTTGAAAATGCTGATCTATTTTTAGGAAAAATTGATCTTCCGTAACGTTAACCAGAAGCAACCTATTCTCTGCCAGAAAGGCCCGCAATACCATGGGGTCATTGCCAGTGCGCTTGGCATAGGCTTTTATGTCGCTTAGGATGGGTTTGGCCTCTTCGTAATTATGGATCGAGATTAACCTTTCCACTTCCTTCCATTTTTCCTGAATGGAGGGGTCGCCAGCATTTCCCTGGCCAAAAGAAAGAATAGGTAGTAGCATGCAGATCAAAATAAATAGCTGTTTCATAACCTTGTGAATCATCAAAATTGAAATTTTCCCAAGTGATGCAATAATCGTTTGGTTTCCATAAAGCTAAGGAAAAAAACGCCTATTTTTTTTAAGGATACTTGATGGAGAGCTAATTAATTTTCATTTTTTTTAATGCTTTTAAGCGAGTTGATACAACA
This sequence comes from Sphingobacterium lactis, assembly GCF_011046555.1. NCBI lineage: Bacteria > Pseudomonadati > Bacteroidota > Sphingobacteriia > Sphingobacteriales > Sphingobacteriaceae > Sphingobacterium > Sphingobacterium lactis. Next base: position 1,689,892 of record NZ_CP049246.1, read on the forward strand.
GAATTGATTCCTAAATGATATTTAGCATTATGTTTTAATATTCTTGAATTGATTGACAATTTCCAGCATTAGCGGAATTCCAGGGTTTCGATTTTGTTTATTCCAGACCAAGGATAATGTAGTTCGTTGGGGTAGGTGCTGCAATTCCAAAAAATCCACATGGGTGTGGTATCCTTTTTTCAGGGAGGATGGCACAATAGCTACGCCCAGACCCTGGCTGACCAAGTTGAAAATACTGAGAGCATTCACGGTTTTCAGCGTTACATGTGGAACGAAATCATGGTCTTCAAAAATACTCATCACCAATTCGTAATAAGAGTTGCTGTATTCCTTGGAGAATAGAATGAACGACTCCTGCTTAAAATCCTGCAAATTAACTTTCCCTTTTGTCGGAAATCGATTCTTGGGTACCACCAAGGAGAAATGTTCGGTGAGTATGGGTAACGACTCCATACCTATCGGCGTTTCCTTTATCCGCACAAATCCAAAATCTAGTTCCTTTTTGCTCAGCATTTCCAATTGGACTTCATTGGTGAGTTCATTGAGCGTAATGTCGATCAATGGCTGCTGTTTTTTCAATTCCACCAACAATTGAGGCAAAATGGCCTGAACTGCGGATCCGATAAACCCTAATTTTAAGGAGGTAATCTTCCCCTCTGTTATTTTCTCGATATGTTCCTTGACCGTTCCCAATTGATTGAACAACAGATCCACTTCCTTTTGGAGATAGCTGCCAGCCTCCGTCAGGGCGACATTCCGCTTATCCCGAATAAAAAGAGGGGTACCATAATAGTCTTCCAATTGCTTGATCTGTCGGGACAATCCCGGTTGGGCAATAAAAAGGCGCTCAGCTGCTCTTCGGAAGTGTAGTTCCTCTGCAACAACCTTAAAGTAATGTAAATGTCTTAGTTCTATTTGATAACTCATAGGTATCAATTTATATAAAAAATGGTATTACCAATTATCAAATATAGCAGGTAAATTTGGATATAGACAGGTTAATTATGAATACATTTAAATACGGAGAAGATTATTTAAGCAGTTCCATTGCTGTGGCAATTGCCAAAGGTGCGCAGCACGGGGTATTATCATCGGATACGATCGACAAGATCAACCAGAGTGCGCAGTATGTGCAGGATATCGTGGATTCGGGCAAAGTGGTTTACGGGATCAATACGGGTTTTGGCCCTTTATGTACTACTTTGATCAGTCCGCAGGACACTAAGAAATTGCAGGAGAATATCTTGAAGAGCCATGCCGTTGGCGTAGGAGAACCCATCGATAAGGAATTGAGCAAATTGATGCTCATCCTTAAAGTGCACGCATTGGCGAAGGGTTTTTCGGGTGTGCAATTAAGCACTGTAGAACGCATCATTTGGCATATTCAGGAAGATGTGATTCCAGTTGTACCTAAGCAAGGTTCTGTGGGTGCATCTGGTGACTTGGCTCCACTATCGCATCTGTTCCTTCCCTTGATCGGTCTTGGTAAGGTGTGGAAAGATGGGCAAGTCGTGTCCACCTCATCCGTTTTGCAAGAGAAGGGCTTGGAGCCTATCCACCTCGGTGCAAAAGAGGGGCTGGCGCTGATCAATGGAACGCAGTTCATGGCGGCTCATGGTGTAAAAGCAGTCGTGGAAATGAACCGATTAATGAACAATGCAGACCTGATCGCAACCTTGATGATCGAAGGGTTGAACGGTTCCATTAAACCGTTCTATGCGGAATTGCACCAATTGCGTCCATACCAAGGAAACAGTTTCGTGGCTTCCACCATCCATAACCTCTTAAAGGGTTCGGCAATTTTGGAATCTCATAAGAATTGTTCACGCGTACAAGATCCATATTCGCTACGGTGCATTCCACAGGTGCATGGCGCTTCCCGCAATGCCTGGTTGCATTTTCGGGATACCATCGAGCTAGAAATAAACTCGGTAACCGATAATCCAATCATTATCAATAATGAGCTTACCATCAGCGGCGGTTCTTTCCACGGTCAACCGATTGCCCTGCCTTTGGATTATGCAACATTGGCGGTGTCGGAACTGGGGAATATTTCAGACCGAAGAGTATACCTATCCCTGGAAGGTGAAACCAATGGGGTGCCGAAATTGTTAATGAAGACAACAGGATTAAATTCTGGATTTATGATCTTGCAGTACAGTACTGCGGCCATTGCCAGTGAAAATAAAGGGTTATGTTTCCCGGCCAGTGCAGATAGCATTCCGACCTCTCTAGGGCAGGAAGACCATGTCAGCATGGGTTCCATCTCGGGCAGAAAGTTACTCCAGGTGTTGGATAACGTAGATAAGATCTTAAGCATTGAGATGCTTTGTGCTGCCCAAGCGAAAGATTTCCACAACCCCTTGGCGTCGACTGCCGTGATCGAGGCGATACACCAACATATCCGGAAGACCATCCCGCACATCGAGGAAGATCAACCGATGCAGGAAATCCTGGACAACGCCTTAGCGATCATCAAATCTGGCGAATTGATCGAAGTCGCTAAACAAGCTGCTGCGGAACATCAAGTTGCCTATTTCGGAAAAGGTGAGGATTACTTTGAAAACTTTTAAGCATGAATGTACAGGAAAAATTAATTGGTCCGTTCAAGCAGTTGCTCACCATGCAGCATCTGCCTGTCAAGGGGGCTTTACAGGATAAGGATTTAGAGATCATTGCCGATGCAGGTATACATATCAAGGATGGCAAAGTGCAGACTGTAGGCAATTTTAAAGGCTTACAGGAGGCTTTAGGTGATTCAGTGGAACTGATAGAGCTGACGGGCGAATATGTGGCCCTACCGGGGTATATCGACTGCCATACACATATTGCCTTCGGCGGGAACCGTGCCAATGATTTTGCCATGCGCAATGCAGGAAGTTCCTACCTGGAAATTGCTGAAGCAGGTGGCGGAATTTGGAGTACAGTGAAGCATACCCGGGAATGTACGGAAGAAGAGCTGAAAAAGCTGACGCTGCAACGCGCTGATGACCTTTTTAAGCAGGGAGTAACGACTATTGAAGTGAAAAGTGGGTATGGACTGCGTGTAGACGAAGAATTGAAAACCCTTCGTGCGATTAAACAGGCCAATCTTTCCAGCTTTGCAGATTTGGTGCCAACCTGTTTAGCCGCACATATGCTACCCAAAGATTTTGAAGGCACAGCAGCAGAATACTTAACATTGATGGCGAATGAACTTTTTCCCGTATTGCAAGGCGAAGAGCTGACCAATCGGGTGGATGCCTTTGTGGAAAAGAGTGCCTTTTCAGCTGAGGAAATCGTACCGTATTATCAGCGCGCTAAGGAAATGGGTTTTGATATCACTGTCCATGCCGATCAGTTCAGCACATCGGGTTCCCACCTGGCTGTCGAACTTGGCGCGGTCTCCGCTGATCACCTGGAGGCATCAACAGCCAATGAGATTGACCTATTGGCCGATTCGGATGTGGTTGCCGTCGCGCTTCCAGCCGCGTCGCTTGGTATTGGATGCGCCTTTACACCGGCGAGAAAACTATTGGATGCAGGAGCCAGCTTGGCCATAGCTACCGATTGGAACCCAGGTTCCGCACCAATGGGCAAATTGATCGAGAGTGCTAGTATTCTGGCGACCATGGAAAAGTTGAGCAATGCCGAGATTCTTGCGGCGATTACCTTCAGGGCAGCAAAGGCCCTCAACCTTTCAGACCGCGGTCGACTCGTAGAAGGTCAATTGGCTGATTTTAATATTTACAGTACCGATAACTACCAAAACATTACCTATCAACAGGGGCGATTGCAACCTGTGGCCGTTTGGAAAAATGGCATGGAGGTCTATGTGCATACCGAAAAAATGAACTAACATGACTTTAGAAAATTTTCAGGCGGCAATCAAACAGGGGATTCCTTCTGAACTCCCAGCCGCAGTGGAACTCGATCATACCGTCAGCCATGCGCCAAAGCGCAAAGCTATCCTGACCAAGGAGGAAGAGAAGTTGGCCATCAGAAATGCGTTGCGCTATTTCCCACAGGAATGGCATGCTGAACTGGCAAAGGAATTTCTAAACGAATTACGCACCTATGGTCGGATTTATATGTACCGCTTTCGCCCAAGCTATGCCATGCATGCGCGTCCGATATCGGATTATCCGGCAAAGAGTCAGCAAGCGGCAGCGATTATGTTGATGATCCAGAACAACCTGGATCCAGCGGTTGCCCAACATCCACATGAGTTGATCACGTATGGCGGAAACGGTGGGGTTTTTCAGAACTGGGCGCAATACCTGGTTACCATGAAATACCTTTCGGAAATGGATAACCAGCAGACGCTGCACATGTATTCAGGCCATCCTATGGGGTTGTTTCCATCTTCGGAACAGGCACCGCGGGTGGTGGTAACCAATGGCATGATGATTCCTAACTATTCAAAACCGGATGATTGGGAACGGTTCAACGCATTGGGCGTAACTCAATATGGACAGATGACCGCAGGATCCTATATGTATATTGGTCCGCAGGGTATTGTCCATGGTACGACGATAACTGTAATGAACGCTTTCCGGAAACAATTGCCGAAAGGGGAAGAAGTTGCAGGAAAGATATTTGTCACTTCCGGTTTGGGCGGCATGAGCGGTGCGCAGCCAAAGGCCGGCAATATCGCCGGTTGCATTACGGTCTGCGCAGAGGTGAACCCTGCTGCAGCGCGGAAACGCCACGAACAGGGTTGGGTAGATGTGCTGGTGGAAGATATGGAAGCCCTGATTGCAACGGTTAAGCAGGCCGTTGAGGATAAACGTGTGGTCTCCATTGCCTATATTGGTAATATCGTTGATGTTTGGGAGGCGTTTGACCGTGAAGATATCCGGATTACCGTTGGTTCTGATCAGACATCGCTGCACAATCCTTGGTCCGGCGGCTACTATCCGGTGGATTTGACATTTGAAGAATCGAATGCACTGATTGCGAATGATCCGGAGCAATTTAAAAAAGAAGTACAGCGCACCTTAATTCGCCACGCTGCTGCCATCAATAACCACGTTGCCAAAGGCACATATTTCTTTGATTACGGCAATGCCTTCCTCTTGGAAGCGAGTCGTGCCGGCGCAGATATCATGGCAGAAGATGGGATCAATTTCAAGTATCCTTCGTATGTCCAGGATATTTTGGGGCCGATGTGTTTCGATTATGGCTTTGGCCCATTCCGTTGGGTATGTACATCCGGAAAACCGGAGGACCTCCGGTTAACGGATCAGCTTGCGCTCGAAGTCATGCAAGAGCTTCAGCAAGCGGCATCTGAGGAAATCTATCAGCAGATGGAAGATAACATCCGCTGGATCCAGGAAGCCGAGAAGAATAGGTTGGTGGTCGGGTCACAGGCACGTATTCTATATGCGGACGCGTTGGGACGCATGCGGATTGCCAAAGCGTTCAATGATGCCGTACAGGATGGCCGATTATCGGCTCCAGTCGTATTGGGTAGGGATCACCATGATGTCAGTGGTACGGACTCGCCATACCGCGAGACCAGCAATATCTACGATGGTAGCAAGTTTACGGCTGATATGGCCATTCACAATGTCATTGGCGATAGCTTCCGTGGAGCGACCTGGGTTTCCATCCACAACGGTGGCGGTGTTGGTTGGGGCGAGGTGATCAACGGTGGTTTTGGCATGGTGCTGGATGGTTCAGCTGCCAGTGAAGCGAAACTGAAACAGATGCTCTTCTTCGATGTGAATAACGGTATTGCACGACGTGCTTGGGCACGAAATAAAGAAGCCATGTCGGCCATTGAGACGGAATTGAATAGGACCCCAGAATTGCAGGTCACCAAGGCTGCGGTGGTTGCCGATGAACTTATCGACGGACTTTTTAATGCATCGAAATAATTTACATATGCACGATAAACAATATCAACCCGGAGATCGGGCTGCATGGACGGGCAGGGTCGATGGTGCGGATGCCAACTTCAGAAGGTGGCATCAGCGGATCGAAATGCTCAATCTGGATACACAGAAAATCGAATTCGATACCAGTTTTGTCCTTTTGGGATTCTGCTGTGACGAAGGGGTCCGTCGGAACCTGGGTCGGGTGGGGGCGAAGGATGGTCCTGCGACCGTGCGTAAGGTATTGGCAAATTTACCGGACCATATTCCTTCTTCTCAGGTTCTCATGGATGCCGGAGACGTTGTTTGCATCGGCGAGGATATGGAATCCGCCCAGCAGGAATTGGCCAAGCGGGTCGGACAGGTACTGGAGCAGGGAGGATTTACCATTGTGATCGGTGGTGGACATGAAATCACCTATGGCCATTACCAAGGAGTGAAGCAGGCAAAAGCAGGGAAGAAGATCGGAATCATCAATCTGGATGCACATTTCGACGCACGTCAAACTCAGGGTGGCCGCGGTAATTCCGGAACAGGATTCTACCAGATCCTGGAGGAAGCGAAAGCTGAAGGCATTGAAGTAGGCTACCTCGCCCTGGGCATACAGGAAATCAGCAATACATTGGGTTTATTCAGGTATGCCGATCAGAACGGAGTCCGGTATATCCTACGCAATGAACTTACCCCTTGGAACTTGGAAAAGATATTGGAACAGATTGAGGATTTTGCTAATGGGGTAGACGCCATTTATGTGACCGTCGATATGGATTTCTTCGCTGCACCGTATGCGCCAGGAGTCAGTTCTCCGGCGTTCAATGGGGTGGTTCCAGATAGCATGTATTATGCATTATTCAATTTTATTACCACCTTGCCGAAGGTGTGCACCATTGATTTTGCAGAGATCAATCCCCAATATGATATTGACAGTAGAACGACAAAATTAGCTGCGGAAATGATTTTTCGGCTAGTCAATAACGGCTAATATTCCTTAACTTTAAGGATAAATTATACAAATTAAGGAGTTTTATGTCGAATATCGATTTCATTAAAGAAGAAACCGCCGCAGATATCGGGAACTTTTTGGTGGGAAGGTTATTGCCTTTCCGTCAGAAAAGATCCATTGGCCCATTTGTGTTTATTGACCATATGGGACCAGCATGCCTCGCTGACCATGAGAATCTGGATGTCGGACCACATCCGCATATCGGCTTATCGACCCTGACCTATCTTTTCGATGGTGCTATTTTCCATCGAGATAGCCTGGGTACGGCTATGGAGATCAAACCGGGTGCCGTCAACTGGATGACTGCCGGAAAGGGCGTTGTCCATTCGGAACGAACACCGGAGTATTTGAGGCAACAGGATAAATATCTTCATGGCTTGCAGATTTGGGTGGCGCTGCCTAAGGAACTTGAGTTTATGGAACCTGAATTCCATCATATCGAAGCCAACGATATCCCAGCGTGGGAAGACGATGGCATCTCCTATAAGCTTATCGCAGGAGACGCATTTGACAAGAAATCTCCGGTTCCGGTTTACAGCAAGTTGTACATGATCGAGGTAAAAGCCTCAAAAGATGCATTGATTGATATCAAGGGTGAATTGTACGGCGAGAGCGGATTGTATATCCTGGAAGGCGAAATCTCCAGCAATGGCTTTACCTATGGACCTAAACAGATCTTGATTACATTGGATGCCCATCTGTGTACCTTTGAGATGAAGGCAGGGACTACCGTTTATATCTTCGGTGGAGAACCTTTCCCAGAAGAGCGGTTTATCTCGTGGAATTTTGTTGCCAGCAGCAAGGAGACCATTGATGAAGCTAAACAGAAATGGATCGACCATGAATTTCCGAAGGTACCTGGCGATGATGGCTATGTGCCTTTGCCAAGTCCACGAAAATAATATTGTTCAGGGTGTCCATGAGGACACCCTTTTTTAATCCTTTTGTATAGGAAGCGATGGATCGGCACCCCATTCGCTCCAGGAGCCATCATATAGGCTGATCTGGTCCAGACCTACCTCATGTGCCGCTAGTGCAATGATGGCGGCAGAAATGCCCGATCCGCACGTGAAGATTAATCTTTTACTGTTATCCGCTTTCCCTTCAAATACACCACGTAGTTCTTCCTCATCCTTGAGGTATTGTTCGTCCAGCACTTGGTCAAAGGGAATGTTCTTTGCACCAGGCATATGTCCGGAACGGAGTCCTTCCCGCGGTTCGGCTGCTGTGCCATGGAAACGTGCCGGGGAGCGAGCATCGAGCACCTGCACGTGGTCATTATCTAAGTTCTGTAGTAATTCTTCTTTACTGGTCAACCACTCTGCTTGCGGTTTGGCGATGAAGACTCCGTTTGTTTCAGCTTCACCATGTTCATGGACGATGGGCAAGCCAGCCGCTTTCCATGCTGGCGATCCGCCATTCAATACATACACTTTATCAAAGCCCATATACCGGAACATCCACCAAGCTCGTGGACTTGAGTACACCCCCCACCGATCATAAACAATAACGGTTGAATCGTTGTCTATGCCTAGTTTTTGGGCCTCCCTGCTGAACGTGTCTGCATCCACCATGGTATGCGGCAATCCGGAGCTATGGTCTGAAAATACACCTTCAATATCAAAGAATAGGGAATTCGGCAGGAGATCTACCTGCTGGGGGTCCAGCTTTTGATTGACCTTGTCAATACTGGCATCCAGGACAACACACTTTTCCTCATTGATAAGCCGAAGGGCATGGTCGGTTGATATTAGGGCGGATTGATTCATCATAAAACGGCTTTGTTTCGCTGAATGAAGTTAAGGATAATTTTTTGGAAAGGGGAAAGCTAGATGGAGGGAAGAGCAAAAATTGGGTAGGCTTGATGTTGGCCTTGCATCCTACCGTTACAAAGAAGGGAGGATGTACGGCACAAAAAAAGCCCCGGTTCATGAACCGGGGCTTCGAAGTATGTAGAGCAATCTAAACTTATTTAGATTTTTTCTCGTTGTCTTCCATTTGCTCTTTCAATTGAGCTAGAACGTCAAGATCACCTAAAGTAGATTTTTCAACTGAATCTTTAACTTTCTTCACTGCAGATGAAGCTGCTTTAGCTTCTTTCTTGCGGTTGTTGAAGTCTTCGATACGCGCTTCTGCTTTTTGGTCTTCCCAAATACGAGAGTGAGAGATCACTAGACGTTTGTTTTCTTTGTTGAATTCAATGATTTTGAACTCAGCAACTTCGTCAACTTTCAATGCTGAACCGTCTTCTTTTACAGAGTGTTTGTTCGGGCAGAAGCCTTCAACACCGTACTGTAGCGCAACGATATCACCTTTGTCACCAACTTTGATTACTGTACCTTCGTGAACAGAACCTTCAGTGAAGATTGTTTCGAAAGTATCCCAAGGGTTTTCTTCTAATTGTTTGTGACCTAGAGAAAGTTTACGGTTTTCTTCGTCAAGTTCAAGAACCACAACATCTAAACGCTCACCAACTTTAGTGAATTCGTTAGGGTGGTTAACTTTCTTAGACCAAGAAAGGTCAGAGATGTGGATCAAACCATCGATTCCGTCTTCTAATTCAACGAATACACCGAAGTTAGTCATGTTTTTAACAACTGCTGATTGTTTAGAACCTACTGGGTAACGCTCAGTGATGTTTTGCCATGGATCTTGAGTCAATTGTTTGATACCTAAGCTCATCTTGCGCTCTTCACGGTCAAGTGTTAAGATTTCAGCTTCGATTTCGTCGCCTACTTTCAAGAACTCTTGTGGAGAACGTAAGTTTTGAGACCAAGACATTTCTGATACGTGGATCAAACCTTCAACACCAGGGATGATTTCTAAGAACGCACCGTAGTCAGCTACAGTAACGATTTTACCTTTTACTTTAGAACCTACTTCTAGGTTTTTGTCTAAAGATTCCCAAGGGTGCTCAGAAAGTTGTTTCAAACCTAGTGCGATACGTTTTTTCTCGTCATCAAAGTCAAGAACTACAACGTTGATTGTTTGGTCTAATGCCAATACCTCTTTTGGATGCTCGATACGGCCCCAAGAGATGTCTGTAATGTGAAGTAATCCGTCAACACCACCCAAGTCGATGAACACACCGAAGTCAGTGATATTTTTAACAGTACCTTCCAATACTTGACCTTTTTCCAATTTCGCAACGATTTCTGATTTTTGGTTTTCTAAATCGTCCTCGATCAATACTTTGTGAGAAACTACTACGTTTTTGAACTCGTGGTTGATCTTAACAACCTTGAATTCCATAGTTTTTCCTACGTAGATATCGTAGTCACGGATTGGCTTAATATCAATTTGAGATCCTGGTAAGAAAGCCTCAACACCTTTGATGTCTACGATTAAACCACCTTTAGTACGTGATTTAACGAAACCATCGATAACTTTGTCATTTTCTAAAGCTTCGTTGATCTCTTCCCAAGATTTTTGAGTTTTCGCACGTTTGCGAGATAATACCAACTGACCGTTTGCATCCTCTTGTGATTCAACAAATACATCAACAGTATCACCTACTTTTAAGTCAGGTAAGTCACGGAACTCAGATAATGCTACCAGACCGTCTGATTTGAAACCGATGTTTAAAACAACATCTTTGTTATTGATCGATACAACTGTACCTTCAATAATCTCGCCTTGATTGATTTGGTTGAATGTGCCTGCGTATTGCTCTTCTAATTGCGTACGCTCTGCATCACTGTAGTTCCCAAATGCTTTTTCATCAAGATCCCAGTCGAAGTCTCCAGATGGAGTACTCCATGTGTTTGATTTAATCTCATCGATTAAATTTGAATCTGCTTCAGACTCAATCTGTTCAGTGTCCTTCACAACTTTTGTGTCAGCACCTTGTAGCTCTGCGTTTTTCGCCGCTAACTCTTTTTCTGCTTCTTGTTTTTTTGCCATTAATTAATAATCTCCTTTTCCCTACTGTGTAGGGATTGCAAAGATACTAAAAACTTTTATTTACAAGAGTTTAGATGAAAAAAAGAAAAAAAAGTTTTGAACAATTAGGGTTTTTCGGACATCGCCTCACCATCCTCAAAGATCGGGTAAATGGTTTTCAAGATCGTTTCTGTCAACTTCCGCTCGTTGAACGGCTTGATCAAAATACCATCAAAACTAACCTTTCTGACCTTTTCTAGTTTTTTAACTTGCTCATTATCAGAGGATGTGGCTATTATTTTAATATTATCCCACGCGCGGTTCGCACGAACGTTCGCCAATAACTCGTCACCCGTCATTACCGGCATGTTAATATCCGTAACAATCACATCGATAGGGACATTGCGGAGCACCTCCAGGGCCTCTTTTCCGTTGATCGCTGTGTTCACATGGTTGTGTAACGAGAAAAATTGCTTCAAATAGAGTAAGTTCAAGGCATTATCATCGACAATTAGCCAATTCAAGTCCTTCGGAAGGTCGTTCACTTTCTGCACATTCAGGGTTGTCTTCCTTCGCTGTTTTGGCTTAGGAATAGGAACCTCTACCTTAAAAATGGTTCCCAATCCCGCATTGGTCTTAAAGTTGATCTTCCCGTTCAACATGTTCACGATGTTCTTGGTGATGTAAAGTCCCAAGCCTACGCCACCTTCAATCTTATTGTTGCTGTTGACGGTATAGTATTTCTTGAAGATATTCTTCTTCAGCGCATCTGGAATTCCTTGCCCTTGATCCGACACGGTAATGATCAAGTTGCTTTGGCTATCGACATCCATGCTCGCCTTCACGGTGCCATGGGTGGAATATTTGATCGCATTGCTCACCAAATTACTGATGACCTGTTTCAGCTTGACTTCATCCGAAAAGATTATGGTCGGCTTATCCCTGTCATTTTCAAATTCCAGTTTAATATTCTTCAGGTCCGCTTGGTTTTTATGCGCCTCCATGACTTCGGCAAGGAGATCCATATAGTCGAAGTGACTGGACTCCAGTACATCGTGCTGATCGATCTTGCTGAGGTTAAGAATGTCATTGATCGTCTTGGAGGTCGCGGTTATATTCGAATAGGCAGATTCCAACAGCAGAATGTCCTTAGGTTGATACAAGTCCTTTCGGCTTTTCAAAAGATCCACAATACCGATCAGGGAATTGATTGGAGTCCGGATTTCATGGGTGATCTCTGCAAGGATATCGGTTTTCTGCTCAGCAAGTTTAGATGCATACACTTTCTCGTCCATCAGCTTCTGTTCATAGTAGCTCGTGAAAAATTGATAGTATACCAATATACAGATGACGATAAAGACAAAGGTCAACGAAATAATGATCTGCCACTTAAAGGTGTCAGTCTTGGCGATCAGCGTGCTGAGTTCATGATCTGTATTTTCCCGTTGGATCTGAATCCGTTGTTCATGGATTATCCGGATCAACTGGTTTGCACTGTGCAAGAGCGTGAAGTTGTCTGCCAAAAGTGCCCGTTCGTTTTTGCGCAATTTGCCAAGCGTTTGCTTCAGTTCTTCAAGCTTTTCCTGGGCCTTGATGTTGTTTTCATGAATGATCTTCTGGAGATTGTTGTTCTCCTGAATAATTTTTTCCGTGTGTTGGATACTGATATTATCTACGGTAACCGTATCATCTGTTCTTTGGAATATGCGCTTTAGCAAGGGTTTCCGCTTAACAACAATTTTCTTGGGATCCACCTCTGTCACCGTTTCTGTGGGCTGATGGATGGGAGACAACTCAAAAAGTTCGCTGTTGGAGTATTCCGTCCGGAGGATGTTGAGGTCCTTGGATGCCGTCAACATGGAGTCCAGCATACTGTTCAACTTGTCGTATTGGGGCAGCAGGTCATTTACAGATCTGCCCTTATAATCGCTGTTGGGTTTTTGCAGGGAGGAGTCTTCCTTAGCATATTTGAGGGAGTCTACAGCATCTTTGAGTTTCACTAATCGCGAACGGTAACTCGTATAGTCTTCCATGTTATAGGTGATGGAGAAAATACGGAAATGGTCCTCCGCCTCATTGAATAGCTTCAATAAGTCCGAGAAGTTATTCTGATCACTGTTAACGGAGGTATAGATATTCTGTATCCGTTGCTGTATGCTTTTGTACTGTATGTAGGAAAATATGAAAAATACAACGAAAGTAACAAACAGAACAATAATTGAGGTTAACAATATGTTCCTTACGTTTTTGTTTCGCCGACTCCTTTTTAACAGCTCTTTGTCTTCCATCCGCGTGGCTATATTATCTGTTTTTCATTCAGGTGACCGGGTGCGGCCACTTTCAGTGTACAAGTATAATAAATTTGTGTTAAATTAAATTTTGTTCGGTTTAAAAGAATTATAAACTCTAGGTTTTACAATTTTAATGCTTTGTTTGGAAAGGGCAATGCTGGCATTCAATTCGAAGCCAATAATTAGTATTAACGCATTGATATACATCCAAATCATGATGACGATTAGCGTACCGATGGATCCGTAAAGTTTATTGTATGCGCCGAAATTATTGATGTAAAATGTAAAGAGGGAAAATGAAAGCATGGCCAATAAAGTGGCCAAGGTTGCCCCCGGGGTGAATAATTTCCACTTTTTGGTGGAACTCGGACCGAACTTATAGATCAAACTCACTGTAAAAAAATAAATACTGAACAAGATTAACCATTGCGCAGTCTTAATTAAGAAGGCCCACAGCCATTTCAGGTCATAGTCGATATGTGTTTTCAAGTAGTTGATCAGGTAGTTGGATCCTGCATATAGGGAAATTCCTACGGCAAGTGCAAGAACAATAGCGATGGACAGGGCCAAGGCCACCATGCGCCGCTGAAACCACGTACGCGACTCCCGCGAGAGAGAGGCCTTGTTAAAGCTCATCATCAGCGTTGTCATCCCGTTGGTGGCAAAAAAGGTGCATAGCACAAAACCCGCAGAAAGTAAACCGCCGTTCTGTCGGTTGATGATATCCTCAAGGGTAGTCTCCAAAATGGAATAAGCATTGTCGGGAAGAGCCAATTGAATCAACTCCATCAATTGCTTTTGGAAATTGTCAATCGGGATGTAGGGAATGAGGGTAAAGAGAAAGATAATCCCTGGAAATACAGCCAACATAAAGTTGTAGGCTAGGGAAGAAGCTTTATTGATGATGGATTCACGGGCGATTTCCTGGAAGAAGAAGACCATTACGGTGTATAGGGGTAATTTCCCAAAACCGGGCAATGTTGCTGTTTTTGTCCACTCGATGAATCGGTCATAAATGCCGACATGCAGTAGCCTTTGGTGAATCTTTTTCATTTACTCTCCAAAAAATGGAGCCATCTTGTCCATAAAGACCTGAGGTGGTTTGCAGGGCCTGTTCCTTTTCATATCTACAAAAACCAGTTGGGTATACCCTGTGTTCAATAATTCCCCAGCTTCGTTAAATAGCTCATATTCAAATTTAATCCGTATTCCTGGCTTTTCCCGAATATAGGTATTTATCGTTATTAAATCGTCATACTTGGCGGCTTTAATGAATTTACAGTTCAAGTCTGTAACAGGCAGCATCACACCCATATCTTCCAGCTCCCGGTAGGAGATGCCCGTGCTGCGTAGCATCTCGGTCCGCGCCACCTCATAAAAGGCAGCGTAGTTTCCGTAGTACACATAGCCCATGTTATCTGTCTCCGCGTAACGGACCCTGACTTGATGCTGAAAAGTGAACATAGCTATTTCTTGATATTGCGTGCGTCAAGTGCCCGCTGGAATTTACGAGCATTCACCAAGTGTTCTGCAACGGTTTCTGCAAATAAATGATAACCGGAGAAGTCGTCCTTAGCGCACATGTAAATGTAATTGTGTTGATTGAAGTTCAAAACGGCGTCGATGGAAGCAATGCTCGGCATCATGATCGGTCCTGGAGGCAATCCTTTGTAACGGTAGGTGTTGTAGGGATTGTCAATCGCCAAATGCCTGTTCAACACCCTGCGGATGGTGAAATCATTGTTGGCAAAGATCACGGTTGGATCCGCCTGTAGCAACATACCCTTTTTCAACCTGTTCAAGTAGAGACCAGCGATCTTCGGCATCTCGTCCACATGCAGGGCTTCCCCTTTCACGATGGAAGCCAAGGTGCTCACTTCCTGCGTGGTCAGATTCAAGGCTTCGGCCTTCGCTTTGCGCTCAGCAGTCCAGAACTTTTCATATTCTTTCCCAAAGCGGTCGATGATTTCCTTAGGTTGTGTATTCCAATAGATTTCGTATGTGTTCGGAATGAACATGGAAAAGAAATTATCCTTCGTAAAGCCATAGGATTTCGCCAATGCTTCGTCGTTCAATAAGTTTAGAAACGCCAAGGAGTCCGCTTCGAATGATTTACCCAAAAGACCGGCAAAGTCCTCTTTCAGGCGGATGTTCTGGAACCTGAACTTAACGGCATCCTGATAGCCACCACGGAGGTTGCCAATCAAGCGCCTGTTGGTGAGGTCTTTCGATAGTTTATAGCGACCCGGTTTGATACCGGCACTCTGCAGGTCCATGGCTTTTGCCACGTAGCTGAAGTAGGTGAAGTTCTTCACTACGCCTTCATCCTCGATGCGTTTGATGACGCTTTCGTAGGGTTCATCCGTTTTCACGTAAAAGTATTCTGCATCCGTTGCAATGCTCGGAGCCATAAATGCTTGGTACCCAATGAAGGCTGCCACAAGCGCCACAATCAGGACAATGATCAAAACAATGCCTAATCCTCTTCTATTCTTTCTGTTTTCCGCCATGTTATGGGTTTTGTGTTGTTGGCTCCGGAGTTACCGGTGCCGGTGCTTGCTTACCTAGGGTGACATGGATGGCACTACCGATTGAAATAATCTTAGCAGCCGTATCCGGTGATTGTTTAACAACCACGGAACCCAAACTATCGGTTGTCGTTCCATCAAAATCCACAGATCCCAATACCAGACCTAAGCCAGCAAGGGCAAACTTCGCCTCATCGATATTGAAACCAACTAGGTTAGGGATATTGACTTCACTGTCGCCACGCCCATTACCGAGCACCAAGGAGATCTTCGATCCCTTCGGCACCATACGGCCCTGGCGGATGGGTTGCCCAGCAAACTTAACATCCAATACCACATCTCTCGCAATATCGTTCATATATACCGTATCCGCGATCTTCAAAGAATGGTTCTTTAAAATCGCTGAAGCCTCAATATAAGTCTTGTCCACGATGTCAGGGAAGGCGATCTCCGGTGCTGACTGCGTAATGATCGTCAGATAGATGGTCCTGCCGCTCTTTACATGCGCCTTTGGATCCGGATCCTGGTCGATCACCAAACCTGGTTTCGCATCCATTTGGTAGATGGAATCAATCTCCACTTCCAAACCGGCGCGATCAATGATATCCAAGGCCTCGCTCACATGGAGCCCCTTTAGTAATGGTACCTCCTGCGAATCGCCATGTTTCGTGTACATCTTCAAACCAAGGTACACGACAATAAATAATACGACTATGAAAATAAGTCCCGCGATCAGGTTCTTCCTGAAGGAACTCGTTCTCAAGTATAAAAAGAACTTAGACATCTATGATTTTTGTTTTTTGAATATCTTATTAACAATATTAATTCCAATTTTTGGGGTTTCCAATTCTGGAAGCGAATTATAGGGAAAATATAATCGTTGTGAATTATACGTTCTGGTCATCAAGTAGCCAATTTCAAGATCCGATTGTAATATACCTCGGTCTTTTCTTAACGGCATTATTATCTATTGTAAAATAAATAGCCCGCCAAATATAACACGCAAACATATGATAAAGAACGTATGATCCCAACAAATTTACAAATGCTGTAATTTGGGTTTATAATCCCTCGGCAAAAATAATAAATGATATACAAAAAGAGCACTAGAAAATGTTATTGAAATTTACGTAAAATTATGTGATATTTATTTTTAGGTTGATCCTGGATGTTTCTTGTTTAAAATTTAAATATCGTAGATCCAATTTTTGAAGGGAAGATGAAAACGTTAAGTGAATTTAGGTATTGAAAGTAGTGGTTTGAGCTAAAGCTTGGTTTAAACAAAAAATCAAAATAGGGATAAATGGACTGTGTTAAGATAGTGATTGCATATTGTTTACGGATGTCATTGGATTTCAAGTATATATGTTAAATTTTGCTTTGGTTTTTATTAATAAATGTGTAGATTTACTTTAAAATAATTAATAGGTCATGAATATGTTTAAAGTTATCAAGAAGTGGTTTAAAAAAGATGATGGTACTGACTTGAAGAGAGTTCGGGTTACTTCTTCCGGAGCTTTCTATATGAAGAGTGAGGATTTATTTCATGATAGCAAGAAGACACTTGAATTGATTGAAAAATTAGATAAATCAATTGCCAATTATATGAAGAGAAAATCTAGAAATCTTGACAGTGCTGTCTAATGCCACGGTTAGACCTCATAATTTTGCCATTATTAGCAGGATACCTCTTTCTAACCAATTTTAATCTCACAAAATATTATAATATTAGAGTCGATAGACAACGATTAGTTTTTAATTCGCTAATCTGTTCTGTCATATTATCTATACTTTCTTTTTTGCTTGATCATTTTATCCTTAAATCAGCACTATTTTCTGTTTTTAGAAATTGGGGAAATGTTTTAATAAATAACATTGTAGGCAAGGAGCACATCGAATTCGGATTTAAACACGCCCTACTGATGTTAGTAATTGCCTATCCTCTGGCTCTTTTATTAAATTTGATGGTTTGAAGAAAGTTCGCTTTCGGGTATACAATAATAAGGTTCGGTTCCCAATTGGATAGGCTTTTTTGGTTTTCACTTACACAAAAAAAAGATGAAGACAAATTATTAATGATAACTACTAAGGGTAATAAGGTCTATATTGGTTATGTAAATAAAATATCTGAGCCATTGGGCGAGCATTATATAACCATAATTCCTCAATATAGTGGATTTAGAGATAAAGAGAAGCTTAATCTTGCGATAACAACAAGGTATACTGATGTCATAAAACACTATGTTCAAATAGGTAAAAAAGAAGAAATTGGTAAAAAATTAGGTATAATTCTTCCATTATCTGAAATACTGATAGTTTCAAAATTTGACATGGAAATTTTTGGTAGATTCAATCCGAACGGTAATACGGATGAAATACAGCAATCAAAATCAAAAATAATCTGCAAAAACCTGTCAAATCTTTTAAATGATCTATCAAAATAAAGCCTTTAAGAAATAAACCCATTTATTTCTTAAAAATATGATTTGATACTCCGAAGGTTGTTTTGGAACTCATTCTTGAAATTTTTAAAAATAGATTGTTGATTTTAAAATTACATGTGAATAATATTCGTTTTTCCTCGTATCGCAAATTATATTTGTTACTCGAATAATACATATGAAAACTAAAGTAGCTTTAATTACCGGCGGTTATACTGGAGAATCGGAGATCTCCTATAAAAGTTCCGCCTTTGTTTACTCCCAAATCGATAAGGAAAAGTATGATGTCTATGTCATCGATATCACGGTAGCTGATTGGACCTATACCGATGATGCCGGCCAGAAACATACTATTAATCGCGAGGATTTCTCGCTTTCGATCCAAGGGGAGCAGGTCAAGTTCGATGTTGCCTTTATCATCCTGCACGGTACTCCGGGCGAGGATGGTCGTTTACAGGGTTATTTCGATATGATCGGAGTGCCATACACATCCTGTGGCGCATTGACATCCGCACTGACCATGAACAAAGGGTATACAAAAGCTATTATCCAGGACATTCCCAACTTAAACGTTGCGCAGTCCGTATTGTTATTTGATGTCGATCGCGCCAATGGGGAGGATATCGTGCAGCAAAAGCTGAAACTTCCTTTATTTGTCAAGCCGAATGCAGGCGGCAGCAGTATAGGTATGAATAAAGTGAATGCATGGTCCGAATTGGGCAAGGCATTGGACGAAGCCTATGATGCAGAAGGAACAGGACAGCAGGTACTTGTCGAGGAATTCGTGAGTGGCCGTGAATTTTCGCAGGGGATCTACCGCGATGCCCAGGGCCTACTGCAGGTGCTACCAGCTACCGAAGTGATCACCACCCGTGAATTCTTTGATTACATTGCCAAATATACACCGGGTTTAACCCAGGAAATAACACCTGCGGATCTGCGGCCTGAACAAAAAGAGCAAGCCGATGCGCTGGTTCGGGAGATTTATATCCGTCTGAACTGTAAAGGTATGGTCCGTGTGGACTTCTTCATCCAGAAGGAAACGGAAGACTTCTATTTTATTGAGATCAATACCATTCCGGGGCAAACAGCACAGAGCTTTATTCCACAGCAGGTCCGTGCTTCCGGGCGTACGGAAACTGCGTTCTATGGTGAATTGATTGAAGCGGCACTGCTAAAGCGCTAACCGCATAGGATACATAAAAAAACATAAAAGTAGGGGCTGACCATTTATGGTCAGCCCCAGTTGTTTAGTTGGTTTGGTAAAGATATTGGATTCAGCTTAATGGAGCTGGTTGAAAAGCAATTTAAACGTACCGTGTGTCTGTGCCCTAAAGGTTATATCGTTACCAAAGGTAATCAACCTCCCTTTTCCGACAGGCGCATCGAATGCCAATACTGCATCCTTTAAGTAGTGTTGGCCCCAGGACCAACCGCTTTTCAGCACGTTTGCCGAATTGAACCACAACAATGGTTTGATTTCCGTGTCGGTGATGCGGAACAGGTTGTCATTGCTGTAATACACATCGACCTGATCCTGATAGCCCCATGTACCGGGATGGTCCCGGTTAACTTGGGCGGTGAGTACGGAGCCAGGGGTATAGAATTGCGTGCGCTGTAGCGGTTTCTTGGATTCGTCCACCAAATGGCTCTCAATCCCCAATTGCAGGTGTTGCGCCAGGTCGCTGCTGTTGCCGATCGTGATGATCTTTCCCCCCGATTTTATGAACTGCCGAAGGACAGGAATACTCTTTTCTACAGTCAAACGACCCCATTTTGCCTGATGTTCGGCAGGGATATTCGCGGGCATCGCCGTATTGGATTGCCCCTGATAGCGGGAATTGCCCAATGGTGCGAGGCGCGGAATGGAATTGCCGGGGAGGATTAAGATGTCGTATTGTTCTGCAAGCGTTCCTTTGTCGATATCTCCGGGATAAACAACATCAAATGCATAACCATGGCGCTCCAATAAAAGACGTAGCCAGCCCGATGGCATGCTCCCGCCATAGGTATCCCATAAGGCAATTCGCTTCGGCTGGAGTGGTTTGCTGCCCTTTGGTAAATTGCGCATTCCGATACCGGATTGTGTCAGTACCAGATCATTTGCATTCTCTAGAATAAAATGCCCGCTTTCCTGATCCCGCCAAACCTTTTTGCCCTTTTTTAACTGTTCGTTGACCATGGTATAGCTATCGTTAACCGAAACCGGGAGCTGCACGAACTTGGCCTTGGGACTTTCGATCACCGCTTTTTCAATGGTCTGACCGATCGGTAATTTCTGGAACGGGCCAGGTAGCTCGTCCATGATCCGATCGAACTTGATGTCCATCAGATAGGCCAGTGTCCAGCCTGCAGCATCATATGGAGGGATTGGGGGACCACCGGGGTATTGGAAGTCATCCGGGTGATCCTGCGGTTCGAACATATCCAAAATATGCGGGCGGAAAGCTTGATCGGTTTTGATGACGTACGTCTTGGCCGGATATCGCTTGCCTGCGGCTGAAAAACTTGCGGTCGCCTGTTGTACTTCGATCCCGTTCTGGATCAGGGCATTCAGGAATGTGATGGCCTTGCCGTAATCCTCTTGGTCGGGAGCGATGATATAGGCGCGCGGGTCGCGAAGGTCTTTATTCTGGAAAACTTTATCCAAGAGTGCCCTTTCCTGTTCCCTTTTCAAGGGCGTCCGTTCATCTTTTCTGCGGGCTTGCTGCAAAGCGCTGTCGATGATGGCTACCTTGCTCGGCGACAATGGCCAAAAATCTTTTGAGCCACGGTCAATGGAGTTTCTGCCCATGCGATAGATGTTCATCAATACCTCGTCCTTATGGCGGCTCGCATAATTCAGAACTGCATAGTTCAGCGAAAGGGAATAGTCTATGGATTGTTGGAAATGCCAAACTTGTGGCAATACCGGATTCTGGGTGTCGTTGTTTGGGATTAGCCGCGCTGGTACCAACGGGATTTCGAATGGGGTGGGGTTTCCGATAATCTCTGTTAGGAGTCCGGTCATGTTATGAAAATAGGTCGTCGTCCGTAATCCGCCATTGTACCAGGTGGAAAACACGGAGCCATCCTTGGCGGTATAGCCAGGTTTTCCTTCCGCATTCAGGCGTGAAGCCATTGCTGCACCAAGGGCATCTATACCTGACATCAGGAGCGGGTCGAATACATAGTTGAAAGGGTCGCGGTAGGGCGCACCGGCAACCACAGCACCGGCAGGTGCCGTTTGGTGATGGTTATACATGATCTGCGGAATCCACTCCACGAACAGTTGTCGAGCCATATTCTGTGATTCCTTCAGGTTCAGCATAAAGAAATCCCGGTTGTTGTCATGGCCTGCATATTTCTGGTACAGAACAGGGACAAAACTGGTGGATCTTTTCTCAGGTTGTTTCTCCCGCATGTACCAATTGCTTACCAATTCTTGACCGTCCGGGTTGGCATGAACCAAAAGGATGATGGTATTCTGGAGGATATGTTGTGTCTCTGCGTCTATCTTTGACGCCAAAACATGGGCTGTCTGAATCAATTGATGCATGCCCACAACCTCATTGGAATGCAGACCGCCATCAATCCAGACTACGGCTTTTCCCTGCTCTGCCAATGCCTGGGCTTCTGCCTCAGGGATCTCCGCACGCGCCATCTTTCGGGAAATGTCTTGGTAGGTATCCAGTTTTGCGAGGTTTTCAGGAGAACTGATGATCAGCATGCATTGGTCGCGACCTTCCTCTGTTTTTCCGATGCTATGGTACTGAATGCGGTCAGACTGTTCGGCAATTTTCTTGAAATAACGTTCTGTTTCCGTGAAGTTGGCCAAGTGGTAATCGTCGCCAATCTGAAAACCGAAATGTTCCTTGGGGGTTGTGATCTGTTGTGCACAGGTCGGCTGCACCAACAGGCACAAAAGAATCAATAGGCCCAGGAGACCATATATTTTTTTCATAATTATCGGTTAGTTATCCCTATAAAGATAGGAAAGGGCATGCATTCCTAGGGAAGTCGGTTTCGCAATTCACGTATCTTCACAAGAATATTACAAAGCAGGGTCGGCGGAATATCCTGAAAATTGTTCTAGCTTGGAGAGCGGCGTCCCATTTTCTGCACCTTTGATTTTCGAGGTTCCGGAAAGCATACCTTATTCTTAGCCGTATTTTTTTGTATATTTGAGATGATATTTAGTACATATGATTTTAGTTGCAGATAGCGGGTCCTCACGATCTGATTGGATGCTCCATCTTCCAGATAGTAAACCATTACGATTCAGTACCAAGGGCCTTAATCCATTTTTTGTCTCAGAGAAGGAAATTGCGACCATCTTGACCGAGGTTCCGGAAATCATTCCCTATACCAAGGAGGTCAAGGAGGTGTATTTCTTTGGCGCCGGGTGTTCCACGCCGGACCGTCGGGAGATCGTTTCCAACGCGTTGACACAGATTTTTCCGGCATCGTTCATTTCTGTGGAAAGTGACCTGTTGGGCTCAGCCTATGCGACCTTCGGATTGGAGAAGGGGCTAATTTCCAATATCGGTACCGGTTCGGATATCAGTTTTTACGATGGCGAGATGCTGTCGCCAAGCTTGCATGGCAATGGCTATGTTCTTGGTGATGAAGGATCGGGTGCCTGGTTCGGAAAGCAACTGATAACCGCCTACCTATATGAAACCATGCCGCGCGACCTGATGCGCAAGTTCAAAGAGGTGCACCCCATAACCAAGGATATCATCATCCGCCACGTCTATCAAAAGGACCGCCCGAATGCTTATTTGGCTTCCTTCGCGGAATTTATGTCCGCCAATATATCCCACCCCTATATCGATAACCTATTGCGGAACGGATTCGATGAGTTCGTCCGGACCAATATCATGACCTATCCCGAATTTTGGGAACATGAATGTCATTTTGTGGGCGGAATTGCCTATTACTTCGATCTCCATTTAAGAGAGGTATGTAATTTGCATGGAGTAAGAATCGGGAAGATCCTTAAGAACCCTATAGAGGAGCTCTTCCATTTTGTGGTCGATAGGGAATTGAAAATTAATATTTAAAATTTAAGCTATGGTAGTTAGCATGATTATGTTCTTTACGATGCTGTTCCAGCAGCCTACGGTGTATGATTTCTCCTTTACCTCGCTGGATGGGAAGCAAGTCAACCTTGCTGATTTCAAGGGTAAGCAACTGCTGATCGTGAACACTGCGTCCAAATGCGGATTCACAAAGCAATACAAGGAATTACAGGAACTGCACGAACAGTACGGTGATAAATTGGTGGTAATCGGTTTCCCTTCCGATAATTTCGGAGGTCAGGAATTTGCGGATAACCAAGCCATTGCGGAATTCTGCGAAAAGAATTTTGGCGTAAATTTCATCCTTGCGGAGAAATCCGATGTAAAAGGGGAGCATATCAGTCCGTTGTTCAAATACCTGACTTCTGCTGAAAATCCAGATTTCAAAGGCGACATCAAATGGAACTTTGAGAAATTTTTGATCGGTAAAGATGGTAAATTGGTGCATCGATACCGCTCCAAGACAAATCCTATGGATGCCGAGATTACAAAGCAGATCATATAAAGAAATTCGCCATGACGGTGATAATTCAAAAAGCGCAAGAGATCCCTCTTGCGCTTTTTATATTTTCATCATATTTTCAACGATCTTGATTTCGCTTATCGTTCGTTCAGTTTGTAATAACAGCTTCTGCACCGGGGTTCATAACTTTCCTTTTCACCGAGAAGGACACGGGCATCGCTATCCTGTAAGCGATAGGAATAGTTTGCAGGAGCGCCGCACTGCATGCATACGGCATGCACCTTGGTGACATCTTCGGCAATGGCCATGATCGCAGGAATGGGTCCGAATGGTTTTCCGAGGTAGTCCATGTCCAATCCGGCAACTATCACGCGTATCCCGCGGTTGGCCAGCTCAACACATACATTGGGCAGTTCTTCATCAAAGAACTGGGCTTCATCGATTCCGACAACTTTGGTGTCGGCACTCAGCAGAAGGATCGCAGATGAATTGCTCACCGGTGTGGATGGAATGGAATTGCTATCATGCGATACCACTTCATTGACACCATAGCGGACATCGATCTCCGGCTTGAAAATCTCCACCGGCAGCTTGGCAAATTGCGCCCTTTTCAAGCGGCGGATCAGCTCCTCTGTTTTTCCAGAAAACATAGATCCACAGATAACCTCGATGCTGCCAACTCGGCCGCGACGATCATGGAAATTATGTTCAGAAAACAGCATCATATTTGAAAAAATTTAACGTAATTATCGTTTTTGGACACGATTTTTGCTATAAAAATCTTACCTGATATTGCCTACGAATATCGAAATTTAATCTTATTTTTGATTTAAGGAATCATTTAAAAAAAGAAAAGCTGTAGCAATCAGGCTATTTATTTTTTATTTGTCGCAATATAAAAACGGAATTACACACAAATCTATAGAAAACACATGGCTTATACTGATCAAGATATTTTAGGGAAAATTGGCGATCTTTTGGTAGAGATAAACGAGCAATATGCTGGTTTGGAAAAAGACAAGTTGGGCGAACGCCGGGCGGAGGTATTATTACTGGCCGCGCAGGCGAAATATCTGGCAGCACATATTGAGGTTCTGGCTTCCATTCAAGAAAAATCGGCAGCACCTGTTGCTGGCGCTACTGCGGTAGAGGAAGTTGAGGAAACAACGTTTACACCAGCATTGGAACATCACGAGGCGCAAGCCGATGAACAACCTGTTTTGGAGGAAATCAAAGAAGTCGAACCCGTTGAAAACGCTTTCGTTGAAGAATATGATGAAGAGGAGCCTGAAACATCTACCTATGGCGAGGCTTCCAATATAGCCGATGAGCAAGTTCGCGAGCAAGAGCAGGAGGAATTGGAAGTTGAGGCTGCGGACAACCAAGTGGAAGAAGTAGAAGAGTTGATAGAAGACGAACAAACCCCTGAGGAGATCGACGAGGTGGAAGAAGTGTCCAGTTTTAAGGATTTCAATGTTTCCAATAGTCCTGTCCACACGTCCGAATCAGACTATACTGCGGTAAAGCCTGCGCATGAGGTTGAAGAACAGCAAAGCAAGGACGAAAAAGAAGAAGATAACGTGCAGGAAGAGGTGAAAGTGGAGCCTGTCGTGAACGAGGTGGTGATTGAGCCTAAAGAGGTGTCCATTCCACAGGAGCCAAAAGAAGAGGAAGTGACCCTGAATGACCTGGCAAAGCAGGCTGAAATCAGACCGAGCCGTCCTTTGACCCTGAACGAATTGATCCAGCAACAGAAAAAAGCAGGACTGACCAATGCCAACCAGTTCAATACATCTTCAGCCTCTGCAGATCGTGGCGGAGAACGGATTTCCGACCTGAAAACGGCAGTAAGCCTTAACGATAAACTGTTATTCATCAAAGACCTGTTCAATGGCTATAGCTTGGCTTATTCAGAAGCTATAGAGTTATTGAATCGCTTTGATAACTTCGCAGAAGCAGACGCCTTCCTGCAGACAAATTATGCCCTGAAAAACAATTGGGCGGCAAAATCAGGAACAGTGGATAAGCTGTATGCCATTTTGCGCAAGAAATTTATATAGTCATGCCTACAAAAAAAAGAGACCATACGAAAATGGTCTCTTTTTTTATGGCTTTAATTTCCTTTTATAGAGCGAAACGAATCCATTGTTCGCCTTCATGTCCGTAGACAAAATACTTGGATTGAACGATCTCTGCCGATATTTCGGTATCAGGTAGGAGGTTGTCTTCCTGCAGACCGAAATCTGGTTTCAGGATAATGAAGATATTGTTGTCCTGCACGGCCTTGTAATCCCCGTACTCGGCATTGATCAATTCCGGAAGGGTACTCAGGAAATTCATGGAATCGGCCTTAAAGATAAGGATATCGATATGTTCAGGGCTATTTGCTAGGGGATTGATCTGTGCTCCTGCAATCTCCAGGATTTCCTCCAAGTATTCCCTATCGATCAGGTCAGCGGTCCGGTTCACGAACTCCACCTGTGGTCTGGCTTCCAAAGGAATGAACTTCAGTTTATGGATGATGATATTGATCTCCTCTTCCAAGACTTCATGTTTTTCTGGTGCTGATTGCTGCAATCGGTCGGCCAAAGCCGTATAATGTTTGAGTTGATGCATGGGGGTACTGTTTGGTGCAAAGGTAATGAAGCTCGTTAAAAGAACCTAAGGGATGGAGCAGTTTCCTAAATAATTCGTATTTTGGAAGCTGATTAAATCGAGAAGGATATGTTTGATAAATTATTTGAAGCGCAGAAACAAGCGGAGGAAATTAAAATGAGGTTAGACCATATCTCTGTTTCGGGTGAAGCAGAAGGTGGCAAGGTACGGGTGATTGCCTCGGCCAATAAAGAGATCCGAGAAGTGGTTATCGACCCTGAATTCTTGAAGGAAGCGGATAAGGAAGAGTTGGAGGAAATCTTGGTGGTTGCCTTGAACAAGGCCCTTACACAGGCGGAAAGCATCAGCCAGGCCGAGATGCAAGCAGCATCCCAGAGTTTATTGGGTGGCCTCGGTGGATTGGGTAACTTATTTGGAAATAAATAACGAACATGATGAAAGTAACTTATTACGGACAGTCCTGTGTGGAATTTGATTTTGATGGTACGAAGGTTCTTTTGGATCCATTCGTAACGTATAATCCATTGGCCAAGGATGTTAAATTGGCGGATATCAAACCCGATTATATCTTTTTGAGCCATGGTCACCAAGATCATGTTGCGGATATGTTGGCTGTTCAGCAACAGAGCGGAGCTACTGTTGCGGCGGTGGTTGAAACGGCAGCATGGGTACGCCGTCAGGGGGTGGAAGAAGATAAAGTCATCGAATATAACCTAGGTGGAACATTGGACCTGCCCTTCGGCAAGGTGAAAATGGTCTATGCAGCGCACACCAACAGCACGCCAGATGGTGAATACGGTGGGTTTCCTGTGGGATATGTATTCTTTCTGAAGGGAAAGACCATTTATTTTGCCGGTGATACCGCCCTGACCATGGAAATGAAACTGCTGGAACGCCACAATATCGATTGGGCATTCTTGCCCATCGGCGGACATTATACCATGGATGCAGGGGATGCCATTATTGCGGCGGAATTCGTGAACTGCGATAAGGTGTTCGGGATTCATTACGATTCTTTCCCTCCGATCAAGATCGATAAGCAACAGGTTGAAAAGCAATTTGCGGAAGCCGGAATATCCCTGTCGCTTCCAAAAATTGGCGAAACGATAAACTTATAAGAGCAATTTGATAATGCATAAAAAAGCCACATGTTTCGCATGTGGCTTTTTCTATGGAGTCGTTGCGGATTAGGCAACTGTTTTAGATCTGTTGATATGGAACTGTACCAAATCATCGATCGGAGAACGTAGGATCTTGCCTACTTTCATGCCGTACTGACTGGCTTTATCTTCCAATACATTTCTGAAGTTGTAACCTACAGAACCGATACAGTTAAATGTGTAAGACTGGTAATCTGGGTATTGACTCACCAAGTTCTTGAAGAAAGCTTCGAAAGCATCTTCAACAATCTGACGTGTATATTGGATATTCACGTTGTTATCATATACAAATTTGCTGAAGCTCGCACAGAAACGGTTTGCCAAAGGCTTGGTGTACACATTGTCCATGATTTCATCAGGAGTAAGCTTGTATGTTTCATAGAACACATCGGCAACATCTTTCGGCATCAAACCACGGATGAAATCAACCAATAGTTTCTTACCGATATAGCTACCGGATCCTTCGTCACCCAAGATATAAGCCGCTGAATCGATGTTGTGCGTGATGTCTTTACCATCATAGATACACGTATTCGTACCGGTACCCAGAATCGCAGCAAATCCAGCATTCGTACCCAAAAGTGCACGTGCAGCCGCTAATAAATCGTGACCAACTTCAACTTTAGAATTCGGGAAAACAGCTTGAATAGCGTCCTCCACAATCTTTGCCTTTTCTTCGTTATGCACGCCCGCTCCGTAATAATTTACTTCCGTAATCTTATCGTAAGGGATATCCTGAGGTAGTCCTTTCTTTAGGGATGCAATAATGTACTCGCTATCTACAAAATAAGGGTTGTATCCCTCGGTGTTGAAGTAGATTTTCTTGTTGTTATCATCTAACAAACACCAGTTTGTTTTTGTAGACCCTCCATCTGCAATGATTATCATTATTTATAAAGTTTAGTTTTAAAGTAAGTTGTTTTTACGTTTTACAATGGTATTTTATTTTGTATAAAATCCAAAATACGGTATTTATAAATAAAAATAAGAATTTTTATTCGATATATTGAAATTATTACCCCGATGGATGTGCATAAATAAAACAAAAACTCTCGTAATTTATTGATTACGAGAGTTTTATGATGTTAAAAATTTATTAACTACTTAGTGTAGTTTTTACAATTAGTAAAGGCTTAATGGCCGCCTTCGGCTTCGATACCGTCAATGTCAATGCCTTGTTTTGTAAGGAATTTACGAACCATAATGGCAAAAACAATAATGTAAAGGAATCCGATTACAGGAACGATATAGGAGTTGTGAATACCGATAATATCGGATAATTTACCTTGGATAGGAGGGATGATACCGCCGCCCAAGATCATCATGACCAAGAATCCCGAACCCTGTTCGGTGTATTTTCCCAATCCTACGATCGACAAACTGAAGATGGAACCCCACATGATGGAACACGCCAGACCGCCCGCTAGGAACGAATAGATGGCAATCGTGCCGGAGGTCAGTAAACCTGTAATCATCGCCAATAAACCGAACGTTCCGAAAATGATCAGTGTGCGAACCGGTTTATCCTTACTGATAAAGAACGCTAGGATTTGTAATGCCACGCACACAATGAAATAATACAATACCGACATGTCGAATCCGGCAAGGGAGTTGACACCAATAATAATGGTAAAGGCAATCAAAGGAACGATAATGGTTAAGATCTTCTTTTTTGAAGTCGAGAAATCGAATGCTGCAATGGCTCCTGCCCAACGGCCGATCATCATACCGCCCCAGTACATGGAGACATACGGCGTAATCTGAGAGGATTGCAGGTTGCCGAATTCATCCAGGGTCAACAATTCCCCAAGGTTACTACCGATGGCCACCTCAATACCCACATAGACGAACAGGGCAAGCATACCCAATACCAACTGAGGATATTTAAGGGCTCCCCATCCTTCAGGTTTCTTGCTCGCACTCT
Source organism: Sphingobacterium lactis (assembly GCF_011046555.1). Classification (NCBI taxonomy): domain Bacteria; kingdom Pseudomonadati; phylum Bacteroidota; class Sphingobacteriia; order Sphingobacteriales; family Sphingobacteriaceae; genus Sphingobacterium; species Sphingobacterium lactis. The sequence continues at coordinate 1,719,121 of NZ_CP049246.1, forward strand.
TGTATGCGAATAGTAATCCACCAACAACCACGGCCAAGGCACCCAATAACCAGAACATACGCTTGATCTCCAAGCCATGCGTCAATTCCTTGATCTGCGCAAGCAGACCTTGGTCATTGCTCAATGCTGCCTGTTCTTTCAGGTCCAAAATATGCAATGCCGTTTCAGACTTGTACGACGTGAAAACGGGAATGAAAGCACATAATAAAAGGATGGTCATGGTGATCAACGTGGTGCGCGCCTTGTTGGCTGGCTCCATATCTTCCAAATTGTAGCCCGGTGGCACTTTCTTCGAAAAGTGAAAAAGACCAGCGGCCAAGATGAACAGGAGTCCCACACCGATGTAAAGGTAAACAACCTTGTTTAAAGGAAGATTGGCAATTTCCGCATCGGAAATGGTTTCAAACGTTCCAAATAGGGCAAAGCCAACGATCAGTGGACCAATGGTTGTTCCCAACGAGTTGATACCCCCGCCCAAGTTTACGCGTGAAGCGCCTGTTTTCGGGTCACCCAATAGGACTGCAAAGGAATTGGCAGCTGTTTGTTGCAGGGAGAAGCCCAGGGCAACAATAAAGAGGCCGATCAGCATGCCTGTATAGACATTGACCTCAACGGCAACGATCATGGCCGCAGCTCCCAGTGCAGAGAAGAGCAATCCGTACACAATACTTCTTTTGTAACCCCACTTGCCGACCAGGTCCTTGCCACCGATGGTGCCGAAGATAAATAGCAGAAGGGCCCCAATGTAATATGCCGAGTAGAAGGCGAAATCGATCAGTTGGGACTGAAATTGGTCCAAGTGAAAGTAATTCTTACAAAAGGGGATGAACACACTGTTTCCTGCGGCGATGAACCCCCAGAAAAAGAACACCACAATTAAGGTGTACAGTGCGGGATAATTTGTTTGAGTTTGTTGGTTATTCATAAAATATGGATCTTACTTTGCAGATTTAATCGTGCAATTAAAGAATTTTTTTTCGATTTATAAATATTTTGCTGAGTTGCTAAATCATTTTATCAATAAAAATTGTTAAATTAATTATAGTAAGTAGAAAAAAAATCTTAAATTTCTTTTGAATTTACAATAGTTCTTTTTTTCTTTGTGACGGTTCTTAAATTGTCTTTCGGAACGGTAAAAAGAAAAATCTCTTAAAAGATTAACAGTTGCCCCCACAAAACATAGAATTACCTTTGTTTTACTGAGAGATACATTTTCATAAAAAAGTAAAATCCTTAAAGAAATCATATTTTAATATTAATGGATATTAATGAATTGAATACGAAACTCGTGTCTGAATTGCGCGAGATTGCGAAAGTTTTAGGCATTGCAGATGCTGAAAAGCTTAGAAAACAAGAGTTAATTGATCGTATTTCTGACATTGCCAAAGAAGCTCAACAGGGCGAACCTGTTGCGGTAGGTGGTGAAGAAGACGAGCAAGCGAACACCGAGCGTCCGCGTAAGCGTGTCCGTACGGTAAAGGCTGCGGAGCCTGTGGCTGTCGGAAGAAACAGAAGCCAAGAAGAAGAGCAACCGAAAATCGACTTCCCAAGTAAGCCTGCTGCCGAGCCAGCAACTCCCGAATCGCCCGCAACCCCATCCCCAGAACCCACCGCTAAAGCATCATCCCAAACAGATTTCGATAATGTTATTGTTAACGAAGGTGTCCTTGAGATCATGGCCGATGGTTACGGGTTTTTGAGATCATCAGATTATAACTACCTGACATCCCCGGATGATATCTATGTTTCCCAATCGCAGATAAAATTGTTCGGATTGAAAACAGGTGATAACGTGCGTGGTTGTATCCGTCCGCCGAAAGAAGGCGAGAAATATTTCCCATTGGTACGTGTGGAAGCCATCAATGGTCAGGATCCTGCTGAAGTTCGCGACCGCGTTCCTTTCGACTACCTGACACCATTGTTCCCGGATGAGAAATTGAACCTGGACCTTGGTCCCGGAAATTACTCTACTCGCATCATGGACCTGTTCACACCGATTGGTAAGGGACAGCGTGGTCTGATCGTTGCGCAGCCGAAAACCGGTAAGACCAATCTATTGAAGGAAGTGGCGAACGCCATTGCTAAGAATCACCCAGAGGTTTATTTGATCATCTTATTGATCGATGAACGTCCGGAAGAGGTGACCGATATGGCAAGAAGCGTACGCGCGGAAGTGGTGTCTTCCACCTTCGATGAGCCTGCCGATCGCCATGTGAAAATTGCCAACATCGTTCTGGAAAAAGCAAAACGTATGGTAGAATGTGGCCATGACGTGGTGATCTTATTGGATTCCATCACACGCTTGGCACGTGCCTACAACACGGTAGCTCCAGCGTCCGGTAAGATCCTTTCCGGTGGTGTGGATGCAAATGCATTGCATAAACCGAAACGTTTCTTCGGTGCGGCACGTAATATCGAGAATGGTGGTTCCCTGACGATACTGGCAACAGCATTGACAGAAACCGGTTCTAAAATGGATGAAGTAATCTTCGAAGAATTCAAAGGTACGGGTAACATGGAACTCCAGTTGGATCGCAAGCTTTCCAACAAGCGGATCTTCCCGGCTATCGACCTGACGGCATCCAGCACAAGACGCGACGATCTATTGGTAGATCGCGACGAATTGCAACGCCTATGGGTATTGCGAAACCACTTGGCCGATATGAATTCCCAGGAAGCTATGGAGTTCTTATTGACGCAAATGCGTGGAACCAAATCAAATTCGGAATTTTTAATTAGCATGAATGGCTAAAAAGCTGTGCTAAATTGATATTTTTGAGCCATCTTTGTATAAAGATGGCTTTTTTTATGAAGAAATATATCCCAAATACCATTACCTCCTTGAACCTGTTCAGTGGATGCATCGGTACCGTAATGGTGCTGAATCAGGAATTTACCATGGCATTCTATTGTGTACTGGCTTCGGGTATATTTGATTTCTTCGATGGTATGTCCGCCCGTGCACTGCACGTGAAATCCCTCATCGGTAAGGAATTGGACTCCCTGGCCGATGTTGTTAGCTTTGGATTTCTTCCCGGTGCGATCCTGTTCATGATGCTCAAGGAAACTACGGCACACCCTTATTTGCCGTACCTCGGGTTTATCATCACCGTTTTTTCAGCATTGCGCCTCGCCAAGTTCAATATCGATACCCGGCAGACCACCGATTTTATCGGTGTGAATACCCCAATGAATACTTTCGTGATTATATCGCTACCGTTTATAGCTCAGGATTATCCTGCCATCTATTCCACTTGGTTGCTGTTGGCGATTGCGCTAGTGAGTAGTCTATTGTTGGTGTCGGAGATTAAATTGTTCTCCATGAAGTTGAGTAGCCTGAGCTGGCAGGTCAATAGATTCAAATACCTCTTTCTGATCGTCAGTGTGGTCCTGCTTTTCTTGCTGAAATTTATGGCCCTGCCGATTATTTTGATCCTTTATATTGTCTTTTCCAAGATTCACTTTGCCAATGAAGTGACAGATCAGACCAAGGTTGCCTGATAGGATGTCAATTCCTGCATCGCCAGTCCGAAATCCTCTTCAATCTCGCTAAATAAAGTCCGTATGGTGGCTAAATCTGCCCCTTCTTGGCTCAAATTTTCCAGTTCTTGGAATTTCAGACGTAGCGCAGTGGCCCCTAAATATTCCATCGTCGGTTTAATATGGTGTGCCTTGGCCTTAATTTCGGCTAAATCTTCCTTGTGAACGGCATCAACCAATGCCTGAAAATCGTCCTGTCCCTGACCCAGGTACATCGGGATCATTTGTTTGACCACATCAATGTTGCCCATCATGCTCGCTAACATCGTGGTCGGGTTGATTATCTGGTATGTGCTCATGGTTGTAGGATTTTTACGTTTAGGGGATCTGTCGATTCCTGCAATAGTTCAGTGTTACTTTTCTTAAAAATTGGATGGATGTAGTCCGCAGCGATTTCCACTAAGGGAATCAGGGTGAAATTGCGTTCCTGAATGTAGGGATGTGGCACCTGCAGATCTTCCTCATGAACGATTTCCGAATTAAAATACAGGATATCGATGTCGATTATCCGCGATCCCCAACGTTGCCCCCTGATCCTTCCCAACAAGATTTCGATCTTCATGATATCCTGTAGCACCCGCTGTACGGTATGTTCGGTTTCCACTTGGATCACCTGGTTGAGAAAAATAGGCTGATCTTCCACACCCCAGGCTTCCGATTCATAGAGGCTCGAAGCCTGTATGATAGGACCGATTCGGTCTGTAATTTCTGCCCGGGCATCCTGTAACTGCTGTACCGGATTTCCAATGTTTGCTCCTAATAATAGGTAAGCTGTATTCATGGGTTTAATATAGGAATTGTTTATGAAAATCGGAATATTAGCTTAAATTTACGGACACGACAAGAACTATGAGATCATTTTTTAAATATGTATTGGCAACCATCACCGGGATCATTATCTCGACGGTTTTGCTGTTTATCATTTTTATCGGGATCATCAGCATGATGGTGAGTTCCGTAGGGAGCAGTACAGAAGCTGTTGTCCCGACAAATGCAGTCCTATTTATAGACCTGAACCACGAAATAACGGAAAAATCAGAGCCCAACCCATTTGAAAACATGGAGCTACCGGGGTTTGTGAGCACCAAAAGTATCGGTCTGAACGATATTGTTTCGAGGATCAAGGCCGCCAAGACGGATGGCAATATCAAGGGGATTTACCTGAATGTCGCCGGCGCAGGAACAGGCTTCGCTACGCTGAAGGCAATTCGTGAAGCCTTGGTGGACTTCAAGACTTCCGATAAATTTATCATTGCCTATAGCGATGGAATGACCCAAAAGGGATATTACCTGAATGCTGTGGCGGACGAGATTTACCTGCATCCGCAGGGATCACTGGACTTCCGTGGCCTAGCAAGTTCGGTCATGTTCTTCAAGGAAGCATTGGATAAGGTAGGTGTAGAAATGCAGGTGCTGAAGGTTGGTACCTACAAGAGTGCCGTAGAGCCGTTTATCATGAATTCCATGAGTGATGCGAACCGCGAACAGGTAAACTCCTATTTAGGGAGTATTTATGGAACGTTCCTACAGGATATCTCCACTTCCCGCAAGATTGCCGCGGACAGCCTGCGGTCTATCGCCAATGGATATCTGATCCGTGAAGCTTCCGATGCTAAGAAATACGGTTTTGTAAACGACCTATTATATAAGGACCAGGTGATTGCCAAGATCAAGGCGAAATTGGGCTTGGATGATAAGAAAGATATTCCGACGGTTGCCCTGTTGGATTACAAGAAATCTGCAGATAAGGGCGAGGCCGGTGGAGATCGCGTTGCGGTTTTGTATGCTTATGGTGATATCGTGGATGGAGAAGGTGTTGAGGGGCAGATTGGCGGCGATAAACTATCGCGCGAATTGCGGGAGTTGCGGAGAGATGATAAGGTGAAGGCCATCGTCCTGCGCGTAAACTCACCGGGTGGGTCCGCTTTGGCGTCGGAATCCATCTGGCGGGAGGTCGATCTGACCAAGAAAACCAAGCCAATCGTTGTTTCAATGGGTGACTATGCGGCTTCCGGGGGCTATTACATCTCCGCCGCAGCGGATTCAATTTTCGCCGATCCGACCACCCTAACGGGATCCATCGGCGTTTTCGGTTTGGTGCCAAGCTTCCAGAAACTGTTCAATACCAATCTGGGGATACATTTCGAAGCGGTAAAGACTGCGAAATTCGCGGATATGGATGTCGATATGGACCGTCCACTGACCGAAGAGGAAAAGACCATTATCCAAGGTGGGGTCAACAAGATCTATCAGGTGTTCATGAAGCGCGTGGCCGACGGACGTAAGATTTCCATTGCCGAAGTGGACAGTATCGGGCAGGGACGTGTTTGGACCGGTGAGCAGGCCGTAAAACTGAAGCTTGTGGACCGTGTCGCAACATTGGACCAAGCTATTGCAGCTGCTGCAAAGAAAGCCAAACTGGAAAACTACCGCGTGTCGGAATACCCAAGGGAAAAGGATCCTTTTGCCACAATTTGGTCAACTTCCAAGGATAAGATCAAAATGTGGATGTTGGAAGATGAACTCGGTGATTATGTAAAATACCTAGCAGAAGTGAAGAAAATAACCCAAATGTCTGGGGTACAGGCGAGGATTCCTTACCTCGTAGAAATATATTAATAGAAAAGGCGTTAAGAAGGATTTCCTGATTAGCGCCTTTTTTTTATCTTTAAGCTCTAAATCAACCGGAAATAAAAACAATATGAAAACTATCGACGATTTGAATTTCTCAGGAAAAAAAGCATTAATCAGAGTTGATTTCAATGTCCCTCTTGATGACAACTTTAAAATTACTGACGACAACCGTATTCAAGGTGCATTGCCGACCATTAAAAAGATTTTAAAGGATGGTGGATCAGTGATTTTAATGTCACATTTGGGCAGACCGAAGGAAGGACCTACGGATAAATATTCCCTAAAGCATATCGTAAGCTACCTATCTGAAGTCTTGGGTGTAGAGGTGCAATTCGCTGATGACTGTATCGGTCAGGAGGCCATTGACAAGGCCAAGGCTTTGCAACCGGGGCAGGTATTGCTGTTGGAGAACCTACGTTTCTATAAAGAAGAGGAAAAAGGAGACCGTGATTTCGCTAAGAAATTGGCGGATCTGGGTGATGTGTATGTCAATGATGCCTTTGGTACGGCACACCGTGCACATGCTTCTACAGCGGTTATTGCGGAATTCTTTCCGAATGACAAATATTTCGGCTACTTGATGGCGAAGGAAATCGAGAACGCAGAGAAGGTGATGAACAAGCCTGAGCGTCCGTTTACTGCCATTATGGGTGGGGCGAAAGTGTCCGACAAATTGGAGCTTATCGAAGCCCTATTGGATAAGGTAGATAACCTGATAATCGGCGGAGGTATGGCTTATACGTTCGTGAAAGCGCGTGGCGGAGAGATCGGAAAATCCCTAGTGGAGCTTGATAAATTGGATCTGGCGAATGAATTGGTGAAAAAGGCTGACGAAAAAGGCGTGAACCTGGTATTGCCTACCGATGCACAGATTGCAGATCGCTTTGCTAATGATGCGGAGGTTTATGATGGTCCGAATGACGAAATCCCTGCGGATATGCAAGGTTTGGATATCGGTCCTGAATCATCCAGTCACTTCAAGGACGTGATTATGGCATCCAATACCCTTTTGTGGAATGGCCCTATGGGTGTATTTGAGATGGATACCTTTGCAAAGGGAACGAAAGCTGTTGCTGATGCGGTTGTGGCTGCTACGGAACGTGGCGCATTTTCGCTGATCGGTGGGGGAGACTCCGCGGCTGCAGTATCCAAATTCGGAATGACAGAGCATGTCAGCTATGTCAGTACAGGAGGTGGTGCCCTTTTGGAATATATGGAAGGTAAGACCCTACCAGGTGTGAAAGCAATCTTGGACTAAGGGTATTTAACACATAAAAGTAAAGGCCGGATTATCTTATTCCGGCCTTTTTTATGTGTTAGCAGTAACCTTCCATGATCTGTCACACCCCTTACGTTCTCTTGTTCTTTACATCAAGGGTTTTAATACGTATAGCTCAAACTGAAGCTCGGGACCAGGTCGCCCTGTGCGCTGGGGTGGTTGATATAGGTCAGTTTTGCACCCACGCCGAAGTCCGGTAGTACATATTTGAACATATTAAAGTCTGCGGAAAGCCCCAATCCAAAGGAAACCGGTGCGCCATTGCTGTCCTGCAGGTTCTGGTAATCGGCAAAGAAATAGCCATGGAATCGCTTGATATAGGCCAGATTTCCTACGGACCAGTCCGGGTAGGCAATAGGGAACCTGTAGTTCATCAATAGGGTGTTTTCCACTTTTGGTGAATCAAAGTGTGCGAATCCACTGACCATGGGAATGTCATTGGAAGCCATGTACCGGCCGTCCTTATGCTGATAGGATAGGCGTGCCTGGAAGCCGTGATTCCGGAAGAAACCCGGAAAGTAGAAGTTGGTCCGTACGGCAAATAATGTCCCTTCCAGCGCCTTTTCAAAAGGCACATGCCGGTAGAGAATATTGATATTCTGGCCCCATTTCGGGATCAGATCCATTTGACTACGGCGCTGATTTCTGTTGAAATACACTTGATAATTGAGGGGAAAAGCTATTTCATCGATGAATCCCTGAAGGCTGGAAAGGCTGAGATCATATCTTTTCTGGTAGGATGTTCCGATATTCAGGCCGTAACTATAGTTCGTTTTTCCCCGATAGATGCTCATAGGGATCGCCATATCCAAGGTATAGACATGTTCCCGGAAGTCAAATTTGAGGTATTCATCCTGTGTATTGGCCTTGCGGGCATAGTCGATCTGGCCGCGATTGGTATAGGCCAACGTGAATTTCGGGTAGTATTTCTGGTAGATCAATTCGGCCGAATAGCTGCTTTTTTCGATTTCTAGGTCGTACTCGTAGCCCAATTTCAGCTGCGAAGTATTCAGCAGATCGTTCGCCAACCAGAAGATGCCAGGGCGATAATTGTCAAAACTTTCAAAGTTATTGCTGCTTAAACTCAAGCTGTGGAAGTTGAAAAAGTCACTCCAGGTACTGTATTTTTTGCTGGAAAACACCTGGGCTGCAGTATCCGGAAATGCCTCAGGAAGGGAATTTATGTTCCGATCGAGGGTCGGTTTTGCTTCGAAATCCGGTGAAATTGGGGTGCCTACAGCGCCGATTTTATCCAATACGGCTGCCTTATAGCCGTCAAATTGATAGTCGTTATACAGTATTTTGCCGCTCGAATCGGTGCTTGGGTAGAACGCGCCAAAGGCTGCATCCGTGATTTTATAGAGCTTGTTTTCCGCGGTTGCATAGCGAAATAGGTTGTCGATGTTGCCGAATTGCGCCTTGAAAACAAGGTCATTTCCGTAGTAGATCGGGCGTTGATACTCTTGATTTTTCCATGGGAATAGGGCTTTCCACTGCTTGGTTTCCAAGTCAATTTCCAGAATATTGGTGCCTTTTGGACCAATGGCAATCGCTGTAAGGGCCCGCCCATCGGCCCGCAAACTCGGCTGTTGGATCAGGATTTGGTCCGGAAATTCGATGATTTTCTCCTGCTTTTTGGTAAAACGGTCGATATAGAAGAGGCTGGAGACGTTGTTTTCGTCGACATGGACCGCATATACCTTTTCGGAATTTGCGCTTATTATAGGGCTGTAAAACCGGGAATTCTTGGAAAGGTCCGTCGTTTTGCCTGTTTTTAGGTCCAAAATCCGGATGATATTATACGTTTGCTTTCCATATCGAGCATCTTTGCGGAGCTCGTCCCATACCAAAAATTGATCGTTTACATGGAAATATGGCGTCAATTGATAGCCGATTTTCACCAAGATTTCCTCCTTTCCGTTGTTGGTTTTTCGGATTTCCGGGATGAATTCCGGCGATGAAACAAGGGTAAAAAGGGCACCTGATGTGTTCGATTGAGGGAGGTAATCATGGGTCGGATACCGAGATTTTCGCGCCAAAAGTAGGGTCGGTTCTTCTCCGATTTCCTCCTTTTTCCATTGTGATTTCAGGGAGTCCATCGTCGCAAGATAGAGCTTCCGAGCACGCAATTCCGTTGCTTTTTTTAATGCCCGATTGAAGGTGAATGGACGCACCAAATGGCGGCGCATGTCTTCCATGATTTGCTCTTTTACGGCGTATCCAAAAGCATTCGTCAGGTAGGTGTTCATGCTGTAACCTGTAGCATAGTAGGAGGGGGTAAGGTCCTTGAATGAACCCAAGATATTCTTGCTGAAACTGTAGTCTCTACCCGAGAGGATGTTGGTCCGGAGCGGCATCAGAAAGGTACTGCTTCGGCCTCGTCCCCCTGTTGAATATTCCGTTTCAATGGAGACGGCATCACCCTCAAAGTACCAAGCTGGAAGGTGAAGACCATAGAGAGCAAGGGCCAATTGTTCGAAAAAAGGCCCCTTTATCTTGCCTGTCAATTTGTCAAATTGTGCCACATGTCTGAGCTCATGTTGCACTAAGTTTGGTAACCACGCCACGTTATCACTGGCCGGCCCGGGCGTAGAAAATGCTTCAACTTTCCGAGGTGCCAACTGGGCAAATCCATTCTGTTCAATGTTATTTTCGTGAAGAATTATGGAAATCTTTCGTGGTTTAGATGCAAGCTGCGCTTTTGAAAAGACGATCATCTGATCGATCTGCTGGGCGAGGAGGGAGGCTGAACTTTCAAAGGATGATGGATAAATCAATTGGAAATTGGTCGTTGAAATCTGTCTCCATTGAATGGATGCAGGGGCCTGGTCGGTGTTAATTATCTGTGATTTTGTATGTTGTATATTTATTATTGATATAAAAACACATAAAATACTGATAAATAATTGTTTATGACGTGTAAAAAACCTTAAAAACCTCATTTGCTAAATATTTTAGTAAAAATAGCGTATTTTTTGTGAATTTTAAATTCATTTATATTTTGTAAAATATTGAAAAATAGATTCATATATTGTTTTATAAATTTGTTATTTTCTGTTGATTTTACGGTTAATATGCTTGTTTTATCCCGTGATTGTGAATAAAATAGCTGCTCTTGATTTGTGTTGTAAATGTATGTTAAATAGTTAGAATATACAAGATTTTTCTGTGTGGTGTAAGGGTCAGCGTTAACGGTGAATTGGAATTTTGAAAATAGCCTACTGAATAGGTCGAATTAAATTACTGCAGCCTTGCCCAGATTTTGATTTTGGTGGCGCGGCAAAAAATTGGTCGGATTTTTCTTTTGTCGAATGGGATGTTCTGGGTTTTGTATTTCTTGACTCCAAATGAGGGAATGGACGTGGGTTTTGTGTTCGTTTATTTAGCTGTCATTGTGGCATGTTTTTCTTATTGGTTGCCGCTGTTGTTTTTGGTGTAGTCGTGGTGACCAAGGGGTCGTTAAAATTTAATTATATTATCCGGTTAAAAAAAACGACTTTTGCACAAACGATTTTCGGACCCATGTAGGATTACAAAAATAAAGGAGGCGTATGGAAGAATTAGCAATGCTTGTTGCTCATGTAGAGCAGTTGATTGAACGTGGTGATCAGACCGAGCTTGCGGATTATTTGAACGAACTGAATATTTCGGATGTCGAGGAATTGATCGATGAGTTACCCGAATACGGTCCTCTATTTTTAGAAACCTTAAGTCTCAAAAGAGCGGTTAATGTTTTCCGTATTTTGGACTTCCCCACCCAAGAAAGAATCTTCAAAAAATTACCGGCGAATTTAATCCGAGAGCTCTTGAATGAGATGCCTCCGGATGACCGTACCTCCTTCTTCTCGGAGCTGACTGGTGATGTCGTAAAAAGGCTCATTATTCTCCTGACTCCGGAGGAGCGGAAAGAGGCACTTTCGCTGTTGGGCTATCCCGAAGATTCGGTCGGTCGTCTGATGACGCCCGACTACATCACCGTGAAAGAACACTGGACGATGCCAAGGGTGTTGGATCACATCCGTCGCTATGGTTCGGCATCCGAGACGATCGATGTGCTCTATGTTATCGATGCCGATGGTAAGCTGATCGATGACGTTCGGATCAAGGACATCGTGATCGCGGATCCGGAGGCCGTGGTCTCCGACCTGATCGACAACCGGCTGATCTCTCTCCGCGCCAACGACCCGCAGGAGGAAGCGGTGAACATCTTCCGGATGAACAACCGTGTCGCGCTCCCGGTGGTGGACGAACAGGACATCATGTTGGGGATCGTGACGATCGATGATATCCTCTGGGTAGCCAACGAAGAGTATACCGAAGACATGCAGCGCTTCGGGGGTACAGAGGCCTTGGATGAGCCGTACCTGGATGTGTCGATTTTCCACCTCGTGAAAAAACGCGCCGGTTGGTTGATCGTCCTTTTCCTCGGACAGCTCTTGACCTTCAACGTGCTCCAACATTACGAAGCTCGCCTAACGACCATCCTTGTCCTGCTCATGCCGGTCATCATGTCCAGCGGGGGTAACTCCGGTTCGCAGGCATCGACCCTGATCATCCAGGCCATGGCCATGGGTGAGGTGACCCTGCGCGATTGGTGGTTGGTCATGCGACGTGAGTTTCTTTCCGGAACCTTGCTCGGAATTATCCTCGGGCTTCTTGGGTTCTTCCGGATCGGAGCTGAGGAAGCGATCCAATCGACCTACGGTGCCGACTGGCCGCTGTACGGTCTGGCGATCGGCTGCTCCCTGGTGGGAGTCGTGCTCTGGGGATCCTTGGTCGGCTCCATGCTGCCCTTCATCCTTCGGCGCTTCGGTGCGGACCCGGCAAGTTCATCTGCACCATTCGTATCCACATTGGTGGACGTAACAGGCTTAGTAATTTACTTCAGCTTCGCAACCTACATCCTCCAGGATATCATGTACTAATTATTCTAATTGGTTCTGAATAACTTGCGAAAAAACGCTTAAAAATATTTGCACTTCTCGGTGAATCTTCCGATAATTGCATCACCGAAAACGAAAGGGACGGTTTAAACTCCTGAATAGCTCAGTTGGTTAGAGCATCTGACTGTTAATCAGAGGGTCGCTGGTTCGAGCCCAGCTTCAGGAGCAACAAAAAGCTCAGCATTACGCTGAGCTTTTTTCTTTTTCAGCCCTTTTGTGACCCCGCTGGCCCGCGGCAATGCACCGCCAAGCACGATCTTTCTGAAAATTTACAGTAGTACGCGCGAAATGGAATTTCGGGTAGGAAACCGATATTTTATGGCGAATTTTTCTTGCATTTTTCGTCTTAAAATGCTTATATTTAACACGTTATCCTTGTTTTGGCGTCTTGGCCGAAATTTGCCAATATTCTAAATATTCCCCGATTTTCTTATCAAATACAAACCGCAGACACGCTCTTGCCATGCGATGTTTTTGTCGTTTGGTCCATATAGCTATGGATTTCATAACCTCCAAAACTCAGAATACTAAAATAAAAGACGGTTGGACCTTGTCTGAGGTGCATCCGAGATGCGGCCGCGCTGTTACCGTGGTGAGACCGTCCTATAGGCACGCTCTCACCACGCTCTCAGTACGCTCTCACCTCGGACTCATGTCGGACAAGGTACCAACGTTATTATCGGGTTTTTAAATTTAATATTGTCTTAAGTGGTTGATAATGTGGTTTATATATGTGAATTTGTAAGTTTATTAAATTTGGCGTTTAAACGATTAATTAGGTGGTTTAGGTGGGGACTGCTGGATTTGCGGTTGTGCTGTCATATAATGGGTGATGTACTGGCGCATGCCTGAGCACAAGTGACCCACCGCTCATTGCCCCGCGCGGAACATTTGCGGTAGCGTGGGTTACACCCCTCTGGGGTTGTAGGGGTTGATTTTGGCTGGTTCTAAAATAGTGACACCCCTAGCGGGGTTGCATGGCGGATATAATATGGATATTGCAGAACGGCTTTATATTATTGAGATTTAGGACTAAAAAATGTCATAGGCATCCGCAAATCCATTGTGCTGGCAAAACAAAAAAATGAACTTTTATCACGCTATCCAACCCCGGAGGGGTGCAACTATTTTAGAGACACCCCTAGCGGGGTTACGTGGCGGATAGCAGACCGCTTATGGAGTGAGGATTTTGCACTAAAATTTCATAGGCATCCGCAAACCCATTGCGCCAGAAAAACAAAAAAAATGTTTATCACACTATCCAACCCCGGAGGGGTGCAACTATTTTAGTACATAATCGGAGAGACCGTGCAACCCCAGAGGGGTGTAACTATAAGCGCATGCCTGAGCGCAAGTGACCCACTGCTAATTGCCCGGCGCACAACACTTGCGCTAGCGTGTTTAGAATGTTGAATAAAGGTTGAGGTGAGGGAGGAAACGGCGCGCGATCTGCGCCGTTTCCTCCCTCACCTCAACCGCCCCTGCAAAACATGCCGCTGGCGCCAGTCTTTTGTTGTGGCCTGAGCGGTGGCGGACTGGTGCCGAAAAACATGCCTTAGGCACAAAAGACTCAACACGCATTGCCCCGCGTACAACACTTGCGCTAGCATTGCCGGACTGGTTCCCCAAGAATTACCGTAGGCATTCGAATTCCACCGCTCCGGTGGTTCGCGCCACACCTCTCGCTAGCACATCTCACTATAACTTCATATTACCTCAATCGAACACATCTCCAAACCTCCATACCGGCACTTTTAATCCCCTCCGCTGCATCTTTTTCTCTTTAACGACCACTTCGGCGCCCCGCTCCTCAAAGTCGCTTAAAACGCCTTAAATCGCTCCGATCGATTTTCTTGTTTTTGTCTTTCCCCGACCACCTCTCCTCGGAAACAAACCATTGCGGTATTCGGTTGTTCAATAAACAGCATGAAAAACTTGGAAGAATACAATCGGAAGCGAGATTTTTCGGAAACCCGAGAGCCCAAAGGCAAGAAGGTTGCCGGAAAGTCCACCGCACCCATATTTGTGGTGCAGCGGCATGAGGCACGCCGCCTGCACTATGATTTCCGGCTGGAGATCGATGGCGCATTGAAGAGTTGGGCCGTCCCCAAAGGACCGTCGCTCTACCCCAAGGATAAGCGCTTAGCGGTGCAGGTTGAAGACCATCCTATGGATTATGCCGGATTTGAAGGGTCTATCCCCAAGGGGAATTACGGCGCCGGCGAGGTCATGATCTTTGATTCCGGGACGTTCAGCTATCTGGAGGATAAAGATGAGCGCGCCTTTTTGAAGTCCTGGGAGGAAGGCAATATCAAGTTTGTCCTGAACGGAACAATTTTGAAAGGCGAGTTTGCCCTGGTGCGCATGAAGGGAAAGGGGGATGAAAACTGGCTTCTCATCAAGCATGCCGATGCCTATAGCGTGGATAAGCCCTATGATGCGGAGGATCATCTCGGAAAAAAGTCCGTAAGGGAAGATGATCAGGATGAGGATGAACCAGATGCGGGTGGTTCGGCCAAGATGGAGGATAACCTTCTGCCCATGCTGGCCAAGCTCAGCAAAAATATTCCCGATACGGCAGATTGGATCTACGAAAAGAAGTTTGATGGCTTCCGCGCCCTTGCGGCCATCGATGGCGGGTCGGTGAAACTGGTGTCCAGGAACGGAAATTCGCTGAATGGCAAATTTCCGAGCTTGGTGAAGGCGTTGAAAAAGATTCCGCACCAGTTGGTGCTGGATGGTGAGATCGTCATCGAGGACCAGCAGGAGCGGGCCCAATTCCAATACCTGCAGTCTGGAGAACCAATCCCGATGAAATTCAATCTGCGGTACTACGTATTTGACCTGCTCTATATGGATGGTTCTCCGCTCCATACGTTTGCCCTGAACGAACGTAAGGAAGTGCTGACACTCCTCATGAAGAAATATGCCTCCGAATTCCTCAAGCCGGTAGCGGCCTTGGAAATGCCTCCTAATGAACTGTTGGATTTTGCAGCGAAGCACAGCTGGGAAGGGATCATAGCCAAATTGGCTTCAAGTACCTACAAGTTTGGGAAACGCAACGATAACTGGCTCAAGATAAAATTGCGCAATGCCCAGGAAGCGATTATCTGTGGCTTTACAAAGCCTCAGGGCGGGCGCTCCTATTTCGGGGCGTTGGTACTGGGGGTCATGCTGGATGGGGAATTGCGCTATATCGGCAACTGCGGCACAGGTTTCACGGAAAGTAGCCTGAAAGAACTGCACGAGCGCATGGTCAAGCAGGTGCGCAAGACAAAGCCATTTTCGACGGATACGGTCGTGGCGAACGAACGTACCGTCACCTGGTTGGCGCCGACATTGGTGTGCGAGGTGTACTATTCCGAATGGACCATGGATCGCCACCTGCGGCATCCCGTTTTCAAAACATTAAGAACCGATAAAGACATGAAGGACGTAAAGATTGAAGATACGGTAACGAAGGATTCCGGTGCAGAAAAGAAAACCCTTACATTCGGTAAGAAAGAAGTGGCACTGACAAACCTCAACAAAGTGTACTGGCCCGATGGGAACATCACAAAAGGGGAAATGCTCGCCTATTACGAAGACATGGCGGACTATATCCTGCCTTACTTGAAAGATAAGCCGATATCGATGCGCCGATTTCCGGATGGCGTCGATGGGAAGAGTTTCTTCCATAAGGACGTGGATACGGAAAAGATCCCCAGCTGGCTGAAAACCACATCCATTATTTCGCAGGAAGGCGAGAAGCAGGTGGATTACCTGATCTGCAACGATAAGGCAACGTTGCTGTATATCGCCAACCTGGGTTCGATCGAGATCCATCCTTGGCTGTCGGATTTCAAGAAGATTGAACAGCCCGAATTTGGGGTATTGGATCTGGATCCGAACGGAGCCTCCTGGGAAGAACTGATCGATGTCGCCAATACGGCGCGTGGCATTCTCGATGAGGCCAAGATCGATGCATTTATCAAGACATCGGGATCTACAGGGCTCCATATATTCTTTTACGTGGGCAAGAAATTCGAGTATGAGATAGTGCGGAATTTCGTGCAGTTGATTGCAGAGTTTATCCATGCACAGCACCCCGAAACGACAAGCTTGGTACGGGATACCAAGAAGCGAAAAGGACTGATCTATCTCGACTTCCTGCAGAATAGGAGGGGGCAGACCGTGGTGGCGCCCTATTCCCTACGGGCAAAAGCTGCGGCAACCGTCAGTACGCCCCTGGATTGGGAAGAGGTCACGCATGACCTCCGAATGGAAGATTTTACCATACAGACCATCCAGGAGCGAATCGGTAAAGTTCCGGATCCCTGGGCCGATATCTGGGACAAGCCCGTGGATATCAAAAAGGTCATCCAGAGCTTCTAACCGAGGCTTGCCTTCAGTTTCTCCAACAGGTCCGTAGCCTTTGTGTTCTCCACCTTGATCTTGCGGATGGTGGCCCGTTTTCCCTTGCTCTTGGCCTTGATGATCTTGAGCAGCTCACTGCTGTATTCGTTCTTGAAGGCAGAAATGTCGAATTCCTTGCTGTTCATCTTGATCAATTGCATGGCCATGTCCATTTCGGCCTTACTGATCTTGATGCCGCTGACATTGATGGGGTCCTCCACCTCCCGAATTTCTTCCTGAAACCTGATCTTGTTGAGCACCAATACGTTATCGGATGGCTTGACAATGGCTAAATTCTCGGAACTGCGCATCACGAAGGTGCCCAATCCAGCCATCTTGCTCTTCTGTAGGGCTTTGTACAAGAGGGCATACGCTTTTTCGCCTGCTTTCTGAGGTAACAGGTAATAGGGGGTATCAAAGTAAATGCTATCGATTTCCTCCAATTTGACGAAGGTCTGCAGGTTGACCATTTTATTCTTCTCGGGCATGGCTTCCTCAAAATCGGCATCCTCCAGGACGACGTATTTGTCCTTCAGCATGTATCCTTTTACGATATTGTCCCACTCGACCTCCTTGCCACTCTCCTCATTGACGCGCTTGTATTTGATGCGTGCGCCATCCTTGCGGTCCAACATATCGAGGTCCAGGCTGCTGCTCTGTGTAGCCGAATAGATTTTGATGGGAATATTCACCAGGCCAAAACCAATGGCCCCCGTCCAGATTGCTTTCATAAGATTCTCCTTTCCCTTAAAACAGCTGAATTGGCATTTGGTTGTGCGCAAAAGGAAAAAGGATAAGAAAAGGGTGACCATTTGGTCACCCTGAGTTGAGTTTGTTTGTTTTAGTAGGTGTGTTAGACGGTATAATATTGTTCCCAACCTTTCGCCGGTGGAGGCCCTACGAGCATCTCGTTGGCAAAACGGTGGTTGGTGACCTGTTTGGTGTTCGGATCGAATTCCAGCTTGCAGTTCAGTTTTTGCGTGATCACACCGAGGCAGAAAACTTGACTGAGCGGACCGGCGATGGCAAATGACGAACGTGCTTTCTCGGTACCGCGGCAGGCGTTCAGGAAGTTGGCGAAATGGTTCGATGGGCTTGCCGGTACCTCCGGAAGTTTCGATGCCATATCCTTGGCTTTCTGTTCGGGGATGATCTGCAGCGTGCTGCCATGGGAACCGCCTTTGAAAATGGTGTCCTTGGCATAGATGATCTTTCCGGGATTCAATTTTACGGCTTCCAGCTTACCCGTGCTCGGTGGCGGGATATTCGGGTCAAGTCCGGATACACCGTAGCCCTGTGGGATTTCCGGTAGATTGTCCAGTCCATCGTACCAATTGATGTCCACGGCCGGCATGTTCCGGCGTTTCGGAAAATGGAACTTCAGGGTGGAGGACATCGGGAAGAAGTAGGAGTTATGCCCATCCAGCTTTACGGCTTCCACAGTCGTTGGCAGCCCTAGGTCCAGGAACTCATGTGCGGTATCCAGAATATGCGCGCCCCAATCGCCCAAGGCACCCATGCCAAAGTCGAACCAACAGCGCCATTGCCCATTCACAAAATCCTTGTTGTAATCGTGTCCAAGGGTCTGCATTTGCCATATCTCCCAATCCAGGGTCTCGGGAATGCGCTCAGGGTAAGGGAACCCCTTGATGTTGGGATCCCACCCATGCCAGCGTCGTGGGCTGTTCATGTGTGCGTCGATGCGGGTGACGTCCTTGATGATACCGGCATCCTTCCAGGCCTTGAATTGGAAATAATTGGCCTCACTGTGGCCTTGGTTTCCCATTTGGGTGGCCAATTTGGGGTTCTTCGCGGCTTTCTGCATCATCAGGTCCACCTCGGTGAAGGTGCGTGCCATCGGTTTTTCCACATATACGTGTTTTCCAAGGTCCAGCGCGAGCATGGTGATGGCGAAGTGGGAGAAGTCGGGGGTACCGACCACTACTGCATCGATCTTATTCGCCATGGCGTCGAACATCTTCCGGAAATCCTGGAAGCGTGGCACATCGGGGAACATCTTGATGATTTCCTGTGTCTGTTTGGCGCCCATGTCCACGTCGCACAGCGCGACGATGTTACACTGCCCCGTTTTATAGAATTCTTTGATAATTTCGTTCGCTCGGTTACCGATGCCCACACAGGCCAAGTTGACCCGCTCGTTGGCAGCGGCTAAGTTTACCTTTCCCAGTACGCTATTCGAAAGGAGTACGGCACCACCGGCAAGGATGGACCTGCTGATAAAACTACGGCGTGATAAGTAATGGTTCATGATAGCTATGTTTAGGTTTTACTTTGTTTTCTTGACTTTGATGGATCGGAAATATACTTCATCGCCATGATCTTGAAGCAGGATATGCCCCTTTTCCGCTTCGCCGAACCGATCCCAATCCTTGTATTTGCTGATGGCCACCAGATCACGGAATTCCTTGGACCCGCGCGTATAGCTGAGGATCTTGGCACCGTTCAGGTAGTACGTGACCAGGTTATTGCCGTCCACAACAAGTCGGCCGCGATTCCATTCACCGATGTTTCTTTTGGAGACATTCGGTTTTTCGGAAGTGATCAGGTCATAGAGCGAGCCCAAGGTCCTGTTGCCATCCCGCCCCAGTTTGGCATCGGGGTGGAGTTTGTCGTCCAAGATCTGGTATTCCAGACCGATCGCCGAACCTGAAGTCTGTTCTTTCAGGGTGACGAAATATTTTACGCCCGAATTGGCGCCCGGTGTCAATTTGAACTCAAAGGACAGATCAAATACCGCGTATTGATCTTTGGTGATGATATCTCCGCCGTTGGTGGATTCGGCACCATCGGATTTCTGTACCTTAATGGCGCCATCCTTGATTTCCCATCCCTTTGTTGGAAAACCATTTCCGCGTACACCGGTCCATCCTTTGGTGGTCTTCCCATCGAACAGCAATTTGTAGCCGGCAGCCTTTTCGTTCGGACTTAACGCATTCGGTGTCAGGTTAACGATGTATTGATCTTTGCTATACGGACTCGGTTTCAGGTTTTCCGTTTTGATCTTGATATTTTTGAAATAAACCTTTTTACCATCCAGTTCATCGGGAATGCTGTGCACCTGAAGGCCGATAAATCCGGATGCATCTACCGTGTCCACCACGTAAGCGGCAGGAACGCCGTTGACCCAAGAGCGCAGCTCATTGCCGATTGCTTCAATGCGGATGTGGTTATATTCTTCTTGCTTATAGGCTGTCTTGGCTTTTTCGTTCAATTCCAAAGGGTATATCCAGCCACGGCGAGCCTCATCGTACACGCCGCCGGTCCATGCCCGTGCCGCCGGATCAATGTCGATCTGGCGTCCATAGACCCGACCTTTCCCATTGTTCTGGTTCATATCGATATGGCTCCGGGTCTGAATTCCCGAATTGGTCTGGTTGCCCTCCAGCTTAACGTCCAGTTCCAGGATGAAATCGCCATAATCCTTTTCCGTAATCAGGAAGGAATTGGGGGTACCTTTTGTCATCCGACCAACGATTGCACCGTCTTCAATAGTGTAGGGCGCATCGCCACCCACGGCCTTCCAGCCTTGGAGGGATTTGCCATCAAATAGGGGTCTGAAGCCTTTGTCGTCCGTCTTTTGGCCAAATGCCGACGTGCCGAGCAACAACATACAGGAGAGGGTACTGATCGATTGTAAAATGGTTTTTCTTTTCATCTGGTTGCATTTTTTAAGCGCCTGTTTTGCGGTAAAATCCCTATCAACATGGAGCGGGTTACATCGCAATTTGCACTTGGCTAGTAAGTTTCTCTGTTAACCAAATCCTGCTTAAAAATTGATTCTTCAGTTTATAATCAGCAGTGGTTAGGTTTAAAGTTTTTCGGTTATTTAACACAAGTATAGAAAATTAATTATAGGCCATGGCATAACTTTCTCGATAATATTTACGAAAACGTTTTAGTCAGTAAACAAACGATTGTTTTAGCTAAAAAAGGGCGATACATAGGTTGGAGATAGGTTTAGCACTTGATTTGCTTTACACCAGTAGCACACAAGGATTCTTTTAGCATGTTTTTTAGCTGATTTTGTTGGAATGGCGTGCATACTTCTCCAAAAAAATGAATTATCTTGTAGCATCAACTCAACCACTATAAACTATTATGCTGCTACTCGGAATAGATTTAGGCACTTCATTTATCAAGGTTTCCATCGTCGACTCGGCCACAGGTTCGAAAGTCGCGTCCGCCCAATATCCGGAAACGGAGGCGGAGATCATCTCCGTCCAAAAGGGTTGGGCAGAGCAGGATCCAGAACGCTGGTGGACTTATACGAAGAAAGCTATACTGAAGGCCAATGCGGAGGAACTGTATAACCCCAAGGATATCCAGGCCATCGGTATTGCCTATCAGATGCATGGGCTCGTACTGGTGGATCGTGCGCTGCAGCCACTGCGAAACGCCATTATTTGGTGCGACAGCAGGGCTGTTGAGATCGGGAATACAGCGTTTGAAACGCTGCAACATGCAGGGTTCTTGCAGTCCCACCTGAATTCGCCGGGTAACTTTACAGCCTCAAAATTGGCTTGGGTAAAGGAAAATGAACCGGAAATCTATAGCCGCATCTACAAATTTATGCTTCCGGGCGATTTTATTAGCATGCGATTGACGCAGGAGATCAATTCCAACCCGAGCTCGATTTCCGAAGGTATCCTATGGGATTTTGAACAGGATAGCCTATCGGATCGTCTTCTGGATCATTACGGCATCGACCGGGAATTGGTTCCGGACATCCAACCTGTTTTTTCCGTTTACGGAAAGGTTGCTCCAGAAGTTGCCCAGGAATTGGGACTTTCTTCCGAGGCTGTCGTTAGCTATAAAGCTGGTGACCAGCCCAACAATGCCTTATCCCTAGGGGTGCTGGATGTTGGTGAGGTTGCGGCGACTGCCGGTACATCGGGTGTAATCTATGCCGTTGCCGACCACCTGCTCTATGATCGGGAGTCCAGGGTGAACAGCTTTGCGCATGTTGGGCATTCGGATGGGCAGACGAATATCGGTGTGCTGCTCTGCATCAACGGAACCGGCATACAGAACAGTTGGATCCGAAAACTTACGGGTGCGGAACGGTCCTATGCCGAAATCAATGCAGAAGCTGCACAAATCGCAGTTGGCTCCGAAGGCATCTTAGTGCTGCCCTTTGGGAATGGTGCCGAGCGGATGCTGAACAATAAGACTATTCATGGGCATGTGGAGAACCTTGATTTCGTGCGCCACAGTGCCGCCCATATCTGGCGAGCGGTGCAGGAAGGGATTGCCTGTTCGTTTCGGTATGGCCTGGATATCATCCGGGAGAATGATATCCATCCCACCGTCATCAAAGCGGGCCATGCCAATATGTTCCTCAGCCCGCTGTTCCAACAGGCCTTTGCGGATGTAAACCAGGTTGCGGTTGAGCTTTATGAGCAGGATGGCAGTGTTGGGGCTGCCCTTGGTGCCGGAATCGGTGCCGGGATTTTCCGGGATAAACGGGAGGCCGTAGCAGGACTGAAGCGGAAAGGCACCATCGAACCCCAGCAATCAACGCGGTATGAGGAGCTCTACAGCAGTTGGCTGCAAGCATTGAATCAGAAATTAAATCAATCTAACATATGAACGTACTATTAGGAGAAAAGGAGTATTTTAAAACTGTCGGACAGATAAAGTTTGAAGGGGTTGAATCGGATAATCCGTTAGCATTTCGTTGGTACGATGCGAATAGGAAGATCGGCGGAAAGACAATGGCAGAACATTTCAAGTTTGCCTGTGCCTATTGGCATTCCTTCAACGGCGACGGGTCGGATCCCTTCGGAGGACCGACGCATGTGTTTCCCTGGGATAAGAAAGCCGATACCATAGGTAGGGCGAAGGATAAAATGGATGCAGCCTTTGAGTTTATGACCAAATTGGGGCTGCCTTATTATTGCTTCCATGATGTGGATCTGGTGGACTACGGAAATGATATTAAAGCCAATGACACCCATTTGGGTGAGATCGTTGAATATGCCAAGGAGAAGCAATCCGCCAGCGGCATCAAGTTGCTCTGGGGGACAGCGAACCTCTTCAGCCATCAACGCTATATGAATGGAGCCTCCACGAATCCGGACTTCCACGTACTGGCGCATGCCGGTGCGCAGGTAAAGGCGGCTCTGGATGCGACGATCGCGCTAAAGGGTGAGAACTATGTCTTTTGGGGCGGTAGGGAAGGTTATATGACCCTTTTGAATACAGATATGAAACGTGAGCAGGAGCATCTAGCCCGTTTTCTGCACACAGCGAAAGACTACGCCCGGGGGCAGGGGTTCAAAGGCACCTTCTTTATCGAGCCGAAACCCTGCGAACCGACCAAGCACCAATACGATTATGACGCAGCAACAGTGATTTCCTTCCTGCGTCAATACGACCTGCTGGAGGACTTCAAACTGAATATTGAAGTGAACCATGCGACTTTGGCCGGACATACCTTCCAGCATGAGCTGCAGGTCGCTGCGGATGCTGGGCTGTTGGGGTCCATTGATGCCAATCGCGGAGATTATCAGAACGGTTGGGATACGGATCAGTTTCCGAATGACCTGAACGAATTGACGGAGTCCATGTTGATCATTCTGGAGGCCGGTGGCCTGCAGGGTGGAGGCGTGAATTTCGACGCCAAGATCCGTCGGAATTCCACCGATCCGGAAGATCTATTCTATGCACATATAGGCGCCATGGATGCCTTTGCGAGGGCCTTGGTCATTGCGGACAATATCTTGGAACATTCCGATTACCGCAAGATCCGTGCGGATCGCTATGCGAGTTTTGATTCCGGAAAAGGTGCGGAATACGAAAGTGGAAAACTGTCCCTGACGGATCTGCGCGACTACGCCATCGCCCAGGGGGAGCCTGAAATCCGCAGTGGAAAACAGGAATTCCTCGAGAATCTCATCAACAGGTATATTTAAGAAAAATCAATAGATGAGGTAATTTTATTGAAAATTAACCGGTTACGGAAATATTGGCTGTGTAGCATTAAAAATTTCAATATTTTTTTGCGGATTACATATTAAAACTCTATTTTTGTACCACTTTCAAGATGAGGCTATCTCATCTATTGAATTCCTGAATAGCTCAGTTGGTTAGAGCATCTGACTGTTAATCAGAGGGTCGCTGGTTCGAGCCCAGCTTCAGGAGCAAGATTAAAACAAGCCGGCAATAGCCGGCATTTTTTTTATATAATATTTGAATCCATGAGTTTAGTAATCGTTGGAACAGTTGCATTCGATGCCATTGAAACTCCTTTTGGCAAGACCGACAAAATCGTAGGTGGTGCAGCGACATTCGCTGGTTTGGCGGCATCCTATCTATATCCTGAAGTTAAATTGATCTCCGTAATTGGAGAGGATTTTGGTGATGAGAACCTGAACATCCTGACCTCCAAAGGCATTGATGTGGAAGGTGTCGAGATTATTCCTGGCGGGAAATCTTTCTTCTGGTCCGGAAAGTACCACAATGACATGAACAGCCGCGATACCTTGGTAACCGAGCTGAATGTATTGGCGGATTTTGATCCTAAGGTTCCAGCGTCCTACCAAGATTGCGAATACCTGTTGTTGGGTAACCTGACACCAGCGGTTCAGATGGCAACTTTGGAACGTTTGGAGAACAAGCCTAAATTGGTCGTTCTGGATACCATGAATTTCTGGATGGATGTAGCGATGGACGAATTGCGTGAAGTGCTTAAGAAAGTGGACGTCTTGACGATCAACGATGCGGAAGCACGTCAGTTGTCAGGAGAATATTCCTTGGTGAAAGCAGCGGAAAAGATCCTTCAGATGGGGCCGGCATACCTAATCATTAAAAAAGGTGAGCACGGTGCTTTATTGTTCGGTGAGGGACAGGTATTCTCAGCACCGGCATTGCCATTGGCGGATGTATTCGATCCAACTGGGGCAGGGGATTCCTTCGCAGGTGGTTTCATCGGATACCTTGCGAAATTGCAATCCGTAAACTTTACCAATATGAAAAATGCATTGATCTTCGGATCTGCCTTGGCTTCATTCTGTGTAGAGAAATTCGGTACAGAACGCTTGCAGAACTTAACAAAAGAAGAGATTTCTGACCGTATACAGGCCTTTGTAAAACTATCAAAATTCGAGATAAGCGAATAAGCTTATCTCGAATTTGCTTATTTGTGATTGTCGGTTTGTGAAGGAAGGGTTATATGGGATCCATTCCCTGATCCACCGTCAGTGTGATTTAAATAACGACTAGTTCTCCTTGAACTTGTAGGCAGTCAACGTCTTCTTCATTGATTTTCTTGCCACGTGGATACGTGTTTTTACCGTGCCGATCGGGATTTGGAGATGCTCCGAAATTTCATGGTATTTGTACCCCTCAAAATACATGGTAAATGGAACATAATATTCATCCGAAAGCTTGGATAGCGCGTGGTTGATATCTTCCATGATAAATTTGTCTTCACCATTGTTCTTGGTTGCGGATACGACCAAGTTAGTTTGAGAAATTTCTTCTTCCTTAGTGATGAAGGAATTTGTTTTGACTACGCGACGGTAATTGTTGATGAAGGTGTTTTTCATAATGGTGTACAACCATCCTTTTAGGTTTGTGCCGTCTCTAAAGTTCTTGAAGTACGTGACAGCCTTAAGCAGGGTGTCCTGTACCAGGTCGTTGGCATCATCATTGTCGCGGGTAAAGTTCCTTGCGTAACTTCTTAACGACTCCGAATGTTTTACGACCATGTGGTTAAATTCGATCTTGTTCATACAATTAGCGATTATAGTATAGTTAAATGTTTCGTTAATGATTTTTCAGATCTTCTGAAAGAAGCGATAACAATCGAAAGAATTATTATGCTATATGTTCAATTTTATGCAAGAGTTGTGCTGGAAATAAACAATATTGTGGAATTCGATAAGAAAAAATTACCGATTTTCGTTAAAAGTAAGGCGCAAAGAATTTAATTTCTGCGTTGAAAGTCAATAAAAAGGGAATTATTGTTTTATAATAAAAAAATAAACGGTTGGCGAAAATGTGGAAAACTTTTAAAGGATGTTTACCTCGCGTTCCAAAAGTACCCCAAACATTGTACGCACATCGTCCACAATAGTAGACGATACTTCGTAAATAGCATTCCCTGAGGCATTTCCTTTGTTGGTGAGCACCAAAGCCTGATTTTTCCAGACGGCTACTTCACCCACAGCTTTACCTTTCCAACCACACTTTTCGATCAGCCAGCCGGCTGCTAATTTTTCACGCCCATCCGGAAGGGGATAATGTACGATTTCAGGGTGTTCAGCTGCGATTTTTTGGAATTCCGCTGCGCTGATGATGGGGTTCTTGAAGAAACTACCTGCGTTTCCGATGGTTGAGGGGTCGGGTAATTTTTCCACACGGATAAATGATACCACTTCGGCGACATCACGAATGGTCGGTTCCGTGATTCCACGCTTGGCCAACTCACCCTCAATCGCTCCGTAACTAGTGTTTACTTTTCCGAACAGGTCCAGTTTGTAAGTCACGCTACAGATGATGAACCTGCCCTTATATTCACGCTTGAAAATACTGTCCCGGTAGGAGAATTGACATTCGGTATTGTTGAAGGTTACGAACTCACCGGTTTGGGTATCAAATGCGCGACAAGAGTAGAAAATGTGCATCAGCTCCTGGCCATACGCACCAATATTTTGGATAGGGGATGCGCCGACTGTCCCTGGGATCAGGGCCATGTTTTCCAAGCCTGCGAAATCATGATCGATGCAGTACCATACCAGGTCGTTCCACACTTCACCTGCTTCAGCAGTCACGAAAACCTGATTGCCCTCAATGAAATGTTGGATGCCTTTACTGGCCATGTGCACAATGAGTCCCGGGTAATCCTTGGTAAACAGGACATTACTACCACCACCCAGAATAAAAAATTCGGAATCAAAGGCTTTGTCCTCGTAAAGGCTGGAAAGCATGCTTTCGTCTTCAACTTTTACGTACTTTTGGGCCGTCGCTTGGATTCCGAAAGAATTCAATGCGTTAAGTGGCTGTTGTTTAAGGATAATGCTTTTCATTTTTTTGACCGAATCTTTTAAAAGTTCGAAAAATTAAGTTATCTTAGGTAACCTACAAATTCGGGTGTAAATATAGTTAAAGCACAATTTATAAACTAATAATAATTGCTGATGGCAAAAAATGCAGATGCGAAGCGAATGAAAATCTTGGAAGCGGCGAAACGGAGGTTTGCCCATTTTGGACTAGCCAAAACCACAATGGCCGAGATTGCCCAAGATTTATCCTTTTCAAAAGCACTATTGTATTATTATTTTCCGGATAAGAACAGGTTGTATGCCTCTGTCTTTGAGATGGCCGTGGATGAGATTATCACGGAGACCACTGCGAAGATCGAGGATGCCAACGGTGTGTGCCAAGCGATGGATGCCTTCCTAAGCACCCGCCTGCAGATCATCAAAGATAACTACAGCATCTTTGAGTATGCGTATTCCC
Source organism: Sphingobacterium lactis (assembly GCF_011046555.1). Taxonomy (NCBI): domain Bacteria; kingdom Pseudomonadati; phylum Bacteroidota; class Sphingobacteriia; order Sphingobacteriales; family Sphingobacteriaceae; genus Sphingobacterium; species Sphingobacterium lactis. The sequence continues at coordinate 1,746,397 of NZ_CP049246.1, forward strand.
TACGCAGTGAATTGCCACCCGACGTGGAAGAAGTCCTACCGAAATTATTTGAAAAGGAAATCCAGCAGGTCAGTACCATCCTTCGCAAGGGAATCAAGCACGATGGCTTGGTCGTGGATGATGTGGAAGTAACCGCCAAGATTTTATTGATTTCGCTATTGGGTATGCGCTTGGGAATCCTTCAGGAAGTGAAGAGCTTATTCCTGCCGCCATCCAAGGAAGAGTTTGACTATATCCTGGGTTTACAGCAGAAACTTGCCAAAATATTTTTGAACGGTCTTAAGAGTTAACGCTCTTCAAGATGTGGCTGACGATCAGGTTTGCATGCACCCGGGAGTTCTCGATGAACCATAGGTGTGTGTTCAGACCACCACAAACCACGCCCGCCAGGTACAGGTTGGGGATATTGGTTTCCATGGTCTCGGGATTGTGATGCGGTATGCAAGGCGCTTGCAAAGGAATTTCAACACCAATTTTTTCCAGAAATTCAAAGTTCGGTCGATAGCCCGTTAATGCCAGCACGAAATCATTCTCAATGACCTTCTTGCCGCGGGGCGTATCGAATTCCACCTCCCTTTCCGTAATGTTGGTGATGTTCGCATTGTAGTATGCCTTGATCTCACCAAAAGCAATTCTATTCTCTATATCCGGACGTACCCAATATTTGACACGTGGGCTAACTTCCTTCCCGCGGATGATCAAGGTCACTTCAGCACCTTTCCGATAGGTCTCCAGGGCAGCATCGATGGACGAATTGCTGGCCCCCACCACCACCACCTTCTGTTTGGCATAATAATGCGGATCGTCATAATAGTGGCGTACTTTGGGCAGCCCCTCTCCAGGAACGCCTAAATACATGGGTATATCGTAGAATCCCGTTGCGATAATCACATGTTTAGCGCGATAAGAGGTTTTACTCGTTGTCACCAGAAATAGGCCGTCTACTTTATTGATGTCGATAACTTCTTCGAATAGATGGGTATTCAGGTCAAATTTGCGCTCCACCCGCCTGTAATATTCCAGGGCTTCAGCCCGTTTGGGTTTCGGGTTGGTTGTCACAAAAGGAGTGTCGCCAATTTCCAATCGCTCGGACGTGGAAAAGAAAGACATGTTGATCGGGTAATTGTATAAGGAGTTGGTAAGACATCCCTTCTCCAAGATTACGTGCGAAAGGTTGTTGCGCTTTGCTTCGATTCCACAGGCAATGCCTATCGGTCCACCACCTACGATCAATATATCAATACTGTTATCCATTTCTTATCTCTAATTTTTGCGCTTGGATGGCGGTTTCCTTTTCCATCACATCCAAGGTCGATTTGTATAAATCTGCGGATATTTTATTTAAGAATTGCAATTGTTCTGTAATTAAATCCGTTTCTACAGGATCCAGCGTGTCCGGAGTCAGTTCCGGAAAATCCGAAACAGGCTGGAAGGGGCTGCTGTTCTCCTTGGCCGGGATTTCCTCGATGGATTTGGCCAAATTGTTCAAGATCTTCTTCAGGATGATCAGGTGCTCCTTTGTGTAGTTACTGTTCTTCGCTTCCGTCAATTGGGTCAACAAAGTCGCGCCATAGGAAGAGAGGATGTGGTTCAGTATTACGAACCGGTTGGCTTCCTTGGTGCTCTTCTGCCGCCATTTGGGCTCCGAGAGCATCCGTTGGAACGTAGATCCCATATTGGCTGAGGCAATGTAGAGCTCCTTGCGCGACAGTTTATAGCTGGTGATGCTGATGTCTTCCCCGGATAGGATCCGGACCGCCTGCGCCAGGTAGTTGTAATTGGCAATCAGCAGTTGACGGATATTGTTCTTGATCTGAAAGCTCTCCCAATTCGGAAAGACGATATAACTGGAAATAAAGGCAATCATCCCCCCGAGGAAGGTGTCGAAGATCCTTTCCTTGGCGATGTCAAACGTGTTGTGCCCGGTAAAGCTCAACATGATCAATACATAGGGAGTCATGAACATGACGGCCATAATGTAATTCACGCGGAAGAGGCTATAGGCAATCAGGAAGAAAAAGATCAGGAAGATAAACCTGGCGATTTCGGAATGGACCGTCATCAGGATGATGGCCCCGATGATACCGCCGATGATCGTCCCGAGGAGCCGTTGGAAATTCCTTTCCTTGGTCAGCCCGAAGCCGGGCTTCAGGATCACCATAATCGTCAGGAGTACCCAGTAACTGCCCATGGTACCGATATTGAACCACTGCGCGTTCAGCACCAGGTACGTGATGGACATCACGACGGCCATCCGCAGGGCATGGCGAAATATCGTGGATTCCATGGAAAGGTTGTCCTTCAATTTCCGCAGGTCGATATGCTCGGTCTGGATAAATTTGTTGGCTTCCTCGATCTCCTGTTTCTTGATCGTATTGTTCGGCCGGATAACGCCGTAATTGTAAATGTTGTGAATAAAGGAACTGATGTGGCGGATGCTAATCAGGATCTTCTTCAAGGGAATGCTGTTGATGTTCTGCTCCCTTTCGATTTTCTCGATGGACAGCAGGATGGACTCGATATCTTCCTTGAAGTTGTACAACGGTTTCGGCGCCCGGTTCGCATTGAGCTGGTAGGCCAGGTGATCGAGTTCATTGGCGGTCTTGATCAGTAGGTGCTTGAAGTCCTTCAGGATACCCGTGTGCCCATATTCCTTCCGGATTAACTCATAGTCATAATGCGTGGTCATGGCCTGTTCGTACAGGTCTACGATATCATTAAAAGTTAAGGTAAGGAAACGACCTATTTTCGTTGTATCTTTAATCGATCGCTTGCTCTGGAACAGCAGGTCGCGAACGTTCTCCTGGTGTTCATGCACTTCGATCTGCTTATCGATGAGTTTGCGGTAATTATCGTCGATATTGATTCTAGTGTCGTAGAAATTTGCACGCAGGCGGATGAAATCCCCGACGTGGCGGACCGTTTCGGAAAGTTCCTGTTGGGCAAGACGGTAAGGTCTGGCCTGGGTGATCGAGAAACTGATCAGCATGTACCATAGTCCACCGGTCGTGAAATACAGGAGGAACATGAGTTCATCGTGAAAACTGTTCTGGTCGTCTACATAAATCAGCATGATCAGGATGCCCATGGAACCGACAGTGGCGGCCCGGGCATTGAAGACGGCAAACATGGAATAGACAAAACAAAGGAGGCCGATTACGATGGTCATCAGCCAGATATTGCCGTTCACCAATACGGTGATGAATTGAGTGATCAGGCAGATGATGAAACAGGCAATCATGCCCGTTCGACGATGGGCTGGTGCGCCAGGGGTATCGGAAAGGCCAACTAATAATGCGCCAAGGGAAATGTAAGTCCCTAACAGGATCTTGTCCAATGCCGCGCAAATGATGATCGGAACGATACAGCCAATGGTGATGCGAAGGCCATCAGCAAAGTATTGACTGTAGAAGAAGTTACTTAATTCCTTGGTTTTTTTCATGTGTGCAAACAAAGATACGCAAGCCTAGGTTAATTTAAATGGGGTAAACATCCAATATACAATAAAAAGATGTTAAGATATTATAGATTTGAAGTTATTAAAATATTAATAAAACCCAATTGTTAGTGTAAAAATTACAATTACTCAATGAATTTACTATTAAAATTATATATTTGTGCTGGAAAGACTTTCCAAATTACAAACTAACACACACTCCACAAGAATATGAGATTAAGTCAAAAAAAAGCTGTATTCCAGAATGAAGTCCTTACGCGCTTTGATTTGTACAAGAGTTTGTTCCTGACCCTGCCATTTCAGCGGGTAAAACATACCGGTACGATCCTCCCTTTCTTCACGAACCATTGTGAACAGGGCGTAGAGGCACACCATTCTCCGGAACAGATTATAGATAGTTTTTTTGGGCAATATGAGCAGTACGTAAAGGAGGACGATCGTTTGGATCTGTTGTTCCGAATCGTCCAGTATATCGAACGACAGGTGGTTCTGTTCGATGCTGTGGAAGACTCCGCATTTAAGAAAGTCGGGAAGAGTGATGAATCCGGTGGAATGGAGTCTATCTTTACGTTGGCACAGACCAACCCGCAATTGAAAAAGCAAGTGGTCAGCCGATTGAAAGATCTTTCCGTACGCTTGGTGCTGACGGCACATCCGACACAGTTCTATCCTGGGCCGGTACTCTCGATCATCAACGACTTAATCGATGACTTGAAAAAAGATGATATCCCAAATATCCATCTGCTCTTGCAGCAATTGGGGAAAACACCATTTATCAATAAACAGAAGCCTACTCCAGTGGATGAGGCAATCAGCTTGGCATGGTACCTGGAAAACGTATTCTATAGCGTTGCTTCCGGTATCCAAGCGAAGATAGAGAACGAATTAGAGGTCAGTCCTGATGACATCGATCATTTGATCGAACTAGGCTTCTGGCCGGGAGGAGACCGCGACGGAAACCCGAATGTGACATGGGAAAGCACGAAACGCGTGGCTACGCTCTTGCGCACCATCCTTTTCCGCTGCTATTACCGAGATTTCCGGATCGTAAAAAGACGCATTACCTTCCGTGGGGTAGAAAGCTACATGGAGGAATTGCAGGAGCTGTTCTATGAGAACAGTTTCAATCCCGTGGAAAAGCCGGTAGATGAAACTGAACGGATCCTACACAACCTGACCGAGATTATCCGGGTCCTTCGTGAAAATCATGATGGGCTGTTCGTGGAAATCGTTGAAGACCTCCGTCGGAAGGTACAGACCTTCGGCTGTTTCTTCACGACACTTGATATCCGCCAGGACAGCAGTGTACTGCGCGAAACCTTCAATTGGCTGCTGGAAAATTACCCGAAAGAAACGGGCATCAGCTTAAAGGATATCGGCGACTCGGAAGAAGAGAAGGAAAAACACATCGCCTTTACGGAAGCTGACCTCCAGGAACAGGACGATGCAGCACCATTGGTGCAGGATACACTGAAAGTGATCCGGTTGATCAAAGATATTCAGCAGTCCGGAAGCGAGCGTGCTGTGCAACGGTTCATTATCTCCAATTGCCAGCAGGCCTCCGATATTCTGGGGCTGATGCAACTCTTCCTGTGGTCGGGGTGGACCAAGAAAGGGCTGACGATGGATTTTGTGCCGTTGTTCGAGACCGTGGATGACCTGAAACATGCAGCCGATGTCATGCGCAGTCTATATAGCAATAAAACCTATGCTGCGCACCTGAAGAAACGTGGCAACAAGCAGACGATCATGTTGGGGTTCTCGGATAGCACCAAGGATGGTGGTTACCTGATGGCGAACTGGTCGATCTATAAAGCGAAGGTGGAGCTGACCGCGATATCCCGTGAATACGATGTGGATTTGGTTTTCTTCGACGGACGCGGTGGACCTCCGGCACGTGGTGGCGGTAAAACGCAGCGTTTCTATTCGTCCATGGGCAAAGAAATCGAGAACAACCATATCCAGTTGACCATTCAGGGCCAGACCATCAGTAGCCAATACGGTTCCTTGGATTCGGCGAAATACCAAATCGAGCAATTGCTCCATGCAGGTGTCATTTCGGACCTTCGCCAGCGCGAAGGGGATACCCTGACGGCGAAACAGAAGAACATTATCGATCAGATGGCAGCTGAGAGCCATGCGAAGTTCCTGGAACTCCGCCACCATAAACTGTTCCTGAAATACCTGGAAACATTGAGTCCGTTGAAAGAATTGGCTTCGATCAATATCTCCAGCCGCCCGGTGAAACGCAATTCCGATAAGGAACTCCGCCTGGAAGATCTACGGGCCATTAGTTTCGTGACTTCATGGAGCCAGCTGAAGCAGAATATCCCAGGCTTCTATGGGGTCGGAACAGCGCTGCAATGGGCTGAGGACAATAACCTCTGGTCCTATGTGAAAAACCTGTACGAGACGTCGGGCATGTTCAATACGGTGATCGACAATTGCATGATGTCCATGACGAAGTCCAATTTTGATATCACGGCCTACATGAAGGACGATAAGGAGTTCGGCGAATTCTGGACCATGTTGAAGGAAGAGTTCGATCGCACTAAGGAATACCTGTTGAAGTTGACCGGCATGAAGGAACTGATGGAGAATTACCCGGTGGAAAAAGCCTCCATCTGTGAGCGCGAGAAAATTATCCTACCGCTGTTGATCATCCAACATTATGCGATTCGATTGCTTGAGGATAAGCAAAAAGACGATAAAAAGGCGGAAACATACCGGAAGTTGATCGGCCGGACCATCTATGGTGTGGTGAATGCGGGACGAAATTTAGCTTAGATTGATTTTGAATTAAATAGAAATGGACAGAAGTAAGGATAAATAGGGATAATTTTATATTTTTGTGTGTTTTTAAAATAATAAAGCGATGAAATTAAATACATTATTAGTTGCTGCAGCTCTTGCAAGTACATCTTTATCTTCATGTGTGTTCAAAACAGCAGAGGAAAACCAGTTGAAATATACGCATACTACATTGGTTGATGGTGACGCGTATGCATTTTTCAGACAAGTGGGTTCCATCGCGCCTTACGAAGTATCATATGCTGATCATGTTGCTACGGTAGGAAATGCACAAGCTAAAGATGCATCAGCAAAAGTGGCTGCCTATTTCAATGAGATCCTTCCGAAAATGGATTCCCTAGCTACTAAATACCATGTAGACTTCCCAATTCGCGGAACAGAGGTTTTTGCAGCGAAAAATGAAGAGAATGTTGCTGTTGAGCCTACACAGGCACCTACTATCGTTCAGGACTCCACAGTTGCAGTAGACGAAGCGGAGCCGATCGTGATGCAGCATGCAGCTGTTTACTCGGATGAAGCATATATGCACCACATCCAGCATCAGGTAGCCTTGGTAAAAGAACAAATGCGCAGATTATCACGCAATACCAATAAAGACCTAAGAGATTTTGCTCAATCGCAAACAGAAGCTGTTGCTCAGTTGTTTACTGCTGTAGGTGGTAAAGAAGATGCCCATGCGCATCACTAAGCAAAGATAAATGTCAGAAAACAAAATAGTTACAGGAATAATGTCGTATGGAATGTCCGGAAGGGTATTCCATGCGCCGTTTATAGAGGTTAACCCTCACTTTGAATTAAGGGGGATCGTCGAACGATCGACCAAGCAGGCGCAGGGCCGCTATCCCCATATCATCAGCTACGACACCGTTCAGGAATTGCTGGATGACCCTGCCGTAGAGCTCATCATCGTAAATACTCCCAACGATACGCATGTGGAATATGCGTTGGCTGCCCTAAAGGCTGGCAAGCACGTGCTGATCGAGAAACCTTTCGCACCCACAGTAGGCGAGGCCCGCATGCTATTCCAAGTTGCAGAGGAAATGGGCAGATTGATCCTTCCTTTCCATAACCGCCGGTTCGATGCTGATTTCCTAGCCTTAAAGGAAGTAGTTCAGCAAAAGGAACTCGGCCGATTGATCGAGCTCCACTTGCGATTTGACCGTTATAAAGAGGAAATTGGACCAAAGGTTTTCAAAGAAACGAAAAGACCCGCAGCGGGTGTTATCTATGACCTGGGGTCGCACTTGCTGGATCAGGCAATTTCCCTGTTTGGCAGACCCAAAGCGATGACCAAGATCAGCGGAAAATACCGCCCTAATACGCAGGTAGATGATTATGGATGTATTGTCCTCAATTATAAGGACGGATTGAACGTATTCATCACGACGAGCTTGCTGGTCGCCAATCCACAAGCCAGTTTTGTGCTCCACGGTACGAAAGGAAGCTTCGTAAAGAACCGGACGGACGTACAGGAAGCCCAGCTCATCGATGGCATGATGCCGAACAACCCTGCCTTTGGTGTAGAACCTGATGCGTCGGAAGGCATTTTGACCAAACCGGATGAGGACGGTAGATTAACATCCCGATTTATCGCGCCAGTTCAGGGCGATTATATGCAGCTTTTCAATGAAGTGTATGCTGCCATTCGCGAGGGCAAACCCTACTTTGTGACCAAAGATCAGATCATTTGGCAATTGGAAGTCCTCGAACCGAACAAATAAACTACATTTTAATGTTAAGTTAACATTCAGTTTATATTGTATATTTAACATTGTTAAACTTTTCAAAAACCATACAACGTGAGATATGCTGCTATAGATATTGGCTCAAATGCTGTGAGGCTGCTGATTGCTGATATTATTGAAAGAGAAAACGAAATTACCTTTAATAAAAACACACTACTACGCGTACCATTGCGCTTAGGTGATGATGCCTTCATTCATAAACACATTTCCGAGGGGAAATTTGAGAGCATGGTGAAAACCATGTCTGCCTTCCGCAACCTAATGGATGTGTACAAGGTCAAGGACTACATGGCCTGTGCTACATCGGCGATGCGCGATGCGGACAATGGACCGGAGGTCGTGAAAGCCTGCAAGGAGGTTGGAATCGATATTGATATCATTGATGGAGCTGTTGAGGCCCAGATCATTTATAATGTGCATAGCCATACGGCTATGGATAAGAATAAGGTATACCTGTACATCGATGTCGGTGGGGGTAGTACGGAGATTTCCCTGTTTGCCAATGGCGAACTGGTCGCCTCGCGATCCTTTAATCTGGGAACCATCCGGATACTGGACAATCAGGACAGTCCGGAAACTTGGGACGACATGAAACGTTGGGTCAAGAACATTACCAAAGGCCATAAGAATATTTACGGTATCGGTAGTGGTGGTAACATCAACAAGCTTTCCCGCTTAGCCAATGAGAAGGCGGACAAGCCGATTTCCTATGCGAAATTGAAAGCGTTATATGTCTACCTGAATTCCTATTCCCTAAAGGATAGAATCAACGTGCTGGAACTCAAGCAGGACCGTGCCGATGTAATCATTCCGGCTTCTGAGATCTTCCTGACCATCATGAAGGTCGGGCATCTGAAGAATATTGTCGCTCCACGGATCGGACTTGCGGACGGTATTATCCAGACCCTGATCAATAAAAATTTGAAAGGTGAGAAAGCCTAAAAAAACGTTGCAGGATTCAAAATAAAGATTAATTTTGCGTTGTCAAAAAGCCCAGGTGGCGAAATTGGTAGACGCACCATCTTGAGGGGGTGGCGCCTGAATGGGCATGGCAGTTCGAATCTGCTCCTGGGCACAAAAAATTGTAAAGAGACCGATCAGGTCTCTTTTTTTTGCTTTTCCCCCTTTATTTTCCGTTTAATCCAACCTTATATCCTACTGCCTCTTTTCCCATAGGAGATTTGGTTACAAGCAACCCAGATTCGGTTAGTATGCGTCTTTAAAAGATCATGACCTTTGTCAAACCAGAAGATGCCAGCTTATGTTCAAGTTATGGAAGAAACCTTAAGCAAAGTGTTTTCTGGGAATTGAAATAATGAAAATATGATACAGACAATTTTAGGGGCAAATGGACAGATCGGAGAGGAGCTGGCCCGCGCATTACACAGCAATTATACCGATAAGATTAGGTTGGTCAGTAGAAAACCGAAGCGAATTCATGATACGGATGAACTCTTTGCAGCAGATTTAAATGATGCGAAAGCAGCTTCCGAGGCGGTGAACGGGTCGTCGATAGCTTACTTCACACTCGGCCTTCCCATGGATACCGACCTTTGGGAACAGCAATTTCTGAAGATTACCCGAAACGTCATCGAGGCGTGCAAGGAGCACGGAACCAAATTGGTGTTCTTTGATAATACATACATGTATCCTCAGGATGGCCGCGTGCTGACCGAGGAGACAATCTTTGCTCCGAATGGTCGGAAAGGTAAGGTGCGGCAGGAAATGGCGGAAATGGTGCTGAATGAAATCGCAGCCGGCACGTTGGATGCTGTCATCTGTCGCGCACCGGAATTCTATGGGCCGCAAAAGACCCAGAGTATTACCAATTCGCTATTGTTTGATAAGGTAATGGCCGGTGAGAAACTGCAGGTTCCCCTGCGGGACGACACCAAGAGAAGCTTGATCTGGACTCCGGATGCCAGTCGGGCCACCGCGCTGATCGGTAACACCCCAGAAGCCTATGGCCAGACGTGGCACCTGCCGATCGATGCCAGCAGACCCACTTACAAGAAGCTTATTCAAAAAATATCTGAGGCTTACCAAACGAATTTTTCCTATTCGGTTATTGGAAAGTTCAAGTTTTGGGTGGGATCACTCTTCAAGAAATCGGTGCGGGAATTGCAGGAGTTGTTACCCCGCTATGCGACGGACAATATCTTCTCCGATGATAAATTCAGGAAAGCATTCCCCGATTTTCAGACGACTTCCTTCGGCGAAGGAATAGAAATTATAAAACAGGAACAGGCAAAAGCGAAATAAAAATCTTAATTTACAGTTATGAATGCCCCGGAACGGATAACTTCAATTGCTATGCTCCACAAAGTATTGGGCATGGAAAGACCCGCGCATCCCCTGATCAGTGTATTTGATTTCAATTCGGTGAGGTTGAAGGAACAGACTATCCTTCGCTCCCTGATCACGGATTTCTACATCATTGCACTGAAGAAGGACTGTGCAGGGAATAAATTTCGCTATGGGCAGGATTATTATGATTTTGAACAGGGGATCATGTATTTCCTTGCGCCACAACAGGTCATGCATTTTACCGATATCCTCTTGAACGATGTGGAGGGCTTTGTGCTTGTGGTGCATCCTGATTTTCTGCATAGCTATGGGTTAGGCACCACCATCAGGGAATATGGTTATTTTTCCTATAGCAGCAATGAAGCACTGAATCTCTCTGAAAAGGAGGAAGGTGCGGTAATGGCCATTATCCATAATATTGAACGGGAAGTAGACGCGAATATGGACGCCTTTACACACGATCTTTTGGTGTCCAATCTGCAACTGCTCCTGACCTATAGTGATCGCTTCTATCATCGGCAGTTCCTCACCAGCCGAAAGGCGAATAGTGCACTATTGAACAAGTTGGAAAATATCCTGGATACAGCCTTTGGAACGGCCTCACTATTGGAATCCGGTGTCCCTTCCGTGCAATCTATTGCTGAGCAATTAAACCTCAGCCCCAATTACCTGAGCGATCTATTGCGGGTGCAGACCGGACAGACTACGCAGCAGCATATTCAAGATCGGCTGATTGCGAAAGCGAAGGAACTCCTTTCGACGACGACCCTTAGTATTTCCGAGATTGCCTACCAGTTAGGCTTCGAACATCCGCAGTCCTTTCATAGGCTTTTCAAGAACCGTACCTCCATTTCTCCGGTGAAATTTAGGGCTTCGTTCAATTAATCCATCAAAATTTTATTGCTTTCTGCGCCCTTAAGGTCACGAATTATAAGGAAAGATATTTTATCCTGCCAACATTAGCAGGCTAATATTGTTATATCATAAGAAGAAGAGAACATGGCAATCAATATTCTATTTATCGTAACTAATGTGGACAAGTATGCGAACAGTACATTGGCTACAGGTCTCTGGCTAAGCGAGCTTACCCACATCTATGACCAGGGTGTGCAAAACGGCTGGACAATGACAATTGCCAGCCCAAAAGGTGGCAATGTGCCACTTGATCCGGAGAGTTTGAAGCCATTAATCCTCGATAAGGTGTCGAAAAAATACATTGATGATCGAGTTTTTATGGATGCTTTGGAAAATTCCAGGGCAATTACTGATGTTATGGATACAACTTTTGATGCCGTCTACCTGGCTGGCGGACATGCCACCATGTATGATTTCCCCGACGATGAAAACCTACAGGAAATCGTCCGGAATCATTATGAATCTGGACGCAAAGTCGGCGCTATCTGTCATGGCGTAGGAGGATTGCTGAATGTGCGGCTTAGCAACGGGGAATACCTGATTGCTGGTCGTGAAATTACCGGGTTTGATTGGTTTGAAGAAACTTTAGCGCGACGCAAGAAATATGTTCCCTTTAACTTGGAGGAAGCGATCAAGGACCGTGGTGCTCACCTGAAAAAAGCGTTGATCCCCATGACCTCCAATGTTGTGGTGGACGGGAATCTCATCACCGGGCAAAATCCATTCAGTTCTACAGCAATGGCCGAGGTTATGGCGAGCGAATTAAAAAAATAAAGAAAGCATGCAATAGGCCATGATGGCCATATTATATCATTATCAAAAGAATATATTATGACAAAAATTATTTCAGCAGATCAAGATCCGAAGATTTTCAAAGACATCAGATCCTTTTTAAAGGAATTAAATAGTGAAGGTGGTAAACCGATGGAAGAGATGGAGCCCGATGAAGCACGCAAAGTGCTGGAAGGAGCGCAATCTTCCGTCGAGGTTGATGTGTCCGGGATTACGGAATCGGAGCGTGACATTCAGCAGGATGGTCTGGATGTGCATATCCATATTGTAAAGCCTGCAGAAGCGAAAGAAGACCGCCTTCCGGTATTTATCTTCATCCATGGTGGAGGATGGGTTCTGGGGGATTATCCGACGCATAAACGCTTGGTTCGTGACTTGGTCGTTCAATCGGGTGCCGCTGCGGTTTTCGTTGATTACACGCCATCACCGGAAGCACGCTATCCCGTTGCGATTAACGAGATCTATGCCGCTACCAAGTGGGTAGCTGAACATGGTGACGAAATAGGAGTGGATGGCTCCAATTTAGCCATTGCTGGAAACAGTGTGGGCGGAAATATGACGGCAGTGACCTGTTTGATGGCGAAAGATAAAGGCGGACCAAAGATTAAGTTCCAATTGCTGTTGTGGCCGGTTACTGATGCAGATTTCAGCCGCGATTCCTGGAAGAATTATGCAGAAGGCCGCTTCCTGACAGCCAATATGATGAAATGGATGTGGGATCACTACCTTCCTGACACCGAAAAACGGAAAGAATATTATGCTTCACCCTTCCAGGCATCGCTGGAGCAATTGAAGGACCTACCACCAGCCTTGGTGCAATTGGCAGAGAACGACATCCTTTACGATGAAGGTTTGGCCTACGCGCGTAAATTGGACGAGGCCGGTGTACCTACGACAATACAGACCTACAATGGTTTTATCCATGATTATGGTTTATTGAATCCCTTGGAGCATATCAAAGCGGTGCAGCAGTCTACTAAGCAGGCCGCAGCAGCATTGAAGGATGCGCTGTTTTCCTAAGCAAGCCGTTTTATCTATAAAAAAAAGGTCGGAAACTATCAGTTCCGACCTTTTTTATGTTATGGCGTTCATTACAGTTTATTTGCCTTGACCGTAATCTCCGCAATATCCAGAACCTGGATTTCCTGTTCTTTTTCCTTTACCTTGACCCCGTCCCGAAGCATAGTCATGCAGAATGGGCAGGCCGCCGCTACGACAGAAGCTTTACTTTCGATAACATCTTCAATACGCTCCACGTTGACATCTTTATTTCCTTTTTCCGGCTCCTTGAACATCTGTGCACCGCCTGCACCACAGCATAATCCATTGGCTTTGCAACGTTTCAGCTCAACAAGGTCCGCATCCAATACTTCCAATGCTTTCCGTGGTGCCTCGTAAACCTCATTGGCGCGACCCAGATAACACGGGTCATGGTACGTAATCTTTTTCCCCTTGAATTCATGTCCGTCCTGTGGCTTCAATTTACCCTCATCGATCAAGGATTGGATCAATTGAGAATGGTGGATGACCTCGTAGTTTCCGCCAAGGCTTGGGTATTCATTTTTCAAGGTATTAAAACAGTGCGGACAGGCCGTTACGATCTTTTTGATTTCGTAGCCATCCAACACCTGAATGTTCATCATCGCCTGCATCTGAAAGAGAAACTCGTTTCCGGCACGCTTTGCAGGATCTCCGGTACAGCTTTCTTCCGCACCTAGGATGGCGTATTTGATGCCTACATGATGAAGGATCTTGCAGATATCTCGCGTGATGCGTTGCGCACGTTCATCAAAACTGCCGGCACAGCCCACCCAGAACAATAGGTCCGGGCTTTCGCCTTTGGCAAGGAGTTCCGCAACGGTAGGTATATGAAATTGATTTTCCATCTTGCTTTCTTTTTTATTGATTGGTCCAATTGGCACGGTCCGCCTGGGAATATTTCCAAGGGGCACCATTATTTTCCAGATTAGAGAACATGTTGTTAATGCTTGAAGGCGCCTGTGACTCTTCCATTACGGCGTACTGTCTCAGGCCAATGATAATTTCCAAAGGATTGATGTTGACCGGACATTGCTCAACGCATGCGTTACAGCTCGTACAGGCCCAGATTTCTTCCCGGGTGACATACGTGTCCAAAAGCCCCTTTCCGTCGTCCGTAAAGCTTCCATTGGCGTCGATGTTCTTGCCGACTTCCTCAACCCGGTCACGGGTATCCATCATGATCTTCCGTGGTGACAGCAGTTTACCTGTCATGTTCGCCGGGCATGCCGATGTACATCGGCCACATTCCGTACAGGTATAGGCATCCAGGAGATTCTTCCAGGTCAAGTCTTGAACATCCTTGACTCCAAAGCGACTCGGTTCGCCGGTTGGAGGAGGGAGGCTTGGATCCAGCATGACCTGCACCTCGGCCGTAACGGCTGGCATATTCTCGAATTCGCCCTTCGGCTTCAGGTTACTGAAGTAGGTGTTTGGGAAGGCCAAGATGATATGTAGATGCTTGGAGATCGGTAGGTAATTCAGGAACGCTAATACGCCGATGATATGGAACCACCAACAGAATCGCTCGATCAAGATCAGACTGGATACGGAATCCGGAAGGATCGGCACCAAGAAACTGCTGATTGGGAAAGCGCCAGCCACATGGTAATGCTCGGCACCCAAGGTCTGCAATTTATAATCCGCAGCATTCATAAACAGAAAGGCTGCCATCAAAAGAATTTCTGCGGTCAGGATCAGGTTAGCATCGGTCTTAGGCCAATTGTTCAGCTCTGATTGGTTCAAGCGCTTCACCTTCAGGACATTCCTGCGGATCATGAAAACCACACAGCCTGCCAACACCAGGAAAGCTAGGATTTCAAACGCATAGATCAGGAAGTTATAGAACCCACCCAAAACGGAAAGAACGCGATGTGTGCCAAATAGGCCATCGATCACGATCTCGAGCATCTCAATATTAATGATACAGAACCCTACATAGACAAAAAGGTGCAGTAGGGCAGGGATAGGACGCTTGAACATCTTCTGTTGCCCAAAGGCGACCAATAGCATGGTCTTCAAGCGCTCCCCAGGTCTGTCCGATCGATCCAATGCCTTTCCCAGTCGGATATTCCGGTAGATCTTGCTGGCATTCTTATAGAACAAGACCACAGCAGCGACAAAGAGAATCCCAAATATGAGTTGACTTATCATAGTTTAAATCTTAGGTTAACAAATATAAAAAATCAGCTTATACTATGCATGCATATTAAATTATTTAGACAGATTAAAAATAATTGGCGCTGCTTAATAAACATGCTGTAAAATGTCTGGACTGAAATGTAGTTTTCTGGCCGATTCAATCAAGGTAGGTATAAAAAATGATACAACAAAGCAGGGTGGAATGCAGCTTCATTTTGTAAATTGCAGCTGCAATCCCATCTGCTGTATAACCTAAACGTACGACTTGGCACAACGTTGCTGTCTGCTAACGGCTGATGATGAGGAAAGCAATAATACTATGGATATGGCAATTACAGAAGGGCATTATGACGTCATCGTCATCGGATCCGGTATTTCCGGAGGATGGGCCGCAAAGGAATTCTGCGAAAAGGGGTTGAAGACCCTTGTACTGGAGCGTGGATTCGATGTGCAGCATGTTAAGGATTACCCGACGGCGTACAAGGATCCTTGGGAGTTTCCGCATCGCAATCGGGTGCCGTTGCAAGTGAGAAAGGAGAACCCCATAGTTTCGCGGTGTTATGCATTTAATGAGGATGCTCAGCATTTCTTTACCCTGGACGCTGAACAGGAATACATCCAGGAGAAGCCATTCGATTGGATCCGCGGTTACCATGTTGGCGGGAAGTCGCTCTTATGGGCGCGGCAGGTGCAACGTTGGAGCGATCATGATTTCGAGGGTCCTGCGAGGGATGGCTTTGCCGTGGATTGGCCCATCCGGTATGCGGATATTGCTCCCTGGTACAGCTATGTCGAGCGGTTCATCGGAGTTTCAGGCAACCGGGATGGCAACGCAGCTATGCCCGATGGCGAATTCCTGCCGGCATTTGAATTGAATGCCGTGGAGCGCATGGTGCAGGAGCGATTGCCCAAGGGCTATCCGGATCGGCAGGTGATTGCCGGCCGATGTGCCCATATAACCGAACCGAAGGAAATACACATCCAACAGGGGCGCACGCGCTGCCAGAACAGAACCTTGTGCCAACGCGGATGCCCTTTTGGGGGATATTTCAGCTCCAATGCTTCTACTTTACCCTGGGCAGCAAAAACAGGCAACCTGACCATACGACCTAACTCCATCGTTGAATCCATTATCTTTGATAAAGATCGGGGAATTGCGACTGGAGTACGTATCATCGATGCGGAGACCGGTCAAGATTATGTGTTCAACAGCAGGTTGGTCTTCGTCAATGCTTCTGCCATGGCGAGTACCCAAATCCTGTTGAATTCCACCTCGGACCGCTTTCCAAATGGCTTGGGCAACGATTCTGGATTATTGGGGAAATATGTGGCCTTCCATAATTACCTGGGATCTATTTCCGCAACCATGGAAGGTTTTGATGACCAATATTACTACGGCCGCCGACCTACACAGCCCATCATTCCTAATTTTAGGAACGTCAGGAAGCAGGAGACGGATTTCTTGCGTGGGTATGCATCCTTTTTCAGTGCCTACCGCGGACAGGCAGCACCTACTGGTGACTCATTAGGTGCCTCTTATAAAGATAGCCTATCGGAAGTTGGCGGATGGGGGATAGGCATGATGATGCAGGGGGAGACCATACCCAAAGCAGAGAACCATATCCGCCTGAGCAAGGACAAACGGGATAAATACGGCATGCCGCAACTTATCTTCCATGTCGACTACGATGACAACGATAGGAAGAGCATGGCGGACTTTCTCGAGCAGGGGGCAGAAATGCTGGAATACATAGGCGCCAAGAACATCAGTACCCACGACAGCAAGCAAAACCCTGGGCTCGACATTCACGAGATGGGCGGAGCTCGGATGGGGCATGATCCCAAGAGCTCCTTGTTGAACAGTTGGAACCAATTGCACCATTGCAAGAATGTCTTCGTAACAGACGGTGCCTGCATGACCTCCACCGGGACCCAGAACCCCTCGCTAACCTACATGGCCCTGACCGCGAGAGCAGCGGACTATGCCATCAATCAGTACCTGAAAAAGCTGTAAGCTTAAAATATATTCGAAAAAACCCTATACTAAAGTTAATACGGAGATTACAGTTAGTGAAAAAATACAAACAAAAAAAAAGACCTTCAAGGCTTTCGCCCTAGGTCTAAATACTTAATTCTAATTACTAACTACTAAAAAATTAAAAAGGGAAATCTCTCGATTTCCCTTTTTAATTTTTTTTATTTTTTGGCTGCTGGTGCTGCACTTACACCTAGCTTCGCTTTGATATCAGCTGTTAGGTCATCACCTCCTTGGAAGTAAGGAACACTGCCGCTAGAGATATCCAAAACGTAAGCATATCCTTTTTCTTTTGCTACAGTGTTGATCGCAGTCATCACTTTTTGCTCGATAGGCGCGTAAAGTTCTTGTTGTTTCTTACCGATTTCTTCTTGCGCTGCTTGCTGAACACCTTGGATACGTGTTTCCATTTCACGCATGGTGTTACCAATGGTTTGAAGTTCTGCGTCTACCGCTGCTTTGTTTGCTTCGCTACGGTTTCTGATCTTCTCATTAGCTGTATTCTGTTGTTCTTGGTATTTACCAATCATGTCCTGAATTTCCTTTTGCTTTGTTTCGCTCAAGGTTTTCATTTGTGCTTCTGCAGCTTTGAATTCATTTGTAGACTGAACAATTTCTGCTGTATTGATATGACCGATTTTCTGTTGTGCGTTGACAGCGTTACTTGCCAATAAAATTCCTGATGCTAATACTACACTTTTCAATAAATTTTTCATGCTTTTTTTGTTAGTCTTATATTTTAAGATATAAGTTGATGCTCTTTTTTTATGTGTTTCTAATTAATTTAATTGCGCAATTATAATAAAAAATATTAGTTAGCTAAAGAAGGATTAGGTCTTAATCCTAATTTAGTAATCACTTCGTTACTTTTATCCAAGCTAGGGTTCGCATAAAGGAAGGAGTTTTCGCTTCTTTTATCCATGATAAAGTCAAACTGACCTGCTGCAGCCACATCTTGAATCGCTTTTGTTACGCGTGCTTGGATCGGTTTCATCAAGTTCTCACGGTTCTTGAACAGCTCACCATCCATACCGAATTTCGAGCGTTGGAATTCCTTCACCGATTTTTCCTTGTTCACGATCTCATCCTCACGGCGTCTGCGCATATCCGCGTTCAGGTTTGCCTGATCGCGTTGGTAGGCTTGGTACATCTTTTCGATTTCCTCATATTGCCTATCCACCTCTGCCTGCCATTGTTTGGATTGGTTATCCAATGTTTTCTGTGCATTGGTAAATTCTGGGATGTGTTTCATGACATATTCAGAATCCACATACGCTAGTTTCTGTGCAAATGATGCCGTACCTAACATGGTTAACATCACGATTAATATTACTACTCTTTTCATCGACATATTATTTATTTGAAATGCTATGTTTAAGACAATTGAAATATTAAAAAGTTTAATCCTAGAATCCGCCCATATTCTGGATGATACTGAATGTGAAGTTCTGTCTCCAGCGATCGGTCTGTAAACCAGGGATCGGATCCAGGGCATGACCGTAGTCAATTCCCAACATACCGAAGATCGGAAGGAAGATACGAGCACCCACACCTACAGAACGTCTCATCTTGAATGGGTTCACCTCGTCGAATCTGTTCCAGGTGTTACCTGCCTCCGCAAATGCCAGCGCAAATACGGTTGCTTGATCGTTCAACATGATCGGGTGGCGTAATTCCAATTGATATTTCGCATAGATCGGGCTACCGGATTGAATCGCGATGTTCTGCTGATTGCTACCTGTGGATGCCGGGATAATGGCACCGTTCGCATATCCACGCATCGCAATGATCTCAGAACCCTGTAAGAAGTCGAATCCTTGCATACCATCACCCCCTAATTTGAAACGCTCGAATGGAGAAACCGGAGTTTCATTGCCATAACGTCCCAAGTAACCAAACTGTGCCTGCGCTTTTAATACGAGTTTTCCAGCGATTTTAGTATACCATTGGGAATCAAATTTCCATTTGTGGTATTCGGTGAACTTGAATTTTTCCGCATCGGTCGCTGTTGCATAGTTGATGTTGTTCATCAAGGAATATGGAGGAGTCAACTGCACCGAGAACTTCAAGTGTGAACCTGAGGTCGGGTAGATCGGTGCGTCGATGGTATTTCTGCTGATTTCCTGCGTAAAGTTGATGTTGTATGCCGTACCATCCGAGAATACGAAGATCCCGTGGTAGTTATCCAATAGATAACGTTGGTAGGATAGGGAACTGTTGATCTGGAAGTAGTTGTCCGGCCATTGTAGACGCTTACCCAATGTTGCTGTCACCCCGTGCATCTGGATTTTAGGAATACCTTCATAATCCTCGTAACGGCCAGTCATATAGTTATAACGTTGCAACTGGGAATTCGAGATGTAGGCACTCAAACCAAAGTAGATCGGTTTCTTTCCGCCCAACCAAGGTTCGGAAAAAGAGAAACTGTAGGATTGATAGCGTTTTCCGGAAGTCTGTCCACGGATACTTAATTTCTGCCCGTCTCCACGTGGAAGAGGTCTCCAGGAGTCTTTCTTGAAGAAATTGCTGGTGGAGAAGTTGTTGAACGTCAGACCTAACGTACCGATAACCTGACCGGCACCATAACCACCGGAAAGTTCAACCTGGTCGGATGGCTTCTCGGCAACCTTGAATTCGATATCTGTTGTACCTTCTTCGTAGTTGAGGTTGATCGGCATTGGAGCCACCTTCTGTTCGTCGAACATCCCCAATTGGGAGATCTCACGCACCGAGCGTACCAAGAGTTCACGTGAATATTTCTGCCCTGGTTTGGTATAGATGGAACGTAGGACCACGCGGTCGTTCGTCACGTCATTACCTTTCAGGATAACGTTGTTGATCGTATATTGCTTACCCTCGAACATTTGGATGTCCAGATCAATGGTATCTTGATTGATACGTTTGATTACGGGTTGCACACTGAATGTCAAGTAACCATCGTTCTGGTAGATGGCTGCGATGTCATCGGAGTTACGGGTAGGACCCATCAGTTTAGAGGTCAATTTCTCCTCGCTGTACACATCGCCACACTTGATACCCAATAGGATATTCAGCACGGAGTCCTTGAATTTGGAGTTTCCGGACCAGCTGATATCACCTACATAATAGCGAGGACCTTCATAAACCTCCATATCGATGGCAATTTCGTTGTTGTCATGGCGGTAAATGGAATCGCGGATAATCTGCGCATCGCGGTACCCTTTATCCTGCATCTTAGCCACCAAATTGATCTTCGCCTCTTCGTATTTATCGTCCTTGAATTTTCCAGGTCCGAATACACGGTACCACGTTCTAGGTTTTACACCTTTTAGGAATTTTCGCAGTTGTTTGTCGCTGAAATTCTCGTTTCCTTCGAAATTCACGCTGTTCACGCGGATTTTCTTGTTTCTTTCCACATCCACAACCACGATTTCGTTGTTGTTCTGTCCGGAATCCTTCTTGGTTGTGATTTTGATATCCGGGTACATGTATGATTTTTCACGAAGGAATTTCTCGATGGTGGAGCGCGTTGTCATTAACATATTGTCGTTAACAATCTTACCGGAGTTGGTATTTAAGCGCTTGCGGACCTCCTCGGTCTGGCTCTTGGAAAGGCCGTTGATATCCACGCGGGTCAAACGCGGTCTTTCCACTACGCGGATCTCTAAGAAGATGGTCTCATCTTGGATTTTTGTTGCATATAATTGAACATCCTCAAAGAGGTTCTGGTTCATCAGGTCCTTGATCACGTTTGCGGTCTGCTCACTCGGTACCTCAATGTATTGTCCTACGGATAACTTGGAAATGGTAATCAAAACATCCGTATCAAGATACTGTGCCCCCTGCACCGTTACACCGCCGATCAAGTAGTTCTTTGGATCCAGGTAACTGATGTCGTCAGGGTTGTTCAAGTTCAACGGCCTGTTACCGATTTGAGCTTGAGCGAAATTGCATATGAATAAGGTGATTAAAATAGAAAGATTAATTATACGCTTCATCTACTTTTTATTATGTCTGCTAAAGTACAGCAAAGTCTTGTTAATTTTTGTTAAAAGAAATATTACGATATTCTGACATTAACTGCGGTTAATGGAAAATCCTGCAAAAATAGTGAAATCTTATAACTGTTCACTAGTTTTTCCAAATCTTCTTTCTCTATTCTGAAAGGATTCAATGCATTCAAATAGATTCTCGCGGGTAAATTCAGGCCACATGATCGGCAGGAAGAACAGCTCGGAATACGCAATCTGCCAGAGCATGTAATTGCTGATGCGTTCTTCACCTGATGTACGGATCAGGATTTCCGGATCGGGCATGTTGTATGTATAGAGGTTTTTACTGAAAAGTTCTTCATTGATTTCCTCCAGTCCGATTTCGCCATTCTTGTATTTTTCGGCGATATGGCGTGTTGCCTGAAGGATTTCCTCGCGTGAGCCGTAGCTTAAGGCCAGGGTCAGCGTACAACCGGTGTTGTCCTTGGTCTGATCGATCGTGCTCTGCAAGGTCACTTGGCAGTGATCCGGCAGGTCCGCTTTGCGACCGATGCTGTTCACGCGGATGTTATTGGCCTGAAAGGTTGGTAGCTCCTGGTTTAAGGAGTTGACCAGCAATTCCATCAAAGCATCGACCTCCGCCTGTGGTCTGCTCCAGTTCTCCGTCGAGAAAGCATATAACGTCAGGTAGGAAAGGCCAATTTCCACAGCGCCCTCCAGGGCTTCACGAACTGCGGAAACACCATTCTTGTGGCCAAAAACGCGAAGTTCACCTTTTTCTTTCGCCCAGCGGCCATTGCCATCCATAATGATGGCGACATGCTTGGGAAGGTTCTTCTTATCTATTTTATCTTTGATACTCATGTTATCATGCTGTTAATTAGCGGTAGGAGCGAGGATTAAGTTCCTTTCATTGGATAGTTTAGCGGGCTCCCCCTGTAGGCAATTGTCGCAACGGTAACTTGACACAGCCCATTTATCCGACACGTTCTCACCATATACCAGGGTAAGGATCGCGCGGTTGGGATGCAATATGCCGTTCAAGTCACTATTCGGTTTCAATATTATAAAATATAGAATTTCGGTAAAGATACAGGTTTTGGAGAAATCCTTATGAATTAAATAATGTTAAAGGTAGGGTTATCGGAAAATTAATAGTTCCGTACATCGATGCCCCAGAGGAGTTTCTCCCGGAGAATGCCAAAATACTGGTCATTCGGCAGGCGGATCAGGTTGATGCTGAATGGTGCCTTGCTGATTGTCAGGGTCGTCTTGGTGGACAGGGTCTGGCTCTTGGAGTCACAGCTCAGGATGTATTTCTCTGTTCTGCTTTCGATCTCCAGATGCAGCTGCATGTTCTCATTGACCACGATGGGGCGTACATTGAGGTTGTGCGGGGAAATGGGGGTGATCACGAAGTTGCCACTGCCGGGCATGATAATGGGGCCACCACAGCTCAATGAATAGGCCGTGGAACCGGTCGGTGTAGCAATGATCAACCCGTCCGCCCAATAGGAGTTCAGGAGTTCGTTGTCCAGTACCGCATTCACGGTGATCATCGCCGAGGTATCCGATCGGAATACGGTGATGTCATTCAGGGCAAAGTCCTCACCACGCACAAAGGAGCCGTCGGAGCTCTCCACCTGCAGCAGTGCGCGTTTCTGGATCTGGTAATTGTTGGCGAGGATCTGGTCGAGTGCCTCTTCGATATGGTTCTTGGAGATATTCGCCAGGAAGCCTAAGCGCCCGAAGTTAATTCCGGCCAAGGGAATGCCCGAGTCGCGGATCAGGGTGGCTGCCGACAGCATGGTGCCATCACCTCCCAGGCTCAGCATAAAGGCAATGTCCTGTGGCAGGTCCTTATGGGACTTGAACTTTTTAAACGTGAAATCCAATTTGCACAGCCGCTTCAGGAAGTTGTGGAAGTCGTGATGGATATACACGCGCACATTCCGTTCCCGCAGGTAGGTGAACAGCTCAATTACATAGCCGATAACGGACTGGTTGAATTCCCTACCGTAGACTGCAATGGCAATATCTTTCATGTTTTATTTTAATGCTTTTTCGCAAAGATGATAAAATCTGCTTAATTATATGTTCAGATAATTCATTAAAAGATTGTAGCGATCCTGGATGTCATCCTGGTCGGAGCCATCATTGAACGTTGCTTTCACGACATAATCATGTCGCCACAGCGATGCCAGCACCGAAGAGATGTTGTTCTTGTTCACCTTGATGGTCAGTTCCACTTTCGTGGAGTTCTCGATCATCCGGACGCCCGTGCTGAGGATCTTCGTGTTTTCAGATTCGATGATATGGGCCACATGTGTCAGGCTGTTGTCGCGATCCTCCATTTCCAAAACAATGATCGCACCCTTGTCCTGGTTGGATAGGGTCTGATTCAAGGCGCGCAACAAATCCTTCTGGGTCAATACGCCCACATACTCCTTCTGTTTATTGATGATGGGCAGTAGATCGAACTGATAGGTTTCCAGGAACTGCAGCGCGTCGTAGATGTGTTGGTAATCGAACAGGTAGATGAAGGGAAATGTAAACTTAAGGTCCTGGATCAACAGTCCCTCATCCTCGGCGGAAAGCAGGTCCTCCTCGGTGATCAGACCAAGGTATTCCTTGCCCTTGACGACCGGAAGTTGGTGGACGTGCAGCTCATTGACTTTGTCCAGGGCAAACGCCACTGTGTCTGTGGGCCGAACTTCGCTATAGCGCGTGGATAAGTTTTCTCCGATGTACATACTGCCTTTTATTTATTAAACCCCAATAAACACAAAACGTTTAATGCCGAGTTAAATATGCGTTCCTTGCTAAGGTAACGAAAATATTAATTTGACATAAATAAAAAGATGTTTTACTGTTGTTAAAACAAATTATGTAATTTTACACAACTTTTATAAAAAGTGTTTTAATATATGGACTTACTAGAGAAAGCGAAGTTTATTGAAATCAGGGAAGTCATACGTAAGAAAAGTCCAACATTAGCCAAATGGATCCCTTCACCATTGTTAAGTTATTTAGAGCGCACTATCCACGAAGATGAGATCAACTACATCATGAGGACCTATTATGATAAGATGGGTTTGGATTTTGTGGACTCCTTATTGCAAGAGTTGGGTGTGAATGTCCATTTGGAAGGGGCGGAGAACATTCCCTTGGATGAAAGTGTGATCTTTGCTTCCAACCACCCGTTGGGCGGTCTGGATGGTGTTGCGTTCATGCATGCCATCGGAAAGTACAGGAAGGATGTCAAATTCCTGGTGAACGATATCCTGATGAATATCCGAAACCTGGAACCGTTGTTCATCCCGGTGAATAAGGTCGGTAGTCAGAGTAAGTCGGGGATCGCGGCCATCGAGAATGCCTACGCATCCGATCAGGCATTGCTGGTTTTTCCGGCCGGATTGGTATCCCGCAAGATAAACGGCAAGATTGTTGACCTGGAATGGAAGAAAAGCTTCATCAGCAAGGCCAAAAAATATAAAAAGAATATCGTTCCTGTGTACATTGAAGGAAGAAACTCCAACTTCTTTTACAATCTGGCACGCTTTAGGAATAAAATAGGTTTTAAAGCAAACGTTGAAATGTTATATTTACCTGATGAGATGTTCTCCCAGCGCGGGAAGGATATCACCATCAGGATTGGGAAGAAGATTCCCTACACCCATTTTGATGTGAGCAAGAACGAGCGTCAGTGGGCTGAGGAAGTAAAAAAAATAGTATATGCCATGGCAGATGGTAAAAATTAGTGTATGCAAGAAATAATCGAACCGGTAGATAGAGAATTAATAAAGAAAGAACTGACGCCAGAGGCATTCGTTCGCTATACCAATAATGGTAGCAACGAAGTGTACTTGGTGAATTACCATACCGCTCCCAATATCATGCGAGAAATCGGCAGATTGCGGGAACTGACCTTCCGTGGTGCTGGTGGAGGCACAGGCCTTCCATTGGATATCGATGAGAATGATACCGCAGCCCACAACTACGATCAGCTGATCGCCTGGAATCCCGAGGACGAAGAGGTCATCGCCGGTTACCGCGTGATCAAGTGTGACCATTCCATCGCCGAGAATGGTGATATCCATCTCTCCACGGCACATTACTTCGAGTTTTCGGACAAATTCAAAGAGGAATTCCTACCCTATACCATTGAGTTGGGCAGATCGTGGGTGCAGCCGAAGTATCAGCCCGCAGTTGATAACCGAAAGGGCATCTTTTCCTTGGACAACCTATGGGACGGGCTCGGCGCTCTAGTGCTGATGAATCCGGAAGTGAAATATCTGTTCGGCAAAGTGACCATGTATCCCCATTACAATGAAGAAGCTCGGGATCTCCTGATCTACTTCATGAATCATTACTTCCCGGACCGCGACAACCTGGTGGAGCCAGTTAAAGAGCTCTATTTGGGATATAAAACCGATATCAGCAAATATCAGGGCATTTTCGATGGATTGGATTATAAGGAAGGGTATAAGATATTGAATGCGAAGATCCGCGAACTGGGCGAAAATATCCCGCCATTGATCAATACGTATATGAACCTGTCGCCGACCATGCGGGTTTTCGGAACGGCGCGGAACAATGAGTTCGGCGAAGTGGAAGAAACAGGCATTCTGATTTCCTTGGATGACGTCTATCCCGTGAAGAAAGAAAGGCACATGTCCACTTTCGAACGCGACAGACATTACGGCCAACGTCCCGTTAAAGTAAGATAATTATTGGGAAGGAAAAGGCGAAAGCCATTTCTGAGACCCATCGAAATAGTATAAAAGTCAGCAGGAAACCTGCTGACTTTTTTTTATCCCACCCCTTAAGACATATTGTTGCTCATAGCAAGAAGAAACTTTCGTCATTTTCAATAGGATGACACGCGAGAAAATAACTTATCGCCTGATTTTGCGTGTTTGTCTGTGAAGTTGTTGTTGCTTAATAAAAATTAAAAAACCTTAATTAATAGGTTTAATTAGCTGTAAAAAACGCTTTTCAGTTTAATCGTAGTGGTATGAATGTCGCTTTTAACAATTTCTTAACCATTTATTATCAATAACCAAACATTCCCGTAACACACAGGTTATCTAGCACGCTTATTTTTGCGCTAAAATCGAGCGGATAGTCTTGATTTTGGCAAAAAAGCGTTCCTGAAGCTGTGAATTCGAGTAAAAGTACCGCATGAAACAGCAGATTGATTCTTTTTTTTAAGGAAATAAAAGAATGGAAAGTCGGGAATGGCCGGTATGAAAGCGAAATATATCATCCTTATACAGCAATAGTATAACAAACTGAAAAATTACCTATCAATGTATCGATCTTCAAAGAAGTTAAGCAAAGTCGGGATCCTCTTGATCATGGGAATGGCCATGCAGGGGACGGCGACCGGTTCGGTTCCTTATTATCCGGTGGAGACCCACGTGGTGCAGGAGCAGATCAACGTCCGGATTACCGTCAAGGATCAGGAAACAGGAACGGCCTTAAGTGGGGTTAACATGTTGGTAGATGGCAAAGCTATCGGGTTTACCAACGACAGTGGGGTTTTCCAAGGAACCGTAACAAAAGGAACGACCATTCGTCTGCGGATGATTGGTTATACCCAAACAAGCATTACCGTAGAGCGGGAAACGTATGCCGTAGGTCTGAATTCCCTAGATGAATCCATCGACGAGGTTGTTGTTACAGCCTTGGGTATCAAGCGTGAGGAAAAGGCCCTGGGTTATGCCACCACGACGGTAAAGGGTGAACAGCTAACTGACGCAATGTCCAGCAACTGGATGGATGCGCTATCGGGAAAAGTAGCCGGTCTGAACCTGATGCGGTCCAATGCAGGTCCCGTGGGATCTACCAAAATCATCCTTCGTGGTGAAAGTAACTTGACCGATAACAACGAAGCATTGATCGTTGTGGACGGGGTCGTGGTGAACGGCGGTTCGGGAAGGCGATCTTCCCTAGGTTCCGATTCGCCATACGGAACATCATCGGACAATATGCCGGTGGATTACGGTTCCGGAATGGATGACATCAACCCGGATGATATCGAAAGCGTAACGGTCCTGAAGGGACCTGGTGCAGCAGCACTTTACGGTTCCCGTGCGGCTAACGGTGCGGTGATCATCACAACAAAAACAGGAACCAAGAAAGAACGGGGAATCGGTGTTACCATCAATTCCAATACCTCGTTTGAGAGCATGAACCGCTCCCCGGAACTGCAATATGAATACGGTCAGGGAACAGGCGGTGCTGCACACTATTCCATGGGCAGTTCCATCGATGGTGGAAGCACAAGCGGAACAAGTTCAGCCTATGGGCCGAAATTCGATGGACAAAATTTCTTCCAGTTGGACCCAACAACGCAAAAGGTAGGCTTGGAAAGAACGCCATGGCGTGCCTATGATGGCAAACAGGGGGTAAACGGCTTCTTTGATGTGGGCCGTACCTTTACCAATTCCGTTTCCATTGATGGAAATACGGACAAGACCTCTGCAAGGTTCTCTGCGACGAATGTGCAGAACAAGTGGATCGTGCCCAATACGGGTTACAAACGCAACACATTCTCCCTAGCCGTTAATTCCAAGGTTTCCGAGAAATTGACCATCAATACCAAGGTCAGCTACAATAACCGTTGGAGTGATAACCTTCCGGGCACGGGCTATGGTAACCAATCCCTGATGTACTGGTACATCTTCTGGCAACCGAGTGCCAATATTGAATGGTTGCGCGATTATTGGGTAAAGGGAGAAGAACAACGGAAGATTTTCTATCCTTACAGTACCTATCCGGAAAACCCATATGCGATCTCGTATGAGTTTATCAATGCCAATAACAGGCATACCTTTACGGGAAATGCACAGGCATCCTACCAGTTTACCAAGGAACTGAGCTTACAGGTTCGTGCAGCGATGGACTTCTCCGCGGAGAACAGGAACCAGAACCGCCCTTATGATGCGGGTTCCAAATTGGCAGAAGGAAGTTTCCGGACCCAATCCATTTTTTCCCGCGAAACGAATGCTGATTTCCTATTGCGCTACGCCAAGAAGCTGAACGATGATTTCGATTTCTCGGCAACAGTGGGTGGTGCAACCTTGAATAATGAATACCGAAGGGATGATATGACTTCCGATGGATTAACCTATCCGGGAATCTATAACCATGGAAACGCCAAATACGGAATCAAAACGCAACAGCTAAATGAGCGTTTCCAGACCAACAGCTTCTATGGTCTATTCACGGCAGCTTATAAAGAATTCCTTTTCCTAGATTTTACCGGTCGTATGGACTGGACGTCTACCTTAGCGGCAGTTAAGGATCCAGATAAGAAATTGAATTTCTTTTACCCATCGGTGAATGCCAGCTTTGTGATTTCGGAGGTTGCAGAAATGCCTTCCTTCATCAATTTTGCGAAAGTACGTGCATCGGTGGCCGGTACAGGTTCTGGTGTCACGAAACCATACATGACCAACTTCGCTTACCAGAAGCCGCCGAATTTAGTGGGCGGAGGAAATATCATGAACCCTACGGGATTGGTCAATCCGATGATCCTTCCGTTGAAGACTTCATCGTATGAAGTTGGTATGGATGTGCGCATGTTCAGAAAACGCGTGAACTTGGATGTAGCCTTATACAAAGCGAATACGTTCAGCCAGCACTTGAACCGTATTGTGGACGCTTCATCCGGAGTGAGCCGCTACCTGATCAACCTGGGTGAGGTGCAGAACTCTGGTGTGGAAGTGGCCTTGAACACCGATCAGATCAAAAAGGATAGCGGATTCAACTGGTCTTCCATGTTGACCTATACCAGCAATAAGAACGAGATCAAGCAGTTGGCGGATAGCTCCATTGTCCTGCAGCAACGTTCCGTTGGTTCCGGGCAAATCGTCGGATTTGTAGGAGGTAGCTTGGGCGATCTTTACGGATTGGGCTATGAAAGAGCACCGGATGGACAGATCATCTACGATGAATCCACTGGATATGCCAAGATCACCAAGGAGGTCATCTACCTGGGGAATACCATTCCGAAGGGCAAGATGAGCTTGGGAAATAATTTCAGCTATAAAGGCATCCGCCTGAATGTATTGTTCGATGCCCAATGGGGTGGGGTTGCTCACTCGCTGACCCATTATAAATTGGCGGAGCAGGGTAAAACTGTGAACACACTTCCAGGTCGCTACAGCGGCTTGATCGGAAACGGTGTGATACAGAATGCAGATGGATCTTTCCGCCCGAATGATGTCATCGCCACCAATGTGGATGAATACTACCGCTCACATTACGGTGCTGATAATGCCGAAGGAAGCACATTTGCAACCGACTTCCTGAAGTTCCGGGAGGCCCGTCTGGACTATACGTTTAATAGAAACGTGGTTAAACGTCTGGGGATCAATAGAGCAACCATCGGCGTGTATGGACGTGACCTGTTCATCTGGACGAAATGGCCTGCATTTGACCCTGAATTCGGAACATTGGATGGTTCGGATATCGTTAAGGGATTTGAGATTGCGCAGTTCCCATCCACCAGGACATTTGGTTTTAACCTCGTTGTTGGCTTTTAATCGATATTAATATGAAAATCAAGAATATACTGCTTTTGCTCTTGGGAATCACATTCCTGACAAGCTGCGATAAAGACTTTGTGGAGATGAACATCAATCCCACAACCCAAGATAAGGCATTGCCCCATATGTTTATGAACAATGCGCTGATCAATGCCGTAACCTATAACATGAACCGGAACAGGAACTTCAACAACGAGTTGATGCAGGTGACGGTATCCATTGGCGATGGGGATGGCAAGGTGTTCCGTTATGATTTCCGCCGTAGCTGGTCGGATTATACCTGGAACAACCACTACCTGAACATGTCCAACATCAAGGATATTCACAAAACGGCCTCCGAGGAATTGAACTATAACCGTTCTTACCAAGGCGTATCGCTTATTCTACAGGCTTGGGTCTATTCCATCCTGACGGATACCTATGGTGATATTCCGTATACCCAATCCACCTTGGGTCGCGATTCGCTATTGTTCGAACCGAAGTTCGATCTACAGAAGGACATCTACGTCGATTTGCTGAATAAATTGGATACAGCGAATACCCTATTGAAAGCCAATGACCTGATGGAAACGGGAAGTGATCCGATCTATAAAGGTGCACCTGATAAATGGCGTAAATTCGGAAATTCACTGTACCTGCGTCTGCTCTTGCGTATCGTTCATAAACCGGAAGTTCAGGAACATGCCTTGGCGAAGATCAAGGAGATCTTGGAAACCAATGCGTCCAATTATCCGATTATTGCCAGCAATGAAGAGTCAGCGATCTTACGTTGGACCGGAGTAGACGATTTCAAATCACCTTTTATGGCCACACGTGTCCAGGATTTCCGCGCATCGGCAATTTCCGAATTCTTCATGGATTTCCTTCGGGATACCAACGATCCGCGCATCAATATTCCGGAATACGGAACCAGTGGAATCAACCGCTGGGGGATTGCACCAGTATCGGGCAGTTTCGTCGGGGTGCCGAGTGGTTATGCGGCAGGTACGGAGGATTATTCCAAAATGTCCTACTTCTATTCCGCAGACCAGAACAAAGGGGTGAACAGCTTGCAGGTGGAGCCTCTGACGGGTATGATCATGA
Organism: Sphingobacterium lactis; assembly: GCF_011046555.1. Taxonomy (NCBI): domain Bacteria; kingdom Pseudomonadati; phylum Bacteroidota; class Sphingobacteriia; order Sphingobacteriales; family Sphingobacteriaceae; genus Sphingobacterium; species Sphingobacterium lactis. Next base: position 1,777,251 of record NZ_CP049246.1, read on the forward strand.
ACTTCTCCGAAGTGGAATTCATCAAGTCCGAGGCGATGTTGAAAGGCTATATCTCGGGCGATCCGAAGACTCCTTTCTACTCGGGTATCGAATCGAATATCAGGTTGTGGATTCCGGAATGGAAGAGCAATGCGAAGGATCACTTGGTGGCTTCGGATATCGACTGGAATGATGCAGATACGTTCGAACAAAAGATGGAACGCATCCATAAGCAGAAATACCTGGCGCTCTTCCTGGTGGATAACCAGCAATGGTTCGAGTACCGCAGAACGGGACACCCTGTATTACCAAAAGGACCAGGTTTGCAGAACAATGGCGAAATGCCGGCACGCATGGCTTACCCAGTGTATGTGCAGTCGTCCAACCCAACAAGTTACAAAGAGGCCATAGCCAGACAGGGTGCCGATGAGATCAATACGAAAGTGTGGTGGCAAAAACCTTAATGAAAAGAAATTATTGACATGAAAAAGCTCATTACTAAAATCCTAGGGGCAGTAGCAGGAATCAGCCTATTGATCGGCTGTACAGAAGGAAACTACCCAGGCGGACAGATCAGTCCATACATCGGCATCTACGATGTCCGTACATTATACAAAGGCTCCCCGGTGGACCTGAACCTGGAAAGCCTAGGTGGTTCCGAGAAGATCACAGCGGTCGTTATATCGGACCATAGCGGGAACAACCTCCCTTCGGACCTATTGATCGTGCAGGACAAGCGTCGCTTGGATTTCCTGCGCGGAATTGCGATTCCTCTGGGTTCTGCAGCAAAAGACTATGTTCCGGGTGACTCGGTGATCATCAATATCAACGGAGGTGTACTGGACCGTGTGGATGGGATCTTACAGATCAAGAATATCGGTGCAGACCGCGTCGAAAAGGTAGCCTCCAACAGGGAGGTGATCACAACGGTCACAAACACCAGCAAACTAATCGAAAGACCCAATGATTTTGAGAGTACGATGGTGGCCATCGTCAAGGGTGGTTTTTCCTACACGCCGAAGCCTGGACAGGTACTTTCTGGTGAACAGCAGATCAACGATGGTTTTGGTTTGATCACACTCAACACGGATCCAAAATCCAAACTGGCCAATCTGCCGCAATACAAGATGGCGAACTATTATGGAATCGTCTTCACCAAATTGGAAGGCGATAGCCTGGTACCATACCACCGTATGCGCATCGAGAAAGATCTGGTTGAGCTGAAATCAGTTTACAAGACGCCGAAAGTAATCATCACTGGTTGGTCCAATGACCCGAAGGGTTCGGATGCGAACAACGAATATTTCCAGTTTATTGCAACTGAAGATATCGACTTTTCAAAAACACCGATGTCCGTTGTGACGTCGAATAACGCCAATGCATCGACACCGACAGGCGTGCCGGTCAATGGCTGGGCAACGGGGGATATGCGTACCTATAAATTCAACCTGACGTCAGGTTTTGCGAAAAAGGGAAGCATTTTCTATGTCGGTGGATCCAACAAACTGATCATGAGCACAGGTTCAACCAGCATCAAAGAGGCCAACTGGATCCTGGCGTATGATTATACCAAAAATGCAGGATTTGACTTTGGAAAAGCAACAAGCAATCTGTTGGCGAATAGTGGTAATGCCTACGGAATCGCGATCTTCGATGGTACCACAGTAACAAAGGAGTCCATCCCTGAGGATGTAGTCTGGGTAGCTACCGGTGGTAGTCTGACCAACAACACCAACGGATACCGCATTACGAACAATGACTTCTATGACATTATCCACCCATTGAATCTTAAGGAACAGCCGTTCTACCGCGCTGGATCAAATACCAATGCCCATACGTACAATACCCCAGCGGATGCGGGCTATTTCAATTACATGGGCGGGGAATTTAACCTGACCTTGGGCCGTTGGACCAAAGCGCGTGCGAAATATGCGCCAACATTGACAAAGGAATCTAAATTGGCGGAGATTGAAGATCCGCTTTACCTGACCAAGTTGGTGGAATAAAAAAACTTACAATCAACCTAAAACCAAGAAAGGGAGGATGCCGAATACGCATTTTCCCTTTTTTTGTCGACGAAAATCCAGTCCGTCAGTACAAAAGATATAATCTTTTGTTGGCCAATAGGTTTGGCAACAGACAGGATGGGGAGGCGAATAAAAGAGCGGTATTTCCTGAGGTACCATTGAATGATTCATGCTGGTTATCAGCATGATCTCTGTATTATTTAGCTAAATCGAATATTTTATTGTCGATTATATAGCTCGCAACTTCATCATTTTCTTGCAGCGTATAACTGCTGGTTCTTACAGGAGATACATCCCATAAATTGGGATTGCTTTGTTCATCATTTTTTCTAAATACCACCTTTTTCGTATTGTCAAAAATAATTTCAACAGAATCTAGCACGCTAGCAAGTAGAAACTCCTCCTGTTGCTGATTTATCCGAATGGATTCCCCCTTATTTATCTTATAGCCATAAGAATAACTATTCGCACTACCATTAATGGTAATATATCTTATTAAATCTACGGTATAATTTGTTTTATTGTTATATAAAAACTCGTTAGTCGTAGGTTTATAAGGCTCTGGCTTGCAGGAGCCTAAAAAAATTAAGAAAAAATATAAGGAATATTTCATGGCTCATAATTTAGGGAAATTTTAGATACATCGTCTATTTGGGTATTTGTTATTCCTGCTGGCTTGTTTTTTAATTCAACCCTAATACTTAGGCTAGAAATAGAGCGCCATTTCCTGGTGGGGGATGTTATCTTCCAGGTAGACCTCACTTTCCACTATAAAACCCAAATCCGTGTAGAACTTATGGAGGTACTCTTGTGCACTGATCCGGATCGGCATACCGGGGAATTGCTGTTTTTGGATTGCGATGGCTCTTTCCATCAATTCCTTGCCGTACTTATGGCTGCGGTAATCGGGATGGACGACCACACGACCGATGGAGCTACAGCCGGGATAGGAGACCTCCGGGGGAAGCAGGCGGGCATAGGCCACACAGGTGTCATCCTGCCAACCGAACAGATGGGTGCTCTGCTGGTCCTTATCATCACATTCGGGGTAGAGGCAGTCCTGTTCCAGCATGAACACATCGATGCGTACCTGTAGTATTTTGTACAGCTCCAATGCACTCAGCGCAGAAAAGGACTTACTCCGCCACTCCATGGTATTGCGCTTAGCTCAAAAGAGATTTAACGACTTCTGAAATGGTCCGGCCATCGGCCTGTCCAGCAAGCTTCTGGTTGGCTGCACCCATTACTTTTCCCATATCCTTAATGGAAGAAGCGCCGGTTTCTGCAATGATCCCACGAACCACGTTTTCGATTTCTTCGCGTTCCAACTGTTTCGGTAGGTATTCTTCAATCACCTGCATCTCCTCGATCTCAATCGTATACAGATCCTTGCGGTCCTGTTGTTGGTAGATTTCCGCAGACTCCTTACGTTGTTTCACCAATTTCTGAAGGACTTTGATCTCGCCGTCCTCAGTTAGTTCCTCTGCGTGTCCCTTTTCGGTATTCGCCAATAAGATGGCCGCTTTGATAGCGCGCAGACCGCGTAAGCGGATCGTGTCCTTGGCGATCATAGCCGCCTTGATATCTTGGTTGATTTGTGTTTCTAATGACATACTGTTTTTATTTTCTGATAACGAGGGTACCGTTGGCTTGTGCGGTAGGCATCACCAACAGGTCGTTGATATTTACATGTTTTGGGCGGGAAAGCACAAAGGATACGATCTCCGCAATATCTTGGCCGGATAAAGGCGTCAATCCATGATACACTGCCTTCGCTCGGTCCTTATCTCCATTGAAACGCACTTCAGAGAACTCCGTTTCCACCATGCCCGGGTCAATACTGGTCACCTTGATGCCCTGTGCCAAGAGGTCGATGCGCATGGCCTTGGTCAATGCGTCAACCGCGTGCTTGGTCGCACAGTAGACATTGCCATTTGGATAAACCTCCTTGCCAGCAATGGAGCCCAAGTTGATGATGTGTGGCTGTTCGCTGTTGGCCATCATCGGCACCACGTATTTGGTAACATAGAGTAAACCCTTTACATTGGTGTCGATCATGCGGTCCCAGTCCCCAATTTTGCCATCCTGGATAGGATCCAAGCCTTGGCTCAATCCGGCGTTATTGATGAGGATATCGACCTGCTGCCATGCTGCCGGCAGGTTGCCCAATTGGGATTCCACCTCATCTGCATTGCGGACGTCCAGTTTAAAGGTATGCGTTTCTACTGCGGGGTCGATGGCCAGGAGCTGTTGAACAAGCGTCTCCAGTCTGTCCAATCGTCTGGCGCAAAGCAGAAACCTATATTTGTGTTCCCTTGCTAATTCCAATGCACAAGCAGCACCGATTCCGGAGCTTGCACCTGTAATTAAAACCGTTCTCATGATCTGATCGTTTATATTGACTTATTTGTCGCATTCATATATGGTGCAGAACCCGAAGGTCTGCGGGCGGACAGTACATTTCGAGAAACCCACCTGTTTGGTGATCGCTGCAAAACGCTCTCCATCCGGGAATTTCGCCACCGATTCCGGCAGGTATTCGTAGGCTCTATTGTCCTTAGAAATCAATTTGCCCATTGCCGGGGTAATCTTATGGAAATAGATATTGAACAACTGTTTGATCGGGAAGGCTGTCGGATTGGACAGCTCCAGAACAATGGCCTTGCCCCCTGGCTTCAGCACCCGGCGGATATCGCTGAGCCCTTTTTCCAGATTCTCGAAATTCCGAACGCCAAACGCTACGGTCACTGCATCGAAAGTATCATCCGCAAAAGGAAGATTCTCCGAATCACCAAGGGTAACCTCAAACTGATCCTGCAGGCCTTTCTTGGCAATCTTCTCCTTCGCAACGTCCAACATCCCCTGGGAGATGTCCACGCCGATGATCTTCTTTGGATTCAGGATCTTGATCGAGTCGATAGCAAAGTCACCCGTGCCGGTAGCAACGTCCAGGATGTACTGTGGTTTGAGCGGTGCCAAGGAACGGATTGCCTTCTTGCGCCAGATCGTGTCGATACCCATGGTCATGAAACGGTTCAGCATATCGTAGGTCTTCGAGATGTTGTTGAACATATCGGCAACCTGCTCCTTTTTACCGTCCTGTTGATTGTAGGGTTTTACTGTAGATGAATCGTTTGACATGCTACAAAGATACAATAAAGTCGGCACAAAAAACCGTCTTTCCAAGGTCAGTTTTAAACAGAAAGAATACCTCAAAGGCCTTAACTCATTGACTATGAATTTGAAGAGCGGAATGGCTAAAAATTACCCTGGGGAAATTGCAGCGTGTAGGTTATTCACAACGCGCGATCTTATCCACATCTGTATAATATATTGAGTATTAATGCGTAAATTATACTATCCACAGGTTATCAACAATTGTTGTGGAATACTACCCTGCGTTTTCAGAGTGTGGTAGCGTGATTGTTGACGCATGGATTTTGTACTGTTCATAACTTGATGGGGGCTGGATGTTTATTTTTCTTACATTTGTTACCCTATCGAGAAAACAGAAAAATCAAGCCGGGAAAAAGTTTATAGTATGTCTTTAGAAAACGAATTTACAAACAGTGGTTCAGGACAGCCGAGCCGCGCAAGTTTCAACAAAAAGCGAACAAGTCTCAATAACCTGGTTTCAGGTTTAGGGAAGCTTCCACCACAGGCACTCGACCTGGAGGAAGCGGTATTGGGTGCGCTGATGTTGGAGAAAAATGCGCTGAGCGAGGTCATCGATATCCTGAAGCCTGACTCATTTTATAAAGAAGCACACCAAAAGATCTTTGAAGCTATTTTCAGCCTCTTCCAGAAAACATCACCGATCGATATCCTGACCGTTGTGGCGGAATTGCGGCAGATGGGCGCACTGGAAATGGTGGGTGGAGCTTACTATATCACCCAGCTAACGGATCGCGTTGTCTCGGCAGCAAACATTGAATACCATGCGCGTATTATCTCGCAAAAATATATCCAGCGTGAGCTGATCAAGGTATCCACGGAGATTATCAATTCTTCGTACGATGAAACATCAGATATCTTCGATCTATTGGACCATGCGGAGAAATCCCTTTTCGATATTGCGCAGAACAACCTGCGCCGCGACTCCCGGAAGATGGACGATATCATGCGCGAGGCGATTTCCTCCTTGGAGCTCCTGCGTGACCGTACCGACGGCCTAACGGGTATCCCATCGGGACTGACGGCGCTGGATCGGATGACCTCCGGATGGCAGCCTTCCGATTTGGTGATCATCGCGGCACGTCCGGCCATGGGTAAGACGGCCTTCGTCCTTTCGGTCGCCCGAAATGCGGCGGTGGACCATAACCGTCCGGTTGCCGTATTCTCCCTGGAGATGTCCTCCGTACAGTTGGTGAATCGTCTGATTGCCGGAGAGACCGAAATCGAACAGGAGAAGTTGAAAAAGGGGAATCTGGCGGACCACGAGTGGCAGCAGTTGCACTCCCGCATCGGACGTTTGACCGAAGCACCATTGATCATCGATGATACCCCGGCATTGAACGTCTTTGAGTTCCGCGCGAAATGTCGCCGTCTGAAGGCACAATACGATATACAGATGGTCATCGTCGATTACCTGCAGCTGATGCACGGTAAGAGTGAAGGCAAGGGCGGTGGTAACCGTGAGCAGGAGATCGGTAGTATCTCCCGTGCCCTGAAATCTGTGGCCAAAGAATTGAATATCCCGGTTCTGGCGCTCTCGCAGTTAAGTCGTGCGGTAGAGTCGAGACCAGGGAACAGTAAGCGTCCAATGCTCTCCGACCTTCGTGAGTCGGGTTCCATCGAGCAGGATGCCGATATGGTACTCTTCCTGTACCGCCCGGAATATTACGGATTGACGGAAGATGAAGAAGGAAGACCTACGGCAGGGGTCGGCGAGGTAATTATCGCCAAGCACCGTAACGGTGAGACCGGAATCGTGCCATTGCGCTTCGTCGGAAAATACGTGAAGTTCGTCGATCTTGAAGATGACTTCTCCGGTATGTCGGCTGACACGGGAAGCTTCCAGGATTTCGGAACCGGCATGGGCAGCGCCATGCAACCCTCCAATAACTTCGGCGACTTCGGCCGCGGCATAACCATGCCTTCCCGCATGAACGATATGCCGGATGATGCACCGTTTTAAAAGTAGTTAGTAGTTAGTATAAAGTAGTTAGACCGATGGCGGTTTTTTCGGCCACGCTGGCGAAATGTAGTAACAGGAGCAGTAAGATGATTTTTTGTGCCTACGGCATTTAAGCTGGCGCAAGAGTTGTGCGGAGGGCCGGTACGGTTGATCTCTTGTGCCTTAGACATGCGCTATCATCCCAATCGTCTTTCTGCTCCAAGCTGGCTAGCGCAAGGGTTAAATAGATGTCTTGTGCAGCTGTTTATTTTGTGCCTACGGCATGTTTTTCGGCACAAGTCCGCCACCGCGCAGGCCACCACAAAAGACTTGCGCCAGCGTGTGAAATGATGCGTTTAGGAGGGATTTTGGGAGGGAATGGGCGCGCAGAGCGCGCCCATTCCCTCCCAAAATCCCTCCCTTATTTCAAGCGCACAACGCTGGCGCAAGAGTTGTGCGGCTGCCTGTGTGTTGGATCTCTTGTGCCTCGAAATCTTCCCCCTTTTTTAATCCCAAGCCACCCGCTAGCGCAAGAGTTGTGCGGATTTCATGCGCAGCTGTTGTTTTGTGCCTACGGCATGTTTTTTTGCCCTTTTTTTAATATCGAGCCACGCTGGCGCAAGAGTTGTGCGGCTGCCTGTGTGTTGGATCTCTTGTGCCTACGGCTGCTTCACGCTTACGCTTAAATCCCTGCAACTCTCCCATAGCCATCATCCCTAAATCCTACCGAATCGGAAAATCATAATACACTTCTTTATTGGGTTCATTGATCAACGTATAATGCCACCATTCCTCCGCGATCGACTTAAACCCGTGCTTTTCCATGATATGGCGCAGCTTCTTTCGGTTTGCCTTCTGCACCGCTGTAATCCCTTGATAATCGTGATGCGATCGCTCGCCGAAATAGTCGAATCCCGATCCCATATCCAATTCTTTGCCGTCACGGAGATCGATCAAGGTAAGGTCAATCGTACTGCCACGGGAGTGGCCCGATTTCTCGGCGATGTACCCCAAATTGAAGAGATCCCTTTTGTCCACATCGGGATAGAACTCCTGCTTGGCAACCGTATCGGCAATTGCCGATGCCCATTCCTTAAAATGATCCACGGCCTGCTGCGGACGGTAGGCATCAAAAACCTTAAAGCCCAGGTTTTCCGCAGCTAGTTCCCGCTGTGCACTGGCCAGCGCAATAGCTGCTGCCTTACTCAGGTAAATCCTATTCCCCTCATAGCCACGGATGGGACGCCCCACGAAATTATGATCCCCATGATACCGCAGATCGATTGCAAGGGTAGGGATGGCCTTTTTCAGATCCACAAAAAGATCAGGAATCGACTGCCGCTGTACGCCGCAAGAAACGAACAGTAGGGAAAAAATCAAAGAGTATAGGAAGAGGTTTCTTTTCATGGATAGCCAAAATTGATCAATAGGTTAAAGATAAGGGAATATACGTAAAAGTGTGGGATCGACGGACCGGTCAATGCTCCTTGATGAGGTAATGGCTGAATTGCACCGAATTCTAAAAGTTGTTGTTGGGCAATTGGTTATCTGTAAAAAACTATCAGATTCTTGTGATATTGTTCGTACATTTAATTCACCAAAATAAACTTAAGCATGTCCATTAGTCGATATATCCTTCTGGGATTTATTTGGTTTTTAACTGTTCCAAATTCCAATGCCCAGCAGCTAGAGGAAGTCCTCCGACCATTTTTAAATTTTAAAACGTTAAGTTATACAGGGAATCTTGTTGAAAAGGGTGTATTAGATGACAAGCTCTACAGAAATACCATCAAAGCAAGTTTCGATTATTCCGGTAAGGATAGTGTCCAAAAAGTTCATAAGAAAGCTTACGCGGCCTGGAGGGATGCTAACAAATTGATTACTCTGGATTATTCGGATAGTACGTATAAGGTAAAGGAAAGAAATGAATATACAGGCCCTATTGATGATTCCTTTTTAGAGAGAATCAAACGAACCGCAAACAAATATCCGACGTTCCTGAAAGAAATCCCTAAAAGAGATTCGGTGCTAGATGGGAAAACGTATTATCTATATGAGTTTACCCCTTACGATTCCGTTTCGAATAACAAAAGATTTTATGAAACTACTAAGCTTTTAGTCGATAAGAAGACATTTGTTCCTGCTTTATATAGATTTGAGTTTGCCACAACGCTGATGGATAATGTTACCTATGTTACCTACTTCGTCGATCAATACCTTCACAATATTCGGATTAACGACCCAAATTTTAAGGATATTTCTGATATGACATTGCCAGCCAATTTCAAAACCTATGTTCCTAAAAAGAGACTGCCTATGTTAGTGGAAGGTACGGATGTGCCAAGTTTGAGTTTTTTGGACCAGGAACAGCAGCCTTTAGATTTAACTAATTTCAAAGGAAAAGTTATCTTATTAAATATAAGTTTAGTGGCATGTCCTCATAGTGTCAATTCGGTAAAGATGTTGAATGATTTTCATCACACATATGGAGACCAGAATTTAGTTATTATTTCTGTCTATCCCGTAGATGCTGCAGAAGATGTACAGAATATGGTGGCAAAATTCAATATCGAATATCCATATTACCAAAACACCAAAAACACACAGGTTCAACTCAAAGAATTTCAAACTTTGGGATACCCAGCTTTCTATGTTATTGATAAAAACGCGAAAATAAAAGCTGGTTTTGAAGGCTATAGTGATGAAATAGCCAAGAAGATAAAGGCAAAGATTGAACAGTCGATTTTATAGGTTATCTTTTTTCTGGTCTTTGTGCAACTTTTTAAGTTCCACCAAAACAACATGCCCTCCATTTCAAAAAAAATATTTTACTTAGCATGTATGAAGCAACGGATAGACCAGTCGACCTGGGAAAGAAAGGAGCATTATGCCTTCTTCAGCAAATTTGATGAGCCAATCTATGGCGTAACAGTTCCCGTGGATTGTACGAAGGCGTACCAGACAGCCAAAGAAAAAGGAGTTTCCTTTTTTATGTATTACCTGTACCGGGCATTGCAGGCCTTCAATGCCATCGAGAATTTTAGGTTGCGCATATACGAGGGAGAGGTTTATCTTTATGACGTTACCCATGCTTCCACGACGATGCTTCGGGAGGATAAGACCTTTGGGTTTACCTATATCGACTATCATCCGGATGAACAAGTTTTTCTGGAAGGCGCCCTTTCGGAAATTGCGCGGGTCAAGGCGAATTCCGGTTTGGAGCTTCGCGATGTGGAACCGAATATGGTGCAGTGTTCTGCGCTACCATGGCTGGATTTTACCGGCCTTTCGCATGCGCGCAGCTTCTCCAGGATCGATAGCTGCCCGAAAATATCCTTCGGTAAACTGGTGGATGAAGCGGGGGCAAAACGGATGAATATATCCATCCATGTACATCACGGACTGGTGGATGGGTACCATATCGGACTGTTCGTCGAAAAGTTCCAGCAATTGCTGGATGGAGTCGCATAATCTCCCTAAAACACGGTCTATTGGCGTGCTTACAACCCCCTCAGTGACTCTGTGGTAATAGGGGGCTTCGCCGTGCGTTCCTCTGTGGATAAATCATTAGCATAGTCCATTGATTTTTATTAAATTTGGGTCCCCCATTTTTGAGGTAATACGAAACATAAATTTAGGAGAACATTTTGGATTATTTAGCAGGACTGAACCCCTCTCAACGAGCTGCTGTAGAACAGATTAAAGGACCGGTGATGATCGTTGCGGGTGCTGGGTCTGGCAAGACAAGAGTGATTACTTACCGCGTAGCCCACCTGATCAGGCAGGGTGTCGATCCGTTCAATATATTGGTTTTAACCTTTACGAATAAGGCGGCGAAGGAAATGCGCGAGCGTATCATGAAGGTCGTTGGTGCCGAGGCGAAGAACATATGGATGGGAACCTTTCACTCGATCTTTGCGCGTATCCTGCGCGTGGAGGCGGAGCTGATCGGCTATCCGAAAAACTTTACGATCTACGATACGGATGATACAAAGAGTCTGTTGCGGGCAATCCTGAAGGAGCTGAACCTGGACGATAAGCTGTACAATGTGAACCATGTTTATGGCCGTATCTCATCGGCGAAGAACAACTTGATCTCTCCACAGGAATACAACAAGAACGAAGCGATCATGGCGGAGGATATCGCCAATGGACGCGGACAGCTGGGACAGATCTACATGACCTATGCACAGCGCTGCTACAGGGCAGGGGCCATGGATTTCGACGATCTCCTGTTCAAGACCAATGTGCTCCTGAACAAATACCCCGATGTGCTGCACAAATATCAGCACCAGTTCAAGTACCTGATGGTGGATGAGTACCAGGATACAAACTTCTCGCAGTACCTGATCGTGAAACGATTGGCTGCGGTGAACGAAAATATATGCGTGGTAGGTGATGATGCCCAGAGTATCTATGCCTTCCGCGGTGCCAATATCCAGAACATCCTGAATTTCCAGAAAGATTATCCGGATGTGAAGGTGTTCAAATTGGAACAGAACTACCGATCGACGAAGATGATCGTCAATGCGGCCAACAGCATCATCGCGAACAACAAGAATCAGTTGGAGAAGAATGTATTCTCCGACAATGAGGATGGCGAGAAGATCAAGGTGGCACGTGCGTTTTCGGATAACGAAGAAGGGAAGATCGTCGCGGAGGCCATCTCCCAAGAGAAGGCGTTGAAGAGCTTAAATTACAAGGATTTTGCGATCCTATACCGGACGAATGCGCAATCCAGATCGCTGGAGGAGGCCTTGCGGAAGCTGAATGTGCCGTATAAACTTTATGGAGGTACCTCATTCTACCAACGCAAGGAGATCAAGGACCTGATTGCTTATTTCAGATTGACCTTCAACCCCAACGATGAGGAAGCGTTGAAGCGGGTCATCAATTACCCGCGTCGCGGAATCGGAGATACGACGGTGGAGAAAATCATGGTGGCGGCGGATCAGCAACAATTGCGACTTTGGGATGTGGTTGCCAATGCGCAGATGTTCCTGGACGGACGCAGTGCCGCTTCGGTTTCCAACTTCGGCCTAATGATCCAGAGCTTCCAGGCAACGGCAAAGACCAATACGGCATTCGATACGGCCATGCACATCGCCCAGCACTCCGGTATCCTGAAGGACCTCTATGAGGACAAATCCGTGGAAGGGCTGGCGCGCTATGAAAATATTCAGGAATTACTGAACGGGATCAAGGAATTTTCCGAGCGTGAAGACCTGGAGGAAAAAGGATTGGATATCTTTATGCAGGATATTGCCCTCTTGACCAATGACGACAATGACAAGGATCCGAATGCCGATACGGTTTCGCTGATGACGATCCATGCCTCAAAGGGGCTGGAATTTCCGGTGGTATTTATCGTTGGCTTGGAAGAAAATTTGTTTCCTTCCCAATTATCCTTAAATTCAAGGTCGGAACTGGAGGAGGAGCGGAGGCTGTTCTACGTGGCGGTAACCCGTGCGGAGAAGAAACTGCATCTTTCCTATGCGACGTCCCGTTACCGTTGGGGCACACTGAACAACTGCGAACCGAGCCGCTTTCTGGACGAGTTGAATCCAAGCACTTTGGATCTGGACTTCAACCCACGGACGGCCATGGCGAGCAACGACGATTTCGGCTCCGAGCGTGTCAAATGGCAGCGCAAGGAAGAGTCTTCGGGGGACATGTTCTCCAAGCCGAAGCCGAAGGTGATCAAGACAACATCCATTCTGCCGAAAGCCCACAAACCGACCGAAGGCTTTGCGCCATCGGATACTTCGGGGCTGCAAGTTGGTATGGAAGTTGAGCATGAACGCTTTGGATTTGGTAAGGTAATTAACCTAGAAGGCAATAAACCGGACGTAAAAGCAACTATTTTCTTCAAAGAGTTGGGACAGAAGCAATTGTTGCTTAAATTTGCCAAGCTAAGAATAGTGAATTGATACCCACGATAAAACAGAACTTATAGCACCCCATAGGGGTATTGCAACACAAACATATGATTTTTGATTACAACAGTACAAGACCCAAGTTAATATTAGCTGAGTACGGTAGGAATGTGCAGAATATGGTCGACTATATCTGCAGCTTGCCCGACCGTGAGGAGAGAAACCGCTTGGCGCAGGTCGTTATCGATATGATGGGGGTGCTGAACCCGCATCTGCGCGATGTTTCCGACTTCAAACACAAACTTTGGGATCACCTATACATTATCTCGGATTTCAAGATTGATGTGGACTCCCCATATCCGATTCCGACCAAAGAGAACATCCACCACAAACCGGAACCGTTGAAGTATCCGAACCACAATATCCGCTTTAAGCATTATGGATATACCGTGGAGGAGATGATCGGTAAGGCCATGTCTACCCAGAATGAGGAAGCAAGACAGAAAATGGCGCTTTCGATCGCGAACTTCATGAAAATGGCCTACCTGACCTGGAATAAGGATGCGGTTTCTGACGACCAGATCCTGAACGACTTGCGCGTGCTGTCCTCAGGAGCACTGACTTTGCCTGCAGATACCGTGTTGACCAAGCTGGATTTCAAAACGCCTCCTCCGGGAAGCAGAACCAAGCCGGCAACGGGCAGCGGCAGCAACCAGCAGCAGAACAAAAAGCAGAACAACTCCAACTTCAGGGATCAAAAAGGTGCTGGCGGGCGTAAACCTTCCAACAGCAACTATGGAGGTGGCCACGGTGGACACAGCAACTACAACAATAAAATGAAGAAAAAATAAGCCCATGGAAATAAGGAAAGCAATTGCAGGAAAACCCAACAATTGCTTTCTTTATGCTATGGTCTGTAAACTTGGTCTGGAAGTCAGGGAATTATTCTTGGCTCGGATACCATTATTATACATATGAACGCATTTGAAATAAACGGTGGTAAACCATTAAAAGGAGAAATTGTTCCTCAGGGAGCGAAGAATGAAGCCCTGCAGATTATCTCTGCGGTGCTCCTAACAGAAGAGAAAATTACGATCAGCAATATTCCCGATATCAAGGATGTCAATAAACTGATCGATCTATTGGCGGCCATGGGCGTAACGGTAAACCGCGTGAGCGAGGATACCTACGAATTTGAAGCCAAGGATATCAATATCGACTATTTCCAATCGGAAGAATTCAAGAAAAAAGGAGGGAGCCTCCGCGGATCGATTATGATCGTCGGTCCTTTATTGGCACGCTTCGGTAAAGCTGCAATCCCGAAACCGGGAGGCGATAAAATTGGACGCCGCCGTCTGGATACCCACTTCCTGGGTTTCGAGAAATTGGGTGCCAAATTTATCTATGATGCCGAGAACCACTTCTTCAATGTGGATGCATCCGAGTTGCAGGGAACCTATATTCTGATGGATGAGGCTTCTGTAACCGGAACGGCAAATATCGTGATGGCTGCTGTTCTGGCGAAGGGTACAACCACCATCTATAACGCGGCATGCGAGCCTTATCTGCAGCAGCTGTGCAAGATGCTGAACCGCATGGGTGCAAACATCTCCGGTATCGGATCCAACCTATTGACCATCGAAGGGGTGGAGCGCTTGGGTGGAACGACTCACAGGATGCTGCCGGATATGATCGAGATCGGTTCCTTCATCGGACTGGCCGCAATGACCGGTTCTGAAATTACCATTAAGGATGTGTGCTTCAAGGAGCTGGGAATTATCCCTTCCGTATTTTCACGTTTGGGCATCAAATTCGAGCTTCGCGGTGATGATATTTTTATTCCTGCGCAGGACAGCTATGAAATCGATACCTTTATCGATGGATCCATCCTGACGATTTCCGATGCGCCATGGCCAGGTTTCACACCGGACTTGTTGAGCATCGTGTTGGTGACTGCCATCCAAGCCAAAGGAAATGTCCTGATCCACCAGAAGATGTTCGAGAGTCGTTTGTTCTTCGTGGACAAACTGATCGATATGGGGGCGCAGATCATTCTGTGCGATCCACACAGAGCAACCGTAATCGGCTTGAACAAACAGAATAAATTACGCGGTATCGAGATGACCTCTCCGGATATCCGTGCGGGAGTTTCCCTATTGATCGCCGCCCTATCGGCACAGGGGAAATCCGTAATCTACAATATTGAACAGATCGAGCGTGGTTATCAGCATATTGAAGAGCGCTTGAAAGCATTGGGTGCGGATATCCGCCGTGTGGACGTGCAACCGTCCGGTAACTAAGCCCCAATTGTCTTTTTATTGTTAAAAATAGAGTAGCCAGTAGGAATATCTACCAAGCTACTCTATTTTTGCTTCCGAATTAAATGTTCTAAACATATACAATGAAAAAAATCACATTATTATCTGCTATCGCAGCATTAGTTCTGGCTTCATGTGCTGGAAACCCTGAAGGAAAAAAAGCTGAAACGAAAGATTCAGTTGTCGTTACGCAAAGTGAAGTTGTAGGTACTACATTCAATGTAGATACTGCTGCTTCCAAAGTCGTTTGGACAGGAACAAAGGTTACTGGTAAACATACTGGTACAGTAAACATTAAATCTGGTTCCCTAACAGTTGATAACGGTGCACTTACAGCAGGAAACGTTGTTTTGGATATGACGAGCATCAGCTCTACAGATCTAGAGGGCGAATACAAAGAGAAATTGGATGGCCACTTGAAAGCTGATGATTTCTTCGGCGTTGCAACGCATCCAGAAGCGAGCTTCACCATCACCGAAATTAAACCAGGTGCTACAGCGAACGATATTACCGTTTCTGGTAACTTGATCATCAAAGGCGTGAGCAAAAACATCACTTTCGATGCGAAAGTTGTAGAAGCTACAGATGCAACAATCAAAGCAACTGCTAACTTCAACATCACAAGAGCTGACTGGGGTGTTTCTTACGAAGGTAAATCTGATGATTTGATCTCCAAAGAAATTAACTTCGATATCAACCTAGTGGCTAACAAATAAGCCCAAGGTTATCGAATGGAAAAGAAGGTATCTGAATAGATACCTTCTTTTTTTATTGGTTTTCCCATCATCAAATCCATTCTGGAAGGCACATGTGAATCATCCCTTGGTACATTAAGAAATTGTTATTTGTGCACTTGGAATTGCTGTTGTCAATACAAATTTCTATATTTCATACATCACCTATCCAATTCATAGCTGCATTTCCGTTTTGCAGAATCCCTAATTTTCTAAGTGCCACGTTGTAAAATCGATGGCTTCAACACGCTCTCACATAACGAGGTTTGTATACTATTTCCTATTTTCTTGAATTTTTCGAATTGTATGGCATTGACAAAATCCGCTTTGGGTTAGGTGTGGACCTTGTCCGACATGCATGCGAGGTGCGACCGAGGTTTAAGCGTACTGCATACGTGCTATAGACACGCTCTCACCACGCTCTCGGTACGCTCTCACCTCGGACGCATGTCAGACAAGGTCAGGGGAGGGAAAGGTTGATTTAAGGGTGTAAAATCTAGTTGTTTTTGTATAATATAATGACTTTCAGGGATTTGTGGTGTTTTGTTGCCAAATTTGTAATTATAGTGTTAAGCGTTTATTTAGGGGGGGTAAGGTAGGGGATTAAATAGCTATATGTAGCTATTTTCTGTTAAAGAAAATGCGTTTAATTTTGTTAAAACAATTAACGCATAATAAAAAGTGATAGGAAAATAAATTAGAAAAATTGGGTTTGGGTGTGATCATAATTATGGCAACCGCAATGAGGAATCCATTTAAAAACAGATAAATAACAATTAAAAACTTAACACTATGAAATCTTTGACAACACTTTTAATCTTTTTGTGTGGCATTACTTTCAGTCATGCACAAGTTAAAAATCCAGCTTCAAGCAAGCCACTATTTGATGAGGGCATAACCTGGACTACCAAAGAAGAAAACGGAAAGATAGGGTTTGGTTATACCGATTCGGAATGGGTTTGGGCCATAAAACCAACATTTGATAAAATCGCATCAGGTGCGCAGTTTCTTTCAAAACAGAAATATGCGACCATGACCCTGAAAGGAAATCAAACACTGAATCCTAAAAATTGCGGTGTACGATCGCACCAGTCCAATATTGCTATAATCGATCGCAAAGGGAATATTTTGATAGAAGGCAAAACGGGTGAAAGTTTTAAACTTATCCCGAATTCTTCTTATGCCATCAAACTAATTAATGGACAGGGAGATGCATCAAAAGGGTGCGAAGCGTTCATCATAAATATAGAAACAGGTAAAACCGTTCATCAGTTGCAAGCAAATTATTCCGATATCACGTACAATGAGCATTATGTGAATTTGTGGGGCAATGAAGGGATAAAGTTGTTCTATAATTTTGATGGAACCGTTTATCAGAATGATACGCCTTTTTATTTGCCTATAAGAAAAGAATTTAAAACCAAAAAATACAATACCTTTTTGGCGTATGCTGAAAAGTCTCGGGTTTTTAATGAAAATGTTACGGGGTTCTTTTTTGGTTACGGAGATAATTTCAAAATTGTAAAAGAAAACTGGGTTAATATGTCTAAGTAATGAACGCTTAAACTCTCTAAAATTATGAAAACCAAAACAATTATGACGGCAATACTATTGCTGTTCGGCCTAATCAGCTTAGCGCAAAAAATGGAGTATAAAACCATTCAGGATCTAGAAGATGGAGAAAAGGTTTCTGATATTTATATTATCGATCTCAAAGCCAAAACCTTGAAGGTAAGGTTTGAGGACGGAGTGAATATAGAATATAAAATAGATGCCTATACAAAAAAGGAAAACCAGGAAGATGAAGATGTGTATGGAGAAGACAGAGGTGTAAAGTTTACGGAGCATCTTATAGAACTCGAAGATAAAAAAGTTACTCCGGATCAGTTGTTAAGGACTATTGCATATATCAAATTGATGGTGCCTGAAAATCAATACGCTGCCAAATTTCGTAAAATTTTGCATGTTAGATATCATGGGTTGACTTCATTTTATTATTCGGTCACTGAAAATTAAAATATACAACCATAATCTTCAAGAAAACTTAGAACTCCGTTTGGGTGGATTAAATAAAACACTATGAGTGCATTTAACATCTTTAGGAAAAAAGAAGGAAAACCTTTACCGCCGGCATATCAAGTAGGACAAGAGTGGAATTATCATACCCGTCCCGGTGAGGAAAACTCGACGTTGAAAATTCTCAAAATAGAAACGTATAAAGAGTATGGCACTATAGTTCACATTGCATTTTCCGGTGTATGCATTAAAAACCCGAAATACCCAAACGGAGTTTTAGAAGAAGTGCTGCACTTGCCTGTCGCTGAAGATGCTTTACGCAACAGTACCACAACGTTAAAGAACGACCGTGTATCCCTTCCTAATTACGAATTGGGTTATGTCCGTTGGAAAGCCGCCTTTGACGAACAACAAGCAGGGCATTTCGGAATTCCATTGCGCGAAGCCATTCAATGGTTGGAAGACGGCACGTATGAGGTGAAATAGTAAAAAAAGCAAATTCTTCAATCCATCCTTCTCCTTTTCGCAAATTAACCTACCAATTGGCCGGCTAAAGTCCTATTTTTGTAACCTATCAACGGTCAGTATATGAAAATTACCTTACTGTGTATCGGCAAGACGGACGATCAGCATATTTCGCAAGGCATTGAGGTGTATACCAAGCGCCTGAAGCATTATATTTCTTTCCAGCAGATCATCATTCCGGACCTGAAGAACAGCAAGAACCTGACAGAAGCACAGCAGAAAGAAAAGGAAGCACAGCTGATCCTGAAGCAGATCAGTAACCTCGATTATGTGGTCCTGTTGGATGAGCGCGGCAAAACATACAGCTCCATGGAGTTTTCGGTCTTCCTGGAGAAGCAAATGATCGGTAGTGTGCAACACATGGTATTCGTGATCGGTGGCCCCTACGGCTTTGATAACAGTGTGTATGAGCGTGCCAATGGAAAAGTATCCTTGTCGAAAATGACCTTCTCACACCAGATGGTACGCCTCTTCTTCGTCGAGCAAATTTACCGTGCTTTTACAATAATGCGCGGAGAACCCTACCATCATGAATAATTTTATGTATTTTTAAGGTTTAGCGCATCTTTAATAAAAGAAGGAGGAATAATGGATTTAGATAAATTTAAAAGAGATTATAAATATAAGAGTCAGGAAGGCGCCCATAGTGGGGATGTGAACAAATGGATCATCATCATCGGCGGAGCATTGGTCATCCTGCTCGCATACTTATTTGCATAAGATTTTCATTTGAATTTTTTTGAATGTTTTAGGGTTTAGCGAACGTGCTAAACCCTATTTTTTTGCCCCATCTACCCCATGCAAATCACGTGGTTTTTTAAAGGTTTTTTAATGAAATATAACCATGAAAAGTACCACGAAAACCGTTATTAAAATTGGGATATCCGTCACTTTTTTTAATGACTATTGTAACAAAAGTAAATAGAAGCTAATTTTATTCATTTCAGACATTTCGTAAATTTTGGTATACCTGAAATGATTTTGAATGCCTTACTTAAAATAGGTATGAGGAAACCTTGCATGGAATTACCCAGCTAATTTTCACTTACTTAAAATGGATAGCCCTGTTATTGTGTACGGTAATAGCTATCTATGACCGTTTTTGGCTGTTTTTTACTTTTTTTATTCTATTAATCTGATTAGGACAAAAAAATAAGGCGATACGGGGAGTATCGCCTTAAAATCACACTAACTATTAATAAAACCCTATAGAACTAGGTGTTTTCAAAACATAGATCCTGGGTAGGGTAAGCCCTATTTCCAAGACCCACTGTAAAAGTAAAAACCTTTTATTATAAAATCAAATAAAAGTTGCAACATTTATATTATTCTTGAATTTTTACTATTGATTTTAGAAATTCCCGCCAAGCCGCCTGATCGGTTTTGAATGTCAAGTCATTTTCTTGCAATTGATGCAAAGGAATTAATCGGAAGGCCTGTAGTTTTCCTTCAAGTGATTTTTCCGTAAAGTCAAACGTACGTGTCGTTATTTTTAAATTAACTTTATTAATGCACTTCACCTGGTAATAGATGGAAATGATCTGACTTTCGTTGAAACTTGATTTTTCATAGAAATCGGTGGTGTAGATGTGCTTGAGCACCTCGACTTCCATACCCGTTTCTTCCATATATTCGCGCTTCAGGGCGTCGATCAATCCCTCTCCATATTCCAATCCGCCACCTGGAAATTTAGTGAACGATACATTTTCGGTGCGCTCGTCGGAGATGAGGACCTCATTGTTCTCGTTTAACAGAATTCCATATACCCTGACATTGAATAAAAACATAATATGATGATGTGGTGGGGCGCTCCTGCGCCCAGACAAAATTAATAGCTGAATTTTATGAAAAATGGTATACCGTTCACGGCACCCAATTGACTACAACGGTTGAAAACCTGATTCCACGGCGTCCGTGTCCAGACCGACAATGGAGTAGTGCTTCGGCAAGAACCAGGAAATGGTATTCATGGCCTGTTTGTATTCGTTCTCGTTGGCAAAATTCTTCGGCGTGATGTTCAACACCAAATCCTGTGTTACCTTCTCTTCGTCGGTGTAGTTCCGTGCAATCAACATGATCATGGGATTCTTTACGCCGGAATACTGAAGGAATTCAGCCAACTGCTTCCGTGCATAGCCAGGAAGGATCTCTTCCGACGGCTGTCCCACCAAGATTTCCTCATCCTTGCCGATAACGAAATCCGCGTTGTTGCGGGAGAAGAAATGCTCGTCGGTATAGAATTCCTGACGCAACGCATAGTTGACCAGGTCGCCAAAGCTGAACATCCAATCCGGATCCTGTTTGCGTGTGTTCAACGCAACGCCAAAACCGTTCTGAAGCAGGGTCGGTAATTTATCTTTGATGACAAAGGCCTGAAAGTTTTCGCCGGGTTCCACACTGCGTAAATTGAAGTACGGAAAACCATCATTGCTCATGACGATCTCCGGCTCCGATACTGCTAGATTGGCTTCCGCAATATTATCGATGAACTGTGCCACCCATCCGTTGTTCCGCTCTGCCAAAGGCACATCCAGCAAATTGTTGATAACGATTGTTTTCTCTAGATCGCCCAATCTCCCGTTGCCCGCATTCGCGTCAAAAAAATGCAAATTACTCATAGATATTCTGAAAAATTTCGGCTAAATGTAATCAATATTGTCTTAATGTTAAGAGTTTTATTTGAATTTGGTCGTATTAATAAGGGGGAAGGATGGCAAAAAGCTCGTTTATTTTGTTATTTTTGTTAAAAAAGAAAACACTTTAATGTCAGAATTAAATACGACAAGACCAGTGCACTACAATTCAGCGAAAATAAGCTATGAGGAATTCCGCCAGGTACTCATTGAAGATTATAAACTAGCCGTTCAAAGCCGTTATGTGAGCCTCTTGGGAAGGAAAGAAGTCCTGACCGGAAAGGCGAAGTTTGGAATCTTCGGAGATGGGAAGGAATTGGCCCAAATTGCGCTTTCGAAGGTTTTTAAACCTGGAGATTGGCGTTCCGGTTACTATAGAGACCAAACGCTAGCCTTTGCACTTGGCATAAGCAGTATCTATAATTTTTTCTCGCAATTATATGCAAACCCCGACCTGGAGGCCGATACATCGTCCGGTGGCCGGCAGATGGTGGCGCACTTTGCCACACCTTTGCTGGATGAACAGGGCGAATGGCTCGATCAGACCCAACAGGTCAATTGCTTTTCGGATATTTCCACCACAGGTGGGCAGATGGCCCGAATCCTCGGTCTCGGACTCGCTTCCAAGCTGTACAGGGAAAATCCAAACCTCTCCCACAAAGCGCCATTCTCGAAAGAAGGGCAGGAAGTCGTGTACTGTACAATCGGGAATGCGGCAACATCCGAAGGTGTATTCTGGGAAACCGTCAATGCGGCAGGGGTAAAACAGATCCCTGTTGTCATCTCCATTTGGGATGACGGCTACGGCATCTCCGTGCCAAATGCGGTGCAGACCACAAAAGGCGATATCTCCAACCTCCTGCGCGGATTTCAGGAAGATGAATACGGGACGGGATTGGAGATCTTTAAGGTCAAAGGCTGGGATTATGCTGGCCTGTGTGAAGTGTATGAGAAAGCGGCAGACTTCGCCAGAAACCATAGCAAACCATGCATCGTCCATGTTGTCGAGGTCACTCAACCGCAGGGGCACTCCACCTCAGGGTCGCACGAGCGGTATAAATCCGATGATCGCCTGGCTTGGGAAGTAGACTACGACTGCAATAAGAAAATGCGCGATTGGCTGCTGGAATCCGGAATGGCGGAGGAGCATGAGCTGGAAGCCATCGAGAACGAAGCGAAAGATTTTGTGCGCCAGGAGCAGAAACGCGCCTGGGCAGATTATAGAAAGACCTTACAGACAGACCTGGAAGGCGCGATAGCAAAGCTGGAAGCCATCAATCACCACGCCGTTGAAATTCCTTTGAAGACCTTACTCTCCATTACGGAGCCTTCACTGAAGGAGGTCTATGTGAATGTTCGACGCGTAATCCGTGAATTGCGGGGTGAGGATATTGCTGGCAAGGATGAGCTGATCGCTTGGTACAAGCAACAACGTGAGGTCAACTACGACCGTTTTAACGATAAACTTTTTGTGGATACGGCACATTCACCATTGTCGGTTCCCGTTGTGGCGGCGGCCTACGATGCCGATGCTGCAGTGGTCGACGGCAGGGAAGTGCTGAATGCCTGTTTCCGGGAGAATTTCCATAACGATGCGCGGCTCTTGGCATTTGGGGAGGACGTGGGTAAGATCGGTGATGTGAACCAAGGGTTTGCCGGTCTGCAGGAGGAATTCGGCGATCAGCGGGTATTCGATACGGGGATCCGGGAATCAGCGATTATCGGAAAGGGAATTGGCCTCGCCGTCCGTGGGTTCCGACCGATCGCAGAGATCCAATACCTGGATTACCTGATCTATGCCATGCCGGTATTGAGCGATGATCTGGCCAGTTTGAGCTACCGCACCAAGGGACGCCAAAAAGCGCCTTTGATCATCCGTACGCGAGGTCACCGATTGGAAGGAATCTGGCATTCCGGATCGCCTATGTCGGTGCTATTGGGCGGATTGCGTGGGATACACCTCTGTGTACCGCGGAACATGACCCAGGCAGCAGGGATGTACAATACCCTGTTGAAATCCGACGAACCCGCATTGGTTGTGGAATGCCTGAATGGGTATCGCTTGAAGGAAAAGATGCCGAATAATATCGCTGACTTTACCGTGCCAATCGGAAAGGCCGAAAAGCTGCGTGAAGGTAATGATGTAACCGTGGTATCCTATGGATCTACACTTCGCATCGTTCAGGAAGCAGCGCTCGAATTGGATAAATTGGGGATTACCATCGAGATTATCGATGCGCAGTGCCTGATGCCGTTCGATAGGGATCACATCTCCGTGGAATCCCTGAAGAAAACCAACCGCTTATTGGTTGTCGATGAAGATTTTCCGGGAGGCGCCTCAGCGTATATCACCCATGAAATATTGGAAAAACAGGGCGGATACTACCACCTGGATTCCCAACCCAAAACATTAACGGCAAAAGCCCACCGTCCGCCTTATGGGTCGGATGGCGATTACTTCACGAAACCAGCGGTGGATGATGTAGTCGAAGCAGTCTATCAGATGATGGCAGATGCCAATCCAACAAAATATCCTCCTTTGTACTAAGGAGGATATTTCCTCTATTTTGTTTCAGAAAATAATGCTGCCGCACCGATGATGGCGGCCTGTTCCTGATATTTACCTATCTGAATCCGATAATCCTGCAATAGGGAAGGGTCTGGGAATATTCTGTCCCAAGCTTTTGCTATATTTCCGCCAATAATAAAGAAGCGGCAATCATATTTTTGGCTGAAGAAGTGAAGGAAATCCAAGAGGTGTTGCTGATATTCCTGCAGCAGTTGCTGCACTTCTTTGGTGTCGCCATGTTGCTCCAGGATCTCGCGAAGTCCGCTCTCCTGGTAGCCCGATAATTCCTCAAAGCGACGCACGAACCAACGCGTTACGAGGTGCTCCTCAAAAATAGAGGTCTTGTACGGGGTATCCCACAGATCGGCATCAAAAGCTTTTTCGCCATTGTTCCATACCGCACTGCCCAATCCTGTACCCAAGGTAATGCCCAAAATGCGCTGTTCCTGCTCCAATCCGCAACCGAAGATCTCCCCCTGTAAAAATGCGGCGGCGTCGTTGATGTAACGGATGTCCAAGTGGCCCTTGCCGATCCCATCCAGTATCGGTTGGGTTACCTGCATCTGGTAAATACTGTCGTACTTGGATTGCCCCTTCATCAAAGCAATTCCTTTTTCGTAGTCAAAAGGACCCGGTGCTGCTATACCTACCTGTAGTACAGGTTCCTCTGTTTTTGCCAAACAGGCTTTCATGTTGGAGGTCCAATCAAGAAAAATCGATTTAGCATTTTCCGCGGAATTCACATGCGTCCGCGTAACAGTATGTTCGAGGATCTGCCATGTGTTTTTTTCGACAATGGCGGAAGTGATATGGGTTCCGCCGATATCACAAGATAGGATATAGTTGCTAGTGTGCATGCGTTGAATAGGCCTTATACTTGAGTAAATGGTCAGCAATTACCAGTGCAGCCATGGCTTCAACGATAATTACCGCTCGGGGTACGACACAAGGGTCATGACGTCCCTTTCCTGAAATGGTAGTTTCCTGGCCTTCTTCATTGATGGTATCCTGATCGCGCATAATCGTCGCGACAGGTTTGAAGGCTGTTTTGAAGGTAATATCCATCCCATTGGAGATACCGCCCTGGATACCGCCCGAGAAATTGGTGATTGTGCTTATTTTGTCGCCATCCTTGACGAAAATATCATTGTGCTCAGATCCTAACATCGTAGAACCATCAAACCCCGATCCATATTCAAAACCGTGTACAGCATTGATGCTCATCATGGCTTTCGCCAGGTCGGCATGTAGTTTGTCGAAGACGGGTTCGCCAAGGCCTACGGGCACATGGCGTATAATGGTGGATATCCTGCCACCGACCGTATCCCCATTCTTGCGGACTTGGTTGATGAAGGTTTCCATCTCCGCCGCCGTTGCCGGATCGGCACAGCGGACGATGTTCTGCTCTCTTGTTTCCAATAGGGCAGCCAGGTCCTTTGCATCCAGGTTGGGTGCTTCGATGGTACCCACGCCGGAAACATGTGCAAAGATCTCAATTCCGTGTTTCTTTAGGAACAATTTAGCCACTGCCCCCGCCGCAACACGCGCTGCTGTTTCCCGAGCTGATGAACGACCTCCACCGCGGTAATCACGGATACCGTATTTAACCTGATAGGTGTAGTCGGCATGGGAAGGACGGAATTTATCCTGAATGTGGGAATAGTCCTTGGACCGTTGGTCTTCATTCGGAATGATGATGGCAATGGGCGTTCCTGTCGATTTACCCTCGAAAGTACCAGAAAGAATCTGGGCGGTATCACTTTCCTTGCGTTGGGTGGTAATCTTGGATTGACCGGGACGGCGCTTGTCCAATTCCGATTGGATAAACTCCTCGTCAATGTCAACCAAGGATGGACAACCATCAATAATTACCCCTATAGCTTTTCCGTGTGATTCGCCGAAAGTACTAATCCTAAATAAATCTCCAAATGAATTTCCTGCCATAATCGATTATGCCGTAAATATATAAAAATTGCTACTAAATCCGCTTAGCTTACTAATAATTCTCTAATTTGCCTGTTCAAAGCCATGGTTTTCCAAGTGTTCGTAGAACATGGGGTATGATTTCTCCACCACCATCGGTTCCTCAATGGTCACCTGCTTGAACACCAACGCCAAAGGCGCAAATGCCATCGCCATGCGGTGATCTTCATAGGTAGCAATGGTGAGGTCTCCCGGATCCTGAACGTTCGCAGTTTTCAGGTGGTAGGTTTCCCCATCGGCAATCAGCTCCGCTCCGAACTTCGCGATTTCCGTCTGTAGGGCAAGGATTCGGTCGGTTTCCTTGATTTTCAGGGTTTCCAATCCAGTAAAGGATACATCGCGCTGCAGTGCTGCAGCCACAACAACCACCGTCTGCGCCAGGTCTGGACATTCCTTGAAGTCGAATACTGTTTTCGAACTTTGGTTGCCTGTTTTCCGCAGGTGCAGGCCGTCGGCTTCAAAACTGGATTCCACACCGAAGTGCGTCATGATCTCCACAATGGCCATATCGCCTTGCAGGCTGTGCTGTTTCAATCCCGGTAGGACGAGTTCGCCAGCCTCTGCCAAAGCAACCATCGCATACCAATAGGAAGCGGCGCTCCAATCCGGTTCGACATAAATGGTGGTTTCCTTGTACGGTTGTTTCGCAATATGAATGCTGTTTTCCGTGAATTCGTAGGAAATTCCGCAATCCTGCAACATGGCGAGTGTCATCGTTACATAAGGTCTGGAGGTCAGCTCGCCCACGATATCGATATGCAAGCCTTTCTTCAGATTGGCCGCGATCAGCAGGAGGGAGGAGATGTATTGACTGCTCACATTTCCCTGGATAGCAATGCGGTCCTTACCTTGGATCATGCCACCCTCGATCTGCAGGGGCGGGAAACCACTCTTCTTTTCGTAATGGATATCGGCACCCAAGTCCTTCAGGGCATCCACGAGGATCCCGATTGGGCGCTGTTGCATCCGTTCGGTACCGGTGAGGATGAAATTTCCCTTTTGCAGGTTGAGGTATGACGCCAGGAAACGCATAGCCGTTCCCGCCGGACCGATATCGATCGTAGTATAGCCTTCCGTAGGGGATGCCGCTTGCTGCAATGCTGCGGCAAGGGTTACGGTATCTGCGGCTTCGGACAGGTTTTCAACCTGTACGGCACCTTTGCTCAATGCGCTGATAATAAGAGCACGGTTGCTCTCTGACTTGGAGCCAGTAAGTTGAACCGTGCCTTTGATTGTTTTTGAGGGATGCGTTAATACTAAGCTTTTCGCCATTATTACGCCTCCGCTACAGGTTTAGTGTTCATGACCTCGTTCTGTCTGCGAATCGATTCGTTATGAAGTAATTCTAGGTATTTCGAAGTGAATTCTTCGCTCAGGTTCAACGCCTTACCCAATTGGATACGCTTCTGAACGATTTCATCCCAACGGTTGATCTGTAGGATCGTTACGTTGTTGTCTCTCTTGAATTCGCCGATTTTCTCTGCGATCTTCATGCGGTCAGCGATTTGTTTGATGATCTGGTCATCCAACTTGTCGATCTGTCCACGCAATTCTGTCAATTTATCCTCGAAAGCTGGGTTGTCAGATTCCGGTTTACGGATGGATAGGGTATCCAATAGATCAGCCAGGGCAGCAGGCGTAACCTGTTGTTTTGCATCTGTCCAAGCTACTGAAGGATCAATATGTGATTCGATGATCAATCCCTGCATATCCATGTCCATCGCTTTTTGCGTTACGTAAGGGATCAATTCACGGTTACCGCAGATATGGCTCGGGTCGTTGATGATCGGTAATTCTGGTGCGATCGCTTTCAATTGGATGGCGATATCCCACATCGGTTCATTACGGAATGCTGTTTTCTCGAATGAAGAGAATCCACGGTGGATAGCTGCCAATTTCTTGATTCCGGCACGGTTCACACGTTCCAAAGCACCGATCCATAAGGATAGGTCAGGGTTAACCGGGTTTTTGATCAATACAGGAACATCAACACCCTGAAGGGCATCTGCAATTTCCTGAACGGTGAAAGGGTTTGCCGTTGAACGGGCACCGATCCATAGGATATCAACTCCTGCGGCTAATGCTTCTTCCACATGTTTTGCTGTTGCAACCTCTGTTGCGGTCAATAGACCGGTTTCCTCTTTCGCACGCTTCATCCACTCCAAACCGATGCTGCCAATCCCTTCGAATTCTCCCGGGCGGGTACGTGGTTTCCAAATACCTGCACGTAGAACATTCACCTTACCTGTGTTGGCTAGTAAATGTGCAGTCGATACCAATTGCTCTTCAGTTTCAGCACTACAAGGTCCGGCAATGATTAATGGCTTATCTCCTGTGTCTAACCAAGATTTTAAAGGGAGAATGTCTAATGAATGTTTCATTTTATTAAAGTTAGATTGTTTACTTATTTATGTTGATTTAGATCTTTTCGTTCTTGATGTATTCACCCATGATACTGAAGTTCACGGTGTGTTTCAATACTTTGCGGATGGCCGCGTCATAATCGGCCTGTTTCTTCCATTCCACGTCCACGTAGAAATCGTATTCATTCCTGCGGCCAACGACCGGCATGGACTGGATCTTGCTGAGGTTGACGTTCTGTTCGGCAAAACATTGCAGCACTGAGGCCAATGCGCCGATGGAATGTGAGGTCTGGAAAGATAGGGACGCTTTGTTGGCATTCTTCTGCTCTTCCAATTCATTGGATAGGATCAGGAAGCGGGTCGAGTTCTTTTTGTTGGTTTCGATACGCTTTTCAAGAATGGTTAAACCGTACAATTGCGCTGCTGCCTCGCTGGCAATGGCTGCGGTGTGGGTCAGCTTATCATCCAGGATCTTCTTCGCACATGCTGCCGTATCCATTCCTTCCTTTACGATCCATTCTGGGTGATCACTCAGGAATTCATCACATTGGCGTATCGCGATCGGGTGGGATTCGACAAATTGAATATCCGCTAGTTTTACTCCCGGTAGAGCCAATAGATGCTGCTGTATGTTCAGGTGCACCTCGCCAATGATATGGAAGCGGTAATCCCGCAATAGGTTGTAATTTGGAAGGATACTCCCCGCAATGGAGTTTTCGATCGCCATAACCACGTAATCTGCCTTCCCTTGCTTCAACATCTCGCAGGTCTTCTTGAAGGAGTCACATTCAATGGTCTCAATCTCCCGGCCGAAATATTTATAGGCGGCTTCTTCGTGGAAGGAGGCTTTAACCCCTTGGATGGCAATGCGTACTTGATCGTTCATGTGTTGTGTTATACTGTGATAATGTCATAAAAAAAGTCCCTAACTTTTCAGCAGGGACCTCTATATTTCTTTCGCAATAAGATATACTAGTCCCTGCTCTTATTATAAAAATAAAAGAACCAAAAGTTTGTATATCCGTATTGATTGTTCATTTCCCGTTTATTTGTTGTCAAATATAGAGCTTCTTTAAATAAGTGCAAAATGTTTTTTTAAAATAATTCATTTTTAGTGGTTTTTATGCAATAAAAATGGATAAAAAATTGATTAAAAAATGCATAAAAATATGGTTAAAAAATGATGTTTTATACGTGTTTTTTGAGTTTAAATTTTATAAAACATGTGTTTTAATACATTTAAAAGCATTTTTGTTGATTATTTAGTTAAATAAATTGTGTTAATTTTTTGCTCAAAAAATGCTGTAAAAATAGCTGTAAAAATAATTGAAAAATATTTTAAAAATCAGGTGTTAATAGCTTGATATTTTGGTGATTTTTACCTGTTTTTAATAAATTGTTTATAATTTCTAAACATTGGAGAATGTGTTTTTTCCTGTTTTTCGGAAAAATAGGGGTTCAGTGCGTTCCGATTTCGGAGGGTATGTGGTAAAAGGATATATTTGCGTATGGTATACCATCGGTATTGCTGATGGTTTAAATTATTGCATATTATTATGGTTTTTATCCTGCTTTCTGTCCTCTGCTCTGTCATTGTTTCCATCCTGATCAAATGGGCTAGGCAGCGGGGAATAAATTATCTGCAGTTATTGGTGTGGAATTATCCGATTGCCCTGCTATTGACCTATGTGGTGTTGAAACCTGAGCTTGTCCCTTGGACGTCCGATTTACCTTGGCACCTTTACCTCCCTTTGGGCTTCCTTTTGCCTTTTATCTTTATATGTATTGCACTTTCCATTCGGTATGGTGGTATCGTGAAAACGGAGGTTGCCCAACGGCTCTCTTTATTCATACCGCTGATTGCTGCCTACCTGTGGATGAATGAGCAGTTCCTGCCGCAGAAATTTGTAGGCATCGCGGTGGGGCTGGTTGCCATTGTATTCTCCATCGGCTGGCAGAAAGGGGGAAGTGGCCATGAACGTTCCTATTGGGTATTCCCTTTGCTCGTATTCGTTGGTATGGGCATCATCGATATTATTTTTAAGCAAATTGCCCAACACGATGGTATAACCTATATGTCTTCCCTATGGATCGTATTTGTGCTTGCCCTGTTCTTTGCCCTATTGTTCCTGCTGTATCTCTTGTTCATACGGAAAGAACGCTTTGATGGAAAGGCTGTGGGTTACGGTGCAATACTTGGTCTGTTCAATTTCGGAAATATTGTGTTTTACATGAAGGCCCACCGTGCCCTCCCAGATAGTCCTTCGCTGGTCTTTACGGGGATGAATATTGGCGTAATTGCCGTTGGTGCCCTTGCCGGTGTCCTGTTATTTCGGGAGAAGCTTAGCATTTACAATAAAATTGGGGTATTTTTGGCGATTGTTTCAGTATTATTAATAGCATTTCTGTGAGTTTATTTGAAGATACCTACCGTACCATTGACGAACCTTCCGAAGGCATATTCCGGGATAAGGGCAGCAAGTTCATAGCCTATGCCTATCCATTTAAAGATGAGAACAGCATCAAGGATATTATTGCCGAACTAAAGTCGCTGCATCCCAAAGCAAGGCACCATTGCTGGGCATACCGCCTAACGCCGGACCGGACCGTATTTCGTGTGAATGATGATGGTGAACCTTCCGGAACAGCCGGCCGTCCAATCCTGAATATGCTCCTTTCCATGGATGTCACCAATATCATGGTGGTTGTGGTCCGTTATTTCGGAGGAACCTTATTGGGGGTGCCAGGCCTGATTAATGCTTACAAGACCGCCACCCAAGAAGCATTAGAAGCCGCAACAATCGTCGAGAAAACGGTGAATGATGTCTACGAAGTGGCCTTTGATTATATGCAGATGAACGATGTCATGCGCATCGTGAAAGATAGCGACCTACAGGTGCTAAGTCAAGATTTTGATACGAATTGTAAAATCACTTTTGAAATCCGTAAATTACAGGTAAATGAAGTTATTGGCCGACTGGAGAAAGTCGACCAGGCCAAAATCAAATACCTACGGACCATATGATTAACGATTCAGAACTGATTATCAATGCAGATGGTAGCATCTACCATCTAAATCTATTACCCGAAGACATTGCCGATACCATCATATTTGTCGGTGATCCAGACCGCGTTCCTTTGGTATCCAGATATTTCGATGCAATTGAGGTGAAAAAAGGAAAACGTGAATTCATTACCCATACGGGCACAATCAAGGGGAAGCGGCTGACGGTCATCTCAACCGGTATAGGAACCGATAATATCGATATCGTCCTGAACGAATTGGATGCCCTGGTCAATATTGATTTTGCAACCAAGACCCTTAAACCAGAAATAAAGTCGCTCGATATCATCCGGATCGGCACGTCCGGTTCCATTCAGGGGAACATCTCCATGGGGACGGTATTGGCATCGGATTTTGCCATTGGCTTCGATACGCTGATGCAATACTATAAAAAGCCATATACCGAACCGGAAGTGCAATTGCAGGCCGCAGTGATCGATCATTTCGGAGACCTGACGTTCAAGCCTTATGTCGGGCGGGCTTCCCAGAAGTTGTTGGAACAGTTTGCTTTTGATCTCCCGAAAGGAATCACCATGACCGCGCCAGGTTTCTATGGTCCGCAGGGACGCATGGTCCGTTCGCAGAATACCTATCCGGACCTTATTAAAAAGGCGAATTCCTTTGAGATCTTCGGCAGGCACCTGACCAATCTGGAAATGGAAACAGCAGGCATTTATGCCTTGGCGAATATGTTCGGTCACCACGCCATTTCCATCAATGCAATATTGGCCAGCCGTGTCAACGAGACATTTAGCACCAATCCGCAAGAAGTGGTGGACAAGGCAATCCGCCTGGTATTGGATCGTTTATAGCCTTATATGCCGACAGTTCCTTTTCGGGAGGAGTCGAAGCGCAAGAGAATAAACAGCAAGATCGTGAATGACCAGAGGGAAGATCCTCCATAGCTGATAAAAGGCAATGGAATACCAATCACCGGAACGATCCCTATGGTCATGCCGATGTTGATGAAAAAATGGAAGAATAGGATAGAGGCCACCCCATAGGCATATATCCGCGCAAATGCCGTCCTTTGTCGTTCGGCAATATTGACCAACCGAACCAAGAGCGCCACATAGAGCGAAATCAGCACCACCGAACCCACAAATCCCCATTCTTCACCTACGGTACAGAAGATAAAGTCGGTACTCTGCTCGGGTACGAAGTTGTACTTGGTCTGCGTTCCTTGAAGGTATCCCTTGCCGAAAAGCTGACCCGAACCTATAGCGATCATCGACTGGTTCAGGTTGTAGCCCTGACCTTTGGGATCGTCCATTTTACCGAGGATAATATCGATACGGTTCCGCTGGTGCGGTTGTAGGATCTGCTCATAGGCAAAATCCACACAGAGAATATATACGCTGGAAACGGCGAAGAGAATCGCCATATTGATGACATTCTTACGCTTCTTGCGCATCATCCAGGCAAAGAAACCACAGATGAGTGCAATACAGCCGATCAGGATCCATTGATTGATCAATAGCGCCAATACGAACAATAGGATTGCCAGACCCCCAATGATCAAGAAATTGGTGCTGACATAACCTTCTCTATAGAAGACAAAGATCAGGGAAAAGAAAGCCAACGCCGAACCTGTATCCGGCTGCAACATCACCAAGGCTACAGGAAATAGCACGATGCACGCACCGATGAAGAGGTTCTTCATGGATGGGTTCTTATTCGTCTGATTGCTCAGGTAGTAGGCCAATAGTAAACAGGTGGCCAGCTTTCCGAATTCCGAAGGCTGTAACCTGAAGCTCCCCAGCGGTATCCAGGCCTGGTTACCACCGACATTTCGCCCCACAACCAATACGGCCACCAACAGCAGGATGACGACGATGTAGATGATGGGAGCGGAAGATATAAAAAATCGTGAGTCAATGATCAGGATACAGATCCCGATGATCAACGCCGTAAAGATATAGATGGATTGCTTACCATAGTTTGTTGCCAAGTTGAACAGGCCCGGGTTCTCCGGATCATAAACGGCGGCGTGGATGTTGAACCATCCAATCAAGCATAGGGACAACCACAGACCGATCGTGATCCAATCTATCCTACCGAAAAAGCTCTTCTTTTGTAGGTTATTCATGGTTTCTCCTTACTTGGCTATGGTGTACTAATATGGCTGATTCCTTTTGCTGTTTCTTGGGTTCCGTAGCGGCAGTCCGTAGGGTCTGCTTCTTCGGTGCATTCTTGGTGCTGTCCTTCTTGGTGGAATCCTTCTTTACCGTTTCTTCTTTTTTCTCCACTTTCTTCGGTTTCGGCATTAGGTTTCCATTGTAGATCCTATCCTGTATGTATTTCGGCAGGGAGATCGTGTCCTTGAGGTATTTTTCGACCATCATACTGGCAATAGGCGCTGCCCAGGTACCACCATATCCGGCGTTTTCCACGAATACGGCAATGGCGATCTTCGGATTGTCACGTGGGGCAAAGGCAAAGAATACCGCATGGTTCTCGCCGTGTGGATTCTGTACCGTACCGGTCTTTCCACACATCTCGATTCCTGGAATGCGGGATGCCGCACCTGTTCCTCCCTGGTTCACCGCTTGGCTCATGCCCTCAATAACGGGTTCATAATGTCGCGCATCCACCCCAGCAAAAATCTTCTCAGTAAATTCTTCTTTCAGGATCTGCTTCTCGCCAATGCCCTTGATCAGGTGCGGGCGGTAATAGAACCCTCGGTTGGCGACGATAGCCATGATATTGGCCATCTGTAGTGGGGTAATCCCCAACTCACCCTGACCGATGGAAAGGGAAATGTTATAGCTGGAACGCCATGAACCATTGCCATAGCGTTTGGTATAGAAATCAGATGTAGGGACCAATCCCGGTTTCTCACCCGGCAGGTCAATGCCCAATTTATGGCCTAAGCCGAACTTACCCAACGCGTCGCGCCATAGGTCGTAGGCCTTAGGGCCGCTCATGCCACGGGAGTCGATCATCTTGGCGTAGACATAGCCGTAATACGTATTGCAGGACATCTTAATGGATTTGACCAATCCGGTCGCTCCATCGACGTGCGTACAGCGCATGATCGCGCGTCCACCGCCATAGCGGTAACCTCCCGGACAATAGAATATCGTCTGGTCGTTGATGACGCCGGCCTGTTGTGCCGTCAGTGCCGCAACGACCTTAAACACCGAACCCGGTGGATAGGAGGCCTGAATAGGGCGGATGAACATCGGCTTGGTCTCGTCATTCAGCAACTTCATGTAGTTGTTGCCGAGCTCCCGACCGACCATCATGTTGGGGTTATAGGAGGGACTGCTCACGAAGCTCAGGATCTCACCCGTGGAAGGCTCGATGGCGACCACCGATCCCAATTTGTTCTTCATCAGCTTCTCCGCCAAGATCTGCAGGTCTTTATCCAATGAGGATACCAAACCATCACCTGTTACGGCGAGGGTATCGTACTTTCCTTCCATGAAACTGCCCTTCGGCCGGTTCAGTGCGTCGACCATCTGGTTTTCCACACCGCGCTTGCCGCGCAACAGCTCCTCATAGGCACGCTCCACACCCGATGCACCAATATAATCGCCAGGGCGGTAGAAACCGTTGGACTTTTCGATGTCGCGTTCGTTCACCTCTTGGATATAACCCAGAAACTGCGCGGCGATGCTATCCGGATAACTGCGGACCGTACGGTTCAAAGGATAGAACCCCCTGAATTTATACAGGTGCTCCTGGAATTTTGCATAGACGGAAGAATTTACCTGCTTCATGAACTGTGAAGCACGGTAAGGAGAATGGGCTTTCGCCTTTTTCATTCGGATGTTGAAATCGGCCGTGTCGATACCCAATAGGTCGCACAGCAGAAGCGTATCCAGATCTTTCACCTCCCGAGGGGTGACCATGATATCATAGACAGGTTCATTCTGTACCAAGACCTTTCCGTTCCGATCGAGGATGACCCCACGGGCAGGATAGATGATCTTCTTGCGCATGACATTGTTGTTTGCGGAAAGGAGGTATTTGTCATCGATAATCTGAATATAAAATAACCTCGCCACAATAATAAGTGCAATGGCAATGAAAATCCCTTGGATAACGAACTTTCGGTTGAAGTAACTATTGTTCATGCGGAACTAATCCTTTTCCTTAATTACTCAATAAGCGAGATTTTCTTTTGTAAATCAGGACGCTGATCAAGATGATTAACAATATAGTAAATATACTACTCAATAAGATACTCAGCAAGGTGCTCAGGTAATTTTGGAAACTAAAGTATTCCACATGGAAAAGCACGAAGTGATGGATCAGGGTGCCGATGGCGATATACGAGAGGTACCATTTCGAGCCCATATTTCCCAATGCGGGGGTTTCGAAGGTGCCCTGGACATCGACATCGAGGGTAATCTGGTGGAAGAATATTCGGTACCAGGCCAAAGCTACACACGCTGCGGCATGCACACCGACGGAATCGTAGAATGCATCAACCGTCAGTCCGGTCACGAAGGCCAGGATATACAGCATGAAGTTCGGAATGCCAATCGGCAACAGGAAGATGATCAGGATGTACGGAAATGGACTCGCCAAGTTGTAGTACCCGATATTCTTGAACAGGACGACCTGTATGGCAATCAGGATAACGAACCGTATGATGTTTGCAATAATCGTCCTACCCATTGTTATCCTCCGTCATTGTTTCCAGTTCTACTTTCTCGGCTTCCAGGTTATCTTTCACGATATACACATGATTGAGGTTGGCGAAGTTTGTCCGCAGTTTGATGCGCACGTCCAGGAATGATCCCCCGGAGGTTATGCCCGTTTCACTAACTGAACCCACCTCGATTCCTTTCGGGAACAGGGAGAACCCAGAGGTGTAGACCTTCATGCCCTTTTTTACCTTAACGTGATTGGGAATGTCCTTGACCAAGGCCGAAGAGGGGTCTACATTATTGCCCCAGACCAACGATCCGAAGACATTGGTGGTATCCAGGGTGACCGAGATTCGGGTGTCCGGGTGCAGGAGCGACTGAATAGTACTGAAATGCTTGGAGACATTCAGGACAATGCCGACCACCCCGTTTGACGTTATGACGCCCAATCCGGTTTCCACCCCATCCAGGGAGCCCTTATTGATGGTAATGAAATTGCTTTTCTGATGTATACTGTTGTTCACGACTTCGGCCATGGTAATCTGGTAGCGATCCATTTCAATGGAGTCGACAATGCGTACCGAATCCAGGGTATCCGTCAGCATGTAATGCTGGAGTTTCTGGTTGAGCATCGCATTTTCCAAAGCCAGGTTCTTGTTGGTTTCCTCCAAGGCAAGGTAACTTTTCCAGGAATTCAACTTGCCATAGAACGACCCGACGACAACGTTGGAGGAGTTGATGAAGGTAGTTCGCTGGAAACGGTTATTTTGGACAACAAGTAGAAGGGAGGCAACAAAAAAAAGAATAAACCAAAAAAAGGCGTTGTATCTAACCAAGAAAAGCCAAAGGTTCTTCATTATTGTTGTCTTTTAATAGCTACGCGATATAACGTTTGAGAACATTATATCGCGCACTTATAATCTTATTCTAATTTATTACTGCATTAAGAACTTGAAACGGCCGATATTCTTCAGCGCGATACCTGTACCACGTACAACGGCACGAAGAGGATCTTCGGCAACATGTACCGGTAATTTGGTCTTTGCCTGAATACGTTTGTCCAATCCGCGCAATAATGCACCACCACCGGTCAGGTAAATACCTGTTTGGTAGATGTCCGCCGAAAGTTCTGGCGGCGTAATTTCCAATGCCTTAAGGATCGCTTCTTCGATTTTGGAGATGGATTTGTCCAAACAGTGCGCAATCTCGGTATAGGATACAGTGATCTGTTTTGGGATACCGGTCATCAGGTCACGACCTTGAACGGCGAAATCCTCAGGTGGATCTGTTAATTCAGGAAGGGCAGCACCAACTTCGATCTTGATCTTCTCCGCAGTACGGTCACCGATCATGATGTTGTGCTGACGACGGATATATTGAACGATATCCGAGTCAAAGTTATCTCCGGCAACACGGATAGACTGGTCACAAACAATTCCCGATAGGGCAATCACCGCAATCTCTGTGGTACCACCACCGATATCGATGATCATGTTTCCAACAGGCTCTTCCACATCGATTCCGATACCTACAGCTGCTGCCATCGGCTCATGAATCAAGTACACTTCCTTGGCTCCAGCGATTTCCGCGGAATCACGTACTGCACGTTTCTCAACCTCGGTAATGCCCGAAGGGATACAAACGACCATACGTAGGGAAGGGAAAAACCAACTCTTTCCTTTGTTGATCAATTTAACCATCCCACGGATCAGATGCTCAGCAGCCGTAAAGTCTGCGATTACACCGTCGCGCAATGGTCTTACAGTTTTTATGTTATCGTGAGTTTTACCCTCCATTTGCATAGCCTGACGACCAATGGCGATAACCTTATTTGTCGTGCGGTCAAATGCTACGATTGAGGGTTCATCAACTACTACTTTATCATTGTGAATGATTAGGGTGTTAGCTGTGCCCAAGTCTATTGCAACTTCTTGCGTAAACCAATTAAAAAGCCCCATTTAGATGTGAAAATGTTATTTGTAATTTAAATGCAAAACTAATGAAAAAAAATCGTTTTTATATCAAGGGCAATTTAGAAAAATCATTCTTTGTAGCCGAATTTATAACGCAATTTCTGATTCGTTACTGCAAACGAAAATTATCTTGATTTATTGTAAGGACAATCCAATATAATAATTATATGTATCCACCTTAAAGTTCGCTTTTGTCAGTCCTTCCAGCCTGTGTATCTTAAATTTTGTTGTAGGCGTAATCAATTTCCGCTTGCCATCTTTGTCAAAGATATGAACCGGCATCGTGAAGTCCTTAACAGCTGAAATCCAACGGATCATGAACACGCCCGGACTGTTCTCGATTACCTCCAACGTCGGGATGTTATTGGTTTGCACGTACTGTTCGAACGTCTTCGTCAGGTCGATCCCCGAATGTGTATTCATATACGTTAAGATGTCGTTGTAGTCAACTGTCTTATGGTAGAAGGTGCTGTTCAATCCGCGCAGAATTTCCCGCCATTTGTCATCGTCGTCGATCATCGTACGGATCATGTTGTGTAACACACCGCCTTTGTTGTACATATCACCGGAACCTTCCTTATTGACATTGTACGGACCCTGGATCGGACTGTTATTTTGAATCCCTCGACGGTTCCCGTTGACATATGCTTGGCTGGCTTCTTTACCATAGAAATAGTCGATAAATAGCGCCTCCGAATAATTCGTGAAACTTTCATGGATCCACATATCGGCGAGGTCCTTCGCGGTAATGTTGTTCCCGAACCACTCGTGCCCCGATTCGTGAACCACGATGAAGTCCCATTTCATGCCCCATCCGGTACGTGAGCCATCATTGCCGAGGTAACCATTGATGAATTTGTTCCCGTAGGCGATCGCACTTTGGTGCTCCATCCCCAAGTGAGCAGTTTCTACCAATTTGTAACCATCTTCATAGAACGGATATGGCCCAAACCAATGTTCAAATGCTTTTAGGGTTTCCTGCGCATTTTTCTTGAGGTGCCCAATCTTTTTGGCATTTTCCTTAAGGACATAGTAATCCAGTTTCAACAGGCCCTTTTCTCCGGAATAGGTCTCCTGGAAATGCGCATAATCGCCGATATTCAGTGCAACGTTGTAATTGTTGATGGGGTTGTCCACCTTCCAGTGGTACTTGGTGTACCCGTCCTTTAACTTCTCCGTTTTCACCAAGCGGCCGTTGGAGACATTCATGACGCCATTGGGTACTGCCACCGAAATCAACATGCTGCTGACTTCATCCGACTGATGATCCTTATTTGGCCACCAAACGCTGGCACCCAAACCTTGACATGCGGTAGCAACCCAAGGTTTCCCTTGGCTATCCTGTTTCCAGTCAAATCCACCATCCCAAGGTGCACGTGTAGCCTGAATCGGCGTTCCTGAATAATGAACCGTAAAGGAATCTACCTTACCCTTTTCAATGGTGCTGGGGAAATCGACGAAGACAGCATTGAATTCCCGACTGAAGGGCAAGGATTTTCCTTGGTATTCCACTTTATCCACCGACAGGTTATCGAACAGGTCAAACTGTAGTTTGTTGAAAGCATCTACCGCCTTGAATTTGAATAGGTTGGTTCCGGATATGGATTTGTTCTCCACGTCCACGCGGACATCCAAATGGTAGTACTGTATATCGTAACAGGTCCTGAGCGGTGTAAGTTCACCACGCAGGGAATCGGCCTTGGTGTACAGTTCCTTTGCTTTCATCAATTGTGCGTCTGCTTGCTGTATCCCCGCAGCCAACAGCACTCCAAATAGGATAGGTTTTATGTTCATCATGCTTTCGCTAAATAATTGGTTGTTTCTTTTTGTTAAAGTACGCTTCGATTTCGGAAAGACCAAACGCATTGAGGCAATTCTCCTTGGTCAATCCGCCCTTCCGCGCTACGTATACCCCATATTCCATGTCCAGATGGCCTTCTTTTCGGTGGGCATCGGGATTGATGGAGAGCAATACGCCCTTCTCCAGTGCATATTGGTGCCATCGCCAATCCAGATCCAAACGCAATGGGTTGGCATTGATTTCAATAACGACCTGGTTTGCGGCACAGGCATCGATTACCTTTTTGAAATCCAGGGGATAACCGGCGCGCGATAGCAAAAGTCGTCCCGTTGGGTGACCCAGAATTGTGGTATAGGGGTTTTCAATGGCCTTGATGATGCGATTTGTTGCTTTCTCCTGATCCATTTTCAGGTTGGCGTGGATCGAGGCCACCACGAAATCAAATTTCGCCAGGATCTCGTCGGGATAATCCAGGGATCCATCCCCTAGGATATCCGATTCGATACCCTTGAATATCCTGAATGGTGCTAATTCGGCATTCAATTGGTCGATTTCCTGCCATTGTGCTTCTACGGTTTCAATGGCAAGCCCTCGGGCGTAAACTGCCGTTCGGGAGTGGTCACAGATTCCTAGGTATTCCAAGCCCAGTTCTTCCTTGCAGTACAGGGCCATATCCTTGAGGGTATGCACGCCATCGCTATAGGTTGAGTGGTTGTGCAGGGAGCCTTTCAGGTCGGCATAGGTAATCAGGTGGGGGAGGTCATTTGTTCTTGCTTTCTCGATCTCATTTGTGCCCTCGCGCAGCTCCGGTTCGATATAGGCAAGGCCCAATGCTTTATAAATAGCTTCCTCACTGTCAAGTTCCTGAATTTCGCCTATTTCCTTCAGTGCGGCGATATGCTTTTCTGACCCTGTGGTCAACAAAAGATTCTTGGCATAAGCTACTTCCGGGCTTGCAATAACTTCGACCGCAAATCCATTTTGCTCCTTAAAGCTGATCTTTCCGTTCGTTGCTTGGACATCAAATTCGAAGTCCAATGCTC
The DNA here is from genome assembly GCF_011046555.1 of Sphingobacterium lactis. NCBI lineage: Bacteria > Pseudomonadati > Bacteroidota > Sphingobacteriia > Sphingobacteriales > Sphingobacteriaceae > Sphingobacterium > Sphingobacterium lactis. The sequence goes on from NZ_CP049246.1 coordinate 1,817,872, forward strand.
GGATGGCCTGTTCCACAGCATCTATATCGGCAGCTATCAGTATCTCGATTTTTTGCAGCACTTCCATCTTACGGCGGTAATCACCTGTAAAACTTATCGCAGCCATTGGCAGCTGTTCCTGCAGATGGCCCATGAGCTCCTGTGCTGAAGGCAGTGCCTTCGCATATAAAAACCAACCTTGGCTGGCAATCGAGAATTCGATGGCTTTCTTGATTTCCTCCTGCGTTTTCAGCCCAAAGCCCTTGGCTTCGACCAAGCGGTTTTCATTACAGGCATAATAAAGCTCCCCAACAGACTCGATCTCCAGATCCTTCCAGATGATCAACACCTTTTTTGGCCCGAGCCCCTTTATCTTCATCATCTCGATAATTCCTTCCGGTGTTTTTGCCAGGAGATTCTCCAACTCCGGAAATGTCCCGGTCGTAACGACCTGCAGGATCTTTTCAGCTGTGCTCTTGCCGATATTCGGTTGTTCACTCAGCGCTTCCAGATCGAGACTGCTTGCCGCAACGGGAAGCTTGTCGATCCGAAAGGAGGCCGTCGCCATAGCCTTGGTCCGAAAAGGGTTTTCATGGTGAAGTTCCATCAATTGGGAACATAGTTTAAATACTTTGGCTATGTCTTTATTTGTCATCTTAAATTATCAATGTGGGAATACCAAAAGTACAAAATAAGTCGGGAGAAAGGGAATGGAATTCCGGGAAAGAGTACAAGAGAAGAAGGAACGGCAGGGGAGAAAGGTTCAAGCTGTGGCGCAGGGCAAATAAAAAATCCTGAGGCGGGGAACCTCAGGATTTTACCAAACCAATTATTAACCTAAATTATGAAATTATATACTCAATTACTCTTTTGCTTTTCTTTGCTATTATAACGCCGACTAGTATGGTTTCTTGTGTTGGCAATTGCAGATTAACATCTTTTAACAATTCGATTCCCGTTTGCTAAACGGATTTATCGAATTGCATTAAAAACAAAAAAGGCCCTTTCTTGCGAAAGGACCTAGCAGTTTATTTAGTTTGTTTTTAATGCTGTACGTCTTCAGTTTTCTTCGGTTCTGGTTCCGGGCGTTCGTACTTGTGGATGATCAGGCGGATACCTGAGTTCTTCGTCAAGAATTTAATCGACCAGTTCACGAATGTGACCAATCTGTTCCGGAATCCGAAGATGGATACCAAGTGAACAAACATCCAGGTCATCCAGGCAATGAAGCCTTTCATGTGCAAGCTACCCATATCTACTACGGCTCTGTTGCGTCCTACGGTAGCCATGGATCCTTTATCGAAGTATTTGAAATTGCTGTTTTCTTGGTTCCCCAATTTGTTGACGATGTGCTTTGCCACAAAGTTTCCTTGTTGTTGCGCCACAGGTGCTACACCAGGTAACCCTCTAGGGTTGTCTTCGGTTATCATCGCAGAGACGTCACCAATTGCATATACATCTTCCATTCCTTCTACACGGCATTGCTCATCGATACGGATTCTGTTTCCGCGTTCTATGATTTCCGGGTTGATACCTTCCGGCATCTGCCCCATAACTCCGGCACCCCAGATTACGGTTTTCGTAGGAATTTTCTCGCCTGAGGAAAGGGTAACCGTGTTGCCATCGTAATCCGTTACGACAGTATTCAATATCGTCTTGACACCCAATTCATGCAGATAGCGCTCGGCATCGCGTGAGGATTTCTCCGATAGGGCACCCAAGATCTTGCCTGTTCCTTCTACCAGATATACTTTCATCTCGTAGGTCGAAAGTTCAGGGTAATCTTTCTTCAGCATGTGCTGTTGGTATTCGGCAATCGCTCCGGAAAGCTCCACACCCGTCGGGCCACCACCTACAACAACAAAGTTCAAATAACGCTCTCTGTCCTCGGTGTTCTTGCGCAATACGGCTTCTTCTAAGTTCTGCAATAGGTAGCTCCGGATATTCAGGGCTTCCACGATGCTCTTCATCGGTAGGGCATATTTTTCTACCTGTTTATTACCGAAGAAGTTGGAAGTAGCACCCGTTGCAATGATCAAATAATCGTAATCGTAATCGGCAACCGAAGTGTGCACAATCTTTTGGACAGGGTCAATGCGGAAAACTTCAGCCAGACGGAAACGGAAGTTCTTCTGGTTCTTGAACATTTTACGCAATGGGAAAGATATCGAATCCGATGCTAAAGTTCCGGTCGCAACCTGGTACATCAGGGGCTGGAAGGTATGGTAATTGTTTCGGTCGATCAGCAGTACTTCAACCTCTTTGTTTTTCAACTGCCTAGCGGCTTCTACACCTCCGAATCCTGCTCCTATAATAATTACTCTTGGAAAGTTTCTTTCAGAACGATTTAGCAACATAATACTTTCTTGTTATAAGAATTTTAAAATAAGGCACAAATATCTGACATTTTTCAGTCTTATTCAGCAATAAATTGCATTAATTTTATGTAAAACTGGATTTATCTGTTTAAACGTGTGCTATCTTCTTTGTTATCAATTACTTATTGCCTACCATCTAAGTGTTATAAGTACACTATTTGTTTACTTATTGTAAACTGCCTTTGATCTTTATGGATAATCCATTATCCTCATCGGTTAACCGCAGTTGGCAAGCAAGTCTGCTGTTGTCATCCGAATCGGGGAGTGTATCCAACATATCCAGCTCCTGATCTTCAGGTGCAGGAAGGTTCTCCCCGCCGGATAATACCTCCACATGGCAGGTCGCGCAGAGCGCCATTCCGCCACAGGTAGCCAGGATGTCATATTCTGATGCTTTCAGGATCTCCATCAAGCTCAGGTTGATATCCGTTGGGACCAACACCTCTTGTGTACTGCCGTCCCTGTCTTCTACATTGATCGTGATCGTGTTTTCCATCTTAGAATGCATTTACTCCATTTACGGTTGTGTATTTAAAACTCAGCTTTTGCTCCGGATATACATATTTAAAGGCACTCTGCGCCATAAGCGCAGCCTCATGGTAACCACAGAGGATCAATTTCAGCTTGCCGGGATAGGTGTTGATATCCCCGATTGCGAATATGCGTTCCACATTGGTGGAATAGTCAAAGGTATTCACGGCGATCGCATTTTTATCGATGGTCAATCCCCAGTCGGCAATCGGTCCCAATTTCGGGCTCAAGCCATACAAGGGGATAAAGTGATCCGTAGGAAGAACAACCTCTTCCTTACTTTTGTTGGTTAAATGTATCGTTTCCAAGTGGCCATTGCCGTTCAACTTGTGCAGGTTGTGGGATAGCAACAGGTTGATCTTTCCTTGCTGTGCTAGATTGAAGACCTTCTCAGCTGAATCCGGTGCGCCGCGGAAGCTGTCGCTACGGTGTACCAGGGTTACTTCCTTGGCAATATCGCTCAGGAAGATGGTCCAGTCGAGGGCAGAATCACCACCGCCAGCAATAACAATGCGCTGATCACGGAATTTTTCCGGATCCTTCACCATGTAGTGCACATTTTTGCCTTCATAGGTAGTCAGGTTTTCCAACTCTGGTTTGCGTGGTTCGAAACAACCCAAGCCACCAGCGATCACGACTACTTGGCAGTGGATCTGTGTGCCTTCGGAACCCACAACAATATAAGACCCATCATCCTGCTTCTGTAGGGCATCTACCCGTTCGCCAAGTGAGAAGGTCGGTTGGAAAGGCTTGATCTGTTCCAATTGGTTATCGATGAGCTCCTGAGCCGTGATACTCGGGTATCCCGGGATATCGTAGATCGGTTTATGCGGGTAGATTTCGGAAAGTTGCCCGCCGATCTGAGGCAAGGCATCGATCAAATGGCAGCGCATTTTCAATAATCCTGCTTCAAATACTGCAAATAGACCGACCGGTCCTGCTCCAATAATGCAAATATCTGTTGTAATCATATCTATACGGTTTCTAAGTTTTTATAAATTGTATTTAATATTCTCGTGAAATGTTCAAAATCCTCCTCGCTCAGGTTCTCCCAAGCTTTCATCCGGAAATCCTTAACCAAGGGTGCCAAGTTATGCACCTGCTCCTTGCCCAATTCAGTCAGTTGCACATGCAGGCAACGGCGATCCGTAGGGTGTTCCACACGCATGACCGTTCCTTTCTTGATCAACAGATCGACGATTCGCGTCAGCGTTGGTTGATCTTTGCCACAGCGGTCCGCAAGGTCTTTATGAGTCAGGTCTTCCTGCTCATATAAGGTTTTCAGGACCGACCATTGGTCCACCGTCAAGTCGATGCCATTTGCGTTGAATGAAGATTGCGCAAATTGCTTCACCCGTCGGGCCGTACGGTCCAGAACGAAGGAATATTGATTGTACTTTTCTTTTAGCATAACAATTATTAGTATGACAAGTAAATGTAGACAAAGTTTAGCACAAGTAAAAGTTTAGACAGCTATTTTGATATAAAGATTACGGAATCAGTGCAGAAGGGGGGGGATAGCAACTGTTTTAACGCTGCGGGGAGATTGATGGGTGGTATATTAATAGAAAAGCCGCTTGGTAGCGGCTTTTTGCTATTTTGGGATTAGTAGATCCATTTGAATTGGTATTCCTTTTCAGGAATTTTGATGCGGTCGGCAAGGCGCAATAACCGGTCTGGCAAGGCCATCAGGTAATCACGTGCCTTTTCACCTTTTTCATTGAGGCCGGTAACTTGGTCAATCTTCCAGTCTGCGATCAGGTCTTTCAGGATATCCACGTAATCGACTGCGGTATACACACCCAAACGCTGCGCTGCATCCGAGAAATGAGAGAAAGCTCCACCTTGAGGACCACCCGATTCCCGAAGGAAGTGAGCAGGCATAACAATCTTCTTGCGCATCATATCCTCGAAAGCCAACATCACCTCACTTGGGTCAACTGCCATCGCGTGGGAGATAAAGGACATATACGCTTTTGCATGTCGTGCTTCATCCGCAGCGATCACACCGCACATTTTTGCCAGTAGCTTGTCACCACTCTTTTTGGAAAGGCCGGATACCCGTCTATGGGATACATTGGTTGCCAATTCCTGGAAAGAGGTGTATATAAAGTTCCGGTATGGATCAGCTCCGGTACCGATATCAAAACCATCCTGGATCAGGTATTGCGTAGACATTTCAAATTCACGCATGTTGATCCGTCCGGATAGGTATAAATATTTGTTCAATAGATCACCGTGGCGGTTCTCTTCAGCGGTCCATGCACGGACCCACTTCATCCAACCTCCCTGTTCATTCTTGTCTACCTCTTCCACCATGGTCAACCACGATTCATAGGTAGGCAAAGCTTCTTCGGTAACCGTGTCACCGATCAGCACAGCAACCAAATCGTAAGGGAGCTCACGCGCGCTTTCCTGCAGGTCGCGGACTTCTTCGAAAAAAGTGTCACGGGATGAGTCCGGAAGAAAGTCGGCAGGTTGCCACATGTCCTCAACGGGTTTTAAATACTCGGACATCTCATTCAACATGAACGGTTCCAAGTAGGTCATGACCTCTTTTCTTGAGCCTTCTGGTATGTTTAAAGGTAATTCTTGCATATTAGAAACAAAGGTAGTCAAACAATATTTAATAAATCTTTAATATTCGTTTTATTTTGATGGGAATATTCTCCTACTATTCCGCTCAAATTTCAATGGTTCTCCAGTCGTAGATTCCGTTAATTATTACGTTTAAATAACCAATATGTTGCCCATTATGTTTTATTTAGTGTTAACTTTGTAGTTTGAAATCAAAATAAATATACATTGAGCAATCTAGATATACAAGCCATCCGAGCAGCTTTCCCGATATTGAAACGTGAGGTGAATGGAAAGCCTTTGGTTTATTTGGATAACGGCGCAACTACCCAGAAACCACAGGTGGTGATCGACGCTATCCTAAATTACTACACGGATATGAACAGCAATGTTCACCGTGGGGTACACTATCTGAGCCAGATTTCCACCGATGCCTTCGAAGTGACCCGCCGGAAGGTTCAAGAATTTATCCATGCTAAGCATGATTACGAAATCATCATCACTAAAGGGACGACGGACAGCATTAACCTGGTTTCGACCTGTTATGGCGGTGCGTTCATCCATGAAGGCGATGAGGTGATCATTTCGGCAATGGAACACCATTCGAATATTGTGCCTTGGCAGATGCTATGCGAGGCGAAGGGTGCAAAATTGCAGGTCATCCCGATGAAAGAGTCTGGTGAACTGGATATGGACGCCTACCGATCGCTATTGAATGCAAACACCAAACTGGTTTCGGTAAATTATGTGTCCAATGCCTTAGGGACCATCAATCCTGTTAAGGAGATCATTGATTTGGCTCATGCGGCTGGCGCTGTGGTATTGATCGATGCTGCACAGGCCATTCAGCACATCAAGATCGATGTACAGGAACTGGATGTTGATTTCTTGGTATTCTCCGGACACAAGATGTACGGACCGACAGGCGTTGGTGTGCTTTACGGTAAGGAAGAGCTATTGAACAAGATGCCGCCATATCAGGGCGGTGGCGATATGATCAAGGATGTAACCTTCGAAAAGACCACGTACAACGAACTTCCGTTCAAATTTGAGGCCGGTACACCGAATATTGAGGCCGGAATTACACTGAATGCGGCAATCGACTTCATCAACGACTTGGGTATTGATAACATCAAGGCCTACGAAGATGAGTTGCTGGCCTATGCAACGGAAAAATTGAGCGAGGTCGAAGGGATCCGTTTCATCGGTACAGCGAAAGAGAAATCATCGGTTATCTCCTTTGTTGTGGATGGTACCCATCCCTATGACATCGGCGTAATCCTGGATAAACTGGGTATTGCCGTTCGTACGGGACATCACTGTGCACAGCCTGTAATGGATCAATTCCATATTCCGGGAACCGTCCGTGCAAGTTTGGCAGTTTACAATACGAAAGAGGAAATTGATGCCTTGGTGGCCGGCGTAAAGCGTGCCGTTGCCATGTTGGTATAATTTAAAAATAGAGCATGACTATAAACGAAATACAGGATGAGTTAATCGAAGATTTCGCCTTCTACCAAGACTGGATGGAGAAATACGAATACATCATCCAACTGGGCAAAGAATTGCCCCTGATCGATGAAGCCAATAGGCAAGATCAGTACATTATTAAGGGATGCCAATCCAAGGTATGGTTGTTTCCCGAAATGAAAGATGGCAAGTTGTTTTTCACAGCAGATTCCGACGCCGTGATCACGAAGGGATTGGTGAGCCTGATGGTAAAGGTCCTATCTGGGCATTCGCCGAAAGAAATCGTTGATGCGGACCTGTACTTTATCGATCAGATCGGATTGAAGGAACATCTTTCTCCAACTCGCGCCAATGGCTTATTGGCCATGGTGAAACAGATGAAACTCTATGCACTTGCCTTACAGCAAAGGGTATAAAATGATAAAAGAATGAAAAAAAGCTAATCCGATCGGGTTAGCTTTTTTTATTTTGACTAGCCTTTAGGGCTGTACTTTCAAATGTTTGGAGTTGATCCGTTTTCCAAAGAAGATCTCTGCCTTTTCATTGAAATCCATCGGGTCATCGGTGGTAAAGAACTGGAGCTGCTTTCCTTTGGAACATATTTCTTCCACTTCGGGATGTCTCTTCAGGTAGTCTTCCAAACTGTCGGCAACCAATGCTCCCTGCGAAATGATTTTGATGTGCTCCGGCACATATTTCCGGATGATCGGCAAAAGGAGGGGGTAATGTGTGCAAGCTAAGAGAATGCTATCGATCTGCGGTGCATCCTGCAATAGCTGCTGGATATCCTGCTGGATGAAATAATGCGCTCCTTCGCTATCCAGTTCATTATTTTCCACCAAGGGCACCCAGAAAGGGCATGCATGTTGGAAGACCTGGATATCGGGATGGAATTTATTGATTTCGATCAGGTAGGATTCCGAGTTCACGGTTCCCTGTGTTGCGAGGATCCCGACCTGTTTGGTTTTCGTGAATTGATCGACGACTTCGGAAGTCGGTCGGATGACACCAAGGACTTTCTTTCCTTCGGGAAGGTAATGTTGCTGTATGGTACGCAGTGCTTTTGCCGATGCGGTGTTACAGGCAAGGATAACGAGGTTGCATCCCAGATCGAACAGCTTGAACACACATTCCTTGGTATACTCGTAAACGGTCTCAAACGATCGGGTGCCGTAAGGCACTCGGGCGTTGTCACCCAGATAGATGTAGTCATAATCGGGAAGTTTCTTCAGGATTTCCTGAAATACCGTAAGCCCTCCATATCCGGAGTCGAAGATTCCAATGGGTCCCGCAAGATGTTGATTCGACATACCCTCTATTCAATTTTTTGTGTTTACAAAGGTTGTTGATTATTGACGAATTTGCAAGTGGAAAATGAAATGGGATACCACCTAAAAAGGCGAGGACGATTACTGATAGCGTAATCGTCCTCGTGCTCTTCTTATGCTTTTAGCAACTCAGGTTTCTCTTTGTATAATTTCCACATCAATTCCCCGAATAAGGTATTCGTCCAAGCGAACCAATGGCGGGTGAATTTCTTGGGATTGTCCTTGTGGAACGACTCATGCATAAAGCCGGTGTCGCCATGGGTTTTCTTCAACATCTGCACGCATTGTCTGATTTCTTCATCATCGGTAGATGTAAATGCGCGCATGATAATCGACATCGGCCAGATCATATCCCGACCGATATGCGGTCCACCGATACCTTCGGCAGCCGTTCCCTTAAAGAAGAATGGGTTCTTCTCCGATAGGATAAATGCTCTGGTGCGTTTATAGACTTCATCATTCTTGTCGATGGCATTCAAGTAAGGCAAAGCCAATAGGGAAGGGACATTGGCGTCGTCCATCATCAGGTAACTGCCAAAACCGTCCACCTCAAAGGCATAGATCCTACCATGTTCAGGGTGATCGATGATGCCGTATCTGTTCACGGCGTTTTCCACTTCTGTTGCTAATGCTTCCATCTGCTCGGCCAATGCGGTGTTGTTCTTTACCTTGCGCAGGATCTCCGCAGATTCGCGTAGGCTAACAATGGCAAACAGGTTGGAAGGGATCAAAAATCCGAAAATACTACAGTCATCGGATGGGCGGAAACTCGAAACGATCAGTCCAACAGGGTTGACCGGATAGCCATAGCCGTCGACCTGCAAGGTGTCGGTACCACGAGAGGTCGTCCGTTCGAATTTATAGGGGCCCAAGCCGTCCTTACGTTGTTGTTCCTTAAAGGTCTGCAAGGTCTTTTCCTGTGCTTTTACCCAGGTATCATCGAATGGCGTGGTGTCATTCGTTTCCTTCCAATAGTTATACGCCAAGCGGATCGGGTAACAGAGTGAGTCGATTTCCCATTTCCGTTCGTGCATGCCCGGTTTCATGTCGGTATGATCCGAAAACCATTCCCCTTTTTTGGTAGGATCGTTATAGAACGCATTGGCATACGGATCGATATTGATACATTCCGATTGCTTATTGATGAGACCTAAGATGAGGTTCTTTAATTTCTTATCCTTGTTGACGAATTGGATATACGGCCAAACCTGCGCACTGCTGTCACGGAGCCACATCGCGTCGATATCTCCGGTAATCACGTATGTCAATTGACGGTTGCCTTTGGTTTCATCGAAAACGGTGGTATCCAAGGTATTCGGTAAACAGTTGTTGAATAACCAACCCATTTCCTTATCGGCAACATTTTTCTGGAATTCTTTGATCATATCCTCCACCAATTTGCTGCTGAAGTGGCGTTTGTCCACCGCTGTGCGTACCGTAGGGAATTGATTGAATGATTCTGCGAATGAGAATTTACTAGCGAGCATTCCTGCACCGAATAATGCGGAATTCTGAATGAAAGTTCTGCGCTTCATATATTAAGATCAAGGATTTTACAATTAATTATTGCAGCAATATACAAATTGTATCTTATTTTTCCCATCAGGACTAAACGTTTTAGCAATATTTATCCCATTAAATGCCGATGTCGGGGATAATAAAAGTATCTTTGATGATTTTTAGGAATAAAATTTGATAGAATAGCGCAAACAGTACGACTCTTAACAATTATGAAGCACACGTTATCATATGCAATCGCCGGAATCCTGAGTCTCTCAGCATTCGGGAGCTTGCAAGCACAGGTCAAATATCAACCCTACTCGTACCAGCATCACCAAAAGTATGACGAGGAGTTATATTCGCCAAAAACCCGATACCACACATCGGTAAAACCGACCTTATTCCAAGGGCGTATGTTGGAGAAGTTGGATTCCATCCAAGGGCTCAATCCGACCACATCTGAAAATTGGTTCATGCGGAAGATTTTCAATGAACACCTGATCGAGGTGGAGAAAGAAGATCACACTTTTTACCTGGATGTCCTTCCGGACTTCGTAATCGGGACCGAATTGATCGATTCGGATAAACGGACGACCTGGTTGAATACCCGCGGTGTCCAAGGTGGGGTAACCATTGGTGATAAATTCACGTTCTACGGTAATTTCTTTGAAAACCAAGGTGTTTACCCGAGATACATGGATGATTATATTCGGGAAAGTATGGTGGTTCCAGGGCAAGCGATGTCGAAGAATCGTTTCGGCAAGAAAAAAGACTGGATGTATGCTACGGCGAATGCTACCTATGCATTTTCCGATTATTTCCATGCGACCTTAGCCTACGATAAGAACTTCATCGGTGATGGTTATCGGTCTGTATTGCTATCGGATTTTTCATCCAACTATGCACACCTGAAATTCAGCGGAAAGATTGGTAATGTTCAATATACTTCCATTTGGGCATACATGAACGACCCTCAGAATCCACGGGTAGATTCCCTGAATTCCGGCGGCCGCTTTGGGGACGGGATTAAATGGGGTGCATTCCAATATTTGGACTATAACGTAACAAACCGTTTGTCCATTGGTTTCTTCCAATCGGTCATCTGGGCAAATCGCAATCAAGCGGGACATCGCGGGTTTGATTTCAATTATATGAATCCTATCCTGTTCTTAAGACCAGTAGAAAACAATAACATTTCATCGCCGGACAAGATGTTCCTGGGATTGAATGCGAAATATAAAGTATTGGATAATGCAACGGTGTATGGCCAATTCCTATTGGGTGAGTTTACCGCCAAGGAATTCTTTGCCAACAACGGTTACCAGCACAACAAATGGGGGGCACAGCTCGGTGCGAAGGCCTTCAATATCTTTGGTGTGCAGAACTTGAATATCTTGGGTGAGTACAACCTCGTTCGCCCATATACCTATCAGCACTTTGTCTCCATCTCGAATTATAGTAATCGTGGCGAGCCTTTGGCACACCCGCGTGGAGCCAACTTTAGAGAGTTGATCGGTATTGCGAATTATTCATGGAACCGCTTTGATTTTTCCGTACAGGGTTTATACAGCCGCTTTGGTACCGATCCATTGGATAACCTGATGCGCCCGATCAATTATGGTGGCGATATCTTCCAGTCCTACAATACCGCACCGAACAGGTACGGTAATAAAATTGGGCAGGGTGTGCAGAATGATCTGTTCTATGCTGATTTCAAAGCCGCCTATGTATTGAATCCAAAATATAACCTGCGTCTAGAACTTGGCTATACCCAACGGTACAACAAGATCGAAGGCGAGGCGACCCAGAAATCAGGAGTAATTAATTTCGGATTGCGCTCAAGTTTCAGAAATCTATATTCAGATTTTTAGGATATTGGTATATTTAGCGGATAAAATCAGTACATGAAGAAGATATTAATCCTGAACGGGCCAAATTTGAACCTATTGGGTGTTCGCGAAAAGGGCATCTATGGCGTTCAATCCTTTGACTCCTACTACGAATCGCTGCAATCGGATTTTCCGGAAGTGGAATTACATTATTTCCAGAGCAACAGCGAAGGTGCTCTGATCGATAAGCTCCATGAAGTCGGTTTTTCCTTTGATGGGGTCGTTATGAATGCCGGTGCATATACGCATACCTCGGTGGCGATCGGAGATGCCATAGCGGGCATACAAACACCCGTGGTGGAAGTGCATATCTCCAACGTGCACCAACGAGAAGAATTCCGTCACCATTCCTTTTTGTCCAAGAATTGCAAAGGCGTAATTCTGGGCTTTGGTCTGGACAGTTATCGACTGGGAATACTGAGCTTGATCAAGTAAAAATACATTCTTTACTTCAACGCAAAATAATTATACAGAGCGAACCTGATGGTTCGCTCTTTTTGTTGTTCATTGGTCGGCAGCAAAAAGTGTTATTTCTACACGATTTAACTTAAAATAGAATGTAGTCTATAGTTATACGCAATCGGTTGCATTAATTTACGCAATCGTTTTCGTTGCGTCTATGCTCATTTCATTCCATCTTGATTGCCTATCTTTCTCGAAGCTAAATTATGTAACATAACTAATTTTTAAGCATGAGGAGAAATTTTACGAATTACTTTCTAATGCGTAATGCTATGCCTATAGCGAGCGCATTAGTCATCAGTTTATCGATGCCAACCCAGGGTTTTGCATTGACTAAGCTGGAGCGAATTGCCGCATTTTCGACAGTTCAGCAGGAGCAGGTTACCGGGAAGGTGAGTTCTGCCGAAGGACCGCTAGCTGGCGTGACCGTTACGGTCAAGGAAAACCCTTCCATTGCCACATCTACGGATGAAAGTGGACAATTCACCATTCAAGCGACCAAAGGACAGACTTTAATCTTTAGAAACCTAGGTTTTGAGACCGTAGAAAGACTGGTGGATGGACCGACCGTACAGGTTACACTATCGAGTAGCGATGAGGCCATTGATGAAGTTGTTGTGGTGGGTTTCGGTACGCAAAAAAAGGCAAACCTTACAGGTGCCGTACAATCGATCAGTGCAAAGGATTTACAGGATCGCCCCGTGACGAACGTGTCTTCGGCAATCCAGGGTAAATTTGCCGGTGTTACCATCACGCAGAACTCTGGTCAGCCGGGTAAGGACAACGGCTCTATCCGCATCCGTGGTCTCGGTACAGTTAACAATGCGAATCCATTGGTCATTGTCGATGGCGTTGAAAGTAGCATGAACAACATCAACCCAAATGATATCGAAACAACAACGGTATTAAAGGATGGTCCGAGTGCTGCGATCTATGGATCGAAGGCTGCGAACGGTGTGATCTTGATTACCACGAAAAAGGGAAAATCCGGTGAGCCACAGTTGAACTATTCAGGATATGTAGGTCTTCAGGATCCAACACGCTTACCGAATTACATGCGTTCCTACGACCATGCGGTCATCTTGAACGAGGCTTTGCAGAACGAAGGCAAAACGGTGCGTTTCTCGGAAAGTGATTTAGCTGCTTTCCAGAACCACAGCAACCTGGACACGCATCCCGATACAGATTGGTTAGGTTTGCTGTATTCCGAAAATGGTTTGCAACAGGCACATAACGTGCAATTGTTGGGCGGAACGGATAAAATCACTTACATGGGATCCTTAGGTTTCTTGGGACAGAATGGGGTGATCAAAGTAGCGAATTCCAATCGCTATAACCTTCGTACCAACATCGGTGCGCAGATTTCTTCGAAATTGAGAATGGACCTTGGTCTGGCATACAATTACCAACGGATCAACGAGCCTGTCAATCCATATACTGGAGATATGGCACAGATCTTCCGTCAGTCCAACCGGATTCCGTCTTTCATTCCGTATAAATACTCATCCGGTGAATATGGATACTATGGTGATGGTAACCCGATCGCATGGTTGGATATGGCATCCACAGATCGCATGATCTACAAGCATACCATGATCAACCTATCCGCGGAATACCAAATCGTGGACGGCCTGAAATTTAAACAGGTGGTAGGTTTCCAGCCGATCGATAACATCTCTTCCAAATTTGTGAAGTCCATTTCTTACTACGATGTAGTGAACAAACGACCTGGTCCGACACAAGGGGTAAATAACCTAACGATTTTAAATTATCAATCGGAACGTTTGACCTTGCAATCCTTATTGACGTATGATAAAACCTTTGGCGATCATCAATTGAATGTATTGGGAGGTTTTATGGACGAGAAGCTAAGACATGATTTCAGTTCCGGATACCGTGAGGGCTTCTTAACGCAAGATCTTGAAGAGTTGGATTTAGGAAATCCTAATGGACAGAAATCAAATAGTGGTGCAAAACAATTGATTCTTAGATCCTACTTCGGACGTGTCAACTATGCTTTTGCTGGCAAATACCTTCTTGAAGCGAATGTGCGTCATGATGGTACATCCCGTTTCCTAGGAAACAACAGATGGAGTACTTTCCCATCATTCTCTGCCGGATGGCGCCTTTCTCAGGAAAGTTTCTTCCAGAATTCAAGCCTAGCGAATTCCATTTCAGAGCTTAAGATCCGTGGGGGATGGGGTAAACTCGGAAACCAGCAGTTATTGGCCGTTAATGAAAACCAATATCCTACTGACGGGTATTACCCAGGTTACTTCGTGATTGAGCCGGGATACAATGCTGTTCTTGGTAATACCGTGAGCCCAGGTGGTGCGATTGTGACGCAAGCCAATCCGCTATTGGTATGGGAAGAAACCGTGAGTTCGAACATTGGTTTCGACTTGAACCTGAAGAATAATTTCTCCATTGTAATGGACTATTTCGACCGCCGTACGAACCAAGTGTTCCTGAGCCTTCCTGTTCCGGTAACATTAGGATTGAATGGCCCGGTTGAAAATGGCGGTAAGGTGAAAAACAGCGGTGTGGAGTTGCAGTTGAACTACAGAAATACAGCTGGTGATTTCACCTATGACTTCTCCGTAAATGGATCTTACATCAAGAATGAATTGGTTGCCTATCGTTCAGCGACAGCAGAGCCACATAGTTCCTACTATGTGTATCAACCAGGATTGCCAATCCGTTCCTTCTATGGTTACGAGAGCAACGGCATTTACCGTTCCGACGAAGAATATAAGAATAGCGGTGTAACGGGAATCAACGGTGGCCAGAATATCGGTGCCGGTGATATTATCTACAAGGATCAGAACGGCGACAATAAAATCGACGGTGCTGACCGTGTGTACTTGGGTTCTCCAGATCCGAAATACATCTTCGGTTTAACGGCCAACCTTTCTTACAAGGACTTTGACCTGAACGTGTTCTTCCAAGGGGCAGCAGACGTGAAAGGTTACCTATGGGGTGAGGCTATCGGTAGCATCTCCGGATCGGATAAACCAACGGATATGTATGCAGATCGCTTCCATCCGGTAAACAATCCGAACGGTTCCATGCCGCGCGCATTGACTACATGGGTACAGAACAGCCCGGGTAGCACGCCATCGGATTTCTGGATTCAGGATGCCAGCTACCTGCGGATGAAGAACATCACCTTGGGCTACAACATTCCGAAATCGGTATTGTCGAGAATCGGACTTAAAGGCGCCAAAGTGTACTACAGTGGGCAGAACCTGTTGACTTTTACAGGCTTTGCAAAAGGATTCGATCCGGAAGCACCTGCTGGAACCCGTGGAAACTACTACCCACAGGTGAAGACAAATGTGTTTGGATTAAATGTTAATTTTTAAGGTTACGACGATGTTAAATAGATATAAATTTTTAATCGCATTGGGATTATTTGGCTTGGTGTCCTGTGAAACACTGGATCAAGAGCCATTGGATAGGAACAACTCCGAGAATTTCTGGCACTCCCAAGCCGAGGTGGAGTACGCCGTGTCCGGTTTGTACAATGGATGGGAAGTAGGAACGCAGATTTTTTATATGGACTGTGTATCCGATAACTCCATGAGTGATTTCCCTTGGGAAGGCTTTCAGGCGTTAGGAAATGGTACAGCCAGCCCAACGAACTCAGGAAATGCAGAATCAAGATACTCCTATACCCTGATCCGTAAAGCGAACTGGATATTGGAGAATATTGATAAAGCACCGATTGCCGATGACTTGAAAGATAGATTCAAGGGCGAGGTGCGTACGCTGCGTGCGTATAAATATTTAGACCTTGCCATTTTATTCGGTGGTGTGCCATTGATCACCAAGACCGTGGATAAAGATGAGGCTTTGGTGGAGGCGAGCACGCGCGAAGCGATCTTCGCATTCGTGGATAAGGAATTGCGTGAGGCTGCAGCACAGTTGCCACCAAAAAATACAAGCGGACGCATGTCAAAGGCTTCAGCTTTGGGATTCCTAGCACGTAGCTTGGCATTCCAGAAAAAACATCAGGAAGTAGCCAACGTGACCAAGGAGATCATCGATTTAGGTGCTTACAGTCTGTTCAGTGATTACGCAGGCCTATTCGAGATTGCTAATGAATCCAACTCGGAGGTTATCTCAGAAATCCAATACATCGCCAAGGAGCAGGGATATACCAGTTTGGGGATTATGATGCCGAACTCAATGGGTGGATGGAGTTCCATCGTGCCTATCCAAAGTTTGGTGGATGATTATGAGACCAAGAACGGAAAGACCATCAAGGAAGATGCGGCTTATTCGGCAGCGAAACCTTTCGTGGACCGTGACCCTCGTTTTGCGGCAACCATTGTTTACCCTGGAGCGAAATACAACGGTGTAATCTTCGATCCTTTGGATCCAAAATCGAATAACTTCCCTTCCGGTCCGGATAATGCTTCCAGTACAGCTTACAACTACCGCAAGTATCTACAGAATCCATCCAGCTATGATAACGTTTGGAATGTGGGTGTAAATATCATCGTACAACGCTATGCAGAGATTCTTCTGTTGAATGCGGAGGCGAATATCGAATTGAATAAAATCGATGAATCTGTATATGCGAATATCAATGCCGTTCGTAGACGTGCGAAAATGCCAGAAGTGGATCGTTCGGTGTATGCAGGTCAGGCGAAGATGCGTGAATTGGTGAGACGTGAGCTTCGCGTAGAGCTTGCAGGTGAAGGCCGTCGCCACTTCGATATCACCCGTTGGAACATTGCGAAGGATGTGCTGAAAGGTCCTGTATACGGTTCACTATCCAAAGGAACAGTTAATCCGACTACCGGAGAAGTAACCTTTACATCCTTAACGGATCGTTTCTTTGTAGAGAATAGAGTGTTTCAGGTTGGAAAGAATGAGCTTTGGCCAATTCCTCAGAGTGTGATTGACCGCTCGAAAGGAACGTTGAAGCCTAATCCTGGTTATTAAGTAACGCCTAATTATAGTTTGGAAGGTGCCGCATCATGCGGCACCTTTTTTTATGCTATATCAGTTTTAACCCGATTCTTAACGACAACGTGAAGGATCAACGAGAGCACCCCACCTGCGGCCATGACACCAAGCATCGGCCAAGGGGTTTCGTTGTGGAGGGCGCTCACCATTCCGGATGCGAAGGCACCGATGGCCATTTGTATACAGCCCAATAAGGCGGAGGCACTGCCCGCCAATCCCTTGAAAGGGGATAAGGCCACAGCCGAGGTGTTCGGGAAGATGAACCCGTGCCCAAAAAGAAAGAAAAAGATCAACATCAAAGCCACAGGGAAGGTCAATAGATCAAAGCTCAGCGCCAGCACCATTAGGATTCCGATGAATGCCTGCCAGGTATTGGCAAGTCTGCTGATCTGTTCGCTGGAATGTTTCTTCAGGAAGTACCTGTTCAATTGGGTGGCAATGATCATGGCCGAGGCCACGAACGCGAATGCCAGTCCATACTGTTGTTTGGTCAATCCGAAATATTGTTGCATGACAAAGGAGGAGCCTGCGAGATATGCATACGTTCCCGCAGAAGCGATCGAACCGATCAGACAATAGGATAGGAACACCTTGTTCGAAAGGACCTGCCAGAAATTCCCTAGAATGGACTTCGGTGCCAGCGACATTTCCCGATTTCCGGTATAGCTTTCGGGAAGTAGGAACCAGGTGGCCAGAAAGATGACCAAGGCCATGACCGCCAGGAACAAGAAGATAAAATGCCAATCCAGATGGGTCAGCATAAAGGCACCGATGCTGGGTGCCAGAATGGGCGAAACCCCGATCACCAGCATCAACAAGCTGAAGACCTTGGCGGCTTCCCTGCTGCTGTAGTAGTCCGTTACCATGGCGCGTGCACCAACCATCCCGCCGCAGCTTCCCAGTGCCTGCAGGAAGCGCAGGAAGATCAGGTGGTTGATATCTCTGGTGAAAAGGCACAGCACAGATGCGACAATATAAATCGCTAAACCGACCAACAAGGGTTTCTTGCGGCCGAATTTATCCAGCAGCGGACCATAGACCATCTGCCCAAAGGCGATACCGATAAAGTAACTCGTCAGCGAAAGCTGCACCTTATCGACGGAAGTGTTGAAATCTGTGGCAATATTATCGAATGCCGGTAGGTACAGGTCAATGGAAAATGGACCTATTGCGGACAATAGACCCAAAATCAATAACGTGACTTTCCGGTTGTTTTTTAAGGTTGATGACATCATGTTTTTCAATAAAAATGCCCTACCGAAAGGGTAGGGCATCGCTGTTATGCTGTACGCGTTTCTTTCGGTGTTCTCAATAGCAGGAAGATTCCTACGAGGATAAACGGAATACTCAGGATCTGTCCCATATTCAGCAGCATGCCCGCTTCAAAGGCTACCTGATCGATCTTCACGAACTCAATGACGAATCTGGCACCAAACAGGAGAATCAGGAAGATACCGAAGAATTTGCCCGGTATAGGTTTCATGTTCTTCTGGTACAGTGCCCACATGATGAAAAAGATGATGAGATAGGCCAAGCATTCATACATCTGTGCAGGATGGCGTGGGATCTGGTCGATATTCGCGAAAACTACCGCCCAAGGGAGGTCCGTTGGGTTTCCGATCATCTCCGAGTTGAAGAAGTTCCCCAAGCGGATAAATGCCCCAGCGATCGGTACGACCAAGATCAGTCGATCTACCAGCCACATGAAGTCTGTTTTGGTGTTGCGAGAGAATAGCCACGTAGCCACTAAAATCCCCACGGCGCCACCGTGGCTCGCCAGTCCCGTAAATCCGGTCAGTCGCCACTCATTGCCCACTTTTTGAAAAGGGATGAATATCTCCAGGAAGTGTTCCCGGTAATACGGCCAATCGTAAAAGAAACAATGGCCCAATCGTGCTCCCACCAAGGTACCCACAAAGATGTAAATCGTCAATTTATCGAGAAGCTCCTGTGATTTCCCCTCACGCTTGAAAACCTTTAACATCAAGATATAGGAAACCACAAAGGCCAATAGCCAACACAGGGAATAATACCGGATGCCAAAGCTGCCAATACTGAATAATTCAGGCTTTGGATCCCAGGTTATAAAACTTAATAATTCGGTCATGCTCATAATAAAATGTCCCGTAAAGATAAGGTTTCGGTTTTTATTTTTGCGAAAATTACGGAAATAGTTATTTTGCGATAATTAAGGATAAAGCATGGCGAAGAAAGCATTAAAAACAGAAGAAACAACGACTCCGTCGGTGGTAACCCCCAAATCACTGGCATTTTTCGAGCAATATATCAACAATCCATCCCCGACGGGATTTGAGTGGTCAGGTCAGCGGCTGTGGTTGGATTACCTGAAGCCATATGTGGATGAAACCTATATCGACAATTACGGTACCGCAGTTGGGATCATCAATCCGAAAGCGGCCTATAAAGTGGTGATTGAAGCCCATGCGGATGAAATCTCCTGGTTCGTGAACTATATTTCCAAGGATGGACTGATCTATGTCATCCGAAATGGGGGTTCCGATCATCAGATTGCCCCTTCCAAACGGGTGAACATCCATACCGACAAGGGCATTGTGAAAGCCGTATTCGGGTGGCCGGCCATCCATACACGGGCCGGTGAGAAGGAGGAAGGCCCAAACATGAAGAACATCTTTTTGGACTGTGGTTGCACTTCCAAGGAGGAGGTTGAGGAATTGGGGATCCATGTCGGATGTGTGATTACCTATGAAGATGAATTCATGATCCTGAACAACCGCTATTATGTGGGCCGTGCCATGGACAACCGTGCCGGTGGATTTATGATTGCCGAGGTAGCCCGCCTGTTAAAGGAGAATAAGAAAAAACTGCCTTTCGGACTTTATATCGTCAATTCCGTGCAGGAAGAAATCGGTCTTCGTGGTGCGGAGATGATCGCCCATTACATCAAACCAAATGTAGCCATCGTGACCGATGTGACCCACGATACCAACACTCCGATGATCAACAAGATCACCCAGGGCGATCTGGCCTGTGGAAAGGGACCGGTGGTATCCTATGCGCCTGCAGTTCAGATCAACCTCAACAAGCAGCTTATTGAGGTGGCCAACGCGAATAATATTCCTATCCAACGTCAGGCGAATTCCAGGTTTACCGGAACGGATACCGATGCTTTTGCCTATTCCAATGGTGGCGTGCCTTCCGCACTGATCTCTCTGCCATTGCGCTATATGCACACCACGGTAGAGATGATCCACAGAGATGATGTGGACAACGTCATCC
This sequence comes from Sphingobacterium lactis, assembly GCF_011046555.1. Lineage (NCBI taxonomy): Bacteria > Pseudomonadati > Bacteroidota > Sphingobacteriia > Sphingobacteriales > Sphingobacteriaceae > Sphingobacterium > Sphingobacterium lactis. Next base: position 1,838,221 of record NZ_CP049246.1, read on the forward strand.
GCCTGATCTACGAAATGGTGCTGTCCATCAAAGATGGGCAAGATTTTAGAACATTCAATAAATAACAACCAATATTTAATTAACATGGACAACAACAATGTAAATGCGCCAGAAGGGCAAGAGTTAAGCATCGAATTAACAGAAGAAACCGCAGAGGGCGTATACTCCAACCTAGCGATCATCACACACTCCAATACCGAATTCGTGGTGGACTTCGTGCGCATCATGCCAGGAGTGCCGAAAGCAAAGGTGAAATCACGTATTATCCTGACTCCGGAACATGCAAAGCAACTCTTGAAAGCATTGCAGGAAAATATCAACCGCTTCGAAGGATTGAATGGCGATATCGTATCCAAAGATATGCCCTATCCGTTGAATTTTGGCAATGCCAAAGGGGAAGCGTAAATAGTAGTTAGTAGATAGAATTAAGTATTAAGACCTATGGCGGCCGGCATGGCCGCCATTTTTTTGTTTTTTTGAGGTAATAGCACACATGCCAACCCCGGAGGGGTGTAACTATTTTAGAAGCACCTGCACCGACCTTGTCCGAGTTCCGTCCTAGGTGCGAGCGTATTGCAACCGTGGTGGAAGCGTGCCTATAGACACGCTCTCACCACGCTCTGACCACGCTCTCACCACGCTCTCAAGTCGGACAAGGTCTGTCTTGTCCTTATATAGCTATACAAATTATTGGATTAATTCTGAATTGATTATACAGGCAAATTTGGTAATACTATATGTACTATACAAACTCTTTCTGCACTATTGGATATTTTTTCGGTCTCCATCTCTTTCTCAGCGCACCTGACCTCATATGTGCCTGTTCAGGTGTGAGGTAATCACAGCTCGCGTGGGGCCTTAGGTTGTTGTATACCCTGATGTTCTCCCTGATCTTTCTTGTGGTCTCCCTCAGGCCACTCTGTGATGCGTAGAGGTCAAACTCCGCCTTCAGTATGCCGTTCACCCGTTCGGCTATCGCATTCTCATAGGGATCCCCGTTCTCGGTCATGCTGACCCCGATCCCGTTGGTGCGTAGGATATCCACATAGCCTTTGCTACAGTACTGCGAACCCCGATCGGAGTGGTGTATGAGTCCCTTTCCCGGATACTGCCTCTGCTGCAGTGCCATCTGCAGGGCATCGATACATCCCTGTGCCGAGAGGTCGCCCCTGAACGCCCAGCCCACTATCTTTCTGGAATAGGCATCGGTGACCAGGCTCAGATATCCCCAGCGCCGGTTGAGCTGTACATAGGTGATGTCGCTTACCCAGACCTGCTCGGGGCGCTCGACCGCAAGTTCCTTTATCAGGTTTCTGTACTTCTTCATCCAGTGCCGCGAATCGGTGGTGACCGCCTTCCTCTTCCTGACCCTGATCTGTAGGGAATGCTCCCTCATCAGGGCGAAGAGATAGTCGCGGCCGATCCTGATCCCATGTTCCTGCAGGGGGCCGGCGAGCATATGGAGCAGCTTCCGGGTACCGATCCTCTTCTGTTCGCTGCGTATCCGCAGCACGTGCTGCAGGATGATCTCGTCCTTCAGTCCGACATCCTGCACCCGCCACTGGCGGTCATAGTACGCATGCCTTGTTTTGCCAAACAGTCCGCAGATCAAACGGATCCCCATTGCTGGGGATTCCTGTTTGATCTTTACGACCGCTTGGCACCAGACTTTTTTCTGATGTCGATCTTGAGCTGTTCCTCGGCAATATCGATCATGGTATCCAATGCCCTGATCTTCAGGTTTGCATATTCCAGGGCCTTCTTCAGGGCCAGGATCTCTGCCTCTTTGGGGTCTACGGGTTTCTTGTTGGCCATATCATCGGGTTCTGGGGAACTAAGTTCGGTATTTTTCCCCTTATATTCCCTGACCCATCTGGAGACCGTACCGCAGGAGATATCAAAGGTGTTCCCCGCCCGGTAGGCGCTCATCCCGTCCTGGACCGCCCTGATCACTGAACGCTTCAGCTCGGTGGTATACCGCTTTGCCCCAATGGGCTGTCGCCCGAACTTCTTCATCCAGCGGATCAGGCTCACTTCGGAGACACCGTACTGTTCCATCAGGTCCCGGCGGGGGACCCCAAGTTCGATCTGATCCAGCATGTGGAGGATCAAACGCTTGTCGAATGGCTGCTTCTTACTGGTCCGCTCAGCGAACTCAAACTCTCTTTCTATTGTTTCCATACACTTTGTTTTTGTGTATAGCTTTTTTAGGATTGGACAGTCCAAGAAAATTTCCCTTGAAAATCCGGTATCTTTGCCTGATTATCACTTGGAAATCAGGCTTTACGTGATTGTTCAAACGTAAACGTCATGCTTAATCCTAAACTGTAGCAAAACCTGCCGTTTTTTTACTGAAATGACGTTATTGCCTTCGATGTTGGATGGTGCCAAAATCTTACGGAATTCTTCGCCTTTGTGTGGTGCCCTGAAACTAAGTGAATGGCTGGATAGCGAAATCAAAATGGATAAGGAAAAAGCGCATCTTGTAGATGCAAAGCGTAAAATCCTTGCTTTTAAGTAAAGTTTGGAATGGGATTTGTTTATTAAGCGTAGTCAGTACTGACTAAAAAATAGCATCAAGATATATGGATATTAAAGTTAGAAATCTTAGTAAGAAAGATTATAAAGATTTGAAGAGCTCTATGGAGGAGGCTTACCATGGATTGGGAGATCCATGGACAAAGGAAAATATTACCGATCTGATCGATATTTTCCCGGAGGGACAGATTGCGGTAGAGGTGAATGGGAAAGTTGTGGCATGTGCATTATCCATTATTCTAAATTCAGCAAAGACCAATGTTTACGATAAATATTATACCATTATCGACGACGGAAAATTTGACAAGCATGATGTAGATGGCGACACTTTATATGGAATCGAAGTCTTCGTACACCCTGACTTCAGGGCTTTGCGTCTTGGTCGCCGTTTGTACGATCAGCGGAAGGAATTGTGCGAGCAGATGAACCTGCAGCGCATCATCGCCGGTGGACGGATCCCGAACTACCACAACTATTCAGATACCATGACGCCGCGGACCTACATTGAAAAGGTGAAACGCAAGGAGATCTACGATCCGACCCTGACGTTCCAGCTTTCCAATGATTTCCACGTGAAGAAGATCCTGAAGAATTATCTTCCTGAAGACACGGAATCGCTGGAGGTAGCGACCCTGTTGGAGTGGAACAATATCTACTACGAACCGGATGCGCGATCCAACTCCGCCACTAAGCAGACGATCCGTCTGGGCTTGGTACAGTGGCAGATGCGTCTGTTCAAGGACCTGCAGGAATTCTATGATCAGGTGGAGTTCTTCGTCGATACAGTTTCCGATTATGGAACGGATTTCATTATGTTCCCGGAGTTTTTCAATACCCCATTGATGAGCCCGTACAACGAGTTGCCGGAGCGTATGGCGATGGAAAAACTTGCCGAGCACACCAAGGAAATTATAGAGAAGATCCAGCAGTTTGCCGTATCGTACAATGTGAACATTATTTCCGGATCGATGCCGATCATGGAACGCGGGAAACTGTACAACATCAGTTACCTGTGCCACCGGAACGGTAGTCTGGATTCCTACAAAAAAATCCACATCACACCGAACGAGATGCGTTACTACGGCTTGGTCGGTGGTAATGAGGTGAAGGTATTCGATACGGATTGCGGTAAGGTTGGGCTATTGATCTGTTACGACGTGGAGTTCCCGGAATTGAGCCGTATCCTGGCAGACCAGGGTATGCAGATTTTGTTCGTCCCTTTCATGACCGATACGCAGAATGGTTATATCCGTGTGCGGTCCTGTGCACAGGCTAGGGCCATTGAGAATGAATGTTATGTTGCGATCGCGGGATCTGTAGGTAACCTTCCGCGCGTGAACAATATGGATATCCAATATTCGCAATCCGCGGTATTTACACCTTCGGACTTTGCATTCCCGAACAATGCCATCAAGGCGGAGGCCACACCGAATACGGAAATGGTCCTGATTGCCGACGTGGACCTGTACGCCTTGCGCGATCTCCATGAATATGGGACAGTGAAGATCCTTCGCGACAGACGTAAGGACCTCTATGAGGTGAAGTTATTGAAATAAATACCTTGAAAAACATAAAGATCAGCCAAAAGCGGTCGTGGATTCAATTTCACGGCCGCTTTTTTATTGATTCGGATTGTATTTCCGTGCTCCATTGTTTGTAATGGGCATCTATCCGCTACATTGATGGCTCATTTCCATGGAATTCCTTTTCCCTTGCCATACGCATTATAGCTAGATGTAGCTATTTTTTCAACCTGATTATAGCGGTAACTTTGTTAAAGGAGTTTACGATTAACCAATTAAAACACCACATTATGAAAACGATAGGAACACTTTTGACCATTGTCCTTTTTCTGTTCGGTTATTCAAGTTATGCCCAGAACAAGGAACATAAAGAATATTATGACAGCGGAAAATTAAAGTTCGTAGGCTATATGACACCTGACGAAAAGCTAGTCGGTGAATGGAAATCGTATTACGAGAGCGGAAAATTGATGGGGATATCCATATTTAAAAATGACAAGCTGGAAGGTGATGTCAAAGCATATTACGAAAGCGGGAAATTGAGGGCTATTGAGCCCTATAGAAATGATCTTCTTCACGGCGAGGCAAAAATATATTACGAAAGTGGCGGTCTGAAAATGGTGGAGAACTTTGTCGATGGTGAATTAACGGGTGAAATCATCTATTACTATAAAAATGGACAGCCGGATAACCGGAGGAAGGAATTGAAAGCGGCATTACAGGCGAATTTGGTTAAGGATGAATCGATTGTATCTGTTTCGCAAATAGTGGTTGGAATCCGGGAAATTGACATCTATTATTTGGATGATAGCGAGTTGTCGGAGAAAATGGTTAAGGTGCCAATGAACCTCCATAGCATTGATCAAGAGGGGATCATGACATTTCGTGCCCATAAGGATGATGTGGGCACTTTTCAAAAGACGAGAGATTTGAAATTCGATGGAGATAAGGTGGAATATTTTTTCAAAAAGAATGGGGATTATCGATCCTATTTTGTCTCCGGTTCCTTGGATGTTGGATTTAAGGTGAAGAAAGAAGGGATAAATAAAATAATGCAATTGATGAAGGGGATTAGCGAAGATTTGGAAAACTGAAAATTACGGAACAGAAAAGTCTCATACCATAAGAATATTTTTAATATCAAGCCTTATGCGCGTAATCAATATGTTAAAACAAACGCAAGCGGAAATCTCCAGCAGCTATGAAGTGGGGCAAGAATGGCGCTATCATACACGAGGAGGAGAGGAGCAATCCCTGGTTACCATAGTTAAAATCGAAGACGATGAAAAATATGGACCCATAATCCATATTGCGGTATCGGGGGTACGCATCAAAAACTTGAAGTATCCCAATGGAATATTGGAGGAGATCTTTCATTTACCCCTTGTGGAAGGGGCCCTACGGAATAGCACGACGAAATTGAATAGGAGCAATGTCCACTTACCAGATTATGAATTCGGTTACGTCCGTTGGAAAACTGCGTTCGATCGAGAGGAAGCAGGTTGTTTTGCGATTCCTTTGCGTGAAATCGTTCAATGGTTGGAGGACGGTACTTATGAAATAAAGGACGTGAATGAAAATTAGCGGAGCATCAATTTTACCAAACCAAATGATGTTTATGGGCTGCAGGATCTGCAGCCCATGTTGTTTATTTGAGTTCGCGAATCCAGATATTGCGGAAGCTCACCAGATCGCCATGATCCTGGATGGCAATAGGGCCGGCGCCGTGTGCTACCATCTTGGGTAGGCCGATGTATTCCGTAGTACCCTGCAATTCTGAATTGTACTGTACCAATACGCCGTTATGGATGACGGTGACCATTCCTCGTTTGATCAGGATCCCGTTGCTGTTGAATCGGGGAGCCGTATACAAGATGTCGTAGGTATGCCAGCCGTCTTCCTGTTTTCTGGCTTCCGCAAGCGGTGGCTGCTGTTTGTAGATACTGCCTGCCTGTCCGTTTGTATAGGTCTTGTTATCGTCGTTATCAAGGACTTGAATCTCATATTTTCCCTGCAAGAATATTCCAGAGTTGCCACGTCCCTGGCCTTCGCCTTTGATGACTTCTGGGCTCTTCCATTCGACGTGCAGCTGGAAGTCCTCAAAATTCTTCTTCGTGACAATTCCTCCCGTACCAGGTTTTACCGTTAGTACCTGCCCCTGTACGGTCCATGCTGCAGGGCTCTTTCCGTCCTTCTCGCTGACCCATTCGTTGAGGTTGCTGCCATCAAAGAGGACGATGGCATCCGATGGGGCTGCGGTTCTGCTGGTTTTCACAACAGGAGGGACTGGTTCGTAAAATTCGGTGTCCTGGGGCTGGAATTTGGTCTGTGCTCCGGCATAGGAGATCCCAGCAAAAAGCGCGATCAATAAGGTTTGTTTCAACATAGGTTTACGTTTTATTTTATGTTAATATAAGAAAAAACATGGAATTTCATTTATTGGTGCAGCTCAAACAATAGAAAATGTAAATAAAAAAATTGGTAAGCAAACATGGAATAATGCGCTAGGAAATTGAAGCCTGAAGGAAATGAAAATCATAAAAATATTTTCTATACATCCATATATAGAACATTTTAATGTTATATAAATAATTAATTAAATAGTTTCGTAATATAAAAAAATTAAGTTTATTGTAAACTTAAAGTAAAATTGTATATTTGGTATAGTAATTATCCGAATAAATAAATTGCTTATTTCTCAAAAAGTAATTTTTAATCAAAGTATTCCATAACGCCTATTAAATTTAATTTTAGCATATATTAACGAATGAAATTATCTATCCTAGATCAGTCCTTGTTAATTGAGGGCAAAACAGGTGCGGATGCAGTCAGAGATACAGTATCTTTAGCTATTGCAGCAGATGAGTTGGGTTTTCACCGCATTTGGCTATCAGAACATCACAATCTGTCATTTTTACAAGGGTCATCCCCAATTGTTCTCTTATCAGCTATTGGAGCCCAGACTAAACAGATTCGTATTGGTTCTGGGGGAGTAATGTTACCCAATCACAGTGCTTTTCATATTGCCGAAAACTTCAGAATGTTAGAATCATTATATCCAAATCGAGTAGATTGCGGTATTGGAAGGGCTAGTGGAGGGGATGCGTTTTCGCGTTCTTTACTAAATGGAAATGACCGTATAACCAACCAAGATTTTGAACAGCAAGTAAGCGCACTAGATATGTATTTACATGATGAATGTAAAAGAGCTAAAGCGAACCCTTCAACTCTTAAAGCCCCTCCAATTTGGATGCTTTCGGGTGGAGGACACCGAAACAGTGGAATTTACCCTGCGGAAAATGGTTTGGGTTTGGCTATTGCAGCATTCATAAATCCTAATCCAACTCCCGAAGCGGCAGTTGAATATATTAGAAGATTTAAACCGTCAGAAGAATTGCCCGAGCCAAAAATCATATTGGCATATAATTGCATTTGTGCAGAAGATCCGAAACGTTTGGCCCAACTTAAAAAGTTATCTGATTTGTTTCGACTTACTCGTGATTCAGGTAATTATATGCAATATGTTCCTTCCGCCGATAAATTAGATGGCATTCATTTCTCGAAGCAACAAAAAGAATATTTAGAAAGTATTTCTGGCAGAGAATTGGTCGGAAATGCAAAACAAATATTTGAACAAGCCAAAAAAATAGGAGCTGATTTTTATTCAGATGAAATTATGCTGTCCATGATTTCATATACTTTGGAAGACAGGATTTCTGCTATAAAAGCACTTTCGGAAACCTTTCAATTAAATAAGAAAATAGATAAAAATGAAAAATAACATCGTTTTATCGGTTCTGGATATTGGGCCAATTCGTGAAAATCAAACTTCAAGTCAAGCATTTTCATCAATGACAGATTTAGCTCAACATGCAGAAGAGCTTGGTTATAATAGATTCTGGGTAGCAGAGCACCATAATGCATCTGCTTGTGTAGCTGGATCCACATCAGTAATTGCTGGGGCAATTGCCGGAAAAATTAAAGCCATGAATACTGGAGGATATGTACTGCTCCCACACTATACACCATTCTTGGTAGCAGAGCAAAGCGCAACACTCGAAGCTTTTTATCCTGGTCGAATTGATTTATGTATTGGTGGCGCAACAGGTACAGATTCTCTAACAACTGCATTAATTCGTGGTGGACGTATGAATGCCAATCAAGACTATGCAGAAATGATTCAACAAACCCTATTGTTGTTGCAGGAAGGTGGGGCAGATTTTTATGCTGAAAATAAAAAATATCATTTTTCAGTAATGAATGGCGCAAATTCAAAACCATCAGTTTGGTTAATGGGCGCATCAGAGCAAGAGGCAATAATTGCAGCAGAATTAGGGATTGGATTTGCACTTCCGTTTCATGTCACTGCTGATTACCGTGGTGCCGAAGTTATTCAGGTTTATAGAGATAATTTTAAAGCAAGTACATTTTTCCAAGAACCTAAAGCAAGTGCTACAGCAATTGCTGTAGTTGGAGAATCTCAACAAGAAGCGGAAAGATTGGCTATTGCACATTTGCAAACTCTGGGGGCTTTCCGTTCTGGTGAATTAAAAGGTTTACAGCCATTGTCAGAAAATATATCTGCTGAAATGTTTTCAAGTAAATATAGAGCAATGACCGAACATATGCGATTAACATGGGCTATCGGGAATGCAGAAAAAGTTGTTCAAAAATTAAATGAAATAATTGATGTTCTAAAGCCTGATGAACTAATGATTTCTCCAATGAATCCAAGCTCTAAATTTGATGACCCAAATCTTTCCCAAGCAAGGGTTGGAGCTTTGGAAGCTATTGCAAAGGGTTTCGGAATGGTATAACAAATTAATGATTCGTCCTTAAAAACCCTAACCCAATTTAATTCTTGTTAAATTTCTGATTATTGCCCCAACGCCCCGGTTTTTTGGATTGATTGGTACTTTCACCAACCAGCAGAATGTTCAAAAACCACCAATCTGATATTGATATCACTAAATGAGGGTTTGAATGTGTCTTTTGTTAAACAAACTTCAAGTCTGATTACAAATATTAAATGCAATTTGACCAAGATTTGCACTTAATGTGACTAGGAATAAATAAAATATATGATATTATTTGATAAAGTATTGAAAATTGTGGTTTTGATGACTCCATTTGTTTTTTTGTCATCAAGTTTAAGTTGTATTAGTAGCCGTGGAACAAATGTTATGGGACCTAATGGTCAACAAACAAATGTTATTGATACGATTTCTGGAGGTTATTATGAAATTTCAAAAAATCCAAAACAATGGATCAAATTGACCTTGACTCCAGACACTTTTCATTTAAATAAACTTCAAGATGGAATAGTAAAATTAACACTATCAGAAAACCATCCATGGGCAAGTACTGGTCGTTATGTGACAGTCCAAAGATGGGAAAATAAAAAATGGATAGAAGTCAAAGCTCCTGAAAGGGAAGTCAGGAATAGTATTTTGAAGATATTTAATGGATCATCTCAATTCGAACATCCGTTTTCAATTCCGGTTTACTTCAGAGAAGGTGAACTCGTTCCTGGAAGGTATCGGATAATTAAAAGTATTAATCTATACGAGGTCAGAGGTAAAGAGATTCTCTTGGTTTATGAATTTCAAATGGTCAAATAGATGGCTGAAACGATCAGAGAATAGGAGGAATATTAACACTAACCCTTTTTTTAAATAAACTCTTTACCCGACCTAAAACCTGAATTAGTTTCGGCTTTTCCTTCTCTTTCTTCTTCGTTCCCATCGCCCTCGATTGCTACCACATGTATAAGTCTTGGCTTCGCTGGAAAGTAGAATAAAATAGACTCGTTTTTGTTTTCGGAAATGATGGCATCAAATTTTTATTTAAATAGCCCCCGTTGGATGGAAGTTATAAAACAATTTGAGTTTGCATTTTAATTTGTTATAATTTTGTTATAACTTTAGTGTTATGAAAACTAAAGTTAGAAAAATAGGTAATTCATATGGAATTATAATAGGAAAGCATATTCTTGACCAACTTCAAGTTACGGATGAAGTTTCTTTATCTGTCCAGGATTCTAAGATCATTATCGAAGCAGTTAAAACAAAACATCGTGAAAATTGGGAAGAAATGTTATTAAAAGCTAATTCTTTAAAAGATGAAGAGGTTTTAGAATACCTTGATAATGATTTCGACAAAACAGAATGGACATGGTAAAAAGATTTGAAGTTTATCTTGTTGACCTAAGTCCTACCATTGGTAGCGAAATTAATAAAATTAGACCTGCTGTAATAGTTTCACCAAATGAAATGAATAATGCTTTAAACACCGTAATTATTGCGCCTTTAACATCTACTCTAAAACCCTATCCTATGCGTGTAAATTGTAAGGTAGATGGAAAGCAAGGTCAGATTGCTTTAGACCATATAAGATCTGTTGATAAAAAAAGATTAAAGGTTAAACTTGCAGAAATTAATAATGCTACACAAAAAGAAGTGATTAATGTTTTATTAGAAATGTTCTCTTAAATAAATTATAAATAACAATCCTTAAACTAATATAAAATGGCACGAATAACCCAAGAAATAGCATTGACCGATGTTCGGTTCTATTCACCTATCGGATTCTATGAAGAAGAGCAGGTTTTGGGCAATGAATTCTACGTGAGTGTATCGGTACGTTTTCCTTTTGAGAACCCTGATGCCGAAGTGTTGGACAATACCGTGAATTACGAGGAATTGTATGGAATTCTGGTGGAGGTGATGAGCCCGAAGCGGAAATTGTTGGAGTCTGCAGCGGAAGATATCCTGAACCGCGTGGTTGAGGAATATGCCCATGTACAGGAAATCAGTGTATCCATCAAGAAGGCCAATCCACCCTTTGGCGGAGATCTGGCAAATTCGGTGGTATCCCTGTTTTATGTCCGTGAAAAATAGGGCAGGGAGGCCAGCGGGAATTAGTAAGGTCCCATCAAAGGCACAAGTGACCCCACGCGCAATCCCCGCACACAACACTTGCGCCAGCGGGAATTAGTAAGGTCTGTCATGAGGCACAAGTGACCCAACCCATCATCCCCACACACAACACTTGCGCCAGCGAGAATTAGTAAGGTCTGTCATGAGGCACAAGTGACCCAACCCATCATCCCCGCACACAATACTTGCGCCAGCGAGCCCATTAAAGCCATTCTATCTCACATCTCAAATCTCACATCTCATATCTAACTCTCATATCTAAAAGAGACATTCTGTCTACCTAACACCCTCTAAATCTGACAAATTGTCCTTTGAATATGAAAATTATGGGATGGTACGTTACTTGATTATAGGATACTACAATTAGCATTTAAAAATTAGAAAAACATAATTAGGAGGAATAAAACATGGCATTAATAAAATTACCAGGAAAATCGTACAACACAGATGCAGTGAATCCATTTGTAAACAATGTATTTGATAATTTATTCAACGATTCATTTATTTCCGATCGTTTGGTAACACGCGTTCCTGCGGTTAACATTACGGAAACCCCTGAAGCTTTCACCATTGAATTGGCAGCTCCAGGATTACAGAAATCTGATTTCAAGATCAATGTAGATAAGAATATCATGACGATTTCTGTTGAAAAACAAGACGAGAAAGTAGAAGACGGCAAAGTATATAGCAAAAAAGAATTTAGCTACACTTCTTTCTCCAGATCATTCACTTTACCAGAGGTAGTGGATTATGCAAATATTGACGCAGCATATACCGATGGTGTATTGCATATCAAGATTGGCAAGAAAGAGGAAGCGATCGTAGCAAAACGATTAATTGAAGTGAAATAGTTTAAGTTTAGTTGTGGTTAGTTGAGGAAGGCAGCACGTTTGTGCTGCCTTTTTTTATGAATACGACCTATGGTAGTCTTGAATTGTCATAGAAATGTCTTCATTTAAAAATTTGTTTTAACTACTTAACACTGTTAAGTAGTTTTGTTTTTGTAAAAGTTAAAGAAATTGACAAAGCAGGTAAAACATAAAGAAGATTTACGGACCGTTATCTTGGAAGCTGCCAAGCAGCTGTTCGTACAGGAAGGATTTGAAGCGACCTCCATTCGGAAGATCGCGAAGGTGATCGGCTTCAGTCCAACTACCATCTATTTGTATTATAAGGATAAGAGTGATATTGTCTATGCGCTGCATCAGGTCGGGTTTGGTATGTTGCGGGACCGTTTGGAGCCATTGATGGCTGTGGAAGATCCCTTTGAACGGTTGAAGGCCTGTGGTCGGAATTATATCCGATTGGCGTTTGAGCACCCTGAATATTATCAGGTCATGTTTATGTTGAAGGAACCCATTACCTTTTTGCAGGATGAAAAGGCTGTTAATAAATGGCCGGAAGGAGAGCAGGTTTTAGCTTTCCTGAAGATGACCATAGAAGAGTGCCAAGCACTGGGTTATTTCAAAGGGCAAAACCCTTTCTATACAACGATACAATGCTGGGCGACTGTCCACGGTTTGGTTGCCTTGAACATTACCGACCACCTGTCGTGCATCCAGGAAATCTTTGGTATGCAGGAAAGTGTAGAGGAACTTATTTACGAGTCTTTTAAAACGTTAATCACTTTGGTCAGTACGGCTAAGTGATATTTTTTTGAATATTAAGTTAACACTGTTAATAATGAAAATTGCTATTCCCATCTTAGTCGCCATACTTATGGTATGGAACACCGGACAGCAACTGTACGGACAGGAAAAACCCTTGGACAGCTACATTAAACAGGGACTTGATTCCAATCTGGTGCTTATCGAGAAGGATCTTTCCATGAAAAAAGCCCTGAACGGACTGGAAGTTGCACGCAGCATGTACCTGCCGAGTGTTAGTTTTGATGTGACCTATTCCCATGCGGAAGGTGGTCGTTCCATCAACCTGCCCGTCGGTGATATGTTAAATCCGGTGTACACTACCCTCAATCAATTGACCCAGAGCCAGAATTTTCCGCAGATCGCGAACGAAGAGATCAATTTTTTGCCTCGTCATTATTATGATGCGAAGGTGCGGACAACTGTCCCTTTGATCAATACGGATATCAAGCACAATAAAGTGGTACGTGAGAAGATGGTGGAATTGAGCAAGGTGGAGGTAGAGACCTATAAACGGGAACTGGTAAAAGATATAAAAATTGCCTATTTCAATTACCTGAGTGCCGTTCAGGCACGTGATATTTACGAGAATGCACGGAAGTTGGCTTTAGAAGGGAAGCGCGTAAATGAGAAGTTGCTGGAAGCCGGGAAGGGATTGCCCGCCTATGTTGTCCGCTCGAATGCTGAAGTCGCTGAGCAGGATGCGAAAATTGCCGAGGCCGAGCAGCAGATTAAGAATGCAAAATATTATTTCAATGCCTTACTGAATCGACCGGCAGAGAGCGAAATAGCCTTTGAAGCGGCTTCACCCGCTGCTGTAGAATCGCAGATCAATGGACTGTCGGTGGATATCGAGGGACGTGAGGAGTTGAAATCTCTTGCTACCAATATCGCCATCCAGGAATCGATGGTCGACATGAGCAAACAGGTTTTCATACCGAAGTTATCGGCATTCCTGGATTTGGGTTCTCAGGCGGAGGGAATGAAGATCAATGGCAATTCTCAATACTTCATGGTCGGTGCGCAGTTGAGTTTTCCCATTTTCGAGGGAAACCGAAATAGGTTAAAGATCAAAGAAAGTCAGATTGCGGTTGCGGAAGCGCAAAATCGTCTGGATCAGGCTCACCAGCAATTGGAACTGTCTGCAATGGTTGCCCGGAATGAACTGATTGCCATGCAACGGAACTACTCCAGTGCCAAGGTGCAATTGGAGGCCGCAGCAACCTACCAACGCTTGATTTTGCGTGGATTCAATGAAGGCGTAAATACCTATATCGAAACCATTGACGCGCGATCTCAATATACCAATGCACAGTTGGCATCCAATATTGCGGCTTTCAAGCTGCTTGCTGCCTCAGCGAAATTAGAACGTGAAAATGCATCTTACCCATTAAACTAAAGACTATGAAACTTGCAAAATATTCTTTCCTGTTGGCTTGTCCTTTCCTGATGCTTGGGGCATGTCATCAATCCGACCGAAAAACTGAACTTGTTATCCAAGATACCATTCCCGTAAAACTGATGTCGATCAATGCCGGGGCAGGGTCGGGGGCTATTGATGCGACCGGTGTCTTTACCACTGATGATGAAACCATCCTCAGCTTTAAGAACGGCGGGGTTATTTCCAGGATCCATGTGAAGGAAGGCGATGCGGTTCGTAAAGGGCAGGTATTGGCTTCTGTTTTGAGCTCCGAAGTTGACGCCCAAGCAGGGCAGGCTCGATTGGCGGTGGAGAAGGCACGTCGCGATTACGATCGGGCAAGTAAATTATACCGCGATAGCGTGGCGACATTGGAACAGATGCAGAATGCACGCACCGCTTTGGAAGTTGCGCAGCAGGACGTGAAATCGGTACAGTTCAACCAACAATATTCCAATATCTATGCACCAGTTTCAGGATATGTCCTTGCCAGGCTCGCAAATGAAGGCCAGGTTGTCGGTCCGGGAACTCCAGTACTGCAGGTGAATGGTGCCAATCAGGCACGATGGACCTTGAAGGTTGGCGTCAGTGATCAGCAATGGACCCAGATCCAGGTCGGCGATCCGGCACGGGTGAGTACCGATGCGATGCCGACCGATACCCTGCAGGCTGCTGTTTTCAAGAAATCCGAGGGGATAGATCCCCAGTCGGGAACATTTGCCATCTTTCTGGAACTGAAACAGAAACCTTCCTATAAATTGGCGTCGGGTATCTTCGGGAGGTCGCAGATCATGACTTCCGTCAATCAGCAACAAAATAACTGGCAGATTCCATTCTCGGCCTTGTTGGATGGCAATGGCCGTGAAGGGTATGTATTTATTACGGAAGACGGTAAGAAAGCAAAAAGACAGAAGGTGAAGATTGCTTCCATCGGTGACCACGTGGTTACCGTGAGTGCGGGTCTGGAAAATGCACAGGCATTGATCGTTTCCGGAAGTCCTTACCTAGTGGATGGATCACCCATAGTCGTTCAGAAATAATCTCCAAAACGCAGTATCATGAGTTTAATAAAATATCCCATTAAAAACTACCAATTCACGATGATCATGGTGTTGTTGATCATGGTGGTTGCGGTTACCTCGATGCTCACTATGCCTAGGGCGGAGGATCCCGATATGAAGGGGGTGAGCTTCCCGGTATTGGTCATCCATCCCGGTACCAG
Organism: Sphingobacterium lactis; assembly: GCF_011046555.1. Taxonomy (NCBI): domain Bacteria; kingdom Pseudomonadati; phylum Bacteroidota; class Sphingobacteriia; order Sphingobacteriales; family Sphingobacteriaceae; genus Sphingobacterium; species Sphingobacterium lactis. Next base: position 1,853,508 of record NZ_CP049246.1, read on the forward strand.
CCCGAAGGACATGGAACAGCTAATCGTAAAGCCTTTGGAGGCGCGTTTCTATGCTTTGGATCACATCAAGACCATCAAAACCACGATCAACAATAGTGTTGCCTCTTTCTTCGTCGAATTTGAATACGGTCAGGATTATGATAATAAATACCAGGAGTTGGTTCGTGAGCTGAATGCTGCACGCTCGGAATTGCCGGATAATATTTATCAGATGGAGGTACTGAAGATAGACCCCACGAATGTAAGTGTTATCCAGTTGGCGATGATCTCGGAGAATGCTTCCCAAGCCAGCATGAAGAAATATGCGGATCAGCTGAAACAGGACTTGGAGAAGGTGAAGGCTTTAAAGGAAGTGGAGATCTCGGGGCTTCCGGACCAGCAGGTCCGCATCGACCTGAACCAAGCAAAATTGGCAGAGCTGGGTATTCCCATGAATAGGATCATTCAGGCTGTTCAGAGTGAGAATCAGAATATACCTGCGGGAAGTGTCAATGCAGGCACACAATCTTTCAGTGTGAAAAGTTCCGGTAACTACCAGAGCATTACAGATATTCAAAATACCATAGTGGGAAGTGGGGAAGGCAAGAATATCCTGCTCAAGGATGTAGCTGACGTATACCCCGCATTTGGGGTGCCATCGCATATTACGCGTTTGAATGGCTTTAAATCCGTGATTATCAATGCTGCCCAGAAGCAGGGTATGAATATATCGGACACGCAGGAAGAATACTTGAAGGTCATCGAGCATTTCAAATCGGGTTTACCCGAGAATATCAGTTTGATTACCAACTTTGACCAGGCCGAGAATGTCAATAAACGATTGGGTGGCTTAGCAATTGATTTTGGTATTGCCATTGTCCTGGTGCTGTTCACCCTGTTGCCATTGGGGATCCGTGCATCGGTGGTGGTGATGATTGCCATCCCACTGTCGCTGGGCTTGGGGATTATCGCTATGGATTCGTTTGGCTATTCCCTGAATCAGCTCAGTATCGTAGGTTTTGTGGTCGCCTTGGGTTTGGTTGTGGATGATAGTATTGTGGTCGTGGAAAATATCGAACGCTGGATGCGGGAGGGCTATAGCAGACATGAGGCGGCCATTAAAGGGACTGAGCAGATCGCCCTTGCTGTGCTGGGATGTACCGTGACCTTGGTTATCGCCTTTATGCCTTTGGTATTTATGCCCGAGATGGCGGGGGAATTTATCCGCAGTATGCCCATTGCGGTGATTTCATCGGTCATAGGATCCATGTTGATTGCCTTAATGGTTGTTCCCTTCTTGGCAAGCCGACTGCTGAAGCCGCACGAACATGAAGGTGGGAATGCGATCTTGCGCGGTATGCAAAGCATCATCCATAAGAGCTACGGCGTATTCTTGGATAAAGCCCTGAAACATCCGGGCAGAACTACACTGATTGCATTGGCCATATTCTTGGGTTCGCTAGCCTTGATACCCGTTGTCGGATTCAGTTTGTTCCCACCATCTGAGAAGCCCCAATTCATGATCCATATCAATTCCTCGCTTCAATCCAATCTGGAGACAACTGATAGCATTACCAAGCAGATTGAAAGGGAATTGAAGCAATTGCCCGATGTTAAGTATTTCACCAGCAACGTAGGAAAGGGAAATCCGAGGGTGTACTACAATATGCAACAGGAACGTGAAGATGTTTCCTATGCGGACATATTCGTGCAATTGCATGAAGATGTGAAGTCCAAGCAGAAGATTGAATTGATTGAACAGTTGCGTAAGAAGTGGACGCCATATTTGGGCGCAAAGGTGGAGGTTCGCGACTTTGAACAGGGTGTTCCTGTCATCTCTCCAGTGGAAGTACGTATTATGGGTGAAAACCTGGATACACTTCAAGCTCTTTCCTATAAGATTGAGGAATTGCTGAAACATACCGAAGGATCGGAATACGTGAATAACCCGATCAAGAACAACAAGACCGACATTAAGGTCAATATCAACCGGGATAAAGCCATGGCCTTAGGGGTACCGACCTCATCGATTGACCAGACCATCCGTGTGGCCTTGGCGGGGTATAGTGTGGGAACTTATACGGACCCGGATGTGGATGATAATGACTACGATATTTTGGTGACTGTTCCGAAGGAGCGCGAAGCCAGCATAGCCACATTAGCGGGGATTTTCGTCGACAATGCCGCTGGAACGGCAATTCCATTAAACCAGTTGGCAAGCCTGGAATTTGAGGAATCCCCGGCCAATATCTATCATCAGGATAAAGTCCGGACGGTATCCGTAAATTCATTCGTAAAGAAAGGGTATGGGAATGATGAAGTCATCAATGCTGTTATCAAGCAGATGGATGAATTTCCGCTTCCTGCAGGTTATACCTATGAGATGGGCGGGGAGGTAGAGAGTCGCGAAATGGCTTTCGGCGGTTTTGGGACGATCATCCTGATTACGGTCTTTATGTTCATTGCTGTCCTTATCCTGGAATTCAAGACCTTTAAAAGCACGTTGATCGTACTCTCTGTAATCCCATTGGGTATCGTCGGGGCAGTGATTGCCTTGTTGCTAACAGGCAATACGTTATCTTTTGTGGCAACCATTGGTATTGTAGCGCTGGCGGGCATTGAGGTGAAGAATACCATTCTATTGGTCGATTTCACCAATCAACTGCGGCGAGAGGGCATGCCGTTGAACGAAGCCATCGAAAAAGCGGGTGAAATTCGTTTCCTACCGATCATCCTTACTTCCCTTACCGCCATCGGCGGGTTGATGCCGATTGCTTGGTCGTCCAACCCATTGATATCGCCTTTGGCAATTGTCATGATCGGGGGATTGATCAGCTCGACACTTTTATCCCGGATCGTTACGCCGGTTGTATATAAACTAATACCGCCAAAGATTGACGAAGAAGAACAAGTGGCATAAAAACAGTAACATAAAAAATGGGTGGACACGAGAAGTGTCCACCCATTTTTTATGTCTTTTTTATTATTGCTGGCCAGATTTATAGCGGTGATATTCTTCCTTTAATTCATCATATCTTCTTTTCCAATCTTCCGGCGTTCTGGAAGCAAGGTTCTTGAGGTTTTTCAATTGCGTGGAGAGTACACAGGAGGCGAATCCTGCAGTGATGATGGCCATTCCAGTCCAGATCACTATGGTAAGCCCGGCAAATATAGGATTCCACAACAGCATAAAACTGAATAGGATACCTAGGATTCCGAAAAACAAAGTCCAACCCCAGCTTCTAACGCCATAGCTTTTGAGATCCAGGGCGAAGGAAACATACTGAATGGATCTGAATAGAGCGAAAAACCCGATAATAAAAGGAAGGGTGGTCATGGATATCGCTGGATTATTCAGTAAGAGCACACCGAAAAGGGTATTCAAAATCCCTCCCGCCAAGTACCAGCCCCAACCATCCAACTCACGCTTATTGCTTAAGGAAAAGATGATCTCCATGATTCCTGCGAAAAGGAAGGAATAGCTGAACATAATGGAGAGGGTTACATAGGATGCAACAGGTGTGGAAAGCACGTATATGCCCAAGAGGATCAATAAAATCCCAATAAGTAACGGAATGTACCAGTGCTTGATTGCATTTCGGATCGTTTTTAGAAAATTTTCCATAATTGAATTATTTAGTAGCGGTTGTTTAAGTAAATAAATGTAAGGAATTCAGGTGAATACATTTGTTTTATAGTTACATAAAATAATGATAAGGCTTATTAATTTTTGGCTTGGATGTGAAATGACAGAAAATCAAACAATAGCCATGTAAAATTGTTAATCAGTAAAAGAAAAGTTATGAAGAAATTATTGATACTAGGTTCTGCAGCACTGATGATGGTCGCATGTAACAACCAGAACAAAACCAACGATACGGGTGTTGCAACCGGTACGGACGCTCCACCACCAAGTACGGAAAATTCAACGATTGCGCCGAATAATCCTGCGGATGTATTGCCGCATGCGGCCAAGGAATTTATTTCTACCCATTTTCCGAATACCACTATTCTGCATGTAGAGAATAAGCAGAATCCAACAACGGATGGAACTGTATTCGAAGTTGAACTCTCTGATAAAACAGATATTGATTTCGATAAGGACGGAGAATGGCGTGAAATCAGTGCCGAAGATGGGGTGAACATTCCAATGGCTGTACTTGCTGATAATGTGCAGAGCCACCTGAAATCAAAATATCCAAACTTGACGGTTCGTTCCATCGATAAGGATATCGATGTGATGGCCGTAGAGATGTCGAATGATGTGGATGTTATTTTCGACTTGGCAGGAAAATTCCTTCGTGAAGAACGCTAATTTATTTATGCTTGTTATATTGGAAAAGCCCAGTAGACCTCGGTCCACTGGGCTTTTCTTCGCTTTGCTCAGGAATTGAATTACCCCAAGCTTGCCAGGCTTTCTTCCAAGATTTGGATCTTCGCCTCGGCATCTGCTTTTTTATTCTTTTCGTTTTCAACGATCTCCGGTTTTGCATTCTGCACAAAACGCTCGTTCGAAAGCTTCTTATCTACCGATGTCAGGAAGCCTTTAAGGTATTCGATTTCCTTACCGATACGTTCTTTCTCGGCATCTACATCGATGTTGTTCTCAAGCGCCACATAACACTCGTCCTTGCCCGCTAAGAAACTAACCGCTCCGGAAACTTTTTCCTTTACGAACGTCAGCTCTTCAATATTCGCTAGCTTGATGATGCTATCCTGATATTTACTGTAGTCGATATTGGTTGCATTGATGGCTAACGGCAAGGCTACTTTTGGTGAAATACCCTTTGAGTTGCGGATGTTACGAACCTCGGAGATAACCTGCTGCACAATTGTGAATTCCTTGATGCACTTTTCATCGTATGGCTGCACCGTAGGGAAATCTGCAACGATGATACAGTCGTTTTCTTCACGTCCGAACAGCTCATCGTGCCACAACTCTTCCGTTAGGAAAGGCATGAATGGATGTGCGAGTTTCAAAACTTTCTGGAATAATCCTTTTACGGTTTCCAACGTTTCCTTCTCGATAGGGGTCTGATAGGCTGGTTTAACCAGTTCCAAATACCAAGAACAGAAGTCATCCCAGATCAACTTATAGGTTGCCATCAGGGCATCCGAAAGCCTATAGTTTGCGAAGTGCTCATCGATTTCTGCTACGGCTTGGTTGAAACGGTTTTCAAACCATTCCGCGGACATTTTTTGCGCATCCGTTGCCGGTGCATTGCTAGTTTCCCATCCTTTTACCAAGCGGAACGCATTCCAGATCTTATTTGCAAAATTTCGACCCTGTTCGCAGTAGGAAACATCGAACATCAGGTCATTTCCTGCAGGGGAGGATAGGAGCATACCAACGCGTACACCATCCGTTCCGTACTGTTCCATCAGTTCGATAGGATCCGGGGAGTTCCCCAATGATTTTGACATCTTGCGACCCAACTTATCACGAACGATCCCCGTTAGGTACACGTTGCGGAAAGGAGGTTTTTGTGTATAATCATGACCCATGATGATCATGCGTGCCACCCAGAAGAATAAAATTTCTGGAGCGGTCACCAAATCATTGGTTGGGTAATAGTATTGGAAATCTGGGTTTTCAGGGTTGCGGACTCCATCAAAAACCGACATCGGCCATAAACCGGAGGAGAACCAAGTATCCAATACGTCGTCCTCTTGGCGGATTCCTGCTGTGGATTTGCCCTGTTGTTCAAAATCAGCAACCGCTTCGCTTTCCGTTTTGGCAACTACCCACTCATTCTTGTCGTTGAACCACGCTGGAATACGCTGTCCCCACCATAACTGACGGGAAATACACCAATCCTTCACATTTTCCATCCAATGTTTATAGGATGCGAAGAACTTCTCAGGAATAAGTTTAATGGTGCCATCTTCTACATATTCCAATGCTGGCTTCGCTAGGGTGTCCATTTTCAGGAACCATTGCATAGAGAGTTTGGGCTCGATAGCGGCATTTGTTCTTTCGGAAAATCCGACCTGAGATTTGTAGTCCTCGATTTTTTCGATCTGGCCAGCCTCCTCCAGAAGAACAGCGATTTTCTTGCGTGCTGCAAAACGATCTTCTCCAATGAGGATCTGTGCCTTTTCGTTCAAGGAACCGTCATCGTTTAGGATGTCGATTACTTCGAGGTTATGTTTTTGTCCGAGTTCGTAGTCATTTAGATCGTGTGCCGGTGTCACCTTTAAACAGCCCGTTCCAAATTCCATTTCTACATATTCATCTTGGATAATCGGAATCTCCCGATTGATCAAAGGTACGAGTACTGTTTTTCCCTGAAGATGCTTGTAGCGTTCGTCCAACGGATTGATACAGATGGCGGAGTCCGCCATGATGGTTTCCGGACGTGTAGTCGCTATGATGACATGCTCATCGCTATCCTTGATCTTGTAACGGATATAGTATAGCTTCTGGTTCACTTCCTTACGGATTACCTCCTCATCGGAAAGGGCTGTTTTTCCCTGTGGGTCCCAGTTCACCATACGGATACCCCGGTAGATGTATCCATCTTTATAGAACTTGATAAATGTATCGATCACGGCTTCGGAAAGATCTGGGTCCATGGTGAACTTCGTTCTATCCCAATCGCAGGAAGCACCCAGTTTTTCAAGTTGCTTCAGGATGATACCACCGTATTTTTCCTTCCATTCCCAAGCATAGGTCAGGAATTCCTCACGTGTGATGGACGATTTCTCGATACCTTTTTCTTTAAGCATAGCGACGACTTTGGCTTCGGTAGCGATGGATGCGTGGTCTGTACCCGGAACCCAGCATGCGTTTTTACCCTGCATACGGGCACGGCGGATCAAGACATCCTGAATCGTGTTGTTCAACATGTGTCCCATGTGCAATACCCCTGTCACGTTCGGTGGAGGCATTACAATGGTGTATGGCTCACGCTCATCTGGTGTGGAACGGAAGAAACCCTGCTCCATCCAGTAGGAATACCATTTCTCTTCAGCTTCTTTTGGATTGTAAGTTTTTGCTATGCTCATTGTATAAATCAATTCTAAAAGGAGTACAAAAATACGGATTTATAGGCTTAAATCCCATTGGTCGAACCTAAATAAAATGGCAATAGTTAAAACAATGCTAAATATTGGTTAAGAAGCTGTTAACAATGTCGAATTAACCGTAAATTTGCCGGATTAAACGAATAGAATAGTATGCGGGCTGCACTAAAGGACCTGAGAGGCTTTATTTATTACTTTTGCTTCTGGTTGGTTCCGAGTCTTTTGGATCGGATAATTTTTTTAATTTCCTATGTGGAGAAGGTTCAAGATGCGTCATTCAGCGATATCTTCCGAATCTTTTTTGCCGGTTTTGCCTTGGATCTTTCCATGGCCTCGTATATCTGTGTGCTTCCTTTTCTAGCCTATTGCATTTTGGGGCTATTGCCAAAAACGGATTTTAAACGAAAAGCACTCAATTGGTATACCCTGATTTTTATAATTGTATTTTTCATCGTCAGCTTCGCCAATGTCAATATCTATCGGGAATGGGGCGATAAGATTTCCAAACGTGCATTGGAGCCTCTCGGACAAGACCCATTGGGGGCCTTTTCTACGGTTGGTTCAACACCGGTCATTGTTCCGATTTTGGGGGTACTGCTATTTTCTGCAGCTACGTATTGGCTATATCTTAAATTATTTAGGAAGGTATCCTTTCCCCAACAAAGGTCGAAAATATGGTTCATATCCCTTTTTCTACTAGGTGGAGTGATCCTGTTCAGTTTTATCCGTGGGGGATATGGCAGGGCACCATTGAATCCGAGTCGGGCTTATTTTTCGGCAAATTCCTTTTTTAACCATGCCGCTGTGAATACCCACTACGCCTTGCTTCGCGAATTCTTTACCCGCAATCAGCGGCAGCGGTCTCCATATCATTATTTTAATGATAAGAAAGCAATCAGTGAGTTGATGGACCCTATTTTTGAACATCGTCCAGAAGCTACCGTCAATGTGCTGACTACCCCAAGACCCAATGTGGTCCTGATCGTTGTCGAAAGTTTCGTCGCGCAATTGATTGAATCGATGGGTGGAGATAAAGGAATAGCGCCCCATTTTGAATCGTTGATTCAAGAAGGCGTGTTTTTCAATCAGATTTATGCTGCATCGGACCGGTCGGATAAAGGTATTGTCGGCATTTTCAGTGCTTTCCCTGCGCAAGGCCCGGAAAGTATCATCAAGTATATCGATAAGCACGAGAAAATGCCCGGTATTGGTCAGGAATTTAAAGCCGCGGGCTACCATACCTCATTCTATCACGGTGGGCAGAGTGAATTTTACAACATGAAGTCCTATATGCTAACTCATGGTGTGGAAAGGGTAGTGGACAACATCGACTTCAATCCTCTGGAACCCCGCACGTCCTGGGGTGTTTATGATCATATCGTATTCAATCGGATGATTAAGGATCTGCAAAAAGAAAAGCAACCTTTCTTCACCAGTATGTTTACCTTGGTTAACCATGAACCCTTTGAGTTAAAGGATAACTATCAATTCGGAACGGCTACTAACGTGGATAAATTCAAGAGTACCGCATTTTACACCGATCAGGCTATTTATAATTTTATTCAGGATGCAAAAAAACAACCGTGGTATAAAAATACCTTGTTCGTTGTGATTGCCGATCATGGACATCGATTACCGACGGAAAAGTATGACATTGTTCAACCTGAACGTTTCCATATTCCGCTGTTGTTCTTTGGTGATGTGATTAAACCAGAATTTCGCGGTAAAAAATATGGAAATATCGGTAATCAGACCGATTTAGCGACCACATTGCTGAATCAACTTGGATTACCAAATAGCCGCTATACCTGGAGCAGGGATCTGTTCAATGCCACCACAGCACCTATTGCATTTTATAATTCTAAGGATGCCTTTGGCGTAATCACCAAAGATCAGGTGGTGTCATTTGATCGGGTGGGCAATAGGATCAATTACGAGAAAAATAAAGAATATCCAACATCGAAAACCGATAGTCTGCTGCTGACGGCAAAGGCGTATTATCAAACGGTTTACGAAGATTTTATACAGTACTAATGGGGAAGAAAATCAGCCTAAAGGGATGGATGGGTCCGTATGTAGCACTAGCCATTCAATTTGTTATGCTACTTTTAGTATATGCGCTATTGCGTTATGGATTTTATGCATTCAACAGCAGCCAATTTCCGCAGGTAAGCGGAGTGGAATTGCTGACCATGATGTTGGGGGGCGTAAAATTTGACATTGTTGCCCTCTTGTACATCAATATTTTGTATATCCTATTGTTGGCTATTCCCGTTCCTTTCAAATACCATGGCACCTACCAGAAAATATGCAAATGGGTGTTTGTGGTGAGCAACAGCATTGGTATTGCACTCAATTTGATCGATTATGCCTACTATCCTTTTACCCTGAAAAGGACCACGGGTACGGTCATTGACCAATTCGCTAACGAAGAAAATCTCTATAAACTTGCCTTTGATTTTGCCATAGACTATTGGTACCTAATCATTCTTTTCGGTTTTATGGTTTGGGGATTAATCAAATTCTATGATTTGTTCTTTCTGCAACGCCCTGTTCGGTTCCATTGGAAGTTTTATGCAGTGCAATTGGCCATGTTGCTTGTTGTTGCATTCCTCTTTGTGGGCGGTGTCCGAGGGGGATGGGCGCACAGCACACGGCCCATTACCCTCAGTAATGCCGGCGATTATGTGAAATCTCCGGAGGAAATGAATATTGTTCTGAATACGCCATTTTCGATTTTGAAGACACTAAAGGCCGTGAATCTGAAGGAGGAGCATTTCTTTACGGAAGAAGAATTGAAAAAGCTGTATCCGGTTATCCATGAGCCAAATGATACGGCATCCTTCCGGAAATTAAATGTGGTGGTCCTTATCCTGGAAAGTTTCGGCAAAGAGCATATCGGTTTTTATAACAAAGACCTTGACAACGGCCAATACAATGGGTATACGCCATTTCTGGACTCTCTGATAGCTGAATCCTATACCTTCAATCGATCGTATGCCAATGGCCGGAAATCAATCGATGCGCTGCCATCGGTGATCACGGGCATTCCCTCGATCGGGGAACCTTTCGTACTTTCCGTCTATTCGGGAAATAGGACGACGAGTTTGGCGAAATTATTGGCGAATGAAGGCTATACCACTTCTTTTTTCCATGGAGCACCCAACGGCAGTATGGGCTTCTCAGCGTATATGCAATTAGCCGGCATCCAACATTATTACGGCAAGAACGAATATAATAATGATGCCGATTTCGATGGTATTTGGGGGATTTGGGATGAGCCCTTTATGCAATATATGGCCAAGGAAATGGACCAGATGAAAGAGCCGTTCTTCAGTAGCTTTTTCTCGTTGTCCTCACACCATCCTTTCAAGGTACCTGAACAATATGCGAACACCTTTCCAAAAGGCACATTGCCCCTGCATGAACCGCTAGGCTATGCCGATCACGCTCTGAAAGAATTCTTCAGGACCGCCTCAAAAAGCGATTGGTATAAGAATACCCTTTTCGTCATCTGTGCGGACCATGCCAGCATGACCCATTTTCCGGAATATGCAACCATGCCGAATTCCTTCGCCATTCCTATTGTCTTCTATTATCCAGGAGGAGAGGGGCAGCTGAAAGGGGTATCGGATAAATTGGTGCAGCAGATTGATATCATGCCGACGGTGCTGAACTTTTTGCACTACGATAAGCCGTATTTCTCCTTCGGATTTGATGCTCTAGATCCGCGCCAGGATAATTTTTTGGTAAGTAACATCGGTAGCAGTTACAATTTCTTTATGGGCGATTACTACATGAGCTATGGCGATAGAGAGGTGAAATCCCTATATAACTTGCGCACGGACAAATTGCTAAAGGAAGATCTGAAAGGAAAGAACCTTCCAGTTCAGGATTCACTAATGCGGAAGTTGGAGGCTTTTATGCAGCAATACAACAACCGCATGATCCACAATAAACTGGTGGCGGATTAATTCCAAAGAGTTCTGCCAAAGTTATAGCGTAGGGTAAACATCTGTTGGTTATCCACATAGCCCGGGGAAAAATGGAAAGATGCGGTAAATTTCCCCTCAATACGATCCGTCCGGAATGGAACCCACCCCAAATCCAGGCGGTCATAGCTTTTCCGGTGGTAGAAAGGATCCCCATTGGGTAGGTTCAATGCTTTCCCCAGATATAAGGTGTTTTCCAGGAAGAATCGTCTGTATCCGAGATGGACGTTGGCAATAAACCCTGGCGCTTTGCGCATGTCGTATTCCGTACGAACGCGATCGAAGCCTACAACGGCGCCTGCATCGATGGTTAAGGAATCTAAGATGGTCTTGTGGCTTAAATCCGCGCCCAAACGGAGCATGATAACCGCGTTGTCTTGGATATGCTCATCAATGCTGTCGTTGCTGGTTAAGGCATTGTGGTACAGGAGTCCATCGTTCTTCACGTAAAAGTTATTGATGGTGTATTTTCCGGAAATACCCACCACAAACTGTTCCCTGTTTTGGTGGCTCTGTTTGCTCAACCAGTCTATGAATACCGTCTGTTGGAAATTTGAATTCTTATAATTGAAATACATGCCCTGCACATTCGGACGGTCATACATAAACGTATCCGCCAATACCAACCTCGGGATTTCCTTTAGCCGTTCATATCGAGGAATGAATCCCAATGCAAAGTCAAAGTTTTGGTTTTTATAGTTATAGTAGGCAATGGGGTTTATGCGGCTTTTGTTTTCCTTGTGGATGCCAAATTCCTGATTGAAATGTATCCCTCCATAAACGCGGTGGTTTTCCTCCAATTGAAAATAAAGTTGGGGAGATAGGGTAGCACCGAAGAAGGTCTTGGGAATGGTATATTCCGCACTGTACTCCCTGTTATCGGCATAGCCAAAGAAGTCGATTTCCAAACCCACCTGCTGCGCCTGACTTTTGGAAAAGATGGCCACGCAGAGCAACAGTATGCAGGAAATCTTGATATATAGGGAATACGTTTTACACATAGCGATTGTTGTTGGATTGAAATTGCCCAAAAATACAAAAGGTCGCCCATTTAAGGCGACCTTTTTTCATATCATTGTTGGTAATTATACTTCTAATAATAATCTTGCTGGATCTTCCAACAATTGTTTAACGCGGACAAGGAAACTTACTGACTCACGGCCATCGATGATACGGTGGTCATAAGAAAGAGCGATGTACATCATTGGGCGGATCACTACCTGACCGTTTTCAGCTACTGGTCTTTGGATGATGTTGTGCATACCCAAGATAGCTGATTGTGGCGCATTGATAATCGGCGTGGACATCATGGAACCGAATACACCACCATTGGTAATGGTAAATGTACCGCCAGTCATTTCTTCGATCGTCAATTTGTTGTCGCGAGCTTTACCAGCCAATTCAGCAATTGTTTTCTCAATTTGGTGAAGTGACATGGATTCCGCATTTCTGATTACCGGTACTACAAGTCCTTTCGGAGCGGATACCGCAATTGATACATCGGCGAAATCTGAATAAACGATTTCATTCTCATCGATACGAGCGTTCACTGCAGGCCATTCTTTCAATGCTGTAGTTACCGCTTTTGTGAAGAAGGACATGAAACCAAGACCGATTCCGTGTTTTTCTTTGAAAGAATCTTTGTATTTAGAACGTAAGTCCATGATCGGCTGCATGTTCACCTCATTGAATGTGGTCAACATCGCTGTTTCATTTTTCACCGCTACTAAGCGTTTTGCGATGGTTTTACGTAATGAGCTCATTTTCTCACGACGTTCGTTGCGCGAACCGGCAACTGCAGGAGCAGCAGCAGTAGTTACCGCAGGGGAAGCAGCAGCTTTCGCTTCTGTTTTTGCAGGTGCAGACTGTGCTTTTTCAGCATCTTCTTTCGTGATTCTTCCATCTTTTCCTGTTCCTTTTACGGATGAAGGATCGATGCCTTTTTCTCTAAGGATTTTTGCCGCAGCAGGAGATGCAGTACCAGCAGCATATGTTTCTGGACTTTCATCTTCTTCTTTTGCCGCCGCAGGAGCTTCAGCTTTTGCAGCAGGTGCTTCTTCGGATTTCTCCGCTGGAGCAGCACCGCCAGCAGGGGCGTCACCTTCTTCGATCGTACATACTACCGCACCAATTTCCAGTGTATCACCTTCTTGTACGATAATTTTCAAGATACCGGCTTTTTCAGCTGGTAACTCGAATGTTGCTTTGTCAGATTCCAATTCGGCGATGTTCTCGTCCATTTCGACGTAATCACCATCTTGTTTTAGCCACTGGGCCAAGGTTACTTCGGTAATCGACTCACCTACCGAAGGGACTTTGATTTCTAAGCTCATATTTACTTCTTTTAATCCTTCTCGAAATATACGTTATATATACAACGGATGGTTAAACAATTTGTTTATTCAAATGATTTATTAATTATTGCTTCTTGTTGTGCAATGTGTTTCTTCATGTAACCTGTTGCAGGGCTTCCGCTCTGTGCACGTGCGATTACATCGGTGAAAGCCACATCCGTGTTGCGGAAGACACGGCAGTAATACGGCCAAGGGCCCATATTCTCGTTCTCTTCCTGAACCCAGAAAAATTCCGTTGCTTTTTTGTAGCGCGCGCGGATAGCTTTCAGTTGATCAACCGGTGCTGGATACAACTGCTCGATGCGCACAATAGCGATATCGGTACGTTTCTCAGCCTGTTGTTTTTCCAGTAGATCGTAGTAGATCTTCCCTGAACAGAATAACACACGCTTAACCGTTGTTGGTTTTGCGTACGTATCATCGATTACCTCTTGGAAATTAACCTCAGTGAAATCCGTTAATTTGGAAACCACTTTCGGGTGACGCAATAAGCTTTTCGGTGTGAATACAACCAATGGTTTACGGAATTCGCGAACCAGCTGACGGCGTAACAAATGGAAATAGTTGGCCGGAGTTGTACAGTTCGCTAAGATCATATTGTCGTTCGCACATAACTCCAAGAAACGCTCGATGCGACCTGAAGAGTGCTCCGGACCCTGTCCTTCCATACCGTGTGGCAACATCATCACTAAACCATTGGAGCGCTTCCATTTCGTTTCCGCACTGGAAAGGTATTGGTCAACGATGATCTGCGCACCGTTGTAGAAGTCACCAAACTGTGCTTCCCAAATAGTCAATGCCTGAGGATTTGCCAATGCATATCCATATTCAAAACCAAGAACCGCGTACTCCGAAAGTAGGGAGTTGTAAATGTTGAAGCGTTCGCCACCATTTACGTTGGCTAATGGTACATATTTCTCTTCTGAATCCTCCAACGTCAATACGGCATGACGGTGGGAGAATGTTCCGCGTTGTACGTCCTGACCGGAAATACGAACACGCTTGCCTTCATCCAATAGGGTAGCATAGGCCATCAATTCACCCATTGCCCAATCATAGCTGTCGTTCTTCACCATAGCTGCACGATCTTCGAACAGTTTCGAGATCTTGCGGAAGAATTTCTTGTCCTTAGGTAGGGTCGTGATCTCGCCAGCCAATTTTAAGAATTCCTTCGCAGGAACTTTGGTGTCTACCGTTTCAAAGATGTCAGCTTTCTTCGCTGCATGTAGGCCTTTCCAAGCGCCACGGAACATCGGGATTTCCTCCTCAAGGTTCTCGATCTGCTTCGCAAGGTTTAATTGCTCTTGAAGGTAATCTTTGAATTCCTTCTCAACATCCTTCACGTAGCTTTGGTCGATGGATTTCTCATCAACTAATTTCTTCGCATAGACATCTTTCGGATTCGGGTGTTTCTCGATGGATTTGTACAACAATGGCTGCGTGAATTTAGGTTCATCAGCTTCGTTATGACCGTAACGACGGTAACATAATAGATCGATGTACACATCGGTTTTATATTTCTGGCGGTATTCAACAGCAAGGTTTACTGCGTATACTACGGCTTCAGCATCATCGCCATTCACGTGGAATACCGGAGATGAAGAAATCTTAGCCACATCAGTACAGTATGTACCTGAACGCGCGTCCTTGTAGTTGGTTGTAAAACCTACTTGGTTGTTGATGACAATATGAATGGTACCACCTGTACGATAGCCTTCCAGTTTGGACATTTGTGTTACTTCGTAAACCACACCTTGTCCAGCAATTGCTGCATCACCATGAATCAGGATCGGTGCAATTTTGGAAGAGTCGCCGTTGTATTTCATGTCGATTTTGGAACGGGTGATACCTTCAACGATAGGGTCAACGGTTTCCAGGTGCGACGGGTTTGGCGCAAGCGATAAGTGGATTTGTTTGCCATCATCTGTTGTTACGTCTGATGAGTAGCCTAAATGGTATTTTACGTCACCACCAAATTGTAATTCTGGATCTTCCTCTGCGTACATCTTTCCTTCAAATTCAGAGAAGATGGTTTTGTAAGGTTTACCCATGGTGTTCGCCAATACATTTAAGCGGCCACGGTGCGCCATTCCGATCATAAACTCCTGGATGCCCAAGCTAGCACCTTTTTCAATGATGGAGTCCAACGCAGGAATTAAACTTTCAGCACCCTCTAGGGAGAAACGTTTCTGTCCCAAGAATTTTGTGCCCAAGAAGCTCTCAAAAACAACTGCACGGTTCAGTTTTTTGAAAATACGTTTCTTTTGGTCAACCGTATATTTTGGTTGGTTTCTGTCCGCTTCCATGTGGTCTTGCAACCATTTGATTTTCTCAGGGTTACGGATGTATCTGAATTCAGCACCGATCGAGCGACAGTAGGTATCTTCGATGAGCTGACGGATATCTCTTAATTTTGCGGGTCCTAAACCAACTTCAACACCGGCATTGAATACAGTATCCATATCCGCTTCGGATAGGCCGAATGTTTCCAATTCTTTACCTGGGTAGTATTTGCGACGCTCGCGAACAGGGTTGGTTTGGGTAAAAAGGTGACCACGGTCTCTATAGCCGTGGATCATGTTCAATACGTTGATTTCTTTTAGCGCATGATCCGAAACATTGACATCGCCACTAGGTGCACTTGCTTCAGCACCTTGACCAAAATCAAATCCTTCAAAAAACTTCTGCCAGCCAAAATCTACTGAATTTGGATCAGCTTTGTATGCTTGATATAATCCGTCGATGTAGCTCGAATCTGCATTACTCAAAAATGTCAATTTGTCCATGTGGATTGGGGTGATAAAATTTTGCCAAATTTATAAATAATAAACTTACTTTCCCGCATTTTATCGATATTAAATACAATGTTTTAGCTTGTTTTGCTAATCGATTTCAACGTGAAAATAAATATTAGTCAATTTTTAATAAACGATGCATTATCGCATGAGTGATAATCACGAATTTATACGTGTTAAAGAACCATTTATTGCTTCTGCAACTGGATTTTCTTAGCGAATTCCTGCCATGATGGCGTACTGTTTTCCTTGGGGCTAGTGCCTACGCCGGAAATATGCGCCCAAAAGCCATACGTTGTAGCTGGAGCATAGTCCAAGAGTTGCTCCTCAAAATAGCTGGCGCCAATCAACCAATTGGAGTCAACCTCAGCCGTGAAGTATTTGGAAACCAGTCGACGCTCGGCATAGGTCAAGTTACCGGTCTCCCGAAGCGCCTTCATGAGTTTATCAACGCTATCTTCACCGGTCGTGCCGTTCTTCCAGCGTTCCAGATGCTCTGGATGCGAGAAATCCGTGCCTTTGATGTCCTGTTGAATTCCCTGTTTCTTGAAAAAAATATTGGGATATTTCTTGAGCATAAACCGAAAATAATCTCGCCAGAACAGCATGTTCATTAACCGCTCATATCTTTTCTTATTCTGGATAAGATTGGATTCCTGCATACGCTGGTAAACATAGATCGGTGATAGTGCTCCCACAGCAATATATGGGGAGATGGAGGTGAAATTTTGGATTCCCTGATACTCTGGATCCAGCAAACGCTCCAATGCAGCAATGGCATTGCCCTCACCGCCTTTTAAGTTGAGGTTTGTAGATTGCACTTCTTCAGCAGAAAAGCCCAATTCTGCCAAGGTTGGTACTGCTGTTTCTTCCAAGTGCTGCGGACTGATGATTTTAGCAGGTGCCGGAATAGCAGCGCGTACATGGCTCTCCCGTTCTACCTTTTTCCTGAAGATATTGAATTTATCCGGAATATCCTTAATCGGAAAGGGGAGGTCCTCCTTGTGAAAAAGGGTGTGGCCAATAAAGTGACGCAAGTTTATCTTGTTCTCCCACAGTGCTTCTTCCACTTTTTCGGAAATATCCGTCTCGCGGGAGGCCACTTCGCGGTGATGATAGACTTCATCGACCTCATATTTTGCACACAGCTTGGGTAATATCTCTTCCGGATAACCAATAAAGGTCATCAGGTCACTGCCCATGGCTTTTAACTCGTTTTTCAGTGCAGTGACACTTTGGATGAGAAATTCCGTGCGATTTGTTCCTGTATTGTAATGGTCGAAATTGTTCTTTTGGAAATAGCGGGTGTCAAAACAATATACCGGGATGATTAAATCAGATTTTAGGATGGCCTCTGCCAATACCTCATTATCATGTAATCGTAAATCATTTCTAAACCAAACAAGAACTACTTTTTTACTCATGCTATAAATCCCGGGTATGCGATGTCTAACAAATATAACCTAAATGTTGGGACTGGGGCGATTGGGGTGCATTATTTGACATGTGATAGACAATAATATATTATTTGCAAAAAATTGTTTGTTTTGTAAAATTATAAGAAAAAGGAAACATTCACCTGACATTCGGTGTTAGGTGTAAAATAAATAATTTTTGGAGGTGAGATGGAAGTGTTATTTTCAGGCCTTAATTCCTATTTAGGGAGGAGAGCCATCAGTAACCTGAGTAGGGAGGAGTTTAATGTTCATGGAATCGTTCGTGATTTGGATTTGTTCAAATCGCGTATGATCGAAGAGCCAACGGGAACCTTAAAGAAAGTAGATTTGTTGCGGAAGGGAAAGGAATTTGAGGAGTTTAGGGTTGAAGGGGGCATTGGTTTAGCCATTTATATTACGCATGTGCCTACACTGAGTGAAATGGTGAACCTGAATTTGGAGTTAGTTACATTACGGAATTTTATTGATTTGGCGCGAGCTAATGGGTGCAATCGTGTGGTCTATATCTGTCGATTGATGGATAAACCATTTGTACGCGATATCGAAGCTTTATTGAAGCTCGCAAATATCACTTATACAATCGTTCTGAAGAACTTGGCAATTGGTAAAGGTTCTGTGTTGGATAAATATATGCACCAACTCATTAACGGAAAATACCTGGCTTATGACCGCAAATTTGCCAATGTGAAGTTCAATCCGATTTCAGCATTGGATCTCCTGCGGTGGATATACAATATGGACTGGCAGAAGAATTTCCTCAATCAGATCATTGAAATTGGCGGACCACTCACCGTGACGATCCAGGAAATGTATCGATTGTATAAGAAAACGCTCTATCCGGAGGCGTTGGTGAAAAGTTTTAAAGTGCCACAATTTGCAATGAAGTTGCTGCGCAATAAGTTATACCATATCCAAAAGGAAGACGAGATTGAATTCAAGAGACTAGTTGAACGGGAATATCCCATTGATAATACTACCTGGAAAAACATTATGCTATTTTCCTTTACCCCATTGGAACAGGTGATCCGTGTCGATCAGTAGGTTTTTATTTTCCTAAATTCCTTTGTTTCATGTACATTTGTAGCTATTTGTGCAAGTACTATGGGATACAAAAGTTTAAGGGAATGCGTCGTTGACCTGGAGCAAAATGGTCATTTGGTTCGTGTAAAAGAGGAAGTGGATCCATATCTAGAAATGGCAGCAATCCACATGCGTGTCTATGATGCGCAAGGTCCAGCATTGTTATTTGAGAACATCAAGGGATCCAAGTTTCCTGCTGTGTCGAATCTGTTCGGAACGTTGGAAAGATCCAAATTCATGTTCAGGGACAGTCTGGCTCATATCAAGAAATTGGTGGACGTGAAGATGAATCCCATGGCCGCCCTCAAAAATCCCTTTCAGTATGCCGGTTCGTCCATGGTCGCTTTAGGCGCATTGCCCTGGCGTAAGAAGTCTGGAGCACCCATTCTTTACGGACAGACACGTATCAGTGAACTCCCCCAGATTGTCAATTGGCCAATGGATGGTGGTCCATTTGTGACGATGCCACAGGTGTATTCCGAAGACATCACCAAACCAGGAATTATGCAGGCCAACTTGGGCATGTACAGAATCCAATTGGCGGGAAATGAATATATTCAAGACCAGGAAGTCGGGCTTCATTACCAATTGCATCGTGGTATAGGGATTCACCAAACCAAAGCGAACGAACTGGGCAAACCTTTAAAGGTGAGTATTTTTGTTGGTGGCCCGCCATCACATCCGCTATCGGCGGTAATGCCCCTGCCAGAAGGACTCTCCGAGATGATTTTTGCAGGTGCCCTCGGTAACCGTCGATTCCGTTACTTTTACGATGAAGAAGGGTTTTGTATTTCCGCAGATGCCGATTTTGTCATTACGGGAACCGTTTATCCAAATGAAAATAAACCTGAGGGTCCATTTGGCGACCACATCGGTTATTACTCCTTGATCCATCCTTTCCCATTGATGAAGGTGCATAAAGTTTATCATCGGCAGGACCCGATCTGGTCGTTTACGGTGGTGGGTAGACCGCCACAGGAAGATACGAGCTTTGGTGCCCTGATCCATGAAATTACTGGCAATGCCATTCCGCAGCAGATCGGCGGCCTCCACGCAGTGCATGCCGTGGATCCTGCAGGCGTACACCCGTTGTTGTTTGCCATAGGTAGCGAGCGATATACGCCTTACCAAAAAGTGGAAAGGCCACAGGAGCTATTGACCATTGCGAATCAAATCTTGGGGACAAACCAATTGAGTCTGGCTAAATACCTGTTCATCTCTGCTTTCGAGGACAATCCAAAACTGGATATCCATAATATCAAAGATTTCTTTACCCATATCTTTGAACGGATCGACCTAAGCCGTGACCTGCACTTCCTGACCAATACGACCATCGATACTCTGGATTATACCGGCGACGGGTTGAATGCAGGATCCAAGGTAACCTTTGCCGCTGTAGGTGATAAGAAAAGGGAACTCCTGCGTGAACTCCCTGCCAATTTCGATCTTCCGCGGCCATTCCAGCATGCAAAATTAGCGCTGCCAGGTATCGTGGTGATCGATGGAAAACCATTCACGACCTACGAAGAAGAAGCTAAATATTTGGCAGAATGGACCACTGCCGCTAAGGATGTAAACTGGTCCGGAATCCAATGTATTGTCCTTGCGGACGATGCTGGATTTGCAGCGGAGAATGAAAATAATTTTGTGTGGGTGACTTTTACGAGATCCAACCCCGCATATGATATCTACGGTATCGAGAGCTTCACGAGCTTTAAACATTGGGGTTGCCACGGTCCAGTCATCATCGATGCACGGAGCAAGCCGCACCATGCCCCTGATCTGATCAAAGATCCCGAGGTGGAAAAAAGAGTTGACCAACTCGGCGCCAAAGGCGGATCACTGCATGGGGTGATATAGTTTTTGAGATGTGAGATGGGAGATGTGATTTGGAGATATTAGACGTGAGATATGAGATATGAGACAGTGGGTGTGAAGATGCCTAAATATGGCTCATAGATTTATAAAACATCAATTAACTTTTTGATAAACAATACGGGGCTAAAAGCCCCGTATTTTGTTTGATTTGATGATTTTTTTAGAGATTGAGGTGATGACAACCGACCTCCTTCTAAAGGATGTTCAATACTGTTTATGAGGGGCAGACACTTAATATCGCATATCTCATATCTCCAAATCATATCTAGTATCTCGCCTCTCAAAAACTAATTCAGTTTATCAAACCTGAAATTCTGGTTGTTATTTCCTGTAGTGCTCCAGATTATCAAAGAAGTACCATTAGTTGCGACTCCATTGTTTACATCCAATCGTAGAGATGGTGCATGGGCTGGAGCTAGGCTGAATACATTGTTCCCTTTGGATTCGACCTTCCATTTCTGATTGTTCGTTGCACCATACGACCATACTTTTACCTCCGTACCCAATGATGTTGCCGAGTTAGGTACGTCTAGTACCTTCGTTGTATCTGCCATCGATTTTAGGACAAATGTTCCATCCAAGTTTTTCCTAGCCAACCATTTTTGGTTATTTCCGATATTGGATGTCCAAAGGGTAACGGCAGTACCGTTATTTGGGGTGCTGCTGTTTACATCAATGACACTGGAGTTGTTGATCAATGAAGTTATCTTGTAAATTCCTCCGTTCACTAAAGTTGCTGACGTATTGTCTTCGCTTAAAGTACTTGGCTCAATGGTAGGGTTCGGATAGTTATAGCCAGCAATGGTGGCATACACGGATTCGTCGACCCGAAAGCCCCATTTACGGAAGAAGGTCGTTAAGTTTCTGCCCGTTACCTGGCTCGCGGTTTTCATGAACCAGCTCATTTTGTCCTTATCCGTCATGGCGGTATTGCGCGGTTCCAATCGTCCACGTTTGTTGACCTCAATAAAGAATTGGTCGCCAAATGCCAAGTATAGTTGTTGGAATAAAACCAAACGGGTAAAATGATCGTCATAAGTTCCGGTCATGGTATTAAAGTCCTTTGTGGCTGAGGTGTTATTGATGAAGTCAAATGCCGGTCCATAGCGGTTGTACACTTTTAGGTTAGAAGGCGTAATACCCAACTTCCGTTCCACATGTAGGGCATAGATATTTACCGTTACTTCGCCTAATGTACTCCATGTCCAGATGTATTGTTGATGGAGATGACCCAATTCGTGCCACATTCCCCAGCCGCCCGATGCCATAACTGGCGTAAAAGCCCCTGCTAATGTTGACGGGCCAAAGGCTGTACCATAAAAATAAGCATAAGCACCGTATGGTGTATTGTCTGCATCTTGAACCATTAATACGCGATTGTAAGCATGATCACGATGCTGAGGAGCTGAGTTGTCGAGTCCCATCAATTGGTTCTGCCAATCCCATATCTGATCGGCAAGTTGCAGCACATAATTGTTATCTTGAGTGGCGATACTTTGTGCATATGATCTTCTATATACTTGCATCACTCGATCTCCTACTAAAAGCACATCAGGTGTCGGATAATTTGATAATTGCGCACTCTATTCCGTTTGCGTAGTTATTCCTTTAATAAAGGTAGGTACTTTTTGATGACCGCTGTTGAAAGTGATCCGAACCTTGCTCGATGCTGGATTCAAATTGCCATATCGAATCCAGAGAATACCTCCTTTAGCTCCTGAATTAAGGGTATTATTACCTGCTTTCAATTGCACAATGGTTGGTTTAGATGTATAAGTCTCGTTCAGGTAATAGGTACCTATCAACAGGTAGGGCAATTGTGAACCTTGTAATTGATCAACTGTTAAACTGAAATTGGTGTTGGCAGGTACATAAAATCCTGTCGGTTCAAAATCTGCCCATAACCAATGCTCAAATCCCAAACGTTCGCGTTCCTTTGCGGGATCTACCTGTTCTGTAAATTCCTGAACATTCTTTCCAATGCTAGTTTTTAGATTCGGATTGATGGCAGCACGTTTCTCCGTTGCCTCCTCAGGATGGTTGGATTGAAGAATTTCTTTTTGGCATGAGAGAATACTCATACATACAGCTAAGCATAGCCATGCTAGGTTTCTTTTTTTCATAATCTAAGGTTTATATATAAAGAAACTAATTTTGATTTATTAGGTTTTGGTAAAATAACCGATGAGAGAAAGAAATATTCATTTTCTACATTTACACGGTAGTTAAATCGATTGCGTAATTTTAATTAACATGCATAAATAAAAGGGCTTTTTCAATTGATTGCTTCCAAAGTGAAATTTTATTTATCCAACTTCGATATTCAGCCTAAACTTTTATGGAAAGAAGTACCCCTAAAAAAACTTCTTAAATATGTATTTATTGTAACGATTATTCCCTTTTGGTATTAATGAATCAATAATAACGTTCAATAATTGATAAATATTCAATAAAATATTAAAAACATTATGAAATTTGTTTTTAATTGTTTTACTTTGTTTCATTCATTCAATAAACGAGTAAAAACATTAATAAAATAATAATCATATGTGCGGAATTGTAGGAGCATTTGAAATTAAGCAGTCTCTTTCGGAGATACGACCTCAGGTTTTGGAAATGTCGAAACGTATTCGTCATCGTGGACCGGATTGGTCGGGGATATACAGTTCGGAAAAAGCTGTATTGGCCCATGAGCGTCTGGCGATTGTGGACCCAAAATCTGGAAGCCAACCCCTGTATAGTCCGGATGGGCAAGTGGTGTTGGCTGTAAATGGTGAAATCTATAACCATCAAGAACTGCGAAATTCATTGCCAAACTATCAATTTTCAACACAGTCTGATTCAGAGGTTGTCCTTGCTCTATATTTGGAAAAGGGACCTGCATTTGTGGAAGAACTCAACGGTATTTTCGGCTTTGCATTGTATGATACACGCGAGGATACTTTCCTGATCGCACGAGACCATATGGGCATTATCCCTTTGTATTATGGAAAAGATGAATGGGGACAGTTGTTTGTTGCATCGGAAATGAAATCCCTCGAGGGATACTGTACTGAGATTGCGCAATTTCCTCCCGGACATTACCTGTATAGTAAAAATGGCCTAACGCCACAGCGATGGTACACTCGAGATTGGGAACAGTATGAAACGGTATCGAGTAACGAAACCAGTATTGAGGACCTGCGTCAGGGCTTGGAAGATGCGGTTAAACGACAATTAATGTCGGATGTCCCTTACGGTGTTTTGCTTTCTGGAGGGTTGGACTCATCGGTTATCGCTGCGATTACGAAGAAATTTGCTGCAAGACGCGTTGAATCCAATGATCAGGAAGAGGCATGGTATCCACAATTGCACTCCTTCGCAGTTGGATTGGAAGGATCACCGGACTTGATCGCTGCGAAAAAAGCAGCGGATCACATCGGAACCATTCATCACGAAGTGAACTTCACCATTCAAGAGGGATTGGATGCGATCCGGGATGTAATCTATCACTTGGAGACCTATGATGTCACCACAGTTCGCGCTTCTACTCCGATGTACCTTTTGGCAAGAGTCATCAAGTCCATGGGGATTAAGATGGTCCTTTCCGGGGAAGGCTCGGATGAACTGTTCGGCGGATACCTGTATTTCCATAAAGCACCAAATGCACAGGAGTTCCATGAAGAAACGGTACGTAAATTAAAGAAACTCTACCTGTATGATTGTCTTCGTGCGAACAAGTCGCTTGCGGCTTGGGGTGTTGAAGGGCGTGTGCCTTTCTTGGATAAGGAATTTATGGATGTGGCCATGCGGATTAACCCCAAGGAGAAAATGATCCGCGATGGACGGATGGAAAAATGGGTGGTAAGAAAGGCTTTTGAAGATTACCTGCCAGAATCCATTGCTTGGAGACAGAAGGAGCAATTTTCCGATGGTGTGGGCTATTCTTGGATCGACACCCTAAAAGAACAGGCCGAGACGAAAGTAACGGATACGGAATTTGAAACGGCTGCCTCACGGTTTCCGATCAATACACCAAAGAATAAAGAAGAATACCTGTACCGCAGTATTTTTGAAGAGCATTTCCCTAGCGATGCCGCAGCACTGACCGTACCATCTGTAAAGTCCGTTGCCTGCAGCACTCCGGAAGCACTCGCTTGGGATGTCTCATTCCAGAACCTGAACGATCCATCGGGAAGAGCGGTTGCCCACGTGCATAACGAAAGCTATGAAAAGAAAACACCGGTCGTTTAATCAATCAGCAATACCATAATCAAGGATAGAATTGAGGGTTGGCCATACGTGGTCAGCCCTTTTTTTGATTAGGATTTTTTTAATGAGCAGGCAGCTGTTTGTTTTTTCTCTTTGCATGCAGAATTGCACCCAGGGTAATCCCGTATTGCGCCAAGATATACGTGCTCATGATCAATAGGGATGCATTGGGCATATAGGCAACAAATTTATTGATGGCTAAAAATGAGTCCGACACGACAAATAAAATTGCTCCCAAGAAAGTGGCCAGAAAGCTTGCTAGGTTGGTCTGTGTCCTTCGGGTGAATGCAAAAATGACCATAGCCGAAATGGCAACAATATACAGGATGACGGGAATTTCCAATATCCCTAAACTGGGTTTGAGTACCCCAAAGAAATAGAAACCGTAGGTTGCCAACAAGCCCGTTGGTAGCAGATAGCCTTTATGCCTGGTTAGATTCTGCGGTTTTGTCTGCAGGAGGAATGCGTAAATGTACAGCACGTGACCGATAAGGAAAGCCGCTAGGCCCAAAACAAAAGCATCCTGTAACATCAGGAACACATCGCCCATCCACCCGAAAACCAATCCCAACCCAATGAGTTTATTGAATTTCCCCTTAAGGCCGGTCTCAAAAAAGAGCAACAATAAGAGTGATGGACAGATCAACGGTTTTGTCCAGGTCTGCAGATCTATTTTATGGGCATAGATGCTATACAAATGCAGCGCAGCGATCAGCCAAAAGACAATATCTGCAATGACCTGCTTTTTCATTATGCCGCATTTTGTTTCCGCGCTCTATTCCTTTTGATCAGCACATAGCTCAGCCATAACAGCAACAGCCAAACCGGTATCAATTCCACGGAGATCTTAAGGTCCGTATACCACATCATGGCCAAGACACCCAAAAGGAATAGCAGGCTGAAGTAGTTACTGATTGGATAGAATAGGGTAGGGAATTTGGTTTTGATTCCCTGTTTGTTCTTTTGATTTCTGAAGAAAATATGCGTTAGGGAAATCATGATCCAATTGATGATCAATGCGGAAACCACAAGGGACATCAGGATATTTAAAGCTTCCTCAGGTATAACTTTGTTGATCAAAACAGTTACGGCCACAATTCCCGCGGAAACCAGAATGGCATTGACAGGGGAGTGGTTCTTGTTCAATTTCTTGAGGAATGCTGGTGCATTTCCCTGTTCGGAGAGGCCATATAGCATTCTTGAATTGGAGTATACACAGGAATTGTATACGGATAATGCCGCAGTAAGGACAATGACGTTTAAGGCATTGGCAATGATGGTTGTGAAATAGAAGGTCTTCCCGAATAGGTCAAATTGGAATCCCTTGAGTGTCGCAAATACCTCCACAAAGGGACTGGTATCGGCAGTAATGGAACGCCAAGGCATCAACGAGAATAGGATGAATAAGGCTCCAACGTAGAAGACCAGGATACGCCACAAGACCTGATTTGTCGCTTTGGGGATGTTTTTCTCTGGGTTTTCTGCTTCTGCTGCCGTGATGCCGACTAGCTCCAGGCCGCCGAACGAGAACATGATAATGACCAAGGCGGCGAGCAAACCGGAATAGCCTGTTTCTGCATCGCCACTGAACCAGCCATGCGGAAAGAACCCGCCATCGTTATAGAGGTTTTCGACGGTTGCTCGCTCACCTCCATTTCCCGAAATCAATAGATAGGTTCCGAATAGGATCATCGCAATAATGGCGACGACCTTGATAATGGAGAACCAGAACTCCGTTTCCCCATAGACCTTGACCGAAGCGAGGTTGATGGCATTGATGACCACGAAGAAGAACAAGGTTGATACCCATAGCGGTATCTCCGGCCACCAGAACTGCACATATTTACCAATGGCTGTCAGTTCGGCCATACTGACCAAGATGTAGAGCAACCAGTAATTCCAACCCGATGCAAAACCGGCAAATGGTCCCCAGTATTTATTGGCAAACGAGCTGAAGCTTCCTGAAATAGGTTCTTCAACAACCATCTCGCCCAATTGGCGCATAATGAAGAAGGCGACAAGCCCTGCAATCGCGTAGCCCAATATCACGGACGGACCTGCAAGGATGGCCGCTTTGCCGACCCCCAGGAACAGACCCGTACCAATGGCGCCACCCAAGGCGATCAATTGGATATGCCTATTGCTTAATCCCCGTTTAAGTTCTTTCTCGTTTTTATCTTGCACAATGAATAAGGTTAATCTGAAATGCTAATCTTTTACTATAATTGGTTTTCATCCAATAAAGCGTACAAGATAAATTTTTCATTTTAATTTTTAGGCATGAAAAGGAAAAAGAGCGGAATGGAATCCCAAATTTTTAACATCTGAATATACCCTTTTGATACCCTTTGCCATGATTTACAGTGGATAGTACAGCAAATAGTTATGTTCGTGATATAAAATATTTTGGAATGGGTCCTATTGTCCAGGTTTAGGTTGTTGCTAATGCCAGCATTAGCTGCTCTGTAAGATCAGCCGAGCGTTTTCGAATTTTCTGTGCCGTAAATCCTCTTTTTGAATCCAGAAATATAACGGCCGCAATCTGCCCACATCATTTCATTTTCTTCGTTGCTATCAATCTGTAATAATAGGGTCCATTTATCTGCCAATCCCTTGCAGTCTGTGTCTTGAGTTCTTGTATCCCTTTTCCCTGCGTATCGGCGTCGCAGGTAGTTCAGAAGCATGTTCACTGGTTATTTGTCCTTTATTTAAATTTAAGGAAGAATGAGCGAATAAAAAGAGAGGGACAGGGTGAATGATTAATTTAATATAGAGTTAACACGTCAGTCTTACCTTTGTTAGACAATAGTTTCCCAAATCGAGATGCTGAAAGGTATAAATCAAACAGAAATTCAGAAATGGTTGCATGGTGATGATGCGGGATTTCGACATATTTTTGATGCATATTACCCAAAGCTTTCGCTAGTTGCCCTGAATCTATTAAAGAATAAAGAGGATGGAGAGGAGATGGTCATGGATGTGTTCTATAAAGTCTGGAAAAAAAGATACGCCCTGGAACATGTGGAAAATTTTGAGACATACCTTATTCAATCGCTTCGAAATCACATAATTGATCGAAAAAGAAAGAAGGTATTGTTGATGCAAGAATTGGAAGCAATACCTTTGGAAACATTAGGTTCTACTGAACAAACAGAAGGAGAATTTAAAGAATTATTGGAGATCTATGAACAAGCCCTTTCCAAATTGACGGGAAAACAGAAAGAAATTTATCTGATGAGCCGCGAACTGGGTATGTCACAAAAACAAATTGCAGCGTCATTGTCCATCTCCCAACATACGGTCAATAATCACATCAGCACCTCTTCCAAAATCCTCAAAAATGAAATGGGAGAATATTATAAAGCTCTTTCCATACTTTGCATTTTCCTTCCTTACCTTAAATAAATCGCTTTAACCACATTTGGAAACCAGGATTACCGTGTTAATTTTTTATGAATCTTAATAGCTAAATTCTCTAGCATGTTAAGCATTTGTTATCTAAGAAATACCTCATTATTAAGTTTGCATTTTTTGCCTGAATGACCTAGTTATAGTCAACAACAATCCACGTCTATATAGGTAAATGCCCTATTTGGGAGCTTTTAAGTTTTAACTAGATAGAAAGAAGATGCAAATAGCTATTCCTAATCGTGACATGTTAGTCAACTATTTTTTAGGAACACTTGGTAAAGAAGAAGAGGAGGTAATCGATGCTTTTTTGGCCTTACACATCGAGCTGGAGTATGTGGATTCCTGCTTAGTTGAGGCTATGGATAAAATGGAAATAACAACTTTTCCAAATGCTTTTCAAAAGGAACGTGTATGGAACATGTTATTGCAAAAAATGGAATCTCATGAATTACCGAAAAGGAAGTTGAGACAATCCTGGTTTAGAGTTCTAACGGGCGTCGCAGCAGCTGTAATACTTGTTGCATTCTCGATTATCTGTTACACGCGCATGCAATCGAGAGATGCAGTTGAAGCAGATTTAAAAACCATTGTTGGTGCGCCTGCAGGGAATAAAGCTAATTTGAAATTGGCAGATGGCAGAGCAATTTCGTTATCCGATGCTTCAGCGGGTAATATGATCGAACACTCTGGAATTCGGGTTCTAAAGAATGCCTCAGGTGAAATGGAGATAAAAATTGCTGAAGGAAAGCAGACATCCCAGAATGCCTTCCATAGGATCAGTACTCCTCGCGGCGGACGGTTTAAAGTTGTTCTGCCAGATGGTAGCCTTGCATGGCTGAATGCAGAGTCAGCTATTCGATTCCCAGAAAATTTTATGGCTAATCAACGTAGAGTAAATGTTTCAGGAGAGATTTATTTTGAAATCGCTAAGGTCAAAAATGAAAATCAGGAAGCTATCCCTTTTGTTGTGGAAAGTGGTCGACAGGAAATCCGCGTCCTTGGTACACACTTCAATGTTCAAGCATACCCAGAGAATCAGGAAATAGAAACAACGTTGATCGAAGGTCGAGTACAGGTGCTTTCCAAAACATCCGGTAAATCGGTCATCCTTATACCTGGTCAACAGGCTAAAGTCGGACAAAACATTCAAGTGAAAGAAGTAATCAATGAAGAAGTCCTTGCATGGAAAAATGGGGATTTTTTCTTTCAGGATGATGAACTCCAACAGGTTCTGACAGACATCTCACGCTGGTATGATGTTGACTTCGAATGCCCTGAACGATTGAAAAAAATAAAAATTTCGGGAATTGTCTCTCGGGAGAAATCACTGGACTCCATTTTAAAACGACTTTCCTCATTGGGGAAAGCCCACTTGGAGCTAAAAGGAAGGAGGATTATAGTGAAAGAATAGTTACAAGACTAGTCATAAAAAAGAAGCGGAGGTGCTACCAACACCTGCCGCCAATAGTTAAGTATTATCAAAATATGTGGCAACAAATTTCAAATCAACAATAACTACAGAACAAAAGTATGGATTTTTATCAAATCATGCGTGTTATGAAACTCACCATGGTCTTATTAACCTGTTTTTTTATGCAGGTAAGTGCTACAACGTATGGCCAGCTTATTAACATTAATAAAAAGGATAGCAGTATTCCTGAACTTCTCTTGGAAATCAGAAAGCAGGCTGACTATGATTTTCTTTTTGATTCTGGCCTGTTTTATCCAATTTCAAAAATTGATATTCATGTAGAAAATGCGCGCGTAGAGGACGTATTGGCGGACTATTTGCCCAAGGACTTGTTTGAGTTTTCCATAGCTGATCGTATTGTAACGATTAAGCGTCGGACACAGCCCCCACCAATTGATCGATTGCAGGAAGGTTTCACCATTTCTGGTCAAGTAGTGTATGCCTCGAATGGTTCACCAATTCCTGGTGTATCCGTAAGGCTTAAAGGGACTACTACGGCGTCTAGAACAGATAACAGTGGAAATTTCACCATTAAAGTGAGCAAGAATGGGGATGTTTTAGTTTTCACATTTCTTGGCTTGGAGACTAAAGAAGTTCCAGTATATTCTTCCCAGACGACGATCTCCGTGCCTTTAAGCCAGGCGACTGCGAAAATTGAAGAGGTGGAAGTGGTTGTGCAAGCCAGGAAGAAACTAAATACTGAAGTAGCGGTGCTGGATGAACGAAAGAAATCATCCATCATCCAGGACGCCATTTCAGCGCAGCAAATCGAACGGACAGCATCCATTACCACCACACAAGCTTTGCAGCGTGTGTCTGGGGTCACGGTAACCGATGATAAATATGTCGCCATCCGAGGGCTGGGGGATCGCTCTGTCATTGGCCAATTGAATGGTGTTCGACTCGCATCTTCCAACCCTGACCGAAGTACCCTTCCGCTGGACCTTGTGCCCGCAACACTTTTGGACAATATCACCGTGTATAAAACGGTTACGCCCGACAAACCTGCCGATGCCGCTGCAGGGATCGTGGAACTCAAAACCAAATCTGTTCCGGATAAACAGGTGTTGGAATTTGTTGCGCAGACCGGAACAAATTCTGAAATCGGAATCGGTGGAACCTACAACAGCTTCTGGAATAGCGAATATGGCGCATTTGGCACCGGAATTAAGGATAAGAATCTACGGCAGGATTTCAAGGATTTATCCCTCCAATATGCTGGAGGATTAAAAGATATCCAGAACTTGATCATCAACTCTGGATATAATGTTGCAGATAGGGAGGAAGTGCAGCGCATAAATAGTATTATGCAATCTTTCGACCCCGTGCTAACAACGGAACGCAAGCGAGCTCCCATCAATCAATTGTATTCGCTAAGTTTCGGAAATTCCTATTCCGTCTTTAAAAAACATAAACTAGGGGTCATCCTTGGTGGAAATTATTACAAACGTATTCAAGATATCGCAAATGGTGAGTTAAATCAATATTCTATTTTTCAGGGAATTTTGACGGGAAACCCATCCATATCCTCACCGCGCGGTATTCCAAATTTTACTACTCCGAATACATTGAAGATGGGGCAAGCTATGACCTTGCGGGAAAATACGGGAATAGAAACATTAAATTATGGCGTATTAGCTGGTTTAACCTATCGTTTTAATCCTAGACATGAAATTAGCTTCCAATATTTAGGCAGTTGGGGCGCCGAAAATGAAGGTACACACTTAAATGGACAGTATAATTATTCAGGGTTATTTGGTGAAGTTGCGCATACAGCCTATTCCCTAAAACAGACTGAGCGTAACTTACAAACATTTAACCTGCAGGGGGAACATAAGTTTTTTCAAGGGACTTATTCACCTCGATTAAGCTATAATTTAGCGACCTCCGAATCATTCCACAACAATCCGGATTCACGTTTTGTGCAACTTGTGAGTTATACAACTCCCGATGGTGGGTGGTACATGAAGCCAGGTACGATAGATTACCATTATTCAAAAACCTTATATGCTTTACCTTCCGGTTATGTAAATGGATTTGGTCCGTATGGGCTATTACAAGCAGAACCCAATGGACGCCGCTGGCGGACCATGGAAGAAACCAATTACAATTACAAAGCAGATTTAGAAATTCCATTTCCCTTTTTACAGCAAAAACAGATCTTCAAAATTGGAGGGAATTATCTGAACAGAGATCGAAGTTTTGATGAGAATGTGATGTTCCTGCCAGGGTCGAACTTTACCACGGGTGGTGAATATCCATTGTATCAAGTTGAGGGGCAGCTGGACCGCTTGGTCAGCTCGGAAATTGTCGGGATAAAGAATATTGAAAACTCCAATGGTGAGGGTGATTTGCCGCAAAGTGGATTTCTATATAATACCCGAAAATCACCCAACAATTATAAAGGCTATTATGAAACTCGTGCATTTTATGGTATGGTGGATTTGAACCTGCGGGAAGATTTGCGATTGACAGGGGGTGTTCGTTTTGAGCAGACCGATATTCAATCCACCGTAGATACCGTGAATGTATATGTTGATCCTGCCCTGTCAGAATCTACTGGCATTACCCTGATCAATCCGAATTCGAAGTACAAAACCAACTATATGCCTTACTATTCGGTGAATGCAACCTATGTTTTCAAGGAAAATATGAATTTCCGTTTGGCTTTCAATACAGCATTAGCCAGACCAGAATTACGGGAATTGACAAATGTATTCGAGTTTGATGTCTATCAGATGGGTTTGGTGGTCGGAAACAGAAATTTAGTGAATCAGAAAACTGAAAATATTGATTTTCGCTGGGAGTGGTTCACCAACCCAGGTGAAGTATTGGCCATCTCCGCATTTGGAAAACGTCTGAATAATCAATTGGTTAAAGTTTACAGTTTGAGGACTGAAGGTGTAGACGCTAAGTTTCAGGAATTTCCGACGATACAGTTTCAAAATGACCCCAACACCGGGTATGTATGGGGTTTGGAACTCGAGGCTGTACAGAATTTAGGGAAATTTCATGAGGCAATCCAACATTTCAATATCGGTGCAAATGTCCTGATGGCCCAATCGGAGGTGAAGAAAACTGAAGAGCGACTGCTTGCCAATCGGATTATTGACCGATATGCTGCTGAAAAGAGCCCCATCTTTGAGCAAGCACCCTATTCGATCAACACCTGGATAAATTACGAACGACCAGGTTGGGGTACAAACCTGACAGCAACTTTCAACATGGTGGGCGAACGACTGGTCCAAATTAACCTAACTGGGGAACCGGACCTCTATTCTCGCCCTGCGCCAACCTTAGACCTAGTATTCAGCCAAATGCTCAATAAGCGATTGCAGTTCAAAGGCTATGCTAAGAATATCCTGAATCCTGACAATAAACTCAACTATACCAATGCACAAACCGGTGGTAAATGGTATGGAAAAGAATATATCAATCGCAGTTACAAAAAAGGAGTGGAGATCATGGTTGGATTCAGTTATAACTTATTATAAAATGAAAACGATACAGAATAAGAACATAAAATTGAAACTATTTGCCAATTTGCTCTTCCTGTTGTTGATAACAATAATGGTTGGATGCAAAAAGGATAAGCTGGAATCCATTGTCGATCATCGCGTCAAGCAGGAACTCCTTAGTCCTTCACATCTTCGGTTGATCAATCTGACACAATATAAGCATGTAGTCGTTGGAAAGGATACCTTAACAAATCTCGGTTTACCATCTATAGTTGGTCCTGGAGTAGAAGGGGCGGTTGCCTATCCACCAACAACATATTTTCCAGAAAATGGGGTGCTTGGCACGACTTGGAATATTCCTCAAATCTTCCTGAATGCAAGTGCTAGTACGAAAATTATCCTTCGTGATTGGACAGAGACAGGGATAGGAAGTTATGAAATGGGTGGACAATTGGAGGTGGACGTGAAAGAGCAAGGTCAACAAGCGAAAGATTATTATGTCTGGACCTCACATCGCTACGTCGAAGAAAATGTCGCTCCGCAACCAAAAGTACTGGAGGTTAAACGCGATGAGAACGGTCCGACCCGTGAAGGTTATATCAAGATCCGTGTCATCAATTTGGCAGCGAAAATTATATCCTCTGGGGCAGGAATTGCAACAAATGCAGAGGATATCCTCGATAGTTATACTTTGAGTTATGTTGATGGCTCGGCTGTGCATCCGAAATTGAGCAATGTGGCGCAGGGCGAGGTTTCGGAATATGTCGAGTTGCCTTATGGATATTATCAATTTCGCATGCTGGCGCAGGATAAAAGGCAACTTGCCTATGGTAATTACTCGAAAGACGAATCTATCATTGCAACAGATCCAGCAACTTCTACCATAGGTCAAAGTGAAGGAGTCGGCTCAGGTCAGACCTTTAACCCGATTCAAAGTTTTAACCCCGGGGGGGTATACACCATTGTCGTAGCGCCAATGTTATTGGAATACCATGGAAGTGGAGGAACGGTCGGCTATTACCAGAACGCCTATCAGATAATTCGCGATAATGAACCTGCTGTTAATCGAGCTCTTGCTAAAATGCAGGTTGTCAATACCCTCGTCAATTATGATAATATATCTGTAAGGGTTAATGATAAAGTTTTTGCCGAGGTAGGCTATGCACAAGCTTCTGATCAGCGAATCAGTAAAGTAGGTGTACACAAGGTTGAAATTTTTGATACGAAGAACACCTTGTTAACGAGTCAAGAAATTAAACTGATTGGAAACGATAATGTGACCATTTGGGTAAATCAGGACCGAACTGGTAAAATCATTGCGTCAGTTGCGTATAATAATCTTACGGGGGTACGGCATTTGGGTAATGCAGATGATAATGCAGATTACAGCCGCTTTAAATTTTCTTTTCCCTTTGAATTGCGCTTTTTCAATTTTGCGCCTGAATATAACTACCTCACGTTTACAAGGGATGAGGGACAGAATTTGGCTGGCAATTTAGAGGCCAATGTACGAGCTTTTCAAAATCTCCAACCTGGTCAGGTGGTCAATATGAATCCAATGACTTATCCCGTCATGTATAATAATATGGGGTTCAATATCTATTGTTACCAATCGACTCCCGAGGTTGTACCAGGAGATCGATTATTAACTATTCAGAAATTGAATACGGAAGATTTAATCACCAATAAAGCACTGTATGATGTCCGTGGCAAATTGCCGAGTTACGAAGCTGGAATCTATTCTATTGCCATTATCGGAAATTCAAAAGCTGCCACCGACGCCAAAAAACCTCGATTCTTTGTGCTTAAACATCATCAATAACCAAACATAATAGGAAAAAATGAAAACAAAACTGATAAACAACTACGTATACTTAGTTTCACTGGTCATAGGAATCCTGATGTTACAAGGATGCAGCAAATACGATTACAGGACTGTAGAAGAACCTGCATATCTGCGCGTCTTCAACTGTTTGAGTTATGAAGTGAAAATGGAAAACAAAGATCTTCCCGTTCCCTTTTTGACCATGTTGATCGATCCGGAATTCGATGAAAATGGTATACCCATTGGAGCGGCCATTGTAGGTGATTTCCTTGACACCAGGAGACCTTATGCACCACCTTTCCCATTCTATACAGGAAATAAAGAGAAAGTAAATTATGAGTATCCTGGCAATGAAGATGTGTTGGTTGGTCCGATAATGAATGGCATTAATATGGCCTCCTGGGCTCAGATTCCCTCGGGCGAACACCGAATAATTTTCGTTAACAGACCAAAAACTGATGTTCCATTTGCTCAATTGGAGGAACGATTCAGAAAACAGGTTTCTTTGGATACAGTGTTGACTCTGGATGCAAAAGAAGTATATACCCTGAATGTCCTCCAAAAAGATTTGTCCGCAAAGGAAAATTTTGCCTACCTGCGTAAAGAAAGCTTTCACAAACAGGCTTTTGATGATCAAAAAGTATATGTAAACTTTTATAATCTAAGTAATGAAGGCTATTGGAAATTGCCAAATGATATCAAACCAATGTCGGCAGGTGTCCAAGATGAAATGTCTGTATATGTAACCCTTAGAGATTTGGGCGAATATGCTCCTGGGGCTTTTGATATTATGGAAATACCTGGTTATACCAATCGGTATTTAGGAAAGATGTACAGGAATACAAGCAGCAATACGGTCACTCCCTATTTTAGTTTTCCATTATTTGCCAAGCCGAATGCCGAACGGATCACTAATCGTCAAGAGGCAGAGGTAACCGTCTTGGTTCCCTATATGTCTCCCCAGTTACTGAGCGATAGCGCACCTAATGCAGAGTTTATACGGCTCACCTGTAATGTGCCAACTAATGTCTTGGCCAACACGAATACCGATCCTTATTACCGAGCTTCTAAGTACATCAATTTCTTGACCATCAGAACACACGCTGGAAAAAATAAAGAACAGGTGTTTTCGACGATAAGTTCAATTGAATTTGTAAATGGTTCGGTGTACCTGACTTCGGTACAAAGGGTTTTTCCCGAACCTGAATTTTAAAATTTAAAGATTGAAAAATGAAAATTTACAACTTTTATAAAATATCATGCCTCCTGTGTTTATTCTTTACCCTCGCGGCTTGTCGACATGATGAGGTTTCGTTGACCATCGAAAGTGAGCAGTTTCGATCTTCCGTCGATTACATTGAAAACAATTATGCCTTGCGTATTTTCTCGGAATTGATCAAAAAATCCGGTATGTATGAAGAATTGGCAACTCACAATAATCTGACTTACCTTATTCCCACTGATAGGGCGTTAATAAGCCAAGGGTTTACCATAAACGAGGCGCAGGAAATGAGCCAGGAGCAAGCTATAAAGATGGTTAAAGAATATCTTGCTGAAGGACTCATTCCCACAAAAGCTGTCCCTAATAATACCATTGATAATAAATTTAAAAATCTGAATGATGAACAGCTGTATTTTGCCAGTACGGAAGGTAAATACTATGTCAATGGAGTATTGATGGATAAAAATGGGAAAGATATTACCCTGACCAATGGAATATTACATGTGTTGGAGGGAAAATTAAATTTTACATCGTTAACCTTAAAAGAATATTTATCCCAACAGACAAAGTATAGCCTTTTTACTGCAGGATTGAAGAAATTCGGTTTATGGGAAAAGCTGAACGGCGAAATTCCTTATACCGTCTTTGCACTCACCAATGCCCAAATGGAAGCTGCAGGCATGAACAAAACCTTTTTGGATGAAATGGATGCCAAAGATTATTATCCGCATTTATTTTCGGGATATGTTATTCCCAATCATTTTCTGACCCAGGATGCTACGGTGCTATTAATGCCGGTTTATATCTTTATGGGTGCAGATAGCGTCTACTTTGAACGGAATCAGGTCGCGTTGTTTGATAGCGGTGATCCAGCCTATCAAAATGCAGTGATGACCAGTCCGTCCAGCATTGGCCTTCTTTCCTATAAAACGCAGAGGCCATCTCCAGTCGCCAGTGAAGGGGTTGTTTTTGCTACTAATCCTGAGCATTTAAATATAGAGTGTTTGGACGGCGTTGTCCATGAACTTGATAAAGTCCTTACTCCACCCGAAAAAGCTAAGAAATAAGAACATGGAAAATCAGAATAATCTATTTATGAAAAGATTCATGGGCTATCTACTCCTATTGTTTTGTATGGCCTGCCAGAAAAATGAATTTATTCCCAATGTGGAAGGTGAAGCGATTCCATATCAGGATAGTCTGTCCTATAGCACCTTGCAAAAGGAACTTGAAAAACCAGCATTCTCCATCTACAAGATTCTATGGGATAAAGCTGATTTCCCTGGTTTTGCAAAACAGGATTCCCTATCCGAATATCCTGTCAGCAGGACCATTACAAGAACCTATTTCCTGGTGGAAAATGGTGTGCTGGAAAAGGCAGGAATAAGTACATCAGTTGCTAAGTCTATGCCTGTAGAGCAAGCTAAGGAATTAGTGTTTAATCATATTTACCAACAAGCCTATGATGTGGATAAAGGTCTTGATGGGAATGGAAACAGTTTAAAATCATATCTGCATTATCCAGTTCCTGAAGGTGTTTTTCCACTGAGCTACTATGTCTATCAAATCAAGTTAAGTTTTGTTAACGGGAAACTCCTACGTGATGGACAGCCATTTGACATTGGGAAACCTCTATGGACAAAAGAGGGAAGTGTTATCATTCCGGCAAAGCAACTTATAGTGCAGCAAAAGGATATGTTGGAAATAATGGAAAATGATCCTGACCTGAGCATTTTTACTGGTTGGATAAAATGGCGGGATACTGAATATCTCCGTCTCCATAACTATTTGGCTGATAGTTTTGGTCCCGGATATGAGTTCATGAAGGCGGATGATCAATATTATCAATTGTATAAGTTCAACTTCAAATTATTGTCCAATCCGACACCCAAATATGGAGATGGTTTCCGTTTTCAACGGTCAACATTCCTGGCTCCAACAAATGAGGCTTTCAGAAAATTAGGCTTTAACTCATTGACCGACCTGATAGCTTTTCAGGAGGCTCACTACAAACCTCAACCTACAGATTGGTCCTTTTTTGAAGAGTCATTTGCTGTTGATGATTTGTTGGAAAAGCATTTTTGGAAGGAAGGCGTATTTATGCCGGGGCAACAATTTGAAATCTACAGTTATTTGATCAATCCAACATTTTTCTCACGCATTCTAGCTCCACCAAATAGTAATAGTGATATCCAGGCTGGTGGTGATGCAAAGAACGAAATTACCCTAGCTATAAAAAATTCACCCTATCCAGCGGGGAAGCTCATCAAAAAGGATATCCCAACATTGCAGGGCCCACTGCATACGATAGATGCTATACTTGTACCCACAAATTTTAAACTGGATTTTAATAAGAGAAAATATGAAAAATAAAATATGGATTGTCAAGGTATTGGTGCTATTCATTTCACTATGCACCCAGTCTTGTAAAAATAATGTACTGGAAAATCAAATCAGCAGCAATTCCATAGGTTCATTGCTCATGGATAATCAGGGTTTTCAAGAAATTAAAAAAGTCCTGAATCTATCCGATAGGATGAAGGAGCTTGTGGGGACGGAAAAGAGGACTGTCTTAGCCTTTACCGATGACACCTATTTGACGACCTATCTAACGGGTGGTATGGAAGAACTAACTTATGGCTTTGAAAAAGCGCCAGCAGAATTCATCAGGCGAATTGCGGATTTCAATATTCTATTGGACGATCATGATTTTCTTGCTCTTCCACTGAAGAAAGAACAGGCAATTGCGGTCGACGGAAATAAAAATTTTATTATTTCTCGGTCTATTGTTTCCGGGGATACCTTGACTACCATCAATGGGGCACGCGTAGTGAACGTGTTGAAGGGATCAAATGGGACGGTGTATGTACTTGATAAAGTATTTTTCGGGAATGAGGATTATGCACATGTGAGTGAAGGATTAGCTTCGCAAAAAGCACTTACGCTATTCAATTATGCCGCTCAGGTTACGGGGATGAAAAGTTTTCTGGCTAATGGTTCATCCTATTTTACGGTTCTAGCTCCTTCAAATGACGCTATGGCCATGGTTGGATACCCTGATTTTGCCAGTATTGATGTAGCGGATAAGGACAAACTTGTCTATTTTATCAAATCCCATATCATTTCTGATAGAAAATACATGATTGATATCGAGCTTGAATTAGTTCCATACACAAAACCTTTTCCCGTAGAAACACTGTCGGGCAATATCATCTACGGTGATTTACGCACCTTTTATGATACAGCAGATAATAGAAAGGGCTTCTGCATAATTGGAGAGGATTTTAATGAATATGATCTAGCGAAATTAATGCAGCGAGATATCCTCTGTAAAAACGGGCTGGTCAATATTGTAAATATGGCCTTAATTAAACCATAGGCTGCACAAAAAAGTTAACCATGAAATTTATTTCTTTTTATAAGAGCATAGTGACAGGGATACTAATCTTTACACTAAGCTTAACGGGGCATGTAATGGCCCAGGAAACTGCCGGTGCCTTAACGGGTAAGGTATTGGATATGGATGCAAAACCTTTGGATGGTGCTACCGTTGAAGCATTGCATACCCCATCCGGAACGCGCTATGCGCTTTCCACAGATCGAGAAGGCCGATTTACCATTACCAATATGCGGATTGGAGGACCTTATTTGGTGACCGCACGTATGGTAGGTAAATTGGTGGAGGAAAAACCAGAAGTTTTTATTCGATTGGGTGCAGCGCAAATCCTTGATTTTCAGTTGCGATCTGCAGATCAGGTCATCGATGAGGTGGTGGTAAAAGCTACCCAGCGCGGACAGCGTGCCGATAACTACGGAACCGGTAAAAACATTTCGAATGAACAGATCAAAGACATGCCAACGGTAAACCGTTCCATTACCGATATTACAAGATTGACGCCACAGGGAAGCCGAGACAATAGCTTTGGTGGAACGAACTTCAGGTATAATAATGTTACCATTGATGGAGCCATCAATAACGATGCAATCGGATTTTCACCATCGTTGGGTGGCCAAACGGGAACCTCGGGCATGGCGGGAAGCTCAACACGAACCAATCCAATTTCCATGGATGCAGTGCAAGATATGCAGGTGTATCTGGCACCATTCGATGTGAAGATCGGAAATTTCACGGGTGGTTCCATCAATGCAGTAACCCGATCGGGAACAAATCGAGTGGAAGGTTCGGTATACGGGTTTGGACGGAATGCCAGCTTGGTCGGAAAGGATAGAGTAGGGACCCTTGGAAAAATGAATTCAGATTTCTACGATTACCAAGCCGGTTTTCGGATTGGATTCCCGATCATTAAGAATAAGCTGTTCTTCTTTTCCAACGAGGAAATTACTCGGAGAGAAGATCCTAGCCAATTAAATATAGGCACCAT
Source organism: Sphingobacterium lactis (assembly GCF_011046555.1). Classification (NCBI taxonomy): domain Bacteria; kingdom Pseudomonadati; phylum Bacteroidota; class Sphingobacteriia; order Sphingobacteriales; family Sphingobacteriaceae; genus Sphingobacterium; species Sphingobacterium lactis. The sequence continues at coordinate 1,894,089 of NZ_CP049246.1, forward strand.
CGAAACGTTGCATATCTTGAGCCCTGAAGATGCCGAAGCGATTTCCACCTCTGTTAATAATAGATACGGTTCAATTTTCAATGCCGGAACACCCGGTTTATATACGAATTGGAGCAAATCCACCAAATTTTTCAATCGCTTGGACTGGAACATCAATGATCGACATCAATTGGCTGTCCGGAACAACACAATATTCAGTAAAGCTACCCATATGGACAGGGATCAGCAGGATTTCCGTTTCAGCAGTATGGCTTTCGAGCAAACCAATAACCAAAACAGTACCGTTGCTGAACTGAAAAGCAGGTACAATAACCAATGGTCATCCAATGCACTTATTGGATTTACCGTTGTCAAGGATAAACGCGATCCCATGAGCGATCCCACATTGCCTCAGGTGCAAATCCAAGGGCGCACACCAGGCACAACCATATATTTAGGGACAGATCGTGAAGCCAGTATCTTTGATATGAGACAGCAGACGATCGAATTGACGGCGAATGTGAACTGGAACACGGGTAGACATAAGGTCCTTTTTGGAACGCATAATGAATTATATGCGATCCAATATGGCTTTGTCAACAGCTGGAATGGACGGGTAGACTACAACAGTGTGGAGGACTTTATAGCCAATACGCCATACCGGGTTCGGGGTAGCTATAATTATATAAATAATAGTCGCGATTATATCCTTAAAAATCCTGCAGCTGATTTTCAGGTCAACATGTATAGTTTGTACATGCAAGATGAAATCAGACTGCATGATCGCCTTAGCATAACCCCAGGCTTACGCTTGGATTTAATGCAGCTACCAACCATGCCTACTTTGAGCGAAAAAGTCAAAACGATGCAAACGGATCCCTATTATGGTTCTACCTATCATTACACGCCGATCAATCGCATTACGAATGATTTCTTCAATCGGATCCAGATCTCGCCACGGATTGGATTCAGATGGGAGACCAACGAGAATAGAAATGTGGTTATCAGGGGTGGTGCCGGAATGTTTACCGGAAGAATTCCATTTGCCTGGTTAGCGTATGCTTATTACAACACTGGAGATAGCTATGGTGCCTTCGACCAAAGAGCGGATCAGAAGCCTTTCGTGCCGGGGTCGGATGCGATTGAGCCGAATCCTAATGGGTTGGGTAAGTTTATTACGGAGAATGCAACGGACATTTCCGACGTGCACAGCGGAAAAACACAAGTCGATCTGGTGGACAATGGATTCAATCTTCCCCAGATATTGCGAGCAAGTGTTGCGGTAGACTTTGAAACAGAGAATAACTGGAAATTTACACTTGAAGGATTATATACCAAGAATTTGAACGATGTGCTATTCCAGCAACTCAATACCAAGGACAATCCATACTGGTACGGCTATGATCCGGAAAGGAAACAACCTGTTTATTCGGGTTCTGTTGATAACCGATTCTCCAATGTGTATTTGTTAAGTAATACCAATCAGGGACATCGCTATCATATAACGGGAACCGTGACGAAGTCTTTACTGGAAAATCTGCAGTTTACGGCCAGCTACACCTATGGAAAATCAAAGGATCTCAGCAATGGTGTTCGGAACTCTATGGAATCCAATTGGCAATTGAATCAATCGCTTGTACCGAACAATCCAACTCTGGCCTATAGCAATTTTGATATCCGCCATCGAATTGTTTCCAATGTATCCTATTCAGTGGGTTGGAATCGTTATGGAACAACCAATTTTGGTTTATTCTTCTCAGCACAATCGGGCAGTCCATTTTCCTACGGGATAGTGAACCGGAGCATTCAAGGGTTACCTCAGCAAGTTTCCTTGGTCTACATACCTAGGCAGGAAGAAGCTGTTCGCTTTTTCCAGAATATTGCCAATGGACCAACTGCGTTGGAACAAGCCCAAGCCTTCAATGCATTCATTGATCAGCATGCGTATTTGAAAGGGCGGAGAGGGCAGTTTACAGAACGAAATACAGGAAGAACGCCATGGAATGTACAAGCAGACTTTCATGTTGCACATCAATTGCCCATTACTAAATCAGGTCAATCGATCACCATATCAGCAGATATCGTCAACTTAACTAATTTGCTGTACAAGGAATGGGGTGTGCAATACTTCTCGCCAAACACGTTCAATTCGACAAGTTCGGTAGGGTTGGAACCAACTTTGTTTCCGCCGCAGCAAAATGCAGGAAATTGGCCAGTTTTTACATTTAAGGATCCAGGAAAACCTTACAGTGTAGATTACTTCAATTCAAGACCTCAAGTCCAGTTGGGATTGCGGTATTCTTTTTAAACGAAAACTACGTACTATAAATTGGAGGTGGGTAATCAAATCGATTACTCACTTCTTTTTTATTACAAAAGGTTCAATAAGACCAATCGTTAGCCATCATCATAAAAAATCTTATGTTAAATAGATTATTGTAAAAAATCCCCCTAGTCAGCCTCAATAGGGGATATCAAAAAAGGGACAGCTAACGCCGTCCCTTTTTCTTATGTGATCAATTCAAAACTACCCTTATTTTTTCGGTTTTATTTCCACATCACAGTTGCACCCTTTTCCACAGCCAGGCGTACCTGATTTCTTACTGAAGAAAGGTTTGAAAATAACATAGAGCGCGAATATAAAAAGCGCGAAAATAATAATGTATTGAATTGTTGTACTCATTACTTTAGAATTTGGTAAGCGATCAACGCAGCTACATATGCCAAACCGGTCATGAACAAGGTTTGGATCAAGGTCCATTTCCAGGATCCTGTTTCCTTGCGTACTACACCGATGGTAGCCATACATTGCATTGCGAACGCATAGAATAATAATAACGAAATTCCGGACGCAAAATTATAGGCTGGTTTTCCTGTGTTTGCGTTTATTTCAGCACGCATCCGGGATAATAAGGTTGCCTTCTGGCCTTCATCTTCAATATCGACATCATCGTCAAGGCTGTAAACAACCGCCATGGTTCCCACAAATACCTCACGTGCCGCAAAAGAGGAAATCAGTCCGATACCCATTTTCCAGTCGTAACCCAAAGGGCGAACGATAGGTTCGATGCCCATTCCAATATATCCCAAGAAGGAATGTTCCAGTTGATAAGAGGCAACTTCTCTGGCCAAATCATCCTCAGCCATATTGGGATTGTTTTCCGTAACGATTTGTTCGGCATCATAGAAATTCCTATTCGGCCCGAAACTGCCCAATACCCACAATACAATGGAGATCATCAAGATAATCTTACCGGCTTCGAAAAGGAATCCAGAAGCTTTATCCCAAACATTGGTCAGCACGTTCTTCCAATCCGGCATTTTATAAGTCGGTAATTCAAAGATTAGGAAGGATGAACGCACGGACTTGATCACTTTATTCAAAATCCACGCGGAACCCAATGCACCGACAATACCCAATAGATACATAATAAATAGGGTAATACCCTGCACATTAAAACCAAGGAAAGTCGTTTCGGGAATAATCAATCCAATGATCACGATATAGATCGGTAAGCGTGCCGAACAGGTCATGAACGGGGTCACCAACATCGTTAGCAAACGTTCCTTTGGATTTTCGATATTCCTTGCGGACATCACAGCAGGGATGGCACATGCTGCTCCCGACATTAAGGGAATAACAGATTTACCGTTCAAGCCAAAAGGACGCAACCAGCGGTCCATAAGGAAGACCACACGGCTCATGTAGCCGGATTCTTCCATAAGAGACAGGAACAAGAATAGGATAACAATCTGTGGGACGAAGATGACAATACCCCCGATACCCGCCACGATTCCATCGATGAACAATGAGGAAAGCGGGCCTTCAGGCAATACGCCAGCCAGATATTCCGTCAGGGATCCAAAGGTGCCATCGATCCAATCCATCAACGGTCCGGACCAGGTGAAGATCGCTTGAAAGATCAGGAAAAGCAATCCGAAGAAAATGATATAGCCCAATACAGGATGTAAAAGGATGCTATCGATTTTGGAGGTGCTATCCAGCGTTTTATTTTCCGCTTTATTCAGGATGCCTTCCAGGTCTGCAGTAATCTGGTCGTGACGGATCACGGATTCCATTTTTTGCATCTCCTGCGGATTCAGGCTGTATTTTGCCTGGATCTGTGCGATTTTTTTCTGGGTTGGTTGGTCCAGGTAACTTACGTTGTCCTGCGCCAAGTATTGCCATGTCAGGTATTCCGTTGCCAATGGAAAAAGCTTCTTGGCTTCCTCCATTGGAGCTTTGAACTCCTGTGGTACCTGGAATCCTCCGGTGTAGAATCCCGGTTTCTCATCCAGCGATTGGATCAAATCCTGTAATCCCTTGCCTGTTCTGGCATTGGTTTTATAAATTTTGGTCTTCAGGTAGGCTTCCAATTTTGGAAAATCGATGTTCATTCCTTTGCTGTCGATTTCATCCATCATATTGAGGACAAAAATAGCTGGGAGGCCCAACTCGCGTGCTTGTTGGTACAGAATAATCCCGCGCTTGATGGTTGCGGGTTCCGCCACAACAACGGTCAGGTCGGGGCTGAGTTTATTTTCTTTCTGACTTAGGACCTTAAATACGATTTCCTCATCCAATGAATTCGGGAATAGGGTATAGGTTCCTGGTAAATCAATGATTTGATACGTCTTGTTGTTGGCTTTTAAAGTACCTTCTCTTTTTTCTACAGTAATACCGGGGTAGTTTCCCACCTTCTGGTTCAATTTGGTAAGACGGTTAAATAAGGATGTTTTACCTACATTGGGATTGCCCAGCAGTACGATATTGGAATTTCTCATTAATTAAATAATAACTGCGGTAATAAGTTTAGCTTCGGATTTTCGGATGGCGATCAACGCGTTGTTCTCTAGGATGTTGACACAAATAGGGCCATTGAAGGGCGCTTTATATTTGATTTCCACGAGGGATCCCGGATAGAACCCAAGTTCATAAAATTTGGCTGGTATTTCTTGGGATTTGATATGATCGATTTTAACGACATCCCCGATTTTTAGTTCGTCGAGACTAACATTTAACTGCATTATTTGAAAGTTTTTGAGCAGATTTTAAAAAATAATGTACAATAGCAAAGATAAATAATTAAAATCTTTTAAATTGCGTATTAAGTCACACTAATGTATTTATACTATGCCAAAGATTGAAGAACTTGTAAAAGTCAGGCAATTCGCAAGTCCTTGGCATCGCGCAACAATTAATATTATTTACACGAGCAATTGGTTGAACGTGATGCTAGAGAAACGAGCGGGTGCGAGACAAATCACCTTGCAACAATTTAATGTGTTGCGTGTACTGCGGGGGCAGTACCCAAATCCCGTTACCAACAATTTATTGAAAGAACGTCTATTGACCAAAACGCCAGACATCAGTCGGTTGGTAGATCGGATTGTAAACAAAGGTTTGGTTTCTCGGGAAAAGAACAGCGTGGATAAACGCGCGGTGGATCTTTTGATCACCGAAAAAGGTTTAACCCTGCTTGAGGAAATCGAGAGCGACATGATGTTAGGGGATATCCTCCAGGATAATCTAACCGCTGATGATTGCCTCAAGCTGAGTGAATTATTAGATAAATTCCGAGGCCCGATGAACGGGGTCGAATATTAACTAATGATCATGATCATGATGGTCATGGTCGTGATGCTCTTCCACATGGTCCGCAGGACCGTGGTGATGATGCGCATGATCGTGACCATCAAATAAAAAGTTCGCTAGGGATACCAATACACCCAGTAATACAGCGAGCATTTTCTTTTTGTTAAAGGTATGGTGGTCTGCAGAACCCGATTCAAAAAGGATCGTGGTTGAAATGTGTAGAAATATACCAATGACAACGGCCATCATCTTATCAAAATACTGTGCTACATTGCCGATTTCTCCAGCACTGATCCCTTTACTGGTCAAGAAACCCAATGGTGTCATTGCTGCAAAGATGGCGATGAAGAGGATAATCGTCTGTTTGGAAAGTCGTGTGCCGATCAAGAGACTGCCCAGTGCAAAGGCTGCCGGGATGTGGTGAATGGCAATACCGAACACCAATTCATTGCGGTGACCGGAAGCCAATGGGAAGCCCTCCAGGAAGGCGTGAAGACATAAACTGAGTAAAATGGCAATCGGGAAAGCCTGATGGTTATGTCCATCCTCTTTATGAATATGCCCATGTTCTATACCTTGGGAGAAATGTTCCAATACCAATTGGAATAGAAATCCACCTAAAATGTACAATCCGATGATTTCACCCGGCGTCTGATTGCTGTGGTAAACCTCAGGAATCAAATGCAGGACGGTAATCGAGAAAAGGTAAGCGCCAGAGAAGGAGAGAACCAGTTTTAACAGTTGGGTGTTGTCCCTTTTCACAAAGAAGACAGCGATACCGCTCAATAATGCGGAGAAAAATAAGATCGAAACAATCAAGAAACTACTCATACAGGTGTTGTTGTGGGTTGGGGTTGGGGTTCGAAAAATTTAGGATAAAACCTTTTGAATAAATAACCTGTTCCTAAACCTATAAGTGTCCCGTTTATTGCACCCACCAGGATATCCAATGGATAATGAACACCGACATAGATTTGAGAAAAAGATATGGAAATTGCCCAAAGGAGACATAGCCATAGGGCATGCTTCCACTTGCGGCGGAATAATACAATCCAGAAAAATGCCATGGCAAAGTGATTGGTGGCATGGGAGGAGGTGAAACTGTAGCCTGAGCCACAACGTGCGCGCAGATTAACCTCGTTCTTGAAGACCACATCATTACATGGACGGACCCGCTTCACTGTTTTCTTGATCAAATGGGAAGAGACCGAATCGGAAATACCAAAGGTGCCCAATGTGCAGGCAACGATCAGGATTCCCACCTTACCGTAATGTTTGATGAAGAAGATAATGAGGAATAAATAAAGAGGTGACCAGGTAAACGGATTGCGTAAAATAGGTAATAACCAGTCGAAAACAATATTGCTTAAGCTCTGGTTGATGAATAAAAAGAGTTCTTGATCGAATTGAATTATTTTCTCTAACATGATTGTTCAATAGTAAGGACAATTAAAATTTAATTATACCAAAACTATAAAAAAAGATGTAATACCTACTTTAATATCGCAAACGAAACAAAGTTGCAACAAAGATAGGTTCTTGTTTGGAAAAAAAGAATAAAAAACGATAATATTATTTTAATGCCTTAAATTTACCGGCATTAACAATTTCATTTATGGCTTTAATAAAATCTATTTCAGGAATTAGAGGAACGATTGGTGGCCGTCCTGGCGACAACCTGACACCAGTTGACATCGTGAAATTCACGGCTGCTTACGGAAAGATCATTACCGAAAACGCATCGAACAAAACCATCGTTGTGGGACGCGATGCACGCATCTCGGGCGAAATGGTTTCCAATTTGGTGATTGGAACCTTGCAGAGCATTGGCATCAATGTGATCGACTTGGGGCTGTCAACTACACCAACCGTGGAGATTGCCGTTCCAAAGCTACAGGCTGCAGGCGGTATTATCCTAACAGCTTCCCATAATCCTGGTCAATGGAACGCATTGAAGTTATTGAATGAGAAAGGTGAATTTATCGATGATGCGAAGGGTAAGGAAGTGTTGGAGTTGGGTGAGAGCTTGAATTTTGACTTTGCCGAAGTACATGAGTTGGGAAAAGTGACTAAGGACGAATCCTACATGCAAAAGCATATTGAAGATGTGCTTGCGTTGGAATTTGTGGATGTGGATGCGATCAGGAAGGCAAACTTCAAAGTTGCGGTAGATGCGGTAAACAGTACGGGTGGTACATTTATCCCTGCGTTATTGGAAGCACTGGGCGTGCAGACCGTTTATAAAATCCACTGTGAGCCCAACGGAGATTTCCCGCATAATCCCGAGCCATTAAAGGAACACCTTACGGATTTATCCAAGGCTGTTTTGGATCATGGAGCGGATCTGGGTATTGCCGTGGATCCCGATGTGGACCGTTTGGTTTTCATGATGGAGAACGGTGAGTTATTCGGGGAGGAATATACCCTAGTTGCTGTTTCTGACTTTATCCTATCCCATAAGAAAGGGAATACTGTTTCCAACCTATCTTCGACAAGAGCGCTTCGTGACGTCACAGAAAAGCACGGCGGGGAATATTTTGCCGCAGCAGTAGGTGAGGTGAATGTGGTCACAAAAATGAAAGAAGTGGATGCCGTGATCGGTGGTGAGGGTAATGGTGGAGTAATCTACCCGGCCTCGCATTATGGCCGTGATGCCCTGGTAGGTGTAGCACTTTTCTTGACACATTTGGCGAAATTGGGAAAAAAAGTAACGGAATATCGTGCCGAACTTCCGCAATATTTCATGTCCAAGAACAAGATTACCCTGACTCCAGGTTTGGATATCGATAACTTGTTGAACAAGATGCAGGAGAAATATGCCCATGAGGACCATTCCACAATTGATGGGTTAAAGATAGACTTTGCGAATGAATGGGTGCACTTACGTAAATCCAATACGGAACCGATCATCCGAATCTATTCCGAAGGTCCAACACCGGAAGCAGCAGAAGCAATTGCGCAGAAGATTATGAATGAAATTCAGGAAATTGTAGGTTAATATACCGGCATACAGCCTGTAAAAATAAAATATCCCCCAAATCAGCTATTGCGTGATTTGGGGGATTTCCTTTTTTTTACCCCATGAACATGAAGACGCTATTATTAACCCTTATGATTTCCCTTGTCCTCGGCTTTGCGGGCGCGCAGGAGCGGGTCAATGTCCGGATAAAACAGGATTACAAACTCATCAATGGTTCGGGCGGTGTATTTACATTGAAGAAATCGCCTTTTAAGTTTGTTTTTCACGTCAAGGGAACGGATGGTTTTTTAATAGCTTTTACGCAGCAGGACGATATTTATCGATCGGCCATTGGCGAAGCAGACCTGGAGGTTATGTGGTTTGCCAATACGGGAATGGCAGAGAGTCTGTTCAATTCGGAGAAATCTGTGACCATTTCGGATGAGGCTCCTAGCTATTGGTACTTCACTGGTATTACAGAGCACCGTTTCGACCCCCATCCACAGGGCACAGCCCAGGAATGGATGGCCGAGCGGTCGGTGGATGCGTTTTACCTCACAGAATTCTCGGATACATACCTGATTAAAGATATGGTGCGACCACTGTATTTTATCATCTACAGCCCTACCTATGACGAGGATTATAAGTTGATCGATAAACAGATTTTATACCACGGTCAACTCCATTGGAAATAATTTCATTGCCTTTGTTCCATCTTCGCTATTAAATCCTTAATTTGCTATAACTTACGGATTAACCTAGCGACTTCGGTCGATTGTTATTTTTGGGAACGAATGCAAACTAAATACATCTTTATTTTTTCTGCGCTTGCTATGGTCTTTGCCATGTTTGTTGGGTGTGTCAAGGACCCGGAATACAGCAACGAACTCCTAAACCGTACGGAAAGTGTTATTGAGTTACAATCGGGCATTGCCGATCGGGAGATTGCGATGGAATCGGAAGATTGGGCGCTGACCTATGTCCGCTTCGTGGGCAATAGAGGCGACATCTATGCGAATGATTATAAACCATTGGCATTGGATTCCGTGGGCATGGTAAAAGCTGGAAACTGGCTGTCCGTAGAAAAGAAAAAGGACAAAGATGCTGTACTCTTGCTGTCCTTGGATGAAAATTTCAGTGAGGAGCCCCGGCGCTTGCGGTTAGGGGTTAGAGATGGGCAATCCATGCGAGAAATTCTTGTCACACAGCGGCGGGGGAGTGGGTATGTACTGAAAGAAAAGATCATTACCGAGGAGGAGGCAACTACCTTTGAGCATAATGATATTTTACGGCGGAGAACCCTTGCAAATGCCAATGATCATCCGATAAACATCGGCTATTACATTCGAGACCTGCTCCGGGATACCCGTTTCACCTCTGAATTTGAACTGAAGGATCCAGCGCACTTTGGCTGGTTCCCGGAACCGGATTCGATGATCCGGATGCTGCCGGTGACCTATGAAGGAAAGGTCATCTGGGATGAACCCGTGAAATTTCAGTCGCGGATTACTTATTTTCCCTATCAGCAGGATAATCCAACGGTGGTGATGAGAGAGATCCCCGCCAATTCGGAATTAATTATGCAGAGCCAAGTTCGGATGCGCTACAGGATTTGTAATTTCACCTTTGTGGTGCAGCATGTCGATACCAAGTTTGAGACCCGTATCCAAGGGGTTTGGAAACAACGCATCCCGCTGACCTATACGATCAATGAATGGGTAAATTAGAAACCGTTCTACCCTGATGGCACTTCTTCCTAAGTACAATCTATTTAAGATGTTTTTGATTCCGCTCGTTGTTTTTCTATACGGAGAATATTCTGTTGGATATCCTGCATGATCCATTTTGCCCATACGCTCGCATAGAAATTGAAAGTTGTTTTCAGGGTGAAATGACTGTATAAATGCAATCTGTAGGTGTTATCGGAAAGCTGTTCCAATTCGTAGGTTCCATCCTTTACATTAAAGAATTTCCCACCCACAACCACATGTTCGTCCAAAGTCGTTGACGGAATTTCATAGGGATTCGCTTGAATAGAGAAGGTCATTTTCTTTTGGTGCTCGTAGGCAGTGACAGTTTCATGGAAGACCAAACCGTTCGTAAAAATTGCTTTTCTATACCCGCCGACAGCAGCTTTGTCCAGTTCGGCCTCAACAGGTCTCGGAAATCCGAGGAAGCTGTTCAACCAACCGGAATCCTCTTCCTTACTGATATGAGATACTCGTGTTACCAAATTCCAGATCGTTTCAGGAGAGGCGTTGATGTCAATGTAGTTGTATGCCCTGTAGGTTTGTTGCGGTCGGCCGATTTTATTTTCAATCGGACCGAGAAAAAAGGGAAGCAATATCGCGATGGAAACATAGGTCTTTTTGCTTTTCAATCTTTTCAGAAGTGCACCTATATAACCACCCAAAGATGCTGTAAGCATCCAAAGGGGAAATACCATCACCCAACATGCCCATCCCTCCAGCTCTAACACCAATGTTGCGAACAAAAAGATGGCTAGCGGAATCCAAGGGAAAATCAATACATAACCTTTGGATTTCAAGTCTTTTTCATCGGAAAAGTAGGTGGCGATAATGCCCATAATGAACGGACTGAGGAATAGAAAGGAGATCGTCATGACGCCGAATAGACCTTCCATGGACTTCATTCCGAATAGGATACGAAGGATAAGGGCATACAACGCGGGAAATAGAAAAACAGTGAGAATCTTTACGGTTTTTGAAGTATTCAGCATGGCTAACTTGGTATGTTCTAAAATATAAAAAATAATTGCATGATTCAAAATGAATGTCTATCTTTGCCACTCATTAAATAATTAACAATTTTAATAAATAACAATGTACGCAATAGTAAATATAGCAGGGCAGCAATTTAAGGTTGCAAAAGACCAATATCTTTTTGTACACCGTTTACAAGGAGACGAAGGCGCTAGTATTGAATTTGACAATGTATTGTTAGCAGAAGACGGTGGTAAATTCACTGTAGGTACACCAGCTATCTCAGGTGCTAAAGTTTCGGCTACTATTTTGTCACATTTGAAAGGTGAGAAAGTTATCGTATTCAAGAAAAAACGTCGTAAAGGCTACAAAAAGAAAAACGGTCACCGTCAACAATTCACTAAAATCCAGATCACTGGTATCAGTTTATAATTGAATTTTTAATCTGACGAGAGTCATAAATTAGAATAAAGAAATGGCACACAAAAAAGGTGCGGGTAGTTCCAAGAACGGCCGTGAGTCACACAGTAAGAGATTAGGTATCAAAATTTTCGGTGGTCAACAAGCAATCGCTGGTAACATCATCGTTCGTCAACGTGGTACACAGCACAACCCTGATGCTAACGTTGGTATCGGTAAAGACCATACTTTGTATGCTTTAATTGATGGAACAGTAGTTTTCCGTAAAAAAGCAAACAACAAATCTTATGTTTCTGTACAACCAGTAGAAGAAAACAACTAAGGTTTCGTTATAAGATACATAAAAAGCCTGTTTGGATCTCCAGACAGGCTTTTTTTGTGTTTGTGGTAGGCGTATGGAGAACGGCAGGGCATGGACGCTGGCGCACGAGATGTGCGGTTGCCATGGTGCGACTAAACGATACCAACCAAAATAAAAAAGCGTTAATCCATTACAGATTAACGCTTTGTCTTTTGATCCTGTGGAGAATACCGGATTCGAACCGGTGGCCTCTTGCCTGCCAGGCAAGCGCTCTAGCCAGCTGAGCTAATCCCCCTTAGCACCGCAAATATAGGGTTTTACTTGGAAATTCCTATTTATATGTAAAGTTATATTTCCATGAATCCGTATAGGCTACTTCGGACATAAAATTATAGAATGATTCATAGCTTTCGGCCGGAAATTCTCCTTCTTTTAAGACCAGTTTACGGTAGCAGATCATCTTGCCGTCTTCAAGTTTCACCGTGAATTCATAACTGCCCATTGGCACTTCATTTTTAACCGTTTTGGGAAGAATAATCGCTTTCAGATTTTTGGGAAGTTCAATTATAGTCTCATCGATATCCGTATATCCGCGCGTGATTTTCACTGGATTCTTCCTGTTGCGAATATCGGGAATACCAGTAGACCTGTTGAAGATGTTTGGAAAAACAGTCATGTTATCCTTATTCCTGACAGCCAAATTCTCAATGCTGATCTGCAGATCTTCCTGCAAGGTGAGCTTAGGAGCGCTGTTAACCTTATAATTTACATCCAAAAATTGGATACGATTGATATCATATTGCTTGCGCAGGGCCTTGACTTGCTCATCCCTCACTTTCTTGATGTTGCTGAAATGGTTGTCAAATTGTGTCCCTGCAAATGCCGTGGACAGGGAACCCGTCATGTTTCCTAGCGAATCCAATTTCAGGTTTGCGATGCGGTGTTGCAGGTTGTCTTGGTAATCATATACTGCCGTACGCATGACCTGGCCACCCTCCGGCGTACAGGCCAACACCAGTCGATCGTCCGTAAAATCACCTAGGTATCCAAATGGCATGTCCTGGCTGGTACATTCCAACCACGTCGTGTCATTGGCAAAGGGGAGACAGAGAATAACATGATTGCCATCGATTATGTTGGCGAATTCAGGCTCCACATCAATCTTGCGGTTGCCCGCTTCGACGATACAGTAGTAGGAGGGAATATTGGCCACATCCAGCAAGGCTTGCGTATAGTTTACCAAGGCCTTGCAATCGCCATAGCCTAGGCGGTCCACATCGGTCGCAGGGAAGGGTTCCTGACCACCAATACCGATCTGAATACTGATGTATCGGGTTTTTTTCTGCATGTATTCATAAATCGCCTTGGCCTTTTCGCGGTCTGTTTTCAGGTCCTTGCATAGCTCTTGGACTTTCGCTATCGTGGCAGGTGCCAGTTTCCGCTTATCCTTCAGCAGGGTGGCATTCATCCAGTTGCCGAAACTTTTCCAATCGGTTGCCGAGCCATCATACTTATAATAAGAAAATGCTTCCGGAACTGCCATCACGTGCATGCCCGTAATTTGACGGATAGGACTGAACGGCTCCGAACGGCTCGCCGGAATGTTCTTGGCTTCCCACGTATAGATTTTCTGTTTGCCCTGTTCTTCCACCTTACCCGGTGATTGAAGATTCTTGGTCAATATCCGCAATGTCAAATCCGAGGGCGTCACAATCTGGTAACTGCTTTTCTCTACGGAAACATCAACTGTATAGTTGGGATTCCAGGAACCGATGATTAAACTTTGATTGTGCTTTGTTTCGTAATCCAATTTAATGGTGTACGGATAACTGTTCTGCTTGGGATCATAGTGCTTTAAACGGCTGCTGGAAAACATGGTCACCTCATCCGATGCGCTATAATCTTTAAAGTCCTTCATGGTAAATTTCTTGATCAGCTTTCCATCACCATCATAGATTTCCCCTTTGATACTTTTGATCTGCCGAGATTTATCATAGCCGAACACCTGATCCGCATAGGCATCACCTTTGGCGTTGTGAATGGTCATAATTTGAGTCCCTGTTTGGGTCATATCATCAGGGCCTTTGATAACATAGGTTCGGATGTCCTCCCGAATAGTTGCAGCAGCGTGGCTGCGCAATTCCTTTGGAATGCTGGACGCTTCATATTGTGCGGACGCCTGTTGTGCTACGGAAAGAAATAAACAGGCAATAAGGATAAACTTCTTCATGCTATTGCTTTGCAAATTGAAAATCTTTCTGTTGTTGTTGAATGATCCGGGCGTATAGCTCCTTCAGGAAAAAATATTCATCGGAAGTGTAGATGGCCTTGTTCATGGATATCTGCTGTTGGATCATCAGGTTATTGCCTTCTATGGCCGATTTAAATGTATATTTAGCGGCTTGTTCCGGCAGCGTCATGGAAATATCCTTCGGTTTATCTTTAAGGACATAACCATTTGGCAGGGTGAAATTAAAGTTATACAGCTCGCTTTCCTCTGCACCGAGATCCACAGGGTAATTCCGCTGTTCCAAGGTAAATGGATTCTTGGTTATACGATTGTAAATCATGGGATTCAACACATACCGAAGGTCATTAAAGTTATCCCGAAGGTCTATTTCAAAGGTTAATTCCTCAAACAGACTTTTTTCAAGGTTGTTCAGGTTGTCGACTTTCGATTTTTTTATCCGGAAATTACCCGAATTCTCCATCAGTTTCTCTTCGTATTCTTCCAATGAAGGGTATTCGTCAATCGTATTTCTTTTCGCTAGCGCTTTTAAACCTGTACTTTGAATTCGTAGGGTTCCAGTGATTTTGCCCGTGCTATCCAGAACAGCGAGTACATTGTAGATGTTTTTTGAAGGTGTGGTATTGACCAGGTCCACCCAATCTGATTTTCCCTTGGAATAGATCACCCGTCCCTTATAATTAATGGACTCTAGGGAAAGTTCTCCGAATGGCAGCATGTTGACAGATGCATCCAATAGGTAATCCTTGCCATCGATCTTGACCATGCATAGCACGCCGTTAAAATCAGTGAGGACCGGGTAAAGTAATCCCGGTATACCTGTTGTGCGGTGTGAAAAAATGACTGGATAGGCCTCGATGTCTGCAGCATTCATGGCTGCAACCAAGGCAAGGTTGATATCAGCGATGTTCCCTTTTTTCTCCGCTAAAGCTTTTTTGATTCCTTTTTCAGCGTATTTTCCACCTACTTCATTCCAAGCAATATGATCCTGGATATAATAATAGATATTCTTTGCTTTGGCCAGATTGGTCGTTGCCGAATCGACCATCGTAGGTAAAAGTTCCTTAAATGCTCCCTTATTTTTTATCTGCCCACCAAAATCCTTATCAGCCATCAACTCTTCATCGATATTGGCCCACGTTTTTGCAAAATTGGTCACACCGCCGGCTGGTCGGGTATACGAACGCAATTCAAAATTGATGGAGGAAATATAGTTGATCGGCGCAAGCATAAAACCTTCATCCTTAAATGCAGGGATATCCTTCATAATGTAGATCAGTTTGGAACAATCTTGCCTATTCCCGCCATATAGAAAATGTTCCCGTAGGATTTCGTCCTTTTGTTCCGTCAGACCGTAATAACCTTTCATGGACACATTATAATCAAATGTTGCAGGTATTACAGCCACATATTCACTATGCAGTTTTGGTAGGTTCGATTGAAAATACCACGTCCTAAAATTTCTGATGAATGGACTGTAAAGCCTATAGGAATATTCAATGATCGAATTTTCCTTGATATTAGGAAGCGTAAATTTCAGTTCATTTGCGTACTGTGAAGCCTTCTCGTTAAATACGGCTTCACGTTTCATTTCCGTTTCTTGGACCTGACCATTTTCATAGTTGAGCGTCCTGCCCTTCAATTCCTTAATATACTCTTCCTCGTTTCCTGACTTATACAGCCTCAGTTTTACATTCGCCTCGTCAAATCCTTCCTTGTCCAGGATTTTGATGCGCACATGTTTTACATGGACGATCATTAACTGTTCATCACCCTCGACGTACTGCAGTTCGGTACGACCATGCTCGAAGAGAACAATCGCATGAGCTGTTGTGTCAGTTTTTTTCAGATCATCCGTAAAATTGCGGATATGGATTTTGGGTAGGGGGTTTTCCTGTGCATTACCCATTGCACATGCCATAAGCATGGCCAGGATGAGATAAATAGATTTCATAAACAATTGGTAATAGTTCACCAAATGTAAAAAATATTAAGTTAATTGTCGGTTAAATAATTTTTAATTGGTCTTTTTTTTGGAAAAAAAATGATGAGGTTGCGTAGTGCTTAGGTTAAGCTTCCAATAATTGTTTCTCGTAAAGAGAGAAGTATTCCCCCTGTTGGGCGAGAAGTTCTTCATGGGTGCCTTCTTCGATAATCTTTCCATCATCCAGAACAATGATATGATCGGCGTTCTTGATCGTTGAAATGCGGTGTGCAATGATAATGGAGGTCTTGCCTTTCATGATGCGGCCAAGGTTGTGCAGGATTTCCTCCTCGGTCTTGGTGTCCACAGCAGAGAGACAGTCGTCAAACATCAATATCTGCGGATCTTTTACTAATGCCCGTGCAATCGATACCCGTTGTTTCTGACCTCCGGATAAGGTAATTCCACGTTCGCCGATATGGGTGTCAAAACCTTCGTCAAAGGCAATGATGTTCTCATAGACCACAGCATCCTTCGCGGCCTGTTCGACTTTTTCCTGGTCCACCTCATCCAACCCAAAGGCAATGTTTCGCGCTATGGTGTCCGAAAATAGGAATACGGACTGCGGGACAAATCCGATCTGTTGGCGGAGGTTATCCAGATGAAAATCCTTGATGGGTTGCCCATCGTAGCGGATTTCGCCGGCATCGGTGTCGAACATGCGCAGGAGGAGGTTCGCCAATGTGGACTTGCCGGATCCTGTTTTCCCGATGATGGCCAAGGTTTCGCCAGGTCGGATATGGATATTGATATTATCGATGGCTTTGATGCCGGTATCCGGATAAGTAAATGACACATTCTTCAGCTGTATGTCTCCTTCCAACTTCCGGTCCTCAGTACCGTCCTTGATTTCCGACTGGGTATGGAGAAATTCATTGATCCTTTTTTGGGATGCTGCTGCCCGTTGAATTAGGGAGGTCACCCAAGCCAAGGACATGGCAGGAAACGTCAGTTGATTGACGTAGATGATAAATTCAGCGATGTTCCCCGCAGTGATATTTCCGGCATTGACTTCCAGACCACCCACGTAGACCGTGATAATCGTACTGAAACCAATCAGGAAAATAATCAGTGGGAAAAAGATCGCCTGCACCTTGACCAATCGCAGGTTGATGTTCCGGTAATTATCACTCTCCGTCCGAAAATTAGTCATTTTATCTTCCTCACGCGCATACGTCTTCACTACACGGATGCCGGAAAAAGTTTCTTGGACAAAAGAAGAGAGATTGGACAATTGCCGTTGGATGCGCTCGCTCCGGCGGTTGATGACCTTGTTCACGAACAAGATCAACACGGAGATGATCGGTATGGGGAGGAGGGAATAGGTCGCCAACGTGGCATTCACATTATACATCGCATAGATGATCATAATGGATAACACCACGGTATTGATGGCGTACATGATGGCAGGGCCGAGGTAATTTCGAACCTGGTTGACATCCTCGGTTGCCCGATTCATCAAGTCCCCAGTATTATTGCGTCTATAGAAGGCAAAATCCAGCTGTTGGTAATGCTGGTAAATTTCGTTCTTGATATCGTATTCTATGTGGCGCGAGGTCAGGATCAAAGTCTGGCGCATCATGAATAGGAAAATTCCCCGCAGCAGTGCGAGGACCAGCACCACAATACCGAAGAAAAGCAAGCTCTTGCTGAAGATGTCATAGATCAGTTCCTGCCGGTCGAAACCGTCATACAGTCGGTACAGATCAATGTTTTCCTTGACCAAGTCAAAAGCTTCGCGAATGACCTGTGCGGGCAGAATTCCGAAGTAATTGGAGATAATCACGAAGATTATTCCGGGGATGATCTGCCAGCGGTACTTGTAGAAAAACTTATTGAGGTATGACAATTCCTTCATTCCAACAAAAGTATCTATAAAATTTTAAATAATTGGGCGATAAAGTTGTGATAATGTCAATAGTTGAACCTATTTCATATATTTTGCTGCTAGTGGTTAAAGAACTAAATAATTTGTTAATTTTGTAGCTGTTAATTTTTGTTTTTAATATGCAAAAGGATTCTACCTCGCTATTTGATTTGATGCGTGTTTCTGACCATCAAAATATCTTCATTTGTAATGATAAGGAAGTTGGATTGAAGGCGATTGTCGCCATTCACGACACCACTTTAGGACCAGCCATCGGCGGGGTTCGTATGTTGCCGTACAGCTCAGAGGCAGAAGCCATTGATGATGCGTTACGTTTGTCCAAAGCAATCACGTACAAAGCATCGTTGGCAGGATTGAATCTTGGTGGAGGTAGTGCCATTATCATTGGTAACAACCGTACAGAGAAGTCTGAAGTATTGATGCGCCGTTTTGGTCGTTTCATCAACGGGTTGAATGGAAATTTCATTGCATCCATCGATGTGGGTACAACCCAGAAGGATCTGGAATACATCCATGCGGAAACAAATTATGTAGCTGGCTTACCGACTTCATTGAATGGAGCCGGAGATACCACGGTATTTGCTGCAAAGGGTGTTTATTATGGTATCAAAGCTGCAATCAAGGAATTGTACGGAGATGATAACCTCGCAGGCAGAAAGATTGCCGTTCAAGGGGTAGGCAGTGTGGGTGAGCATTTGGTATCGCTGTTGCGCGCCGAAAATGCACGCGTATACGTTTCGGACATGACCGAAGAGCGCAAGATGAAAATCGCGGCAAAATATAAAGCTGAACCTATCACTTATTCAACCAGCTTTGAATTGGATGTCGATGTCTATGCACCATGTGCACTTGGTGGCACTGTTAATCCGGATACGGTTCCGCGTATGCGTTGTAAGATCATTGCAGGTTCTGCCAACAACCAACTCTTGGAAGAAGAGCGTACCGTAGAATTGTTAAAGGAACACAACATCCTTTATACACCTGACTTCTTGATCAACGCCGGTGCATTGATCAGTTGTTTCTCCGAACTGGAAGGTTATGGGGCTGACCGTACGGACCACTTGATCCGCTACATCTACACAGCAACGAGACACGTGATCCAGAAATCTAGAGAAGAAAATATTTCAACATACCAAGCTGCGAAGGACCTGGCTGAAAAACGCATCCAGGACATGAAGAAGCTTAAATAGATTAATATAGTATAATATCGTTCTTTATAAAAAATCGTTCTTTCAATAAATTATGCTAAATAGAAGACACCTTAGGGTAAAGGTCATGCAAACATTGTATGCCTACAGCTTGTCCGAGGACAAGAACATTGTAAATTTTGAGAAAAGTCTGCTCAAAAGTGTGGAAGAGGTCGATGAAATGTACATCTGGACACTGAATCTTTTGGATGAGGTAGCCGAGTACGTACTTATCGATGTGGAAGGTATTGCCAATAAATGGATACCAACCGACAAGGATAAAACCTTTACATCCACCAAACTGAACAGCAACACCTTTATCGACTCGTTGAGACAGAACAGGGAGTATTTGGAAAAGGTAAAGCGCTATAAGGTCGATTGGAATTACGATCCGGAGATCGTACGTTCTATATTTGCCCAATTGAAAGAATCTGAAGCTTACCTGGAATACCTGAAACTGGAAGATCGTTCGATTTCCGCTGAAAAGGATATCATCAAGTACATCTTCAAGAAGATCATCTTGAAGTCGCCTGATATCGAACAAGCTTTTGATGAACGTTTCATCAACTGGCAGGTAGATAAGGAAGTATTACAGGCGATGGTGGCAAAGACCTTCAAAAACTTTAACTCGGAGGTTCCTGCAAAGAACCAGTTGGCCGATTTAACGCCATCGTGGTTGGAAGATAAGGACTTCATCCTAGACCTATTGAAGCTATCCATCAAGCATGCCAATGAATATCAGGAAATGATTGCCGGAAAAACCAAGAACTGGGAATCCGACCGGATTGCATTGGTCGACAATTTGCTGATGCGTATGGCCATAACAGAGCTGATTAATTTCCCGACCATCCCTGTGAAAGTGACAATAAATGAATATATTGAGCTTTCAAAATCTTTTAGTACCCTAAAAAGTAGTACCTTTATCAATGGTATCTTAGATAAGATATTAGCCGATCTGACGACACAACGTCGCATCAGAAAAGAAGGAAGAGGATTAATTGCATAAGTTTTTTATGAAACACACTATTTTATCAATATTCGCCGTTGCGGCATTGCTAACATCTTGTAATCAGGGACCGAAGGAACACACAGGCACGGCAGGTGATGGTACAACAGTATCGACCGAGGCCAGCGCTGGTGCTACCGGAAAAATTGAATTCAAGGAAGAAGCTTTCGATTTCGGAAAGATTAAGGAAGGGGAAGTGGTGAAGCATGTATTTACCTTTACCAATACGGGTGAAGCACCTGTCATCCTATCCCAAGTGACAGCATCCTGTGGATGTACTACGCCATCTTTCACGACAACACCGGTATTGCCGGGTAAATCCGGAGAGATTGCCGTAGAATTCAATAGTGCAGGTATGGTGGGTCAGCAACAGAAAATCATCACCGTAGTTTCCAATTCGGAAAACAACATCACGACGATTCAGCTGAAAGGTACAGTAGACGCGGCGTAATTAAAAGTAAACTATTATAACAACATACAAATGATTTCAACAGTTTTATTACAAGCTAGCGGAAGTGGATTGATGCAGATGCTTCCAATGGTATTAATTGTTGTGGTTTTCTATTTCTTTATGATTAGACCACAAATGAAAAAGCAAAAAGAGCACAAGAAATATATCGAAGAGATTGGTGTAAACTCAAGAGTCGTAACGACTGCAGGTATTCATGGCCGTATCGTTGAAGTAAGCGATAAGACCTTCTTGGTAGATGTTGGCAACGGTGTGAAGATCCGTTTCGATAAAACAGCAATCTCCCTAGAGGCATCGAAGGCATTGAACACGCCAGCTGCTTAATCACTGGTTAATACCAGTAAAGAAAATTGAAAAAGCTACCCTTGGGTAGCTTTTCTTATGTTCAGGATGTTCGTTATTTCAATCGCCAGGAAAGAATCCGACTGATCTTGTTGCCCTGTGTCATCTGCGTCACCTTGACTTCAGGTGTCTTGTGATACTCAAGAATGGCCTTCAGCGGCTTGATATTGTCCTTGTCCGAAACCAGTACGGAACATAGTCCGATCTGATCGCGGAAATCAAAACTTTCATAGATCATCTGGCTGATGAATTTCTTTTCCCCTCCTGGATACCACAGCTCATTGGACAGGCCTAGGAAATTGGAACTGGTGCTTTCTTCTTCCTTGTGGAGCTTTTGGTTCTTCCGGATAATGGTCTGTCTGTAATCGTCGCGCGATTTAAAGAATGGCGGGTTGCACATCACACCATGGATATATTCTCCTGGTTTGATGATGCCTTTGAAAATGTGCGCCGTATCTTCCTGATGCCGCAAGTCAATGGCCTTCTTCAAGAAACTGTTCTTTGTGATTAATCCATGTGCATGCTGCAGGGAAGGAATATGTGTATCGGTGGCAATAAATTTCCAATCGTACTCCTGATGGCCCAAAATGGGATAGATTAAACTTGATCCCGTTCCGATATCAAGGATGGTGATGTCTTTGTTCTTCTGTACTCCCAAAAGGTCTGCCAAGTGGTGGATATAGTTTAACCTTCCCGGTATGGAAGGGCAGAGGCTCTTTTCCAGGATACTCCAGTTTTTGATGGCAAATCCCGTTTCCAATAGGGCTTTATTCAGTAAGAATACCGCTTCATGGTCCCGAAAGGGGATGGTTTGCCGCTCATCGGGCGTCAGCACAATGTGCTTTTTCAAACTTGGAACTTGTCGGCTTAACTTTTTGAAATCGTATTCCGTGTTAAACTTATTCCGTGGGTGCAGGTTTTTTGAGTTTTTTTCCATTATTTTTACAATACACAAAGATACCTATTAATATATAAAATGATTGAATCTAGCATATTATTAGTCATGGCACTCTTCTTTTTTATGGCCATGCTATTTGTCGTATCCCAACGTTTCAAGATTTCATATCCCATTTTACTGGTTGTGGGCGGGCTAGCGATATCATTTATTCCAGGTATGCCGCAGATCAGCATCAACCCCGATATGGTTTTCCTGGTTTTTCTGCCGCCGCTTTTATTTGAGGCCGCTTGGTATACCTCCTGGAATAGCTTCTGGAGGAATAGACGCTCCATCCTGACGATGGGATTTGGGCTGGTATTTGTCACTTCCCTGGCGGTAGCTTATATCTCCGTCAGTCTGATCCCTGGATTTACCTTGGCGCTGGGCTTCCTGTTGGGAGGTATTATATCCCCTCCAGATGCCGTTGCCGCCACTTCGGTACTCAAGGATGTCAATATTCCCAAACGCGGCATCACCCTCTTGGAAGGGGAAAGTTTGGTCAATGACGCTGCTTCCCTGACTGTCTTCAGGATGGCACTGGCTGTGATCATGACCGGCGCCTTTACGATGCAGGAAGCCGTGGTCGGATTCTTTACCCTAGCGGTGATGGGGATTTTTGTCGGACTGGTCATTGGTCATATCCTGTATTTTTTCTTACGCTATATTGCGAAATCATCCAGCATTACCACGCCCATCACCCTGATCGCTCCCTATATTATGTATATCGTGGCAGAACATTTCGAATGGTCCGGTGTCCTGGCTGTAGTTTCAGGTGGATTATTCTTATCGTTCCGCTCCAAGGATTACATGAATTACCACACCCGGATTCAGGCAACCGAAGTCTGGGAAACCGTGGCCTTCCTGCTCAATGGTTTTGTCTTTATCCTGATCGGGTTGGAGCTTCCCATAATTATAGAAGGCATTGAATCGGTTTCCAAAGAATGGGCACTCAATATTGCTCTGATCATCACGGGTGCCATAATCGTGGTGCGTATTGGCTTTATTTATGCGGCATCCTATATTCCTTACCTGCTATCCAAAAAAATCCGACGGAAGGAAGGTCATCCTGGCTGGAAGATGCCGCTTGTGCTGGGGTGGGCTGGCATGCGTGGGGTCGTATCCTTGGCATCGGCATTGGCCATTCCCATCTACCTGACCAACGGACAACATTTCCCGCACAGAAACCTGATCCTGTTCATCACCTTCGTAGTGATCTTGATAACGCTGGTCGTGCAGGGCTTAAGTCTGCCATGGCTCATAAAAGCCGTGAAATTAGAGGGCAATTCCGAGGAGCTTCCTGAGGAAGCACAGATTGAGGCGATTCGATATCGCCTAGTTAAGGAGGAAATGAAAGTTTTGCAGACCAAATATGCCAAAGAATTGGAAGAGAGCAACACCCTCAAGGCAATCAATCTACAATTGAAGCGCAGTTTGGAAGCAACGGCAACAAACCTCAGCAGTGAGGCGAAGATCAAACTGGCAAACGAACGTGGTCTTTATAAAAAAGTGATGCAGGATCTCATCGATGTCCGAAGGAAAATTATTTACGACATGGTGGCCGAGAAAATTTATGATGAATCCGTATTGCGGTCTCTCGAGCATAATCTGGACCTGGAAGAGTCCCGATTGAACCGAAAATAAATCGGGAAAAGCTATGGAATCTGGAGGTAGAAAGCATCCTATTACAAATGTTGCTATGAAAAGATTCGCCCTATATATTTTGGTCATTACCTGCATTCTTGCCTGTCGGCACAACAAACCTGGGCGGGCAATGGAAGGAATGTACCTGCTCCACGAAATTTTCCCGACGTATTCCTATATGGACTTTGCCTACAATGATATCATTCTTTCGGTCATTGAGCAGGACAGTGCACGGTTTTCCAAAATGAAGGCCGATGTCAAGTTCCTGAAACCTACGCTCTCCAATTGGTTTCCAGCGAATGTGCCTAGACATCCATCACAGGAGATCAGGTTCACTCAAAAAATGAAATGGGTAAACAGCCTGTTGCCGGGAAGTGCCCAAGATTCCGTATCGTACCTTTCCCAGGCCATGCGCACCGATCAGGTATTCCTTAGCCAAGCTGTTCAGGCAAAATTCAACGGTCGGGCCATGCCGATCCAAGGCGCTAAAAAAGTAGTCAAATATGCCTTTGGCGTGCCAATCCTAAACGCTGATGGAAATCGGGCGGTTTTGGTTTCGGAGATGTTCACGCCACATGGCGAACACGTCTATTATGCCTTGGAAAAGACAGATGGAAAGTGGAAAATCACGGCCTTTCGTTACTTCTTTGTCTAAGCAATCATTACTTTGGACGTAGTTCTTTTATGTACCTCATGATGTTTTCTGCTTTTTCAGTGGGATAGAGGTAGTTCATACGTGCTGCAGTAGTTTTTGCGATGCTATGAAAGGTATGCAGGAGTTCCAGGGTGGCATCCCAATTCTGGGCAAGGGATGAGGCAGCAAAAGTATCCTGCAATGCATTCCATTCCCCATCGTCCAGAAAGTTCTTGAAAAGACGCCCGTATTTGTTGGTGGTCACCTTCCATCCATTCCGACTCCCCACATACCACTCTACCATAGGGATGACATATTCCACCCGGATGATCTTTTCCAACATGAATTTGAAGTAAAACAGATCTCCGCGGATCAGGCATTTGGGGAGATAGGTCACATCCCACCAGAAGTCTTCAACCACTTCATTGAATGATTCTTCTGTCGGCTTCTTGATAATACTTACCTGATGGCTTGGCGGTTGTATCCCTTCGGTCAGGTTATCCTTGTCGGCGAGGACGATATAGCCGATATCCCAGTCCTCGGGCAGTTTTTCCGCTGTCACCTCCGCGCGAAATTGAGCTGTGGAATACAACTTAAAATCCACTTTCACGGTGTCCCAATATTGCACCATTTTCATGGCATGTTTATCGGCAAATGCGCTTGCATCCTCCTCATAATAATTCAGTACATCCCCAAAGGCATCCAACCAAGAGCTGTCGCGCATATATTTGTCCACATCGGAAAAAACCAGCTCGATATCCAGATCACTAAAGTCATCGACTGGGGCCAAGGGATTCACCAGGGAGCTGGTCAGCAACGCTGCTCGGATATCGGCATTGTCGGCAATCCAATTCTTGATTTGCTGAAGTTTCTCATCACGTGCCTGCATAATATTGGTGTTTAAGAAATCAATATAATAAAAAATCCCAATGGCGGTGCCATCGGGATTTTTTACAACTGTTATGTTATTCCAACTTATTTGCTTTGATTTTCAATCCACTCACGGGCATTGACAAAGGCTTCCAACCATGGTGTAACCTCATCTTTGCGACCGTCAGGGTAATTTGCCCAGTTCCATTGGAAAGTGGAACGCTCAATATGTGGCATGGTTACCAAATGGCGACCTGTTTTATCACACAGCATAGCTGTGTTGTAATCGGCTCCATTCGGGCTGTGCGGATATTCAGCATAGGCATATTTCGCGACGATATTGTACTGGTCCTCAGCCTCCGGTAGGTTGAACTTTCCTTCACCGTTCGAAACCCATACCCCAAGGGTAGTACCTGCAAGCGTAGAGAGCATAATGGAATTATTCTCCTGAACTTTAACGGATACGAAGTTGGATTCGTGTTTCTGAGAAGTATTGTGCAACATCTTGCCGTGCACCTTGTGCTCCGGATTGATCAATTCCAATTCCATGAACAACTGACATCCATTACAGATACCAACGGAAAGGGTATCCGGGCGTGCATAAAAATTCTCCAGGGCTTTCTTCGCTTTTTCATTGTAAAGAAATGCGCCGGCCCATCCTTTGGCTGAACCAAGAACATCTGAATTGGAGAATCCACCTACGGCACCGATAAACTGGATGTCCTCCAGCGTCTCACGGCCGGAGATTAAGTCCGTCATGTGAACATCCTTCACGTCAAATCCCGCAAGGTACATGGCATTTGCCATCTCACGTTCCGAGTTGGAACCCTTTTCACGAAGGATTGCCGCTTTAGGTCTAGGTTTGCTTGAATCGATCGTTGGTTTTTTACCTGTAAAGTGTGCCGGGAATTCGAAACGCAACGGCTGGTTCTTGTAGTTCTTGTAGCGTTCTTCGGCAGTACCGTTTTTCGATTGCTTCTGATCCAATAGGAAAGAGGTTTTGAACCAAATGTCACGGCTCTCTTCCACTTGGAACGTAAAGGAGTCTGCATGGTTTGCAATGGTAATTTCATTTCCGGAAATTGCCTCTCCAATCTTCACTGCTTCGACACCTGCAGCTTGCATAGCCGATTCGAATGCATTGTTATCTTTTGCTTGGAGCACCAAGCCGATGTTTTCGTTGAACAAAGCCTTAACGGAGTCCGTTTCCTGCAATGGAGAAAGATCGTAATTTGCTGCAAGATCCACATCCGCAAAACACATCTCCAATAGCGTCGTGATCAAACCTCCAGAACCAATATCGTGACCTGCAACGATCTGATCTGCTTTGATCAATTCTTGAACTGTGTTAAAGGCTGTCTTGAAATAGTTCGCGTCCTGGATGGAAGGAACTTCCGATCCCACTTTATTTAAGATCTGCGCGAAGGACGATCCGCCCAATTTAAAGCGATCCTTCGACAGGTTGATGTAGTAAATGGAGCCTGCATCTTTTTTCAGTACCGGTTCCACCACTTTCGTGATATCTGTACAGTTTCCGCCGGCAGAGATGATGACAGTACCCGGAGCAATGACATGCTCACCGTTCGGGTATTTCTGCTTCATGGATAGGGAATCCTTACCCGTTGGGATATTGATGCCCAACGCAATGGCAAAGTCCGAACAAGCTTTTACGGCAGCATATAAGCGTGCATCTTCTCCTTCGTTGTTACATGCCCACATCCAGTTTGCCGATAGGGAAATACCTGCCAAGCCGTTGATGATCGGTGCAAAAACAATATTGGATAGTGCTTCGCCCATGGCGTTGCGTGAACCAGCAGCGGGATCAACCAACGCCGTTAGAGGCGAGTGCCCAACTGTAGTAGCAATACCTTCAGTCGATTTATAATCCAGGGCCATCACCCCAACGTTGTTCAATGGCAGTTGCAATGGTCCAACACACTGTTGTTTGGCAACGCGGCCACCAACACAACGGTCCACTTTATTGGTCAACCAATCTTTCGCCGCAACTGCTTCCAGTTGCAGGACTTGGTTAACGTAAGTAGGGATGTCTTGGCTCGTATAGGAAAGGTCAGCGTATGTACGGTTAACCTTCTTGTCGTTCATGATGGTCTTCGGCGATGAACCGAAGAAATCTTCCAGCGCATAGTCCATCGGTTTCTCACCTGTAGTTTTCGATTCAAAGGTGAATCGGTGGTCGCCGGTCACATCACCAACGGCATACATCGGTGCTCTTTCCCGGTCAGCTACAGTTTTCAACGTCTCGATATCCTCTTTGGCAATTACCAAGCCCATGCGTTCTTGGGATTCATTACCGATGATTTCTTTTGCCGATAGGGTAGGGTCTCCAACCGGAAGTTTGTCCAGGTCGATCAAACCGCCTGTATCTTCTACCAATTCAGATAGACAGTTCAGGTGACCGCCTGCACCGTGGTCATGAATGGATACGATTGGGTTGTTTTCGCTTTCCACAAAGGCACGAATGGCATTTGCGGCACGCTTCTGCATCTCTGGATTTGAACGTTGGATGGCATTCAGCTCAATTCCCGATCCGAATGCGCCGGTGTCCGCAGAAGATACTGCTGCACCACCCATACCGATCCGGTAGTTCTCGCCACCCAGGATAACGATCTTGTCGCCAGTCTGTGGCTCATGCTTCTTGGCTTGGCTCAATTTACCATAGCCAATACCACCAGCTTGCATAATAACTTTATCGTAGCCCAATTTACGTCCATCCTCTTCGTGTTCGAAGGTAAGGACGGAACCCGTAATCAAAGGTTGTCCAAATTTATTTCCGAAATCCGAAGCGCCATTGGATGCCTTGATCAGGATATCCAAAGGTGTTTGATAAAGCCATTCACGCTCCTGCATTCCTTTTTCCCAAGGGCGATCCTGTAAAAGTCTGGAATAGGCGGTCATGTAGATTGCCGTTCCAGCCAATGGTAAAGCACCCTGGCCACCAGCAAGGCGGTCACGGATTTCACCACCCGATCCTGTCGCCGCGCCGGAGAATGGTTCAACCGTGGTCGGGAAATTGTGGGTCTCCGCTTTAAGGGAAATCACGGAATCAAACTCTTTCTCCGCATAGAAGTCCGGTTTGTCCGCAGTTTTCGGTGCAAATTGCGTAACACGTGGCCCCTTGATAAAGGCTACGTTATCTTTATAGGCAGACACAATCTGGTTGGGATTGGTCTCCGATGTCTTCTTGATCAGTTTGAATAGGGAAGTAGGTTGCTCCTCGCCATCGATAACGAATGTACCGTTAAAGATTTTGTGGCGGCAGTGTTCCGAATTGGCTTGGGAGAAGGCAAAAACC
This sequence comes from Sphingobacterium lactis, assembly GCF_011046555.1. Lineage (NCBI taxonomy): Bacteria > Pseudomonadati > Bacteroidota > Sphingobacteriia > Sphingobacteriales > Sphingobacteriaceae > Sphingobacterium > Sphingobacterium lactis. The sequence goes on from NZ_CP049246.1 coordinate 1,922,586, forward strand.
TCAGAATCTGTAAGTTTTCGACCGATTTTATCCGACAGGTTATTCAGATAATCCACCTCTTCAGCGCTTAATGCCAACCCTTCGGATTGGTTATAGGCCTGAATGTCGTCGATATCCATAATCGGCTCCGGAGAGATGTTGATCGTAAACATATCCTGTGTTAGGGCCGAGAATTTCTGGGACACCATCGGATCGAAATCCGAGAAATCGGCAGCCACTTGCTGGAACTCCTCAATGCGGATAATCCCTTCGATCCCCATGTTCTGGGTAATCTCCACGGCATTGGTACTCCATGGTGTAACCATGGCTGCACGTGGGCCAACATAACTGTCGTTAAGGGTCAGCTCATCTTGTTTCTTGGCATTGCCAAACAGCCAGTTTAATTTGGAAATATCGTCGGTTGATAGCTCTTTTTGGGTTTGAACAGCGTAAGCAATGTTCAATGGGTTCACGAAGAAATGAATCATTTTTATAGTGAATTTGAAGGTCCTTCAATTATTCCGCAAAGTTACGGAATATTTTCACAATAAATGGGGTATGGAAAGTTTCTTTTTGTCAGGTTAAAGCCTTTTTTCCGGCAATGTGAGCGGCTTTCCCTAAAATGTGATTTCTCGCTTCAAAATACTACATTTGTAGCATGGCTTTAAGGCGAATTAACAAGACCCAGCGGCGGAAATTGTCCATTTTCCTGCGCTGTATCATTATCTCATTTTTAGCTTGGACACTGTTTGCTATTTCCAGTGATTACAATTTCACGAAAAAGGCAAGCATGACCTATGTTAATTTGCCCGAGAACAAAGCCTTTCACCCCCTGCAGTCCGATACGGTAACGGTAAATATAAAAATGTCCGGCTGGAAGGTCTTCATGGAAAGACTGCGGCCCGATACAGCAAAGATCCAGGTCGACCTCAGTGGACTGAAATCCCGAAATTTCATTGTCTTCGGCAACCAGATCGGTTTTATTAACCGCCAGTTTCCTGGAGATAAACAAGTGGTCGGCGTCTCTCCAGACACCCTATATTTTGATTTCTCCAAGCAGACCCAGCGCAAGGTGCCCGTTAAAGCGGTGCAGAATCTTACCTTTCAGCGCCAGTATGGTGTCATAGGTGCAACGCGCACCGTGCCTGAATATGTGACGATCACCGGACCGTTGGAAGACGTGGCCAGTATTGAATACCTCGAAACCGATACCATCAAAGGGAAAGACGTAAATACCGATGTGCGTACCGTAGCTTACCTCAACAAGCAGCAACGGACCAATATCACCATCTATCCGACCTTTGCCGAAGTTATCATCCCGGTAGGGGAAATGACAGAGAAGATTATCGAATTGCCGATCAAAGTCGAAAACAGCAAGGGGGTGACCTCGGTCCGCGTTTTGCCGAGTAAGGTCAAAGCGACCATCCTGCTTGCCGTTAAGGATTATAACAAATACACCTCACGCGACTTTGAAGCGGTTGTTGATCTGGAAGCGTGGAAGGACCATAATGTAAGCAGCCTGCCGGTCATCATGACCAAGGTGCCTGATTACTGCCAGGTATTGAGTATCGAGCCGCAGAACGTGGATTTTTTTGTAAGGAGATAGTATGGGTTTAAAGATAGGAATTACCGGAGGGATTGGTGTCGGCAAGAGTGTGGTTACACGGATCTTCAAAGTATTGGGTATCCCGACCTATGATGCCGATAAAGAAGCCAAAGGGATCATGACCAAGAGCGACGCCGTGCGGAAAGCGCTTACGGAAACATTTGGCCCGGAGGTTTATTTTGAATCCGGTGAATTGAACCGGAAATGGCTCTCCAATCGGGTGTTTGCCAATGCCGAGGAACTTAAGAAATTAAATGCCATCGTCCATCCGGCAGTCATTAAGGACGGACAGGATTGGGCAGATGCCCAAACAGCAGCATACAGCATCAAAGAGGCGGCATTGCTATTTGAAAGCGGCTCCTATGCTTCCCTGGATATCAACATTCTGATATCTTCTCCCAAGGACCTGCGCATCACACGTGTCATGGAACGCGATGGTGTGAGTCGTGAAGAAGTCCTCAGTCGAATGGACAAACAAATGGCGGAGGAAGAAAAGGAGAAATTAGCAGACTATATCGTATATAATGATGACCTTCATAGCCTGGTGGAACAAGTGATTGCTCTGCATGAGCGATTCCTCCAGATCCAAAATAATTAAATGCAAATACTTGAAGACTTTTTGGTCAAAAGGGACAAAGGGTATTACTGTTCCTATGGAAATTTCTACTTGGATCCGTTGTATCCGGTTGAAAACGCCGTTGTTTCCCATGCGCATGGCGACCATGCATCCCCTGGTCATAAAAATATCTATGCCACGGCTGCAACCGCGCAGATGATGCAATACCGCTATCCCAAGCAACCATTGTCGAGTTACCATATCCAAGGCTTTACGGCTGGATTTTCGATTAACGGTGTGGAGCTTGTTTTTTATCCTGCGGGTCACATCCTCGGCAGTGCCCAGATCCTAATGGTCTATAAGGGAGTCCGGTATCTGTATACTGGCGATTATAAGCTGCAGGAGGACCCTACGTGCGAGGCCATCCAGATTGTTCCTGCAGATGTGCTGATCACGGAAACTACGTTTGCCAACCCCGATACGAAACATCCCGATCCTGTTGGCGAGATCATGAAACTGGATGTTTCCAGCAATATCCTGTTGGGCTGTTATGCCTTGGGAAAGGCGCAGCGCATCACTGCTTTATTGAATACCTATCTGCCACACAAACACGTGCTGGTGCACCACAATATCCTGCCGTTCCATCGGATCTATGATGCGATGGGGGACGTGCGCCTGCAATACGAGGTGTACAACAGAAAGGCGATGAAAGAAGCCGGCAGTAACAAGGTTTATCTGGTACCGCCATTGACGTTCAATAGCTATCGGCATGCAAAAAATGTGCTGAAGGCTTTTGCCTCCGGTTGGGAGCGTTTGCAGGCACAGAATGACATCAGTCTATACCTCTCGGATCATGTCGATTGGGCTGATATCCTATACTTTATAGAACAGGTGAAGCCAAAGGCCATTTGGACCCTGCACGGTGACGGACGTGAGCTCCATCGGTACTTTTCCGAAGAAATTGCAATTCGTGATATAAAATCTGAAACATTTTTAAATGATTATTGTTAGTAAATCGATTATCAAATTAGGATTTACTATGAATAAATTTTTTAGAGCACTTATTGCCGGTTGGGGGGCAAAGAAAATGGGACTTGGTTGTTTTGGAACCATTGTCGTATTTATCATAATCTATTACTTATTGGGGTACTTGTAGGAGTAAGACCTTTAGGAATTGAAAGATCTTAAAAAAAGATGGCTAGATGGAAAATATCTAGCCATTTATTGTTTAACAAAAGCCAGGACGGCTTAATATGAAGAAATTGTGTAGGGAACACAGAATTTCCATGTATGTAGTCAACGTTGAAATCAGAAGTTAGCCGATTCGATTAATAATTAGTTGGTTAGAATTTACAAACGAAATCCGGTCTGAAGGAATTCAAATGTTGATGTACTAATATATTGAGTCTTGGGCAAATAAAAAATACCATTTGTAAGGTATTTTTTATTAAAATTCGTTAATAGTTATAATTTATTGATTATCAGTTGCTTTTGTTTTTATAAAAAAGCTAAAAAAGTATCTGAAATTAACTTTTTCCTGATTAAGGTAATGGTGGACGAAGGTGGTAAATTGGCTATTGTTAGGATTTTAACTCAATTTGAAGCTCAAAAGGCAATATATGTTGATGGTGAAAAAACTAACTAAGTTATAGCCGTATTTATGTACGATTTTGGGTGATCAAGAAGTTGGACAAAAAATAAAACCGTGATTATTACCTAATCACGGTTTTTTTATTGGAAACAAAGCTGTTCCAGCCTAAATTATTGACATTGATTTTCTAGTTTACAACCTGCCGAATTTGCCAGCGTGGAAATCTTCGAAGGCTTGCGCCAACTGTTCCTGTGTATTCATGACAAAAGGGCCATAATGTGCGATTGGTTCATTTAATGGTTCCCCACTCATGATAAGTACCAAAGTATCTTCACTGGTTGCGGTCAATTTGAAAGTATCTGCCGCATTGTTCTCGAACATTGCAAAACTATCCTTCGCCAGTTCCTGGCTATCATTTACCATGACGCTGCCTTCGATTACCAAGATTGCGGTGCTCCAGGTATTGTTGAACGTGAATTTAGCTGAAGATCCCTGTTGCAAATACGCATTGTAAAGATCGATTGGTGAAAAGGTTGTTCCCGTTCCTTGCTGTCCTTGGTATTCACCAGCGATGACATTGACGAAGCTCCGCTCATCGATCGGTACCCTGGTCATTTCACCAACGCGCAAATCCTGATATTTAGGTGCAGTTTCCTTATCCTTCGCCGGGAGGTTGACCCACATTTGTACCATTTGGAATGTGCCGCCGCGTTTGGAAAATTCTTCCTCGTGGTATTCCTGGTGGAGAATGCCGGATCCCGCAGTCATCCATTGCACATCACCCTCGCCGATGACTCCATGGTTCCCACGGCTGTCCTTGTGTTCGATTTTTCCTTTATAGGCAATGGTCACCGTTTCAAAGCCTTTGTGCGGATGGGCACCAACCCCACGTGGGATTTCCTTGGCTTCAAAGTCAATGTCGGCATTGTAACCCACTGCGAAGAATGGGGACATCCGTGTGCGAGGGATTTCCTTTCCGATAAAGGAAGTGGTGTAAAATGCATCACCTACCCAATTGAAGTTCCGCGGTGTAAGTACCTGCTCTATATTTCTGTAATTCATGTCTACTCCTTTTTAAATGTTTTGATTATTTGCTCAAAATATCCTGTACAGCGGCGCTGATTGCTGGATATTTGAACGTGTAGCCCGCGTCTACGATGCGGTGAGCTACCAAATGCTGTCCCTTGAATGGTGCAATGGTGTAATCTGTACCTTTCAATTCATTGGAAATTACCTTGAAGATATCCTGTAAGGAGGCCGGCTCTGGTGCTACGGAATTGAACACACCATCCAGGTTGTTCTCCACCGCAAATGCAAATATCCCGGCCATGTCCTCCACGTGATTCCAAGGGTAGGATGCACCATTCGGCTGCTGCGCTACGGATGGATCCTGCAGGACCATGTTTTTATAGATCGGGAAGATGCCACCGTCATGTCCCAGAACCAAGGAAACCCTGATTTTTGAAACATGCTCCGCTACACCATCAGTTTTAAACTGATCTGCTGCCTTTTCCCAATCATCGCTCAGTTCAGCCCCGAATCCTTGTCCTTTTTTGCCATTTTCATCAATCTCCTCGGTGCTGTCCGTGAATCCGTAATACCCTATTGCCGAGGCGGAAACAAATGCCTGCAGTTTTTGTCCGCGCTTTTGCAATTCCTTATGCAAGAAATTGGCAGCTCCGATCCGGGTATCATAAACCAGTTTCTGGCGCTGTTCAGTAAGCGGTGTACCGTCATTCAGCTTGGAGCCTGCGAGGTGCACGATGTAATCCACATTGTCCAAGGCATGTTCGTCGATTGTCCAGGATTCCAGGTCCCAGGCGAACTCATTATCCGCCTCTGGGGTACGCGTTAAAAGTTTAATGTTGTATTTGCCCGCCAATTGTGGGATAAGGTGTCTTGCGATAAAACTATTTGCTCCTGTAATTAATACCGTTTGTTTCATGTCGTTAGTTCTGATTTTGTAGAACAAAGGTAAGCTGTTTTGGAGAAAGGGACCTCATGCGTTACCCATAGGTAACCAGTTACTTGTAGGTAAGGGGAGTGGTGAGGGAGGAGGAAAGGCTGGTTTGTTTTCCCACGATAGGGCGTCCTACTAAAAAAGCCCGTCAGAGACGGGCTTTTTGTGGTGCCAGCTGGATTCGAACCAGCGACACAAGGATTTTCAGTCCTTTGCTCTACCAACTGAGCTATGGCACCTTTTCAAGTTTTTTTGAGGATCTGTAACTTGGCAGATGATGTTGAAAAGCGTTGTTATTCGCTTACAACGTTACAAAGGTAAAAATCCTAGGGTGAAATGCAAACAAATATTGGTTAAAAGCCTGTAAAACGGTTATTATCACCGATATAATTTTATCTAGATGGTGGGAAGGGGGGTAGTTGTGGGGGCGTTAAAAGATTTTGATAAAGGCACAAGAGAACAGCCGCACAGGCCATCCGCACAACTCTTGCGCCAGCGTTGTTTACGGCTTTAAAAGGGGCGTTTTTTTGGGATGGGATGGGCGCGCAGAGCGCGCCCATCCCATCCCAAAAAAACGCCCTAATCGCGTCATTTCGCACGCTGGCGCAAGTCTTTTGATGTGGGCTGCGCGGTGGCGGACTTGTGCCAAAAACATGCCGTAGGCACAAAAAAAACAGCACCTTAAACGGCACGCTGGTGCACGGGTTATATACGTTTGATTCAACATGTTCTAAAGTAGTTACACCCCTCTGGGGTTGCATGGCGGAATTGTGTTTAACATGCCAAAGGCAGAAGAGAACAGCCGAAGCGCCTTAGCATCCAACACGTACGAAAACATAATCATTTTAAATTATTATATAACACGCTATTCAACCCCGAAGGGGTGTCACTATTTTAGCTCACGCATTAGAGCGCGAAATAACCCCAGAGGGGTGTAACTATAAGCTTTTGCCAAAGGCACAAGAGAACAGCCGCACAGGCCATCCGCACAACTCTTGCGCCAGCGTTGTTTACGGCTTTAAAAGGGGCGTTTTTTTGGGATGGGATGGGCGCGCAGAGCGCGCCCATCCCATCCCAAAAAAACGCCCTAATCGCGTCATTTCGCACGCTGGCGCAAGTCTTTTGATGTGGGCTGCGCGGTGGCGGACTTGTGCCAAAAACATGCCGTAGGCACAAAAAAAACAGCACCTTAAACGGGACGCTGGTGCACGTGTTGCATACGTTGATTCAACATGCTCTAAAATAGTTACACCCCTCTGGGGTTGCATGGATTTGTTCAGGTGTGTTCTAAAATAGTTACACCCCTAGCGGGGTTGCATGGCGGAATTGTGTTTAACATGCCAAAGGCAGAAGAGAACAGCCGATCCTGCTTTCTACCACTTTAGAAGGCGGACCATTTAATAAGATATTTAACACGCTATCCAACCCCGAAGGGGTGTCACTATTAGCTGTTGCCAAAGGCACAAGAGAACAGCCGCACAGGCCATCCGCACAACTCTTGCGCCAGCGTTGTTTACGGCTTTAAAAGGGGCGTTTTTTTGGGATGGGATGGGCGCGCAGAGCGCGCCCATCCCATCCCAAAAAAACGCCCTAATCGCGTCATTTCGCACGCTGGCGCAAGTCTTTTGATGTGGGCTGCGCGGTGGCGGACTTGTGCCTCAAAACATGCCGGAGGCACAAAAAAAACAGCACCTTAAACGGTACGCTGGTGCCCGGGTTGCATACGATTGATTCAACATGTTCTAAAGTAGTTACACCCCTCTGGGGTTTCATGGATTGGTTCTGGTGTGTTCTAAAATAGTTACACCCCTAGCGGGGTTGCATGGAGGATAATCTTATGGATGTGCCATTTTTGTAATTGTAGCACGGCCATATGGCATGGCGGATTTGGTGCTTAAACAATTTGCGCGGACAAGTGATCCAAACCATCTGCCTTACTATCCAAGACGTACGAAGACATAATCATTTTAAATTATTATATCACACGCTATCCAACCCCGAAGGGGTGTCACTATTTTAGCTCACGCATTGGAGCGCGAAATAACCCCAGAGGGGTGTAACTATTAGCTTTAGCCAAAGGCACAAGAGATCCACCGCACAATCCATCCGCACAACTCTTGCGCCAGCGTTACTCATCAATTCCTATCTCTGAAAACCTATTTCTCAAAAATAAAATTTCAATTATTCATTATAAAGTGTTAAATTACAATCAATTATCCGCAATTGTTCTCAAAATACTCGCTTCCAAACACCAATTATAAATTCACCATTGTTATTATTGATTATCTACCCTATTATTAATTAACAGCTTGAATTTTTAGCAAAGTAAAAATCACTACACGCTCTCGCATTGCCATTTTCATAATTTTCTTCCCCTAAAAAGCTGCCAACAAAACTTTCAAAATCTGCGCTGATTTGGGCAAGACGCCCTAGTGACCTTGTCCGAGGCCCGTGCGGATTCCGTCCGAGTTGCGTACGTGGTGGAGCCGTGCTATAGACACGCTCTCACCACGCTCTGACCACGCTCTCACCTCGGACGCACCTCAGACAAGGTCTCTACTACATGAAATAGAAGATCGACTAATTATTGATTTAAAATGTTGATTATCAATTTTTTATACTGAATAGAAAGCCTCATAAACCAAGCCCAGTTTTAAACGCTTAATTCCTATTCCTGGGCTTATTGACGGCTTAGACAATGAAATAAATAAAAAATCAATGGAATAAGATGAAAATAGGGCGTAGGGTGTACATGATTTCCCCGGCAGGGCGCCATAGGTCTAACTACTAAATTCTAATTACTAAATACTAAAAAAGCCCGTCTCTGACTAGTCATGGTCGGAAGAAATTCCGACCATTTTTTATGTCTTAAAAACCTTACCCGGGTCGCCTCCGGCAAATATGATTAGAATAGTAGTTATCATATCCCGTAGCTCCATTGCTATCCGTCTTTTAGCGGTTTTGAAGCCCAAATTATTGGCTTTTTTGTAAATAAGCAAAAGCATCGCTGCAATCATTGTCATATAGACCATCACCTCAATCCCGTTCTTGTTCATTGAAACCAGATGGCTCAGGTTGAGTTCCTGTTTCAGGAACCTGAAGAACACTTCAATGTCCCAGCGCTTTCTATAATAATCAGAAATTTCCTTGGCAGAAAGATTGAATTCGTTGGTCAGGAACCAAAATTCCCTGTTCGTCCTTTGGTTCCCGATGACCACCAAACGGAATACGGTTTCCACTTTCTCTTGCCGATAATGCTGTTTGCCCCGTTTGTTCTGGATGGGATTTCCAGTGTAAAGCTTTACCTTGCTGTCTTTCAGCACCTCCCAATCATCCCATTTTAGGGATTTCTCCGCGTCAAGTAACGGTTCAATCTCTTCAAATTTTCTGTTTCCTTTCGAACGGATGATGAATTTTACGGATCCTTCCTCAAATTCTTTCATGGTCCGTGTTGATTGCAGACCCCTGTCGATGACATAAATATTGTGGTGATGCTCTTCTTTTCTTACATGTCTTAAAACAGCTTCCGGGAGTGCGGAGTCTTCGGAAGAGTATTTTTGACCTGTGAAAACCTCTACCCCCGAAGGTAGGATGCCATCAAATGAAAAACTGAATTTCACTAATTTCTTGCCGCTTTTCTGGTCGATCCCTTCCTTTAGCTTAGAGCAGGCATCGGCAACAATAGTGCTGTCAACCCGTATCAGGTTGTATTTGGCTATCTTCGTTTTGTCATAGGATTCCGCAAGCCGTAAATACATCTGCTCATAGATCTCTTTGAAATAACTGGAGTCGATCTTGGAAAGTATCTCAGAGATGGAGCTCCTGCGAACCCTTTCTTCTTCCCCCAATCCAAACAGGGCTTTGAAGACGCTACTGTTAAAGGTGTCCTCAAGTGTCCTCTGGCTCAATCTAACGTTGTCAAAAAACACAGAACAAGAGCAATAGAACATTTTCCTCCCATGGAGGACCTTGCTAAAATGGTCAACCTTGGTGGTTGGTGAAAGGTGGCTTAAAAGCGACTCGGGAATGAAATCCAGAACCTGACTAAGGGAAACTTTGTGGTCTTTAAATACTGTGATAAAAGTTTGATTATCAGATAATTATAAAATTATTTTTATCCATATAAAACATAAAAAAGTCGGAAGAAAAATCTTCCGACCATGACTACCTGTAGGGGGGGCTTTTTTTAATGAATTTCAGAACAAAGGATATAACATTAAAACGGTATTTAATAGTAATACCATATTTACTTTTAGTATTGACAGCCAATAGTAATTTATTACTCTTATTCTATTACTTAACTATTATAAACAAAAATACCTTATCTATTTTGTAATAGTTCAATTGCATATTTTTTACTAAATAATATTTTTATTTATTAATTATTTATAATACTTTTACTAAACCTAAGTGAAAGACAGTCCATTTGATAGAAACCTTACGACCTTAACTTAACTCGAATGTAAAACTTGTCTAATGAAAATTATTAGTTCCATAAAATATGTCATAGTATTAACGGTATGGTTTTTCCTACTTTTCAAATCTACACAGGGCCAGACTCTATCAGTGAAGGACACAATTCATGGAAATTGCTTTAGGTTTTTAGATGACCCAAACAATTACATAACGCTTGAGATTGTCCCCGACACCATAAAGAAAAATATTATTCCCAAAAAAATCACTATAACCTTTACTAGGACTGAAAATATGAAAGCTTATGGTGCAGGCTATCGCTTTATTTTACAAAAGTGGAACGGCAAGAATTGGAAAGTAGTGAGCTTTAAGAAACCTAAAATCGAGGGTTCTATAAAAATGGTAGTCGCTTTTAATGACATTCTGTTTCGATTTGATAAATTCAATAAAATAGAAACTGAAATAGATCTTTATAGATACTTTGATAAAAAAGATTTGAAAACAGGTAAATATAGAATCGTAAAAGGATTTATGCCATTTGATGGAATCAAAAAACACATTTATCTATCTAGTGAATTTTATATCGTAAACTAAAATATAATTTAAGGTAATATAGGGTCCCAAAAAAGGTTGGGGCTTTTTCTTTTTATACTATTGAACTTCTATCGAACCCTATAAAAAAGCTTATCTTTTTTTTCGTTCAAAAAAACGGTAGTTATCTTTATATCAATATTTGGGCAGAATGGTGTATGAATTGTCGGGTTCAAGTTCCTTACATTCATAAATTAGAAGAGGATATGAAAGGTAGAAATATCAAGTTCATTGGTATATCTATAGACAGAGATGAAGAAATAGGTCTAACTACTAAATTCTAATTACTAAATACTAAAAAAGCCCGTCTCTGACGGGCTTTTTGTGGTGCCAGCTGGATTCGAACCAGCGACACAAGGATTTTCAGTCCTTTGCTCTACCAACTGAGCTATGGCACCTTTTGTGCATGAACCGTTACCGGACTTGCGTTGCAAATGTAGGGTCTTTTTTCGAATTCCAAAACTTTTGGGACAAATATTTTGTGCTAAATTTTCAACGGCTTGATTTTGATAGAGATAAAATTACATCAAATAAACATTGCGTATACGCAAATAACGGTATCTTTGCACTTCAATAAAATGTTATGAGTAAAAGAGGAAGAGTTCTGGTAGCTATGAGTGGGGGAGTGGATAGTTCCGTTGCTGCCGTCATGCTCCATGAACAAGGCTATGAAGTCATAGGTATTACGATGAAAACCTGGGATTATGCAAGTTCCGGGGGCTCTTCAAAGGAAACAGGCTGCTGCAGCCTGGACAGTATAAATGATGCGCGTACCTTAGCGGTAAACTATGGTTTCCCGCATTATATTTTGGATATCCGTTCCGAATTCGGAGATTATGTAATCGATAATTTTGTGGATGAATATATCGCCGGTCGCACACCAAATCCATGCGTGCTGTGCAATACCCATATCAAATGGGAGGCACTGATGAAGCGTGCGGATAAATTGGACTGTGAGTTTATCGCAACGGGTCATTATGCGAATATCCGCCTGCACGACAATGGCCGATACGTCATTTCCAAAGGGCGTGACGAGAATAAGGACCAATCCTACGTGCTGTGGGGCGTATCCCAGGAGAACCTGGCGCGTACGCAATTTCCATTGGGGAATTTCACCAAAAAAGAGATCCGCCAAATGGCGCTGGATATGGGACAGAAAGAGATCGCCAATAAATCCGAAAGCTATGAGATCTGCTTTGTGCCGGATAACGATTACCGTTCTTTCCTACGCCATAAGCGTCCGACGATCGACCAAGAGATCGGTCCTGGAAATTTCCTGCTATCCGATGGTACGGTCGTAGGTCAGCATATCGGTTATCCGTATTTTACCATTGGTCAACGTAAGGGCTTGGGTATTGCCTTGGGCAAACCGATGTTCGTGATCGAGATCCTACCGGAGAGCAACTCCGTGGTCTTGGGAGAAGAACATGAGCTGGAAAGAGGGCAGGCCTTTGTGCGCGATGTGAATCTGGTGAAGTATGCTTCCCTTGATGCACCGATGGAAGCGATTACCAAGATCAGGTATAAGGATTCTGGAGCGATTTCAACATTGACACAACATGGAAGTATCATGCAGGTTGATTTTGAGCACCAAGTGAAAGGTATTGCACCAGGGCAATCGGCTGTATTCTATGAAGGTGATGACCTGTTGGGTGGTGGCTTCCTGATGAAGGATGCACCAACGTTCTAAGGGCTTAAAACTATAAAAAAAGGCGATGTCAGATTTCTGACATCGCCTTTTCTATTTCTAGGCCTGATTACGATAATTTAGCAACCTCTTGCGCTAGATCAATGATTTTGTTGGAGTAACCCCACTCATTGTCATACCAAGAAACCACTTTCACGAAGTTATCGTTCAAGGAGATACCTGCTTTTGCGTCGAAGATGGATGTACGTGCATCCCCCAAGAAGTCAGTAGATACCACATCGTCCTCAGTATAGCCAAGGATACCTTTCAATTCGCCTTCAGAAGCATCTTTCATGGCTTTCTTGATGTCCTCGTAAGAAGCACCTTTTTCCAAACGTACCGTTAAGTCAACAACGGAAACATCCGGTGTAGGAACGCGAAGGGACATACCTGTTAATTTACCTTTCAACGCAGGCAATACAAGGCCTACCGCCTTAGCCGCACCTGTTGAGGATGGGATAATGTTCTGGTAAGCTCCACGACCACCTCTCCAGTCTTTCGCTGAAGGACCGTCAACAGTCTTTTGTGTAGCTGTAACAGCGTGTACAGTTGTCATCAAACCTTCTACGATACCGAATTTATCGTTCAATACCTTAGCGATTGGCGCTAAACAGTTTGTTGTACAAGAAGCATTGGATACGATGTTGTATTCTGCTTTCAATTCTTTATGGTTTACACCCATTACGAAAGTAGGTGTGTCATCCTTTGCAGGAGCGGACATGATTACTTTTTTCGCACCGGCATCGATGTGTTTCTGCGCCAATTCCTGTGTAAGGAAAAATCCTGTAGATTCGATGATCACTTCAGCACCCACTTCATCCCATTTCAGGTTTGCCGGGTCTTTCTCAGCCGTGATGCGGATCGTTTTTCCGTTTACAACCAAGTTGCCATCTTTAACTTCTACCGTTCCGTCGAATTGACCGTGTGTAGAGTCATATTTCAACATGTATGCTAAGTAGTCAGGTTCAACTAAGTCATTGATTCCCACTACTTCGATATCACTGCGTTTCACAGCAGCTCTGAATGCTAAGCGGCCAATACGGCCAAATCCGTTAATTCCAATTTTCATTTCTACTAATTTTTATTTAAATAATATTTTACTAGGTTTTGTACAGGTTCCTTGATGATGGTTCCGATTACCAAGTGATGGTCTTTGGCAATCTGCCGCAACCAATCTCCGTAATTGTTGGCCACCGAACCTGTAAAATTTAAGGTTGCATCGGGATAGGCTTCGGAAAGTGGGACCACATAGGTCTTCACATACGTATCCAAGCCTTTTTTGATGATCCCCTCCACATAGGGATCATCCTTGTTCTCGAGGATGAAATCGGCAAAGGAGGTCAGGAAGATATTCGGATTCGGTGTATTGTACGTTTTATCCAAAATGCCCTTCCGATCCAGGTTGTGCTTGCGTTCGAATTTCTCGCGGAAACCCGGCGGCATGGATTCCGTCAGGAAGTCCTTCAGGATCATCCTGCCCTGCCAATTGGTGGAGGCCTCATCTGCTAGAATGTATCCAAGGCCAAAATTGTTCTCGATTATTTTTCTTCCATTGTAATACGCAGCGTTGGATCCACTACCGATGATACCGATGATGCCCTTTTCATTGCCGAAGGTCGAGATGGCCGATGCCAGCATATCGTGGCTGACCTTTACCTTGGCATTCTTGAAGAACTGCATGAAGACGTTCTCGATCTTTTCCTGCCGCTCACGGGAGGAAGCCCCCGCACCGAAGAAATAGATCTTGCGGATCCGCTCGGCATGGTTGATCAGTTGCGTGTTCTTGTTCAGGATCTGGTAGATGAACCGTTCATCTTGTATATAGGGGTTGATACCGGTTGTTCGGAAACCGTGAAGAATTCTTCCTTTTTCTGCTAAGCGCCAATCGGCATATCGTGAACCGCTAAATACTACTGCTATCATATGGTTATATATTCATTACTTCAGCAATCGTGATCAGTTCCTCGTCCAGTTTGAATTCCTTTCCGCGCAAGGCTTCCTCCAGGGTAGTGGTCACCATCTTACTGCCACGGATACCCACGGTTGCACTTCTGTTACCTTTCAATAATTCATTTACGGCAAAGTACCCCATTCGGGTAGCGAGGACACGGTCAAAGCTGCTTGGGGAACCCCCACGTTGCAAATGTCCTAATATACTAACTTTTGTGTCATAAAAATCAAATTTTTCATTGACACGTTTAGCGACATTGTAGGCACCGCCATTTTTATCGCCTTCAGCGATAATCACGATCATGGAAGTCTTGTTCCTGTCCTTCGCCGTCTCCAGCATATCGATCAGTTCATCGATTGCGGTTTCCTTTTCGGGTAGCATAATGGCTTCGGCACCGCCTGCAACACCCGCATTCAGGGCAATACAGCCGGAGTCACGGCCCATCACTTCCACGAAAAATAAACGGTTGTGTGAGGCTGCGGTATCCTTGATCTTGTCGATGGCGTCAATAACGGTATTGTTCGCCGTATCGAACCCCAACGTGTAATCCGTACCATACAGATCGTTGTCAATGGTGCCGGGAATGCACAACACTGGGATATCATATTCCTGGGAGAATATTTCAGCACCCGTAAACGTTCCGTCGCCACCAATTGCAACCAATGCATCAATGCCTGAACGTTGGATATTATCATATGCTTTTTTACGGCCTTCCAGCGTTCTGAATTCCGGACAACGTGCAGACTTCAGGATAGTACCACCTTTCTGTAGGATTGAACTCACGGAACGACTCACCATTTCCGTAAAGTCCCCCTCGATCATCCCTTCGTACCCCCTAAAAATTCCTGTTACTTTGATATTGTTGTATAATGCTGTGCGAACTACCGCTCGAATGGCTGCATTCATGCCTGGAGCATCTCCACCGGATGTATATACGCCAATTCTTCGTATTTTGTTCATTAGGTCTTTTTTATTTTTTAGAATTACGAATATAATGTGTATTTCTTACACTATTAAATTTTTTTGGTAATTTGTTTGTGAAATTTAAGGTTTTTAACGATTATTTAAAGCAAAGAGCGGTCGTATTCCAAAAATTGTATTTCTTGCCAGCTAAAATTACGAAGTTGCCGGTTGAAGTGCTATCCCTTTTTTATTCTTTTTGTAACGGGATAGGTGTGGGGTGGAGGAGGATTGGTTTCCGATTGGAAAGGTTGTCATTTTTAAGAAATTAGTCGATTTTGGGCGACGTTTATTTTTCTTTTTTGATTTTTTTCAATTCCAGCCGTCGGTTAACTAATTTAATTGTTATAATTGTTGAGGTTTTCAAGAACAAGGTAGATCAATTAAAATAAATTTAGATTTTGCAGACTCATTTTACGATTGATTGTGTGATTTTGGCCTTTGATGAAGGTCAAGTGAAGGTGCTATTGGCAGAACGTAACGAATATCCGTACAAGGATTGGTGGGCATTGCCTGGGTATTTCGTGAACAAGTATGAAGAGATGGAAGATGCCGTTGCGCGGATTCTGTTGGAAATGACCGGTTTAAAGGATATCTATATGGATCAGCTTGCCGCCTTTGCCGGCGTGAAGCGTCACCCTGAGGGGCGTATCTTGACGGTGGCCTATATGGCGCTTGTGCAAATGGATGAGGTCCGTAATAAGATTGCCACAGGTACCAATTACATGCGTCAGTTAAAATGGTTCCCTGTTGACGAGCTACCTGATCTGGCATTTGACCACAAGGAAATCCTGCAACTCGGCCTTGATCGGCTAAAGAAATCCGTAAGTTATTCCGCAACCCCGTATGAGCTCCTGCCCGCAAAATTTACATTGACCCAACTCCAACAGGTTTATGAAGCACTGCTCAACAAAAAATTGGACAAACGTAACTTCCGCAAAAAGATCAACAACCTGGGGTACCTCAAAGAACTCAATGAATTTCAGAAAGGCGTGTCCTATCGAGCTGCCAAGCTCTATTCCTTTGATAAGAAAAAGTTTATGAAAATGTTCAGTCAGGACTAAACAGCACGCATTTAAGCTACATTTTCTCTACAAAATAATATTTACCCTTGTTAAATATGTGTTAATGGTCACATTTTTGACAAAGGCATGATATTATTTGATATCTATTCTTTACTTTTGAACAAAATTTGAAAAAAGTCAAAAATAATAAAAGGTAAAAAATGGAAAATCGTAAGGATCAAATCATCGAGGCAGCGCTGAAACGCTTTGCTCATTTTGGTTTTCATAAGACCACAATGAACGAAATCGCCGATGATCTGCGAATTACTAAAGCAAACTTATATTATTACTATCCGGATAAATCAACCCTTATTCTGGATGTTGTATGCAAGATTGCTACAGATTTACAGGCAGATGAGAAAAAGGTCATCGATCAGTATGCGAACAATTTCATGGAAACCATGTTCAAGCTGATTGAATTGAGGGGGGATTTTACCCGTAAGTATTACATCTTTCATATTAACGAGAACCTTGATTGGATCAAGGGCATCGATATCTATGAAGTCATGGAGGATTTCTACCAGCGCGATGTGGCGTTGTTGAAATGCCTATATGAAAAAGCAATGACCCATGAGGGCTTGGTATTGGACAATGTGGATGAAGTGGCCCGAGCTATGGTTGAGATCCAAAAGGGCGTGAGTTTTATCCATACCATTTCCGACATGATTACAGGCATTCCGAATGATGCGAATGTGGATAAGATCATCGAGAGCCAAAAGCGGGCGGTTAAATTAATTTTTGAAGCAAGATTAGCGAAATAAATAGAATGAATAGAACAAAAGTGTTTACCCTAATAATGGCCGGACTTTTTTCCGGATCATTGTTGCATGCGCAGGAAACCTTGACTTTACAGGAGGCTGTCAAGTATGCGCTGGAAAATAAAGCAGAAGCGAAGAAAGCCAAGCTTGATGTGGAGAATTCCGAATACATGATCGATGAGGTTCGGGCTGGGGGCTTGCCACAGATTAGTGGTCAAGGTTCATTGACGTATAACCCATTGATCCAGAAAAGTGCCTTAGATGGTGCTTTGATGGGACGACCAGGTGAAACCATTATGGTGGCATTCGGTCAGCCATGGCAAGCAAACGCAGTGGCGCAGGTAAGTCAGCAGCTTTTCAACCAATCGTTGTTCACCGGCTTAAAAGCGGCCAAGTCAACACGTGAATTCTATCAGATCAATTCACAATTGACCGATGAACAATTGATCGAGAAAGTAGCCAATGCATACTATGAAGTCTACCAATCGGATCTGCAGTTGAAAACCATCGATAACAACTTGCAGAACACCACCAAAACTAGGGATGTGCTGAGAGGTCTTGTTGATGCTGGATTGATGAAAAAGATTGACCTGGACCGTACCGAGGTTGCTATCAACAACCTGATGGCGCAACGTCAGGTGGTGATCAATGCACAGGAACTTCGTGAAAATGCACTGAAGTTCGCTATTGGAATGAATATTAATGAAGAAATCGAATTCCCTGCGGAGACGTTTGATGTGGATGCATCCCTGTTGAGCGAGGATTTCGATATCAATAACCGTACAGAGATCAGACTTGCTGAAAAGCAGATCGAATTGTTGGAGCTGAACAAGCAGGCTAAACGCGCGGAATATTATCCAAGCCTATCTTTCACGGGTAACTTGGGTTACTTGGGATTCGGACAGAAGTTCCCCATCTTCAATAGTGATGCGAATTTCTCCCCATATTCTGCATTGGGTCTAAACCTTTCTATTCCAATCTTTAATGGTGGTGCAACGAAAGCAAGAATTAACCAGGCAAACGTGGATATCTTCAAGGCGAAAGTAGACTTGGAAGATGCGAAATTAGGCTTGAACCTTGCAGGAGCCAACGCGAAAGCGCAGATCAAGAACAGCTTATTGACGGTTGACAATAACCGCCGGAACGTACAGATGGCGCAGGATGTGTTGGATGATACCAATAACAACTACCAGAACGGATTGGCGACATTGACCGAGTTATTGGATGCTGAGAATGCATACGCAGATGCACAGAACAACTTGAACACCTCACTCTTGAACTATCGAGTTGCGGAAATTCAATTGATTAAAGCAAAGGGGAATTTAAAATCATTAGTAAACGAATAATTAACAACCATAAATGAAACGCGCAATTATATCTATCGTAGTTATCGCAGCTGTTCTAGCGGCCATGTTCTACATTTTAAACAAAAACAAAGCAAAGGTCGCTGAAGAGACGGCGGTTGTAGCGCAGAAGAATTCGGCAGTAGCGGTGCGTATCGATACTGCAACCAATCAAGCGATGAACTTGGCCTACCAGGCTAATGGTACGTTCATGCCGAAACAAGAGGTGACCGTAGGTGCAGAAACTGGCGGACGCGTTGTCCGTGTTTTGGTAGACGAAGGCTCACGCGTGAGTGCAGGACAGACTTTGGCCATTGTCGAAGGCGATAAATTAAATGTTAATGTATCAAATGCACAGGCAGCTTATGATAACGCACTTTCCAACCTGAAGCGTTATGAGAATGCCCTTTCCACAGGTGGGGTTACGCAGATGCAGGTGGATCAGATGCGCCTGCAATTTGAGAGCGCAAAAAACAACCTGAAGAGCGCCAAATTGACTGCCGGTGATGTAACGATCAAAACTTCCGTATCCGGAATTGTAAACTCCCGCAAAATTGAACCGGGTGCTTATGTAAGCCCAGGTACACCAGCGTTCGATATCGTGAACGTAAGTACGTTGAAATTACGTGTAAACGTGGATGAAAAGAACGTAGCAACGCTTCGCGTAGGTCAGACTGTAGAGGTATTGGCAAGTGTATATAACGATAAAACCTTCACAGGAAGAATTACCTTCATCGCACCTAAATCCGATGGTAGCTTGAACTTCCCAGTGGAGATCGAAATCGCAAATAATGCAAACAACGACCTACGTGCAGGTATGTACGGAACTGCCGTATTCGGTGGCGAAGGAACTTCCAATGCTTTGGTCGTACCGAGAACAGCTTTCGTAGGAAGTATCTCTGACAATAAAATCTACGTCCTGAAAAATGGTAAAGCAGTAGAAACGAAAGTACAGTCGGGTAGAAGCTTCGGTGATCTGATCGAAGTAACGAGCGGTTTACAGTCAGGCGATCAGGTGATTATCTCTGGTCAGATTAACTTAACGGATCAAACTCCAGTTGAGGTCATTAAATAATTTGCGAGAAATTCTATTATGAAGATTACTGAAATATCGATAAAACGTCCCAGTCTGATCATTGTATTATTTATAATACTGACATTGGGTGGGATATTCTCCTATACCCAACTGGGATATGAGTTGGTACCTAAGTTTGAGGTAAACGTAATTACCGTTCAAACGGTTTATCCAGGGGCTTCACCAACAGAGGTTGAAAATACCGTAACCAAGAAGATTGAAGATGCGGTATCTTCCTTGGAGAATATCAAGAAATTGGAGTCTACCTCCATGGAGAACGTCTCGGTCGTGATGATCACCCTGAATGATGGGGCCGATGTCAACTTCCTATTGACGGATGCACAACGGAAGATCAATGCCATCCTGAATGACCTCCCAGAGGATGTGGATGCACCATCCCTGAATAAATTCTCCCTAGATGATGTTGCCATCATGAGCTTGGCAGTAACATCCAACCTTTCCGAGAAACAATTGTATGACCTCTTGGACAACAAGATCCAACCGATCTTTGCCCGTATCAACGGGGTTGCGAAGGTTGACCTGATCGGTGGTGAGGAAAGAGAGATCCAAGTGAGTGTGGATGCGCAGAAATTGGAAGGTTACGGCCTTTCCATCGGACAGATCCAACAGGTGATCGGTCAATCCAACTTGGACTTCCCTACGGGTAACGTCAGTACCCGTGAAAACCGGACGACCATCCGTTTGGCGGGTAAAGTGTCGGACGTGGAAGAACTGCGTAACTTACCGATCACGACGCCTGCCGGCGTGACCATTTTCCTTCGTGATGTGGCTGATGTGCAGGATGGTATCAAGGAGATCGAGAAGATCGCCCGTTTGGACCAGAAGAACACCATCATGTTGCAGGTGTTCAAACAGTCGGATGCGAATGCGGTTGAGGTTTCCAGTTTGGTAAAAGAAACTATTGCAACCGTAGAGAAGGATTATGCTAACAACAACATCAAGGTGTTGGTAGCGAATGACTCTACGGACTATACATTGAATGCAGCCAACAACGTAATTCATGACTTGATGATTGCGATTGCCTTGGTGGGTTTCATCATGTTGTTCTTCTTGCACTCCCTACGAAATGCTGCAATCACGATGGTGGCTATTCCATTATCCTTGATCGCTACATTTATCGGACTTCTATTAATGGGCTATACCCTGAACCTGATGTCCCTATTGGGTCTATCCCTTGTGGTAGGTATCCTTGTCGATGATGCGATCGTAGTAATCGAGAACATCCACCGCCACATGGAGATGGGTAAGAACAAGGTGCGTGCGGCATATGACGGAGCAAAAGAAATCGGATTTACAGTTGCGGCGATTACGTTGGTAATCGTGGTGGTGTTCTTGCCGATTGCGATGTCAACCGGACTTGTGGCCAATATCTTGGCGCAGTTCTGTGTGACCGTAATTATCTCCACCTTATTGTCCCTATTGGTATCCTTTACCGTAGTACCTTGGTTATACTCACGTTTCGGCCGTTTGGAGCATATCAATCCAAAGTCTTTCTTCGGAAAATTGATCCACGGTTTCGAGGCAGGTTTGACCAAATTTACACACTGGGTAACCGGTATCTTGGAATGGGCCTTGAAAAGCAGATGGACTAAGTTTGGTACCTTAATGATTGCGGTATTCCTTTTCTTCGGATCTTGTAGTTTGATCGGTATGGGTTATATCGGTTCCGACTTCTTCCCATCTTCGGATAAAGGAGAGTACCTGATGCAGTTTGAATTGGAGAAAGATGCTTCATTGGAGAAAACAAACTTCCTGACGCAGAAAGCGGAAGCTATTATTTCTGGAAAACCCGAAGTAGAACGTATCATCACTACGGTAGGTCAATCCTCCGACGGGATGAACTCCACATCGGGAACCCGTTATAAATCGGAGATCCACGTGATCATGAAGGATACCTATACAGGTAACTCGAAGGTATATGCTGCGATTTTGCAGCGTGAATTGGAACAAGCCTTGATTGGTGCGAAAGTTAAATCCGTGCCAATGGGATTGATGGGTGCAGAACAGGCGCCATTGAAATTGACGATTATCGGTTCCGATCTACAGGATGCGGCGGAATTCGCAGAGAAATCAGCTGAATTGTTACGTAAGATTCCTGGAGCAACCAACGTAAAATTATCCTCTGAAGGTGGTAACCCGGAAATTAATGTCAAGGTGGACCGCGAGAAAATGACATCCCTAGGCCTGAATGTGGCAACCGTAGGTATGACCATGCAGACCGCGTTCTCCGGAAATACAGACAATAAATTCCGTGCAGGAGATAACGAATATGATATCAACATCCGCTTCGATGAGCAGAGCCGCTCCAACATCGCCGATGTGCGGAACTTGAAGTTCATCAATAGCCAAGGTACACCAATCTCCTTGGAGCAATTTGCTGAGGTATCTTACGGTTCAGGTCCTTCCTTATTGGAGCGTCGTGATAAATCACCGGCCGTTTCTGTACAGGCTTCCCTAGTGGGCCGTACCTTAGGTGATGTCGCGAACGAATGGCAAGAGCAATTCGACAAGTTGGAACGCAAGCCTGGTGTTGTTTATATCTGGGGTGGTAACATGGAAAACCAACAAGAAGGTTTCGGTACCTTATTGATTGCTTTATTAGCGTCCATCATCTTGGTTTACTTGGTTATGGTGGCCCTATACGATAGTTTCACTACACCATTTGTCGTGATGTTCTCGATTCCACTGTCCTTCATCGGTGCGTTGTTACTCTTGGCATTGACCGGACAGTCCCTGAATATCTTCACGATCTTGGGTATCATCATGTTGATCGGTTTGGTGGCGAAGAATGCGATCCTTTTGGTCGACTTTGCGAATCACCGTAAAGAGCATGGTGACAATACGCACGATGCCTTGGTTGCTGCCAACCATGCCCGTTTGCGTCCGATCCTGATGACGACGATCGCCATGGTGTTCGGTATGATCCCGATCGCTATCGCAACTGGTGATGGTGCGGATATGAACCGTGGTCTTGCCATCGTAATTATCGGTGGACTATTGTCTTCGTTATTATTGACCTTGGTAGTCGTACCTGTCGTTTACTCGTTATTCGATAGTATTGGCCGCCGTTGGGGCAAGAAAGAGAAAACAGACTATGCAACATTGATCGATGCCGATTATGTTCCTAACGAACATTATGTGGATGAAATGGATGTGAAGCACAGCTAATTCAGCCAACAATTAAAATTAAATATCCGAAAGGGCCTGGAATTATTCAGGCCCTTTTCATTTTTCATGAAATCAATAGTTAAAATTAGCTATGTTGGCATATGAAATTAGCATCTTTGTATGGTAACCGAGATCTGAAAGACTATGAAGAAATATATCCTATTCCAAGTAGGGTTTGTGATGATTGCGTGTCAGCAGCCCACCAGGACGCGGACTGAAATCCCTCAGGATCCCGATATGCTCGATTCGTCCCTGTCAGAGCTTTCTCTGGAGAAGGACACCATCGAACAACCTAGGGTATCGCGGTTTCCCATTCGGAATTTTCCGGTTCAGGATACCACGAATTTCGATAATTACCAAGAAGATGAGCTGTTGGATCCCAATTCCTGGATCACCAGCTATATCAAGCAACGCTATCCGGAGGCTGGGCCCGTGAAACTGCGGTATCAGTTGATCTATTCCAAGGATTTCAGATCCATCGTCGTCACCTTGCCGAAGGGTGAAATGGAGCTCCTCACGATATTGGTCAATTTAGATCCCAATAACGACGTGCTAGGCGTGTTGGAGGTTGCCTATGATGAAATTGCTGAATCGGCCTTTAGAAAGGAAACTTCATTCTATGCAGACAGAATCGAAGTTACAGAAGTAAATGGCATGACGGATCCAGCGGAAACGGAAACAAAAATCTATAAAGTAAATCAATACGGTGCATTTATACTGCAATCGGATAAATAAAAGGCCTGCATATATTAATTTGACGTTTGAGAGCCTGCCCTAATGTTAGGGTAGGCTTTTTTGTGTTCATGCAATGGTTTCAAATACCGGGTTAAACAACAGGAAAGTAAGGATAATTGTGACTTATACATGATGCCCGAATGGAATAACCTCATGATCCTGCAAAGAATCCTGCACATTGCCTTGGCAGATTTTAATAATTACCATGGAAAATTATTTTTGCCTTCCTCAAATAACGAAAAAAGTGATTGGAAATTCCATAAAACTTGCGTGGTTAAACATGTAAAATAAAATTTGGTAACTCATTGAATGAAAGGTAGTTGATTATTTATGTATATAACTGGTATCTACAAAATCTATTTACTTTTTTGTTTTATTTTTAATTCTCAGCAGATTTTTGCTCAATTTGGTCCTTACAAACGCGCTAATATTTCTTGATTATTGCCGAATGATATTAGATCAAGATAACACATACGGAAGGGGGATCCTTCGCTAATTTAAAGCTCGAATACCCTAATGCTAACTATTAATAAATGAAGGCCCGGAATCTCTCGATTCCAGGCCTTTTTTACTTATTGAAACTTTCTTTCTTGGGTTTATTCCTCGTGATCATCTACCTTGTTTGGATTGGGCGGTAGGGGATTGGTATCGCTCTCTGGACGTTTCCCTGTATCGCTTTCTACCTGATCTTTATCCTGATGTGTTTCCGTAGGTTTTTTCTGCTCATCTTCTTCAGTTGTTGTTCTTGTCTTTGTCATGTCTTTCACGTATTAAATGATTATCTATTCCGTTCTGCTCTTTGAACAATCCAGGTCCTGTTTTGTTCGCCATAGATAAGGATATGGCTCTATCTTTTTTTGTTTATTGAATTTCAATCGAAAACAAACTTTTGTGGGGAAATGCTGTTACATTACGTAAGTAAGCAATCAATGAGACAGGTAGAAAAACAAGAAAGCAAGGGATTTATTAAGGATACATTTACCATTCTGAAGAATAGTGTAATGGGCTTCATGAATGAGGACAGTATGAAATATTCGGCTTCACTAGCCTATTATACGATATTTTCACTTGGTCCCATTCTCGTGTTGATGATTTCCCTAGCGGGAATCTTTTACGGTGAAGATGCGGTTCGGGGAAAGTTGTTTTCGGAATTGAACGATCTGATTGGAAATGCTGCAGCGCGACAGATTCAGGATGTGATCAAGAACCTTGAATTGTCAGGCAAGTCCAATCTCGCGTTGATCGTCAGTATCGTGACTTTGATCATCGGTGCGACAACTGTCTTCGGGGATATGCAGAATTCCATCAATAAGATCTGGCATGTGCGTCCGAAACCTAAAAAAGGCTGGGTGAAAATGATTTTCGACAGGTTACTTTCTTCGTCCCTGATCATTGGATTGGGCTTCTTATTGGTCGTGACATTGGTAGTCAATGGTATCATCATAGCGTTGACAAGCCGTTTGACGCGTTTCTTTCCCGATATTACCGTCTATCTGATGGATGTCATCAACTTCGCCCTGACCTTCGGTATTACCTACTTGTTGTTTGCAGTAATCTTCAAGGTCCTGCCCGATGTAGACATCAAATGGAAGCCTGTAAAGGCCGGAGCGCTTTTTACAGCAATTCTTTTTGCCATCGGTAGGTTTGGGATTGGCTTTTACCTGCAATCATCCGACACGGAAACCACCTACGGTGCTGCGGCATCCATTGTCCTGATTCTACTGTGGGTATATTATACAGCCGCGATCCTTTATTTTGGGGCGATCTTCACTCGTGAATATGCGACATTCCATGGCATCAGTATCGAGCCATCTGAATTTGCCGTGCATGTGGAAATGCAAGAGATTGAACGAAATGGAGGGGAAATTCCGCCAGCACCGCTGACGGAAGAGGAAAAGGTTATTGAGAAAAAGTAGGTCCGCCTACTTATAATATTTCTTGACTTTCTTTTCGAGATTCTCGATGACCGCACCTGCGAAGTCTCGATCAAACAGCTCGGTGGCATGATTCAATGCCCCGGGACTGAATACATTGACTTCCATGATCTTATCCCCAACGATATCCAAGCCGACTAGGTACATCTCGTCTTTTTTCAATTGCGTAGATACCTGTTTGACCAGCTTGAGGATATCCTCGGTAATCTCTGCCTTTTCAGCAGTAGCACCCTGATGAATATTGCTGCGGATTTCATTTTCCTGCTGAACGCGTCTGACAGCAGCGTATTCTCCGTCAACCATGAGTGGTTTTCCATCCAATAGGAAGAAACGGATATCTCCCTTGGTTGCTTCGTGAAGGTATTCCTGCGCAATGATATAACCGTCACGTGCAATCGCTTCAACAGTCTGCTTTAGGTTCTGCCGTTCTTTAAAGTCAATCATGAATACATTTTTACCACCAGAACCCTTTAGCGGTTTAAGGATGATTTTATCTTTCTGGGCATCCAAGAAGCGCTCGACGTCTTCATGGTTTCGGGTGACCAAGGTTTTTGGACGGACCGCTTTCGGGAAATTCTCTAAGTAGAGTTTGTTGTTTGCCTCCACCAAGTTGTCAGGGTCATTGATAACCAGTTTTCCCATTTTCTTGATGAGCTGTGCGAACTGGACACCAGAAGCAGCGGCCCATGGGCGATTGATCATATCCAAGGTGGGATCAAATCGCAACCAAAGGACATCAATATCCTTCATGTTCACTTTTTCCTTTTTCGCAGCCTTCAGGAATTTTATGAACTCCCGATCATTGCGGAGCTCATGCGCAGGGGTTAATATACGGCAGTGAGCAGAAATGTTCTTTTCTCCTTCGTAGATAAAGTCTGCCAAACCGATATAAATAACGGTGTGACCACGTTCCAGGGCCTTTAACGCCAGCAGCGTGGTCGTAAATCTCTCATGCTCCTTATGAGATTGATTTATAAGAATTGCAATTTTCATATCGTTCCTAACTATTATATTAATTTGAAGATGTTCCCTTTCCGTTTGACGGTTTTCCATTGTTCGCTATAATCTGGGAAGAGGTAGCGGGGAATAATTTTGGGTGGTACGAGGATATCCTTTTGAAGGAGATCCTTGATAATGGAGAGGTAATCCTTACGGATTTTTCCCATCATCAGGAGGTGGACATTATTGCCGTCCTTGAGGTAGGTCAATAACTCCATGATGCCCTTGAGGTAGAGTGCGTCCTTGGTCAGGCCGCCCCCGCGGTAAACGCGCATGACGATCTGAAAGGCTGTTTCATGCTTGAAAGCGAATTGATCGACGAGCATAAAGAAACAATCGCTGAAACTATTGCCCAGCAACATGTGCTGTACGGCGAGTACGCGTGCGGCAATGATGCGTAGCCGGCTGTTGTTCAAACCGCCAACGATATATTCGGACAGCACGGCCAGGCCTTCCTGCAGTTCCTCATAACCAGGAACACCCAGGCTGAACAGGTTCAGCGGTTGCTGACGGCCATTGAAGTAGGTGACCACATGTGTGCCGATCTCATGCTGTATCAACGCTTTTGCGCGTTGTTTTGTCAATTTATATTCTGTACTGATATTCAGCGCTCCGCGGTTTACCATCACCCCGGAGATGTCTTCTCGAACCCGGATCGGACAGTTGAACTCCGGATCCTGTTGCTGTAGGAATTTGACCTCTTCACGCGCCAATTTTGCGAAATCATGCGCATTGATGATTTCGTCCGGTCGCTTCTTTGCATCTTCATCTTCCGTCATCATTAGGATAGCGGTAGCGGAGTTGATCAATTTCTCGGAAACATTTCCGAAGACCTGCAAACTGCCGTGGACAAAATCCTCCTTACCACGGTCCGCCAACATGGTGACCATGGAGTCCAACTCGGCACGTTTATCCCGGAAGATGTAGGCCATCGTGGGATCGTAAATATCCTCAATTCGTAGATTGTACAGCCGTCGTTTCACCAGATCGGGATCCACGTGCATCGGGCGGTACAGGAATTTTGGGGTCTTATAGAATTTATCTTTCTTGAATTGTAACCAGGCATCTGTCGTGTTCAACGGGGTAACCATGAGCAAGAAATCAAACTTCTTGCTTTCCTGAGAAAGGGCGCCGTCAATATCTGACATCAAAGGCGTCAAGACCTGGTGGAAATTGATTTTTTGTGCCGTTGCATTCAAATGGGTGTAAACCCGTAGGAACTCAAAAAATAAGCGGGACAGTGATTTGGCCAATGATTCCCGGTACAGACGCATCATGATCGGCAGGACCAGATCATTATTATCGATGTAATTCTGTTTGATGGAGATGCCCATCAACAGGATCTGTTTGTTCTGTAGTTCTTTCTGATTATATAGGGCTGGAAGATCCGGTGGCATGGGGATGTGGAGGTCCTTTGCTAGGGAGATACTGATTTCCGGCGCTTCCTTGCGCATGTTCTTCTGGAAATATTCTGCCAGAGGGAGAATGTCCTTTTGGCCGACATGGATCTGGATATCCTCAGTCTGATCTTTGTCCGCAATCCAAGCTTCCACCAATAGACAGGCACCGAACTCTTCTGCCAATTTCTGGGCAATGGGCTTCAGCCAATCCTCCAGTGCAAATTCGTCCGACCGACAGACAATGCTGGCATTCTCGGTCTTGGCGAGGTCCGACAGCATCTTGTCCCTCTTCTCGGCATCCTTTACCCGATAGATAAAGACGTAGGGAACAATCTTATTGAAGATGAATTTCCCCGCATTCGGAATCTGATAATGCACTGCATTTCTCTTGTTGATGGCATTTAGTAGCCTATTGAGCTGTTTGTTCTTATCTTCCGTCATAATTGAAATGCTTCTTCAGCGTTCCCAGGGAGTTCATCAATAATTGTTTTATCTCAACGATACGTTCTAAATTAGGCGTACCGGTCCATTCGTTCATGAAATCCTTTCGGAATTCGAAGGAGATCACGCAACCTTTATCGCCGTATTTGGCGTTCAGGTATTGTGCCAGATAGCCTCCCTTAAATTTTATGTTCTCCCGGATGTCAATAGGTTCTCCATAGAGCGTATCCTTGCTGATGCAGTTCATAAGCTCGGCAACCAAAGGATTCCATTTCTCCTGGATGTAGGCCGTGCCGAGATTGATCTGCGGATTAGCTTCGGTATCAACCTGTTCCAACTCATCGTTACGCTTTGCGTTGTAGCTATGAATATCATAAACCACGAAGTATCCGAAATCTGCTATGCTTTTCTGGATAAGTTCATCGATCTCATTGTAGATGTTCTTGTGGTCCTGGTAAAGTTCGGCTAGGATATTTTCAGGAAGGCTATCCTTCCACACGTGAATGCCCCAGGCTTGATCCTTCCGCAGGTATACGGCATCTTCGATCTTCCGATTGATATCCAATTGGAACCGTGAAGTGCCCACGACAAATTGACTGATGGGCAATTCGGCGAAAACCGCTGTAAAAGGGTCTTCTTCCCGCAGCCGATTCTCTTCGGAAACTTCAAGGTAAGGTTCGGTGATGGGGTCAACTTGATGACCATCATGAATGGCGAACGCCCAGAAAGGAACATGTAAATCTTTAATGAAATATCGGGTCAATTTAGACATAGCAAATACACAGTTTAATTAAATAACAATAAATCGCTTATTTCGTTTGCGCCAATGACCATTTAAATGGAATAACAACCGGAAGTCGGAATTTATTGGTATCTTGAGGATAGAAAACCTAATTCTAGCATTATTTTACTGAATACCATGAAAAGAACCGTAAGTTACATTCTACTGTTATTGCTGTCCTGTTCGCAAGCTATTGCACAGCGCAGCGATTGGAAGGAAGAATCTGTTGCCAACAAGGAAGAACGCATGAAATGGTGGCGTGATGGCCGTTTTGGCATGTTTATCCATTGGGGACTATACGCTCTTCCCGCGCGACATGAATGGGTGCAGAGCCGTGAAAAGATTGACCACGAAACCTATAGGAAAAACTATTTTGACCTGTTTAACCCGGACCTGTATAACCCGACCGAATGGGCACGGGCGGCCAAGGAGGCAGGGATGAAATATGTGGTGCTGACAGCCAAGCACCATGAAGGTTTCTGCCTATGGGATTCGAAAACCACGGATTTCAATGCAGCCAAAACACCTTACGGGAAGGATTTGATCAAACAGTTTGTAGATGCTTGCAAGGCGGAAGGCCTGAAAGTGGGTTTCTATTTCTCCATGATCGATTGGTCGAATCCGGATTTTACCATCGATTCCAATCACCCGCTTCGGGATAATCAGGAAGCGAGGGCGAAGAATGGGCGCAAGGACATGGGGAAATTCAGGCAATACCTGAAAGATCAGGTGCGGGAGCTACTGACCAATTACGGTACCATAGATCTTCTTTTCTGGGATTTTTCCTACCCCGGAAAGGATGGAAAGAGCAACAAAGATTGGGATAGTGAAGGGTTGATCAAACTGGCGCGTGAGCTTCAACCGAATATCATTATGAACGACCGGCTCGACATGTACGACCATGCCTGGGGCTGGGATTATAAAACACCTGAGCAGTTTATGCCCAATAAATGGCCGGAATACAATGGACAGCGGGTGCCATGGGAAACTTGCCAGACCTTTTCGGGCTCTTGGGGGTATCACCGGGATGAAAATACCTGGAAGTCCAACAATCAATTGATTGCCATGCTGATCGAAGTGGTCAGTAAGGGTGGTAACCTGTTGCTGAATGTAGGCCCGACGGCACGTGGAAATTTCGATGCCCGTGCTACCGACCGTTTGGCGGCCATCGGTGATTGGATGAAATTCAACAGCAAGGCCATCTATGGCTGTACGGAAGCACCGGCAGATTTTGAGCGTCCGGATAATTGCCTCTTGACGTATAACCCCGAAACCAAGAGACTCTATGTCCATCTGCTGCAGTATCCATACAAAACGTTATATCTGCCGAATTTTAAGGGCAAGGTGAAGTATGCACAGTTTCTGCACGATAACTCCGAAATAAAATATACATCCCGTTCCGGTGCTGAACCGGGGGGTCACATGACCATTACCGCAGGTGAAAAAGACCTTATCGTGGATCTGCCTGTCGTACGTCCTCAGGTTGAAATTCCAGTTATCGAATTGGTTTTGAATTAATTAGCGTGAAATTGTTACAGGTAGAACTATACTAATGCCTTGCGTGTTTACGTTGTAGAGTAATAACCAATTTTAAAAGGAGGTCATTATGAACCTAATACAACGTATTGAACATTGGGGCGATGCCCACCATCCGCGGTGGGTAGACTTTGTCAGGATCGGTTTGGGTATCCTGATTTTCGCCAAGGGGGTAAGTTTTGTCATGGATCGAGATTCCGTGTTTGCCCTTATCGAAAGGACGCATTTCCAGCTTTCCATTTGGTCTGCGGTACACTATGTCGTGTTTGCCCACCTCGTAGGTGGTCTATTCATCATGCTGGGTTTTCAGACCCGACTGGCAGTTGCGCTGCAGATACCGATTTTGATCGGCGCGGTATTCTTCGTGAATATTACGAATGGATTCAGTTTCTTAAATTCTGAATTCTGGCTATCATTGGTGGTGCTGCTCCTGCTCATTTATTTTCTGGTTGTGGGGTCAGGCCCTTATTCGCTGGATAAAGCAATGGATAAACCAGGCTATAAACGGGATATTTAATTCTTA
The DNA here is from genome assembly GCF_011046555.1 of Sphingobacterium lactis. Taxonomy (NCBI): domain Bacteria; kingdom Pseudomonadati; phylum Bacteroidota; class Sphingobacteriia; order Sphingobacteriales; family Sphingobacteriaceae; genus Sphingobacterium; species Sphingobacterium lactis. The sequence goes on from NZ_CP049246.1 coordinate 1,953,658, forward strand.
TTGGGATATACCCAATCTAAAGGGTTGAAATGAATGCCCAAAGATAAAGTATACAAAAATGGCGGCCTGAATTGGGTCGCCATTTCTTTTGTAATCTAGCAAATACCTTATTGGATACTGTAACCACCGTCAACCACTAAGGTGTGTCCAACAACAAAGCTCGCGGCGTCACTACAGAGCCAGAGTACGGTTTCAGCGATTTCCTCGGGTTTCCCCAGTCGTTTTGCAGGAACGGTTGCGATCATGGCATCCAGCACATCCTGCTGTCCGCCCTCCATCATCTTGTCGACCATAGGCGTATGGATAATGCCTGGACATATGGAATTGATCCGTATACCCATTGGCGCATACTCCAACGCTGCACTTTTGGTGAGTCCAATGACGCCATGTTTTGCCGCATGGTAGGTCCCGCGCTGGGCCCCGCCCAGGATGCCGCCAATTGATGAGCAATTGACAATAGCGCCGCTGCCTTGCTTGCGCATGTGCTGCAGTTCATATTTCATACAGCTCCAGACGCCGCGTAAGTTGATGTTGATTACTTTTTCAAAATCTTCGATGTCCTGATCAGCCGCATCTGCCAGGATATTTTGAACTGCAGCGTTATTGTATGCAGCATCCAGTCTACCGTACATCCTTACCGTTTCTTCCACCATTTCCCGGACTTGCTCATCCTTAGAAACATCGCAAATGATACCCATTGCTTGGTGTCCTGCTGTCAAGAGGCTATTTACCGCCCGATCCAAGGCCTCCCTGTCCATATCTGCCAATACAACGGTCGCTTCGGCTTCCGCAAATGCTTTGGCCGAGGCGAATCCTATTCCCTGTGCTGCACCTGTGATCAGGGCTACTTTTCCATTCATGTTTATCATCGTATATATTTTTTCGTATTGAAGTTTGTGCTGTTTAACGCTTATGGTCAAAGGTCCTAACTTATTGCTGACCACACCATATACATTACACGGATTTTGTTACCATTTTTACGGATTAGGTTCGGTAGGAATCAAAAAGACAAAAATGTGGGTAGATTTGTTTGGCATAAATTATAGAAATGGAAGAGATTTTAAGGATCGATACAGTTAGTGAGCACGATGCATTCTACCATAAGGAAAATTTGCATCCTTTGGTGAGTGTGATGGATTTTGATGGTCGGGTACCAGCGGAATATGCCTCCCGTATGAATTTTGGCTTTTATATCATTTATTTGAAGGAGGTGGTCTGTGGTGATGTAAAATATGGAAAACAGCAATATGACTATCAGGATCGCACGTTGGTTTTTGTGGCGCCGGGTCAAGTCATACAGCTGGATATCCATGCTGATTACAAGCCGCAGGGTTACGCATTGCTGTTCCATCCGGACCTTATACGTGGAACGGATTTAGGGAATCATATCGATCGATATTCGTTCTTCTCCTATCAATCCAAGGAAGCGCTTCACCTCTCTCCAAAAGAACGGAAGATTGTGCTGGACTGTTTTGAAAAGATCCAATTTGAGTTGGAACAGGGCTTCGATAAACATAGCAGGTTATTGATTGTTGATAACATAGCCTTATTTCTAAAGTATTGCCAGCGGTTTTATGATCGACAGTTCATCACCAGAAGCGAAGCGAATTCAGATGTATTACAACGCTTTGAAAAAGAACTGGACAGCTATTATACATCAGATAAGCCGCAGACCTTGGGATTGCCTTCCGTTAGTTATTTTGCGGAGAAACTTCACCTTTCCACGAATTACTTCGGTGACCTCATTAAAAAAGAAACCGGCAAGACAGCTTTTGAATATATACAGCTTAAAATAATGGGCATCGCCAAGCAACAGATTCTAGACCGACAGAAAACCATCAATGAAATTGCCTATGATTTAGGCTTTAAATATCCAGCACATTTCTCCAGAGCTTTTAAGAAAAGCGTAGGCATAGCTCCTATTGAATTTAGAAGACAGGGTTGAAAACGATTGGCGGCTGTGTGATCTTTCTCTTTCCACTGCAAAAGGGCCATATATGCGCTGATTGCCGCATTTCCATTGATATCCTACTTCTTACCATACATCAATGCTTTGGCCTCCACATTGGGGTATCTTTGTATAACAAACAAGGATATTTATCATGAAAACAAAACAAATCGAGAAAGTAATCAAACCAGGGAAAGCACATTTTGTGGGCGATGGATTTCGTGTCCATGGTTTTATTCCGGCAGCCATAACCATGGAGCGCATGGACCCTTTTCTTGTCTTTGATTATAATGCTACATACAATTTTCCGGCAAGCGAGATTCCAAAAGGGGTCGGTGTTCACCCGCATCGCGGTTTTGAGACCGTTACGCTGGCCTATAAAGGTCGTGTCGAACATGGCGATAGCTCCGGGGGTGGGGGTGTCATTGCGGAAGGAGATGTGCAATGGATGACAGCGGCATCGGGAATCCTGCACAAGGAATTCCATGAAACCGAATGGAGCAAAACCGGGGGTGATTTCCAAATGGTCCAATTGTGGGTCAACTTACCTTCCAAGTATAAAATGACTGCCCCAAAATATCAAGCCTTGACAAACGCTACGATTCCAAAAGTTGAGCTTGACGGAGGCCTGGGAATTGTGGAAGTCGTAGCTGGAAACTATCAGGAAACAGCGGGTGCGGCAAGTACCTTTACCCCGGTACACCTATATAACGGAAAACTTAAACAGGGCGGCCGCATGGACTTCGCACTTCCTGAACATTTCAATACTGCGGTGTTGGTTCTGGAAGGTCAGGTGATCATCAATGGCGAACCTATTCCTACGGATCACTTTGTACTTTTCAAAAATGAAGGTACGGATATCCATATCGAAGCCGATTCCGATGCCTTGGTGTTGGTGCTTTCCGGTGAGCCAATCAATGAACCGATTGCAGCCTATGGGCCCTTCGTGATGAACACCGAAGAGGAGCTGAAACAGGCTTTCCGTGACTTCCAGACCGGTAAATTTGGCCATCTGGCAGATTAAAGTGCTCTTTTCAACATGCTTTTATAAAAAAAGCCCTTCGACCAATTCTGATGAACCATTGGGTTCTCGGAATAGGCCGAAGGGCTTCATGCTTTTTGGGGTTTTTAATAATTAACCGAAAGCCCGACCCCGAATCCCATATCCGAGTCGTAGTGCGTTCGGATGCCCAGGTTCTTGGTCAGGATATACCGCAGATCGCCCATGTATTCCAGGTCAGAGTTCACCATGAAACCGGCGCGCAACCTTTTGGAAACGGGGATGTCCTCGCGCATAAGTTGTAGACGAACATTACCGTTGTGGTAAAGCTCAGCTTGGAAGCGTACGAGCATCGGTAGGGTATAGGCAAATCCGACCGAAAATAGCGCCCGTTCATCCTTGCTGTTGCGCTGGCCGAAAATATTCTTCTCGACTTCATGATTGTCCATCTTCCGATAGCGATAGTCAAAGCCCACAAAAGGCATAAACCATTGCATCTTACCTATATATCGACCCAAATGGGTCTCCACCTCATAGCCATGCATATCATGGTATCCCAAGCGCCATTCTGATGTCAGGCTGTAACGCGCATTGTGGAGCATCAGTTCACCATCATTACCATTTGTGGCGAAATCATTCTGGATCATGAAATGCGGCATATTGCTTTCTTTCTGCAACATACGGTACGCTTTTGCTGGGTTCGGAATGTAGGGGTTCGGTTCCTGTACATCGGTGCTGAACACCCGATTCATACCCGCCATCATGTGGTAAAGGATATGGCAATGGAAGAACCAATCCCCGGCAACATTGGAGTGGAATTCAATGGTATCCGTCTCCATCGGCATAATATCCAGCACATTTTTCATGGGGGCATAATCACCCTGGCCATTCAGAACACGGAAATCATGTCCGTGGAGATGCATGGGGTGCCGCATCATCGAGTTGTTGTACATGATAATGCGGACTATCTCGCCCTTTTTGATGAGGATCTTATCCGATTCATCCAGAACACGGTTGTTCATGCTCCATACATAACGGTTCATGTTCCCGGTCAATTCAAATCGGAGTTCACGAATCGGCGCATCCGCAGGCAGCGTAGTTTTGGTCGGCGAGCGCAACATGGCATAGTTCAGCGTCACGATATCCGAGTTGCCGTGCTGACCATGGTCCATCTGTTGCACGTGTTGTGCGTGGCCTTCATGCCCATGCTGTGGCTTTTCAGTCTTTTTGCCATGTTGACTGTGGGCCATCACCTGCTTAGTAGGCTCCGTTTCTTTCTGCCCATGCTGCCCATGTTCATCGTTCTTTTTATCTGATTTCGTTGGTTTATCTGATTTCTTGTGCTGATCATGGTCCATCTGTTGATGGTTTCCTTCCTTGGTTTCCCCGCCCATAGCATGGCTACCGCCATGGCCTTCGTGGCCGGCTTGTCCTTCCATCTCCGGATACATGACAGTATTCATGTCCATTTTCTGTAGGGTCATCTTCATGCCCATGTCATCGAGGTCACCGTTCATTTTCATCATGTCGTTCATCATCTTCATACCCTCGAAATATTTTAGGGTAGGTAGGGGCTTTACGAGCTGCTTAACGCCAGAGCCCAGGTACATCGAAACATTGCTCGTCCGATCTTCCGGTGTGGCCATAAATTCATAGGAAAGACCATCTTCAGGAATCGTTACGACGACATCATAGGTTTCCGAAACCCCGACGATGAGTCGATCCACTTCTACAGGCTCCACATCGTTCCCATCATTGGCGACCACGGTAATTTTACCACCGGCATAGGTCAACCAGAAATAGGAGGATGCCCCTGCGTTGATCACGCGGAGACGGACCTTGTCGCCGGCCTTAAATTCCGGATAGGAACGTTCCGTTTCGCCGTTCAACAGGAACCGGTCATAATAGACGTCACTGACATCCATCGCGAGCATCCGCTTCCATTCATTGGTCAATTTGGTTTTGAAGTGACCGGCTTTAATGGCCTCTGCATAACTCTGGGTTGCATTTTTCTTGATCGCAAACCAATCATTAGCATTATGCAACATCCGATGGACGTTATCCGGATCCAGATTGGTCCATTCACTCAATACCACCGGTATGGAGGGGAGGTCATCGATGCCTTTACGGAAGGTGGGGTCATCAGGACGTTTATGCAGGATCATCGCGCCGTACATACCGATCTGTTCCTGCATGCCGGAGTGGCTGTGGTACCAATGTGTACCACTCTGAATGATCGGGAAACGGTATACGAAGGTACTATCTGCCGGAATGTGCATTTGTGTCAGAAATGGAACACCATCTTCCTTATTGGGCAGGAATATCCCATGCCAATGCAGGGAAGACCCTTCCTTTAAATTATTGTGCAAATGAATCTCCGCCGTGTCACCCTCCGTAAAATTTAAGGTAGGCATGGGGATCGAACCATTTGCTGCAATTGCACGCTTTTCCTTGCCGCCATAGGTCACCGTGGTATCGTTCAGGTATAGGTCATACCGTACCACCTGCTGCGCAAACACCGTCGATAAACTACAAACAGCAAGGAGAAAAAGTGTTATGATTCGTAGATTTTTCATTATATCCTATTTCGTATGTTGGAAGTTTTACCTGGGTTATATTTTCTCTTTGGTTTCGCCACAGGTCATCATTTTGGACCCGAAATAGGGATTCTTTATGGCCTGCTGCTGACTGACCCAATAGGCACCTTTGTTACTGTTTGCCATCGGGCAGAACTGCCAATAGAGCGCCATATCGCTTTCAGCATCCTTTGCTAGCCTATAGAGGTTAGTGGAAAGATCCATAAAAGCTTGACGTTGGGCTTCTATGGAATTCTCCTGCGCAATTTTACTTGCGGATGCGGCAATGGATTTGTTGACCTCCATCCAGGTGTGGTGTTCTTTCTCTGCTAAAGTTGCCATATCCACCTGTGCAACGGATTCGGAAAGTTTCTTTGCGGCTTCCGCTGCCTTATCTGCATCCGTTCCGACCAATGCGTCCTTAACGGCAAGGTAACTGTGAAATACGGGATCCAGTTTGCCAGCCGTCGTCTTGGTGCTTTCTTGTGATTTTTCGTGATTTTGGTGCTCACCGTGTTCCATGCCATGCTCAGGAGCCTTGGTTGCGATGGCGCGATCGTATTTGCAGCAGGAATGGAGGTTTGCATAGACATCATCAGGAGCCCGGAAGCTCGCATTATCATATCCCGCTTGGGCTATTTTTTTGAGGATGGCCTGTTCATTGGTTTTCGTGCTGTCATAGGTTATGGTTGCTTTCTTGGTGTCCACATCCCACTTTACGGCTGCGATCTTGCCATCCGATCCGCTCGTTTCAATGGTTTTCTTACACATACCACAATTTCCGTTGACATCGACTGTTGTTGTCACTGCATTTTTTACCTGTGCAGACAGGGTATATACGCCGAGGCCGAAGATAAGGCCCAAGCTCATTGCTATCTTTTTCATGATTTTAATTTTTATTCCATAAATGTTCATCGCCGATGGCTGACCACCGACATTGGTTCCTATATACATAGGAACACAAAAATGCTACAGCTGTTCTAAGCTATTTTAGGCGGAATAAAAATGGAAGAGAAACCTGAAATCACCAGGTTGCGGTTCAATGCCATGTATTCCTGCTTGGGAAGCAGGATCTGGAAATTGAAATTCAAGGAAGTTGCCTGGACCATGCAACAGGAATGGTTCATAAATGCGACACAGCAACAGCCGTTTTTACCGGAACAGGCACTGTGCTCAGGATCAGCATCAGATGCTTCAGAACCTTCGCAACAGGAATGTGCGGTATGTTGATCATGATCAACATGCGTGCAACTTTGATCAGCAATAGGGGCAGGGCTGTGATCCGTGCAGGCCATACTCTTCGCCGGACTTAAATAAGCCAGAAGAAATATACTGAGTATGCCGATCCATTTTGCCATAGTATGAATACCCCAAAAGTAGATAAAATGTTTTCCAAATGGTAATTTTTCCCTTGAGAACATCTCATCAACAGGTCTTATGGGATTCTGCTGACAATCAAGGGAAATAAAAAATAATAAAAAAATGTTATGAAACCGAATGGTTGCATTTATATTTGCAACTGAATGGTTTCATAAAATAAAAATCATGAGACGAGATATCTATCAAGCTATTGCAGATCCAACCCGTCGGGCAATCCTGGCGTTGATTGCTACACAGGCGATGACACCCAACGCAATTGCTGGGCATTTTTCAACTTCACGCCAAGCGATTTCCAAGCATTTACGTATCCTGACCGAATGTGAATTGGTGCAAACCAAAACACAGGGTCGAGAAATCCATTATGCCTTGGTGGTCGATCGGATGAAAGAAATTGACCAGTGGCTTTCGCAATTCCGCACCTTATGGGAGAACCGTTTTGAACAGCTGGATGAATTATTAATAACCATAAAAAACCAAGAACATGAAAAATAATTTATTATTTCAATTCGATGTGGATAGGGAACAGAAGACCATCCGGATCAAGCGTGAATTTGCTGCAGATTTGCCACTGGTTTGGCAGGCTTGGACGACTCCAGAATTTTTGGAACAGTGGATTGCGCCGATACCATGGCGGGCTGAAACCAAGACGATGGACTTTCGAGAAGGTGGACATTGGCATTATGCCATGGTTGGACCGCAAGGCGAAAAGCATTGGAGTCGTTACGATTATCTAGAAATCGTTCCTCAAGTAAAAATTATGGAATCCCGTGGCTTCAGTGATGAAAGTGGTGCGATGAATCCAGATTTTCCGACAACCCTGAGCACAACGCTATTTTTTCAAAAGGAGGAGCGGACCTTGGTCGAATTAACCGCAGTTTATGGAAGTTTGGACGTGCTGGAATATATGGTCACTCATGGCTTTAAGGAAGGTATGGACGCCAGTTTGGCCAATCTGGATGAACTGCTGGAGAAGAGTAGCAAAGGTTAGTTGCGTGCTTATGCTATAAGGCATTAATAAAAAAGCCCAGATGCATGGCATCTGGGCAATCACACTAACTATATTACTATATACTATTTACTTCTAATATGTTGGTTTTTCAAGGTAGATGTAGGTAAACATCAATTGAAAGTTAAATAGTCGTTCTATAAGCTTTCCATTAATCCCTTCGGGGAATACTACAGGACCCATTTGGCCCACAACCGATATTGAATAGAGGCAACGCACAGAGCAACACACCCAAAATGATGATCAACCACATGTCTGCCTTAATTCCCTGCACCACAATAATAATCCCCATAATCAAGCGCAAAATGCGCATGACATTCCATTGGGCAACATATGTTTTAACTTTATCCATTTTTATACGCCATTCTTATAAATAATTCCGTACCCTGCCTTGGTCCAATGCTGTTGTAGCAAGGTTCCAATTTCCGGATGGTGAATTCTTTTTCAAACAATTGTTCGTACGCTTCAGCACTTCCCCCAAACGGTGGACCTTCCTTTTCAAATGTTACGTCGAAGAGCACACCTACGATTTCTCCTCCTTTTCGTTCCAAGAGGCGCGAAGCCTGTTTCACATAATCGGGGCGTTGCGACGGTTCCAGTGCGCAGAAGAACGTCTGCTCCAGCATCAGGTCGAAATCTCCCTTCAGATCGAAGAAGTCTCCCAAAAGGATCTCAATCTGCTGTCCGGTAAATCGTTCCTTGACCTGGGCTATCGCTCGAGGGGCAATATCGATTAACGTAATATTGGTAAAGCCAGCTTCAAGCAAATGCGCTGCCTCATAGGCATTCCCACAGCCTGGAATCAGGATTTTCGCATCCTTATCCGGAAAAGTGTTGAAAAATGTGACGATAGGCGTTGAAGCATAGCCGATATCCCATCCCGTTTGTTGGTTCTCCCAACGTGCATTCCAGTATTCTTTATCCATATTGTAAAATCTATGAAGAAAATGTACAGATACACAGGTGCCTCCCGATTGTAGGGACAAATTTCAGGATAATATTTAAACGGCTGTGTATCATTTGTTACATAATCGCTAGGTGACAAAAAAGTAACGGCTATTTTACGAATCGGCCGTTTTACGGTTGGTACCGCATGTTGACCATATCAAATCCAGGGGCCCAATAATCGGTGATGCGTTCCAGAACGTGGAAACCCTGTTTTGCATAGAACGCCTCCGCCAATTGGGAGGTGCGTACCATGATGGTGTCGATGTTTTCCTTGGCCAACGCATGCTGAATCCGATAGTGGGTCAGGAAAGTTCCCGCACCACTTTTCTGGAAATTCTGGTCGATAAAATCCCAACTGAGTCGCGCGGTAGTACCATCCGCATCGTAGTTGATCCCTCCGGCGCCAATGAGTCGATCCTGTTGCAGGACCACAAAATAATCAGCTATCTCTTCCTGAAGATACCTAATGAGATCCGCACGTTCAGATGCTGCAAAATACTGAGGGACATTGCTGTCAAATATAGTCAGTATGTCTTCGAGATCAGTTATCTGATAGGGACGTATTCGCAATTGCTTGTCCATGCCTAATCTTCCAGGTGATTCGCCTGTCTGTATTTTTCAAAGGATTGCCAATACCGATCCTTAAAAAACTCCATACGCATATTCAATTTATCTGCGTACGCTTCGATAAATTCATCCATAACTTCCGATGCATAGCGAAAATCCCGGCAGGCAAAGAAAGCCTCGCGGATGCCGTTAACCGTTTCTGTCCCCAAAAAGATAAAACCCGGTCGTTGCATCAGGCGTTCTTCGATTTTTTCCTCCACGCTGACCATCAGGTCGAAAGTGTCGGCATCGGGGAATCCGCTCTCATTTGCCGGAATATATTCATTCATGATCACCAATATCCAAGGGTGGGACGCTTTATGGTCCCAATTGAGGACAGTGGTGTTTATAGTGGATATAATAGGCATATCTTCCTGTGTCGTTCCTTCAAATCCCGTGTAGGAATCGTCGGTAGGGTCATAGGTGATCTCCTGGTATTTTTCGACGAATTCCTTTTCCCGCCAATTGAGGTAGTCCGGGAGTTTCTCCAAAGGAATAAGTTCCTCGATATCGGCACCGGGGCCACGAACTTCGATATGATCTACGGTGTTGATCATCACTTCTTCTCCAAGAAAACTATCCAGGAAGAGGAAAGTGCCGTTCAATATCTCCTGATAGGATTCTGGGTGAAAGGAGTCGTATACAAACATCAGGTCGATCTTGTCGGGGAAATTCGGGTTGACAATGGGGTAGAACTGCAAGTTGTTCTTGCCGAAGGTCAAGCCTTCTGTGCGGATTTCAAATTCCAACTTCTTGGTGCCCGGTTTCAGGGCTTTGAAGGACCAGTTGGGCAGCGCAGGCGCTGCGTCAACCATCTTTTCGGCGTAGGCCACATGTTGTACGACACCTTCTGGAGTAATGTATAGATGGGCTTTTCCATCATCTTCCAAGCCCACCAGAAAATAAAGGGACGGGTGGAGCGCATTTAACTGAGCGCCCAACTTTGTGATCAGTCTTTCCTCTACCTGATCGTGGCTTTGGATGATCTGGAAAAATTCGTCGCTATTTTCCGCAAACCAATCCCAGAATGACTGGATTGGGTCTGTATGGTTGTCTATCTGTTGATCTGTTGTGTTGAGCATATATTTTGCGGTTAAGCTTTTGAAATCTGTCCTATTCCTACTAAATATAGGAATTTTGAAAACTATTCATATAACAAGCTTTGTTAAAGAAAAGTTTAATTTCGTTAATCTGCGTAAAAAAGAAAAGGTTGCCCACACAAATGGACAACCCTTCTATTATCTTCGCTTGATCGTTAGGCGATTGGCTCTGGAGCTTCCTCGTCAAACAATGGCAATTCTTTAATGATGTTGTACCAAGAGATGATCTTTTTGATATCTGAGGTATATACACGGCTTTCGTCGTGATTTGGCGCAACCTCTCTGAAGAAATTGCGGAGCGTATCACCGTCTGCTTTTGGATCTGGCGTATTGCCACCATTCGTTTTGATAGTTTCCAATACATCCATCAAGCGGATTTCATCATCCTCACCGTAGATGGTGATGTCCTCTAGGGTTGCCATCTTGGTTGTCGAAAGATTGACAACGGATTTTACTTTGGCAGCATCCAAGGATTCCAATACGAATCCACCTTTATTCTGACCGATCAATTTAAATAGTCCTGGTTTACCAGTAACTGATACTAATCCTCTTAAGTTCATTTTTTTATCGGTATTAATCTTCTATAACTTCTACTCCTAAAATACGGTCTCCTTGACGGATATCGTCCACAAGGTCTACATTCTCGATCACTTTACCGAAGCACGTGTGGTTGCGGTCCAAGTGTGCAGTATTGTTGCGGCTATGGCAGATAAAGAATTGGGAACCTCCTGTATTTCTTCCAGCGTGTGCCATGGAAAGTACACCACGGTCGTGGTATTGGTTGTTTCCGTCTAATTCACAGTCAATTTTGTAACCCGGGCCACCTGTGCCTGGCATACCTGTTGCGCCTTCACGTGTGTTCGGACAACCACCTTGGATTACGAAATCTGGGATAACACGGTGGAAAGTCAAACCGTCATAATATCCTGATTTTGCCAATTTAATAAAGTTCGCAACTGTATTTGGAGCATCTTCTGTGTAGAACTGCACAGTCATGTCGCCTTTTTCTGTTTTAATAATCGCTTTACTCATGATTACTTACCTTTTTTTCTGATTAATAGGCTACAAAGATAAGGTTTCTCTCTTAATTCTAAAGGAATGCCGTTAACTGATTGATATTCATGTTGATGGTTTGTGTGATATTCTTTAATTTTACTTTCAGGTAATTTATTTTCTAATCATGTTGTTTTGTCACATCAGATAATCCGGGAATGGTCGCTGTCGGATCGGCCAAGGGAGAAGCTTCTGGAACAGGGCCGGCGCGCATTAACGGATGCGGAGCTGTTGGCCATCCTGATAGGTTCTGGCACCAATAAAGAAACCGCGGTGGATCTTTGTCGGCGGATACTGGCGAGTGTGGAATATGACTTATTCCGGCTTTCCCGGTTGGAGGTATCGGAACTGATGGAATTTAAGGGAATAGGTTCGGCAAAGGCCATCACGATCGTTGCAGCTCTGGAATTGGGCCGGCGCCGCCAGGAGACCGATGCGGCAGAGCGGGCCCAATTGAATTCCTCGTCGAAAGCTTATCAATTCCTCCGGTACAAACTCCAGGATCTTGGCCACGAGGAATTTTGGGTAGTCTATCTGAATACCGGGTGTAAGGTTTTGCAGACCCAGTTTATCGGCAAGGGTGGGGCGGATTTTACACCTGTTGATGTCCGTATGATCTTGAAAGCCGCACTCCTGTGCAATGCCACCTCACTTATCCTTTTCCACAATCACCCTGCTGGGACATTGAAACCCAGTGAGGCTGATAAGAAAATTACCAAGAAGATCAAATCTGCAGCTGAATTCATGGAATTGAAGGTCCATGACCATATCATCATCTCCGACACCGGATACTTCAGTTTCCGAGATGAAGACCTGCTGTGATTTCTTATCCTATATCAAGAGGGATATAAACCCAAACCCGCATTTTTGTGTTATACTAAGGAAAGGACAAAATAGACATGGCAAAATTTATCTATCATCCAGCTGATACCCGAGGACATGCGGACCACGGTTGGTTAAAATCAAATCATACTTTCAGCTTTGCAGGTTATATGAATGCAGAGCGCATGAATTTTGGCGCACTGCGCGTTCTGAATGACGATTTCGTGGCGCCCGGAATGGGCTTCGGTCGGCACCCGCACAGCAACATGGAAATCATCAGTATTCCCCTTGAAGGTGAGTTGGCCCACAACGATAGCATGGGTACCGGTTCGGTAATCAAAAAGGGCGATATCCAGGTCATGAGCGCCGGAACGGGAATAGAACATAGCGAGTACAACCACAGCGAATCCGAACCGGTTAAATTCTTGCAGATCTGGGTAATTCCGGATAAACAGGATGTAGAACCCCGGTATGATCAACAAACCATAGATTACGATGCAGCAAAGAATAATTTCCTGCAAATATTATCTCCAGATGCTGATGATGCTGGGGTATGGATCCATCAACATGCTTGGTTCCATATTGCCGATTTCGATGCGGGAAATGCCCGTCAGTATGTGATGAAAGACGCTGAAAATGGATTGTATATCTTTGTGCTGAATGGTGAATTGGATGTGGAGGGGCAGAAGTTGAATACCCGTGATGGCCTTGGTGTACTTGGGGCGCATGATATCAAGATCAAAGCAGATACACACGCGGAATTCCTACTAATGGAAGTGCCTGTACGCTAAGGGAAATTTACGATAATTTACAAGATAATATATAAAAGGAAGGCTGTAAGCCTTCCTTTTCCTTTTTTAAGCATACCAACTTATCAATGAGGTTCCTGTTCGCCATTTTTTTCGATGGCGATGTTCTTTTCTTTTGGCTGTTCCTTTTTATCCTTGCTCTTGACAATCAGAAAGAGGTCCTCCTCAATCTCTAAAAAACCATACTCATAGCAGAAGGTATAATCATGCCCTTTGGCCGTCGTCAGGTTATGGGTATGGTATTGAAAAGAATAGCCAAATTTCATCAGTTTGTGCCTTTTTACCTTGGTCATCTTTTCTTCTCCTAACAATTCTTGGAGAATGCGTCTATTCCTGCGGAGATGATTGTTGATATCCCGCAGGATATTGTAATTGGTGCTGTTCAACTTGTTGTTGTAGGCATTGCGGCAGCTGTCATTACAGAATTTCTTATCCGACCTGCCATAGATAGGCTCTGTGCATTCAATACATCTTTTTCTGTCCATCTTTTTGATGTTAACCAATTTTAATTGTTTAGAAACGATTGTAGTCGAAAGTAAATATTTTATACCCGACTACGATTTTCTTTGATACCGAAATTTGAATCGGTTAAATAAAGAAACTCTAATATAGTTTTTAGAAAAATATTATCAAATAAATAAATATAAACTTATGGCAACTTTCAAGAATTCAGTACAATTATTAGGTAGATTAGGTGCGGATGCGGTAATTCGGACCTCCGTAAACGGTTCGAATTATTGCATGGTCAATCTGGCGACAAATATTTCGCGCAAAAAAGGGAATGGTGAACAGTTGCAGGTTACCCATTGGCATACCATTACCATTTGGGGTCCCCTTTGTGAGGAAATGCGTAAATACGGAACCAAGGGAAGTCTCTGGTTGATCCAAGGGATATTAACGAATCGCAAATATGAGGATCGGGAGGGAGAGACGAAATACAAATGTGAGGTCCGCGCGGATATGCTGATGTATCTAGCACCGGCAAGTGTTGGTAATCAGGCCACAGTGTGATCGCATGGGTGCAAAAAAAGTCGGCTTGGAGATTTATGGCCTCCAAGCCGACTTCTTTATGCTTTAATTAGCGTATTGACTAGATAGCCTTACGTCTTATGGTAGCTGCCATCCAGCGATAGTGGAAACCGTTTTCGGGATGTCTGTATTATCCATTTTCTTGTGGAATTGTTCAGCACCGACGCCAATCGCAAAAACGGGAATATACGCCGCTGAGTGGTTTGAAGATGCAAAGCTCATGGAAGATGCTTTATTCACGGCCTTAACCGCAAGTGCAGCGATCTTATCGTTTACTGCATACATACTTTTGCTGGTTTCGTTCTTGTGCTCAACAAAGCTCTTGTGGTATGCTTCCTGTAAATCCTCTTCATCATCTTCGGAAATTTTGATGGATTTCCAAAGACCCAAATGTTCACCCAGGAAGTTTTTCAACTGATCCCAGCTTGCATTTTCATTCTTGCTGCGGAATTCATTGATCAATACCGTCAACTGCTCTTGCGATACCTTTTGGTTCTGCAGGTTTTTTAGACGTAAGGTCGAGCTGCCATTACCCACGGCCATTCCACCAGTTTCATGATCCGCCGTAACAATGATCAGTGTTTCTTCAGGATGTTTCTTGTAGAATTCATAAGCTTTCTCCACGGATCTATTGAAGTCCAAAACTTCTTGGATTGAAGTCGCACCATCATTGGCATGACATGCCCAGTCGATCTTTCCGCCTTCTACCATCAGGAAGAAGCCTTGATCACCTTTGCTCAATGATTCAATCGCTGCAGATGTGATCTCTGCAAGGTTCAAATCACCTGGCTTTTGGTCGATGGCATATTTTAAGGATACAGGGTCAGTTCCTTTTTTGTTCATCAAAATCAGCTTCTGTGCGCTCGATTTTGCTTTGTTGTATTCATCCAGTCCATACACCAATTTGTAACCTGCTTTTTCCAGCTGTGGGAAAAGTGGCGCTACTTCTTCTTTCTTGGCATTGGTGTTCGGTTTTAGAAAACCAGATCCCGCGAAGAAATCAAAGTTGGACTTGATGATGTCCTGACCGATCTCATAGTACATGTCACGATCGGGTTGCGTTGCATAGAAAGATGCTGGTGTAGCATGGTCAATACTTACACTGGTCGTAATGCCGACTTTCATTCCTTTTTCTTTCGCCAGGTAGGCAATGCTCTTATATGGCTTTACGCCTGCACTATCCATAGCGATCACACCGTTTTTAGTTTTGTGACCTACCGCCAGGGCCGTACCACCAGCACCTGAATCGGTAACTCCATGCGATAGGGAATGCGAAGTAGCAAATGTAGCATACGGGAATTGACTGAAAACAGTAGGGTAGAATGTATTCTTATTGTCCAGGGATGCTTGGTAAAGTTCAGCGGAATGTACTTGGGCAAGCCCCATACCATCACCGATCATAAAGAAAATGTATTTCGGTTGTTTCTGCGCGGAGGCCGTTCCAACGAAAATAAAAAAGGCAATGATTAATTTGAAAATATTTGATTTCATGCGAATGTATTTAGTTCGATTACAAAAATAGTCTTCTCGTATTAAGATAATGTTAATTATAAATTCTGGCGAGTTGCAAACAAAATGTTACAGTAGGTGTTGTCTAATGTAAACTATAAACAAAAGTTATGGAAAATAATTTATTAGATCTTGCCCGTTCATATTTCAACGAGCAAACATTTAGTCATCTAGCCGGTCAGGAGAACCTGTCCAATGACGAAGTGAGAAGAGGTATTGACACTGTTTTACCGACCTTATTCTTAGGTTTTCAGCGTCACTCGGGCGGTGGGTTAAAGAATATTTTGGATACATTGCGGTCCAGGTTTTCAGGTTTTAACTTTTCGGATGTGACCCGTTTCAGTCCTCCTGAGCAAGCAGTTCCTCAGGATGGTGATAACACACGTTCGGTTTTGAGTTCGTTATTCGGCGGTTCGTTCGATCAGATCATCCCGAATACGGCAAGTTTCTTGGGTATCAATACCAACAGCTTGATCCGTCTGTTTTCGGCAGGATTGCCAGCGGTAGTTGGTGCATTGACAAGTAATGGACAGCGTTGGGATACAACTTCCATCGAAGCTGACCTGAACAACAACCGGTCGAATTTCCTAAAGGCACTTCCTGCGGGATTACCGTTGAATATGCTTTCGGATGATCCGACTTTGGGTCGTGTGGAACCAATTGTTGATCCAGTTAGGGATGTGGTTGTGGAAGATCCGATCGTGCCTACAACGGCGCACGTAGATCCTAGACCTACACGCGAACCTGTACAGGCATTGCCGCCTGCAGAGGAAAGGAAAAAAGGAGCAGGCCTATGGTGGCTATTGATCCCGATTATCCTATTGTTGTTGTGGTTCTTCTTCGGAAAAGGATGTAACCGCGAAGATGCAGCCTTGACAGATTCTACCAGTGTGGACACCATGATTACCGATACGGTGGTATCAACAGTACCTGTTACACCTGCGGACACGATCGTACGCGAGAGCATTATGGTAACTCTACCGAATGATGTAACGATCAATGCCTACAAAGGTGGTATCGAAGATCAATTGGTACAGTTCCTAAACTCCGATTACAAAACACTTTCCGATGAGGAACTTAAAGATCGTTGGTTCGATTTCGATAACTTAAACTTCGAATTGGGTACGGCGAACATCCTACCGGAAAGCCAAGTGCAATTGGATAACCTCGTAGCGATCCTGAATGCATTCCCGGATGCAAAAGTGAAAGTTGGTGGTTATACCGATAAAACTGGTGATGAAGCCATCAATAAAAAACTATCCAACGATAGAGCAATGGCTGTAAAGAATGCTTTTGATACCAAAGGTGTTGGCGATCGCGTAATTGCTACAGAAGGCTATGGTTCTCAATTTGCTGAGTTCCCTGCTGAAGCTCCTGAATCTGACCGTGTGAAAGACAGAAGGGTAGCAATCAGTGTAAGAAAATAATAATTCCATTATCTCTATAACTGAATTATCGCAGCACTCTGCTGCATAAATGGAAAGAGCTTCACCTAGGTGGAGCTCTTTTTCTATGGCGCAATTCTATCTGTTAGTTAATTTTATGCCGATTATCCGCGCCATGTTGCACTAAACTCTTATTTTTGCCGCATGTTAACAAAGGAACAGCACAGTATGATCACGGGTGATTTCGAGAAATTCTTTAAATCGCTACAGGCACAGAATCAGCCATTTACATTTGAGGTATTTGGGGAGTTTGCGGCCTCAATCCTGAACTTTTATGTCGGTTCGGGCCTCATTCTTCTGGCAGATAAATTGGAAGGGGCGGAGCTGTTGGTGAAATCATTCAATGCTGGACTGGGGAATGTCATCACCTCAGCAGATCAAAAAGAGATCGCCGTGTCGGTGGCCCAAGATCCAACATTGAACTATCAGCTTATCCAATCCATCTTTGGCTAGCGCGTTCAGCGCTAAGCCTCCTGGATGGTCCAGGTCAATTTGTTGATGTCATAGCCGCAGGCCTCAGCATAAGCCAAGTAGAGTTCCTTCCGCGTCTGGGAAATGGTTTTCTCGCGAGAAAGAATCCACATATGGTCGAGGTCATCGCCGAATACCAACGCATCCTGATAGTCTTCGTCTAATCGAACGATATTGTATCCGGAATAGAAAGGGCCAAAAAATGAGACTTTGAGGGCAGCTTCATTGGGTGCCCCCAGTAACTTGGCCTTGCCGATACTGGTTTTCTGTTTTCCTGTCCGAATATGTACACCGCTATTTTCCACTTTCAGGGAGCCATCTTCGTTTTTACTGTAGGTCGCAGTGACATCCTTGAGGTCCTTCTCCCAGAAGAAATCCAATCGGGCAATCTCATACCACGTGCCGAGGTATTTTTCCAGGTCGAAATTATGGATGACTTCCACTTCGGATCGAACGGGGCGTAGGTAATTGTAGATTACCGATCCCAGGGCAACGGCAGATAAGGTTATCAGGGTTTTCTTTTTGTCCATCGTAATTATTTTATGGGAAAACAGCTTAAACCCATTAAAAGTTTAAGGAGATTCCTAGTTTTGCATTAAAATTAGAAAATTGTATTCAAGAGAAGAAGCAAAGAAGATCAAAGAATCCTTTTGGACGAGTTTCGGCCAGTATATGGCACCTGTGCCTTCTGCAGATGGCGAAAAGGTAACATGGGTCAATTACAAAACGGGGATCCGCAACCTGTATTTCCGGATGGATGCGAGCAACAAGGTTGCGCAGATCGGAATTGTCATTGCCGATTCGGACGCCGGCATTCGGGCCTTGATCTTCGAACAATTCCAGGAATATCGAACCGTGCTACATGCCGAGTTGGGGGAGGAATGGATTTGGGATGCGGAATATTACGATGAATATGGCAAGGCTACTGCCCGGATATACACCGAGATCCGCGGATCCAGTATCTTCAACCAGCAAGATTGGCCTGCGCTGATTTCCTTCTTTAAGCCACGTATCATGGCGCTGGATAGTTTCTGGTCTACGGCGCAATATGGATTTGAAATGTTTAAATATTAAAGTATATGAAAATTGTAGGTAGAGTAATGCTTTTCTTTATGTTGCTGTCGTTTAGTCAGCAGGCATTCGCATGGGGCATGACAGGGCACCGCGTGATCTCTGAAATCGCGGAGAAACACCTGAGCAGAAAAGCCAAGCGCAATATCGAACGCTTGATTGGCCATCAGAAAATTGCCTATTGGTCAAATTGGGCAGATTTTATCAAATCCTCGCCAGATACCCTGCTCCTGAAAACGGGATCGTGGCATTTCCTGAATACACTAGGCAACCTCACGCATGCACAATTCCTGGTGGAACTGCAGAATTCTCCGGAACAAAACCTTTATAAAGCTTATAAAAGAGTAAGACAGGATGTAGTCAACAAGGAGCTGACGCTGGAACAGCGCCAGCAGGCATTTTATTTTATGGTGCACCTGTTGGGTGATGCGCACCAACCGATGCACGTGAGTCGGGCAGAGGATCTTGGAGGTAACCGTATTCCTGTGACTTTCTTCGGCCGTGAGGGCAATATCCACCGCATTTGGGACAGCGACCTCGTGGATAACGAGAAATATTCCTATTCCGAATATGCACGCGTATTGGATTATGAAAAATATTTCTATAAACAGTACACCAACTCAACTTTTGAGGATTGGTTGTATGAGTCGCACCAATTGGCCAATATCATCTACGATGATGTAGCAAAGAACAATAAGCTTTCCTACGATTATATCTTCCGTTTCAAAGAGCCTATGGAAAATGCTTTGCTGAAAGCTGGGCTCCGTTTGGCAAAAGAACTGAACGAGGTATTCGGGTAGTGAACACCCATAATCCAAAAAAATATCGGGACCATTTTCGGGTCCCGCTATTTTTTTGTGCTCTAATTGTTCCTCTAATTGTTCAGCGTCCAATCGAAATAATTTCCCTTGGCGAGCATGTTCTTCCCTGCTGTCGTAAAGACAAAATCCACGTAATCGCTGCTGCAGCTTTCCGTATCGGAACAACAGTACCTGCGGTCGATGTCGAATTTCAGCCGAAAGCTACCTTTATTCTTTGCTTTATCGAACTTGAATTTTGCAACTTTCAGGTTGCCCACCTCCGGGCTACCATCTTTATTGCCCAAGGCGTCGAACACGAAATCCTTTAGTTTGTCGGTCTGCGCTGCAGGGATAAAGTCCAGGAGCGTCTGAGGTTCGATCTCCAGCGAACCGATCTGCTCTTGGGAAATGGGGATGTTGAATTCAAATTCTTTAGCTTCCATAGTTTAAATATTTTTCCAATTGCCGCCAGTCCGGGAAATGGCTGTTCCAAAATGTGCTGGTTTGCAGTGTTGGATCCACCAAATCGGTCATGGCCATGGCAACGATGTATTCGTTCAGTCGCCTGCTGAGCAGGACATTGTGCTTACTGAAAGTAAGTTGTTTAAGGTCCTGCTGCATGGTGTAGTGGCTTCTGCTCAGTTTCCGAAAGGAAACCTGAGCGACCAAAATGCCCAGCTCCTCTTCCCATGAACCCACGAGATCCAAAATCGTTTGCTCAAAGAGCTGCGACCGGATATCTTCTTCGATTTTTGATCTTTCCCTTCGCCTGAAGAGATTGGCGCCGGCAAGGATAAGTTCTTTTTTAATGAAGGGTTTCTGGTAACTGTCAGGTAGCAGTCGGACGTTATATTTCTTATCGAAAAGTTCCAAGGTGAAAAAGGATAGTCTTTCTTCGTCTTCTGTTGGATCGGCTGCCTGTTCCTTGCCGAATTGGCGGATATAGGCTTTGATTTCGTCCATGGAAATCCCTGGTTGTGCATAGATGATGTTTTTCTGGGCACCGGTGCGGGCAATGCGGATTCCGGCCTCCGATGTGCCGACCAATTCGTAATATGTGCCTTCGATTTCGATAAACATGCCTTGCAAATAAGCAAATAATTGGTGATTTATCGAAATAAGATGAATTATATAAGCATCGTTACTTCAACATTTTTTCAGAATCGTTATGTTTGTGTGAAAACTTACCGAAGTTTTTAGAACAAAATAAATGGTTTATTATGAAACAATACGTATTAGCGGCTGCATTGTTGGCTAGTTCTGTCTATGTCTTCGGGCAGGAACAACATGCAATCAACCCATCCTACATGGACAAATCTGTACGTCCTCAGGATGATTTCTACAATTACGTGAATGGTAATTGGATGAAAACTGTCGAAATTCCTTCCGACAAAGCACGTTGGGGATCCTTTGATGAGCTTCGCGAGAATACCGATGAGGCTACCCTCCAGATCTTAAAGGAATCGTTGGACACCAAGTTTGATAAGGGCACCGACGGTCAGAAGATTGCGGACCTTTACAAATCCTATGTGGATTTCGATACCCGTAATAAATTGGGCATTGCTCCAATACAGCAACAATTGCAGGATATCGATAAGATCAGCAACATGAAGGAACTGTATGATTACTTCCTGAAGTATGCGGAAATTGGCGGTAACCCATTCTTTGGTGGCTATGTCTATGCCCACATGAAGAACAGCAACATGAACGCAGTGTACCTTGGCGGTGGCGGTTTGGGTCTTGGACGTTCCTATTACCAAAAAGAGGATGCGAAGAACACCGAAACACTTGGAAACTACCAACAATACATCAATAGCCTGTACAATAAGGTAGAGCCTAAAACACGTGACCTAAAAGGTCCTAAAGTTGTCGCATTCGAGAAATTGATCGCTTCGAACCTAAAGACGGTTGAAGAGCAACGCGATGCGCAGAAACGTTACAACCCGGTTGCGGTGAATGATCTGGGTAAGATGGTTAAGAACATGGATGTGCAGAAATACCTGCAGACTATGGGTTTCAAAGCGGATACCGTGATTATCGGCGAGCTTAAATATTACCAGAACTTGGATAAGATCGTCAATCAGGAAAACTTACCTGTCATCAAGGAATACTTGAAGTTCCACATTATGGATGACGCGACAGGTTACCTAACTAAGGAATTGGATGAATTATCATTTGATTTCTATGGCAAGAAATTGAGAGGACAGAAAGAACAGCGTGCATTGGATAAACGCGGGTTGGAATTCGTGAATGGCAATGTAGGCGAGCTTTTGGGTAAATTATACGTAAAAGATAATTTCCCTGCAGAAGCGAAGGCAGCATGTGAGGAATTGGTGAAATACCTGATCAAATCATTTGATGTTCACATCAATAACCTGGCTTGGATGTCCCCAGCAACAAAAGAAAAAGCATTGGAAAAATTGTCCAAATTTACCGTGAAGATCGGATACCCGGACAAATGGAAGGATTATTCAACGCTAACTGTTGGCAACTCCCTGATCGAGAATGTGCATAACATCCAGCGTTGGAGCTTCCGTGAAAACTTGGCGAAACAAGGAAAACCAGTTGACAAGTCGGAGTGGGGTATGAGTCCACAGACCGTAAATGCTTATTACAGCCCATTGTTCAACGAGATTGTTTTCCCTGCAGCAATCTTGCAGAAGCCATTCTACGACTACAAAGCGGATCCTGCGGTTAATTTCGGTGGTATCGGTGCGGTAATCGGCCATGAGCTATCCCACGGATTTGACGATTCTGGATCACAATACGATGGAAACGGAAACCTGAACAACTGGTGGACTGCTGAGGACAAAGCGAAGTTTGAAGCAGCTGCTGATGCACTTGTTGCACAGTTCGAATCCTATGAGCCAGTACCGGGTGTATTTGTGAACGGTCGTTTTACATTGGGTGAAAACATTGGTGACCTTGGTGGTTCATCGGTGGCATTCGATGCGCTTCAGATGTACCTGAAAGATAAAGGAAATCCAGGATTGATCGATGGATATACACAAGATCAGCGCTTCTTCCTATCTTGGGCAACGATCTGGCGTACAAAGACTACGGATGAGTTCGTGGTGAACCAAGTGAAAACAGACCCGCATTCGCCGGCACAATACCGTGCAGTGGGTCCGATCATCAACTTGGACGCTTTCCACAAAGCTTTCGATACCAAAGAAGGTGATAAACTATATGTTCCTAAAGATAAACGTATCGTAATCTGGTAGGACTATTAATCCAAATAAAAAGCCGCTTTAAAATTTTTAAAGCGGCTTTTTAATTTCGTATATCTGCACGATTAAAGCGTAGTGTCGTCCACATTCGCTTCAGGAGCATTCTCCTGTACGGATTTCATTCCGTTTGTTCGTCCAGCTTCGCTCTCATACATCTCACTTGTGCCGATAATCTGGCCGTTCCCCGCTTTTAAATTGAAATAGAACTTTCCGTTCTTTGCCGTCAGCTTATCGAATCTCTTCACATCCGGCGCATTTTTCTTGACCGAAGCGATCCCGTTTTCGCAGGCCGCTTTGGTGGTGTAGCCTTCACTACTTAAGATCACTTGACCATTGGAAGCTTTCAGGTTAAATTGGAACTCGCCATTTTTCCGTAATGATATTACAAACTTTCCCATATTTAATTTTAATTAGTTTCTAATCCTAATTTACTAAAATTCAATAAATGTCACGAACCCAAGGACTTATTTTTTAATTTATTGTAGTTCTTTTCCATCGACGTAATACCAGGTGCCCTGAGTTTTCTGGAATCTGGACTTCTCGTGGTGGACAGCAGGATTGCCCTGTTGGTCGATATAATGCGCTTTAAACTCGACGGTGTTTTCCGTTGCACGGAGAATCTCCAATCCCTGCCAGTGGTTCTCCCGACTCCATTGTGCAATGGCCTTTTTGTCCTGGAATCTGCGGGTACTGGGGTGGAAGGTGTCATAAAGGAAATCGATCAGCTGCAGGGCAAATGCGGTATAGCGCGAACGCATCAAGGCTTCGGCAGAAAGGGCTGCTCGGGCATCCTGATGCACGATTTCACAGCAGGAAACATAGGGTAGGGACGATCCACATAAACAATTTGCACTCATCATCAGTCTATTAAAATTTAAACCCAAAAAATCACACGATTTGGTCTGGATGTTGTTTTCATAAAGGTACGCATGATATAATTGTCATGAAAATATCTATATAAGTATTGTTACAAACTATAATTTAAAAACAGCCGTTATAGAGGCAAACAACAAACCCCTAAATGACAACATTGAAGAATGAATTAGTTGGCACATGGCAACTACTTTCCTATATAGAAGTACCGATCAAGGGTGCTGATTCCAAATTCCCGATGGGGCAAAGCCCGAAAGGAATTCTCATTTACGGTGCAGACGGGCACATGTCTGTACAGATTTCCAACGCTGAACGTAACAAATACCAATCTGAGGACCGCTATCTCGCAAGTGGCGAAGAGATCCAAGAGCAGGTGAAGGGCTTTATCGCCTTTGCAGGGACCTATCAGATCGATAGCTCCAATGCGACCGTGCTGTACTCGATTTCTACATCGTCCTTTCCCAACTGGGAGGGACAGGTTCAGGAACGTAAATTGGACTTTGAAGGTGATATCCTCTATCTTAAATCGGTGGAGCCCATTCTTTCGGATGGGGAATACGTAAATAGTTACATGACCTGGCGCCGCGTGGAGAAGGAAGAATTCCTTTCCCGTCGCGAAAGATATCTCGAAATCACGCAATCCAGGCAGGTAAAGAGCCAGTTTGAGGACTGATGAATTTTTCAGGTTGATGGCACATTTTTTTACATTGATATGTATCGGAGTTTTTTCCAAAAATCCGTACCTTTGTGCCATCAATTCAAGCTATGAGTGACGCTATAAAACACGAGTGCGGAATCGCGCTCATCCGACTTCTAAAACCCCTCTCTTATTATCAGGAAAAATACGGCACGCCCTATTACGGGATCAATAAGTTGTACCTGCTTATGGAAAAGCAGCACAACCGTGGTCAGGATGGCGCCGGTATCGCAACGATTAAATTCGATGTGAAACCCGGAAACCGGTATATCTCCAGATATAGAGCAATGGGTTCATCCGCTGTGTCCGAGATCTTCGAATACGTTCAGAAGAAATTTGCGGCAGTAAACAAGGCGTATCCGGAGGAATCCAAAGATACCCAATGGTTGAAGGATAATGTAAGCTTTACGGGAGAGGTTCTTTTGGGACACTTGCGTTATGGCACACATGGTAAGAACAGCATCGAGAGCTGTCACCCTTTCTTAAGACAGAACAACTGGATGTCCAGAAATCTCGTTGTTGCGGGTAACTTCAACATGACCAATGTAGACGAGCTCTTGCAGCAACTGTACGATTTGGGACAGCACCCGAAAGAACAGGCCGATACGGTAACCGTATTAGAGAAAATAGGTCACTTCCTAGATGAAGAGAACCAAAAACTGTTCGACCAATTCAAACAAGAAGGATTATCCAATATCGAGATCAGTGCACAGATCGCCAAGAATCTTGATGTTGCCAAAATATTGACCCGTTCGGCGAAGACCTGGGATGGTGGTTATACCATTGCCGGTATCTTTGGCCACGGTGATGCATTCGTAATGCGTGATCCAGCAGGTATCCGCCCGGCATTCTATTACCAGGATGATGAAATCTTGGTCGTGGCATCCGAAAGACCAGTGATCCAGACAGCATTCAACGTGCCTTTGGGTTCTGTAAAGGAAATCAAACCGGGACATGCCCTGATCGCTAAAAAAGATGGAACGGTGACTGAAGAAATGTTCAGACAACCGGTGGAACAGAAATCCTGTTCTTTCGAACGCATCTATTTCTCACGTGGTTCCGATGCGGATATCTATCAGGAACGTAAGGCCCTAGGTAAATTATTGATCCCACAGGTGCTGAAGAGCATCGATAAGGATATCAAGAACACCGTGTTCTCCTTTATCCCGAATACGGCAGAAGTGTCCTACTACGGAATGATGGACGGGGTGAACGAATATGTACGTGCCTGCCAGAAAGATGCGCTCTTGAACCGTGCAGATAAGATTTCCGATGAGGAATTGAACGATGTATTGGAGATGAGACCGCGCTTCGAGAAATTGAACGTGAAAGATGCGAAACTGCGTACCTTTATTACGCAGGATGCAGACCGTCAGGATATGGTGCAGCATGTGTACGACACGACTTACGGTATTGTGCGTGACCATGAAGACACAATCGTCGCAATTGACGACTCCATCGTTCGCGGAACGACCCTAAAACAAAGTATCCTGACCATTCTGGATCGCCTGAATCCGAAGAAGATCGTAATTGTCTCTTCGGCTCCACAGATTCGCTATCCGGATTGTTACGGTATCGATATGTCAAGAATGAGCGAGTTCGTAGCCTTTGAAGCCGCAATTTCCCTATTGCGCAAAAACGGACTGGCACACGTTATCGACGAGGTCTATCAGAAATGTTTGGCATCGGTTACCTTGCCAAGCGAACAGGTAGAAAACTACGTGAAGGCCATTTATGAACCGTTCACCGATGACCAGATTTCGCAGGAAATCGGTAGGATCATCAAACCGCACCACCTGAAAGCTGATGTGGATGTGATCTTCCAGACCCTGGATAACCTGCACATCGCCTGCCCGAACCACAAAGGTGATTGGTATTTCTCAGGAGATTACCCAACCCCGGGAGGAAACAAGGTCGTAAACAGAGCTTACATGAACTGGATGGAAGGAAAGAACGTAAGAGCTTACTTCTCGTCTTAAGACAAGCGTCCAGCTTAATATATTTTCGGAAGCCCCGTTCCAGCTTGTTTGGCAAGCTGAAACGGGGCTTCGGTTTTTGGAGGGATTTTTTGTGCCCTGGATGGGACCCTCACGCTGGCGCACGAGTTGTGGGGGAGGGATGTGCGGTGGATCTCTTGTGCCTTGGATGGAACCCTCACGCTGGCGCAAGAGTTGTGCGGCAGGCATGTGCGGAGGATCTCGTGTGCCTTTGGCATGCGCCAGCATTCCCCCCAAAAATCTCTCCCTTATTTCATGTGCACAACGCTGGCGCAAGAGTTGTGCGGCAGGGTTGTGCGGAGGATCTCTTGTGCCTTGGACCGTGACATTTGGCTTTCCATCAGCTTTTGATTGCATATTCCATAACCAAACGCTTTGTGAATTAAATATTTTACCCGTCATACAACCTCGTTAGAGGTGTAACTATTTTAGCAAGCTATTCCAGTCCGTATGCAACCCCAGAGGGGTGTAACTATGAATGGCATATAAAAAATAGCCAGAACGCCCAAGATTTCGATTTGCTAAAGCAAACGAAATCTTGGGCGTTCTGGTTTTGATGGTTTGTAGCGGTGTTTCTAAAATAGTTACACCCCTCCGGGGTTGGCATGTGCGCTATCCCAACAGGTCGTTATATTTGCTTCCGAAATGTGGTAAAGGAACTGTAAAATGTTTTTGTGCCTACGGCATGTTTAGGCACAAGTCCGCCACTACACAAGCCCACTACAAGAGACTTGCGCCAGCGTGCGAATTGACGCGATTAGGAGAGATTTTGAGAGGGAATGGGCGCGCTCTGCGCGCCCATTCCCTCTCAAAATCTCTCCCATATTTCAACCGCCCAATGCTGGCGCAAGAGTTGTGCGGCAGGGCTACGCGCTGGATCTCTTGTGCCTTTGGCATGCGCCAGCATTCCCTCCCAAAATCTCTCCCTTATTTCATGTGCACAACGCTGGCGCAAGAGTTGTGCGGCAGGGTTGTGCGGAGGATCTCTTGCGCTCAAGGCATGCGTCAGCACCCATATCACTCACGCTAATCCCTAAACCCAACCTTGTCTGACTTCCGTCCGAGGTGCGACCGTGGTTTAACCGTGGTGGATACGTGCTATAGGCACGCTCTCACCACGCTCTCAGTACGCTCTCACCACGCTCTCACCTCGGACAAGGTCTGTCTTGTCCTTATATAGCTATACAAATTATTGGATTAATTCTGAATTGATTATACAGGCAAATTTGGTAATACTATATGTACTATACAAACTCTTTCTGCACTATTGGATATTTTTTCGGTCTCCATCTCTTTCTCAGCGCACCTGACCTCATATGTGCCTGTTCAGGTGTGAGGTAATCACAGCTCGCGTGGGGCCTTAGGTTGTTGTATACCCTGATGTTCTCCCTGATCTTTCTTGTGGTCTCCCTCAGGCCACTCTGTGATGCGTAGAGGTCAAACTCCGCCTTCAGTATGCCGTTCACCCGTTCGGCTATCGCATTCTCATAGGGATCCCCGTTCTCGGTCATGCTGACCCCGATCCCGTTGGTGCGTAGGATATCCACATAGCCTTTGCTACAGTACTGCGAACCCCGATCGGAGTGGTGTATGAGTCCCTTTCCCGGATACTGCCTCTGCTGCAGTGCCATCTGCAGGGCATCGATACATCCCTGTGCCGAGAGGTCGCCCCTGAACGCCCAGCCCACTATCTTTCTGGAATAGGCATCGGTGACCAGGCTCAGATATCCCCAGCGCCGGTTGAGCTGTACATAGGTGATGTCGCTTACCCAGACCTGCTCGGGGCGCTCGACCGCAAGTTCCTTTATCAGGTTTCTGTACTTCTTCATCCAGTGCCGCGAATCGGTGGTGACCGCCTTCCTCTTCCTGACCCTGATCTGTAGGGAATGCTCCCTCATCAGGGCGAAGAGATAGTCGCGGCCGATCCTGATCCCATGTTCCTGCAGGGGGCCGGCGAGCATATGGAGCAGCTTCCGGGTACCGATCCTCTTCTGTTCGCTGCGTATCCGCAGCACGTGCTGCAGGATGATCTCGTCCTTCAGTCCGACATCCTGCACCCGCCACTGGCGGTCATAGTACGCATGCCTTGTTCTGCCAAACAGTCCGCAGATCAAACGGATCCCCATTGCTGGGGATTCCTGTTTGATCTTTACGACCGCTTGGCACCAGACTTTTTTCTGATGTCGATCTTGAGCTGTTCCTCGGCAATATCGATCATGGTATCCAATGCCCTGATCTTCAGGTTTGCATATTCCAGGGCCTTCTTCAGGGCCAGGATCTCTGCCTCTTTGGGGTCTACGGGTTTCTTGTTGGCCATATCATCGGGTTCTGGGGAACTAAGTTCGGTATTTTTCCCCTTATATTCCCTGACCCATCTGGAGACCGTACCGCAGGAGATATCAAAGGTGTTCCCCGCCCGGTAGGCGCTCATCCCGTCCTGGACCGCCCTGATCACTGAACGCTTCAGCTCGGTGGTATACCGCTTTGCCCCAATGGGCTGTCGCCCGAACTTCTTCATCCAGCGGATCAGGCTCACTTCGGAGACACCGTACTGTTCCATCAGGTCCCGGCGGGGGACCCCAAGTTCGATCTGATCCAGCATGTGGAGGATCAAACGCTTGTCGAATGGCTGCTTCTTACTGGTCCGCTCAGCGAACTCAAACTCTCTTTCTATTGTTTCCATACACTTTGTTTTTGTGTATAGCTTTTTTAGGATTGGACAGTCCAGTGCGTTTTTTGTGCAATATAACACGTGTTTTTATGTATGTTATTGATATTTAGTTGTTTAACTGGTTTTTGAGATTTGAAGGAAATTGTATGGATAAACGTTTAACTAGCCGCCTTAGCTTTGCATCGAACACAAAAAAATGGAACCCTTATTCAGGGTTCCATTACTATCTTATCCGTACTGATGCTTATTCAGCAATCAGAGGAAATTATCCATACATTTTCTGCAGTGTTAGTTCAGGGTTGCTTTTCCCGAACCAGTTTCCACTTCATCGTGCTGCGTCGCGATCAATGTTTTGTTATCCGTCAATACAGGTCCTTTCTTGATCATCTTGGTGCTGGCGAGGTATTGTTTGTTGCCGGCATAGATGTACATTAATGAACCGCCTTTGATGGTATTGATGATCGGTTTCGTCACTTCTCTGGGTAGGGCCGGGCAGCCATAGCTGCGGCCTAATCTACCTGTCGATTTGATGACGTTCGCGCTGGCATAATCTGCCCCGTGCACAACAACCGCTCGCGGGCGAGCCTGATCGTTGATGCCCTTTTCAAGGCCATCTAAGCGTAGGGAATAGCCATTACCACCCATATAGGTCTCTTCAGCAAAGTAGAAACCAAGGGAGCTCTGGAATGATCCATGTTTATTGGAGAACGACGTGGCGAATTTTTCACCGGAATTTCTCCCATGGGATACCAAGCTGTGGTAAAGCATCTTCTTGCCTTTCAGATCGAGCACATACATTCTTTTCTCTGTGGAAGGCAGGGTGAAATCGATAATCGTAATGATGTTCTTGTTTTTTGGGTTTAGCTGGTTGTAGCCTTGCATAGCTTCTTCAAAGGCTTCCCACTTAATCGTCCCCGCGAGGTGCATCTCATCATACAACGCTCTAACCGGGTCTTTTGTTAACTCTACCTCTACCTTCGTTTGTTTGATTTCCTTAGGGGCGGCGATTTTGTGATTGTTTAGGTCTCCTGTGAATGAGGAGGTCGCAAGGGCCCATAATGAAATAAGCAATAGTTTATTCATAAGCACATTTTCCTAGTCTATTTATACAAAATTAGGAAAAATATGATAATCAAAGTGTTAATTAGCGCTTAATCTATGACTATGACCAAAGCCTGATATGGTTTTGACGTGTCGTAAACAAATTTAGCATGAGATGACGCATTCCTGACACACATGTGCGAGCGAGGGGTCGTTCCCAATGACCAACTGTATTCGACGATCTTGCCCTTCGGATTGTTTACCGGAACCCCATGAATATAGCCTCCATTGGTGAATCGGGACGCATATGGCGCAAATCCCTCAATGGTTTTGGTACCGTCGCCAAAGTAGAACATCTTCGGTTTTTGCTCCTGAACCATGAATATCCCAACCGGAGTTTCCATTTGGTGGGGTGGCTTGTGGAGACCCGAAGTAGCAGGGTTCATACTGCGGATTTTCCACTCATTTTCACCCGTTCTTTCGACGGTTAAAATATTTTGGTTTGTAACATCCACGAAGTTAACATGCGTAATTTTTAGGTCTTCACCGATATTTTTTACGTATCGCTTTGGTACGAACCACGAACCTTCAAAGGAAATACCATTCACTTTGACCATCTTCAGGGTATCACTGCTTTCCAAGGAAACCAAGGAACCATCGCGTCCATAAATGGAAGGTTTCTCGCTGTTTTCTTCCCGATACAGGGGAGCGGATTGGTATCGTTCGGTTCCCAAGGTATCCGAAACACGTTTATACGCATTTCTGACGAAATTTTCCACCACTGGCGATTCCCCGTTTCTGTTTTTATAGTTCTGAAGGACGCCATAGGTATGTGGTGCCCGCTGGAAGTTTTCGACAAAGGCCAATTTCTCCTTGATCTTCTCCAACTGGAATTGACGGGTGGTATCCTTATACGGGTAAGTTTCTTCTAAGGTATGCTGATCGTATTGGAGGTCTTTTTCCAATTTTATGTCGGCAGCCGTACGCGGTCTTGCTTTTTCTGCTTCTTCCGCTTTCTTGATCTGTTCCAAGGAGTCCTGCTTTCTCTTCTCCGCAGCAGTATCGGTGTTTTTTGTGGTAATCTTACAAGATGCAGTGATCAATAGGGCACATAGTACCGACCAGAAAGCATATTTTCTCATGCTAAATATTTAGTGTTTTGATTTTGGTTTGCGATAAAATGCCGCAAAATAAACAATTGTTTCAATTTCGATAAAAGCATAAGTAAAAATCATTCCATTATTATGGAAAATTGGTAATTATTTTAATATTTATGGAAATGAAGCTGAAAAACTACATAGAAATTGCCGTTTGCATCATCACCAACGATCGGAATGAACTTTTAACAGTTCGAAAGACGGGTTCTACCTATTATCAATTGCCCGGTGGGAAATTGGAGCCCCAAGAATCGGCCATGGCCACATTACTGCGTGAGCTTAGAGAAGAGTTGAATCTGGAATTTGAGGAGTCGGATTTTAGGTTGGTAAAGATCCATGAAGCCGATGCGGTCAATGAACGGGGTATGCGGGTACGTGGGCATGTGTTTCGGTGCGCCAGGCCAATACCCATGAGCCTGTCTGCGAATGCCGAACTGGAGGAGGTCCGGTGGGTAGGGCCGGAGGAAGTGGATGCTGTAAAGTTGGCGAACCTCTTGCGCCAAGTGGCAATTCCCGAGTGGTTGAGACATTAGAAAAATGCCTTGATAACTTTTGCTAGAACTAGCATAGTATGCATAGCCATAAAAAAGCCTGTCAGCTTGCTGACAGGCAATCAATCAATTAAATTTATTTTAAAGACTATTTACTATTAAAAGTGGAAAGTCACACCTACTGTTGGTGCTAATGAATTAGCATTTAAGCCGTAGGAGTTTGTAGTTGTTTCGATGTCTGTAGCCTCTGCTTTATCGGTTGAACTTTGGAAATAAAGACCTTTAACTTTGAATTCGATTCCAATGTTGGAAGTTGGGAAAAATGCTATACCAGGAGCCAATTCAACACCGTAGTTAGAAATAGTCGATACTTTGTCGTCATTGATTTTTCTTTCTCCCCATGACATAGGTACGGAAAGCTGACCGAAGAATTTAACCGGTCCTGCATTGTTGCTGTACATTCTACCAAATGGTGCTAATTGAAATGCTGAGCCAGTTTCGCTAGAATTTTCATTGTTCTCAGCTTTGGTCCACTGATAACCTAAACCCAAACCTACAGCAATGTTATCTGCAACGAAGTAACCTACATTCGGAACAATGCTAAGCGAGTTTATTTTGAAATCAGAATCTTTTACGTTGTGACCATCGTAATTAACTTGGCCACCAAGCATAAATTTACCTTTTTCTGTTTGTGCATTTGCTGCAAAACCTAAAACTGCTACTGCTGATAATGTAAGTAAAATTTTTTTCATGAATTTGTTTTTTTAAATTATTTGACTTTATTGTCATATATAGTCAGGTGGTCAATTGCTATGCCAGTATTAGCCGCTTTAACGGATCCCATTAATTAAAAAAACAACTGATTTTTATAAGTGCCTAACTTTGAATGCAGTGAGCGTTTAGGTATTTCGATACCTGATTAATTCGTGACAATTAACAAACAATTACTGCGATTTGTGCAGTTTTCTTGAAGGGAAAATAGATGAATTTTGAGACAATATGACATAAGTTATGACTGCCAAATACTGACAAATTGAGCAAAACAGTAAACTCCTGTATTTCGCTGATTTGTTTAATCTTTACTCGTGGCTGTTCTGTTCTTAATTCGGCTCAATGCTTGGGGTGTGATGCCAATATAGGAAGCCAAATGTTTTTGGGGAATCTGTTGGATATATTGCGGCTGTTCTTTTAACAGCTGCAGGTACCTTTGCTCAGCCGTGAGGTTGACCAGGGAAATCTCACGTTGCGTTTTCAGAACAAAAAGGGTTTCACTTGCCTTTCTGCCAATAAGGTTTCCCACACTGGTTTTTGCATAGACCTCCTGCAGGTCGGCATAGGAAATCCGTAGCATGGCGGTTGGCTCTAATATTTCCGCGGCATAGTAGGAGGGCCGCTGCGTAACAAATGAATCGTAAACGGAAGTAAACCACCCATCAAAGGCAAAGAAGACCGTAGTTTCGGATTCCGGATTGGGAATAAAGAAACGAATGATACCTTTTAGGGTAAAGGAAAGATACCGTTCCGTCTGTCCAGCGTCCAGCAAGCGGTGTTTTTTCGGAAATTCCTTATAAATAAGCTTGGATTGGAAAAAATCCCAGTCTGAATCCGGCATCTTGGTCTGGATCAGGTCTTCCATAGCGGTCCGCAGTTTTTCCATCGTGCTTTTTAGTTAGGTGCTGCCATAAGGTAATTAATTCTTGGGATTTAATAAAATCTGAGGGGTGGAGAACGATTAGATTTCAATACGTTGAATTGAGCAATTCAGGATAATGTGTTATATCGCGATGTGAATTTTACGGTTAATAATTTATAGGCTGTATTCGCCAATTAGGTGTTTTTAAAGTCATATATTTATGCCATATGCTTAAGATCTGATCTTAGTGCTTACATTGTAGGCACCGTATTCAAGAAAATATTTTCTGTATTACGTGGGCAATGCTAATCACAACACACCTGCATGGAAAAAGTAGCACATCCTAAACTTTCAAAATCCCTTTTATGGCTCATGACGGTTGTATCCGGAGTCGTGGTTGCAAACAATTATTACAACCAGCCGCTTTTGGCGGAAATTGCGAATGAATTCCAGGTGAGTGAAGCTGCTGCGAGTAGAATTACCGTATTGACGCAATTGGGGTATGCATGTGGCCTATTGATGATTATTCCGCTAGGTGATAAATTATTCCGCAAGCGGTTGATCTTGGTCGATTTGATCTTTGTCATGTTGGCTTTGATCTGGATGGCACTTTCGGATGCAATTTGGATGATGGCTGCAGCGAGTTTCCTGATCGGTTTTTCCTCGGTTATTCCCCAGCTTTTCGTACCCATGGTGGCAGATCTGTCGGATGAGGAAAATCGGTCCAGTAATATCGGGATGGTCATGTCGGGTCTTCTGATGGGAATTTTGCTTTCGCGCTTCATCGGGGGTATCGTTGGCGATGTCTGGGGATGGCGCAGCATCTATTGGGGTGCAGCGGTGATGATGGTGCTTTCCTGGGGTTTTATCTACCGGATGCTGCCGGAAATGAAGCCTAACTTTAAGGGAAATTATGGGTCCTTGATGAAATCGGTTTGGGATTTGGCGCGCACGCAGCCCATCCTGCAGCTCGCAGCATTCCGGGGTGCGATGAGCTTTGCCTCACTTTGCGTCGTTTTCACGACCTTGGCTTTTCACCTGGAACAGCCTCCATTTGAGGCGGGACCTTCCGTCGCTGGAAGTTTTGGCCTGATCGGAGCCGCAGGTGCACTGGCCGCAGCCTTTGTCGGTCGACTGAATCAACATTGGAGCCGTAATAAGATTATCGCCATTTCCCTTTTCCTGTTGCTCATAAGTTGGTTCTTTATCTATTTCCTCGGAAATTACTATATCGGACTGGTCATCGGGATTGTGATGATCGATTTGGGACTACAGGCATCCCACATCATGAATCAATCGGATTATTTTGCCATTAAAACACCGGCCACAAGCAGGTTGAATACGGTCTATATGGTTTCCTATTTCATTGGTGGATCGTTTGGATCCTGGGTGGGAGGCCAAGCATGGTCAGCTGCAGGCTGGACGGGGGTCTGCTTAGTTGGGGTGCTATTTGCCGTGCTAGGATTAGTCGCCCACTTGCTCTTTGCAAACAGATTACAGAAGAAGGTTTCCCCTTAATACATATAGCGAATCATGAAAGAAACAGGAGTAAAACATATCAACCCTACAGGAATCTTTGATCCTACGCCATTTGCATTCTGCCATAGCGTGCAGGTGCCTAGCCAGGCCAATCTGGTATTTATCTCTGGCCAGAGTGGAGGCGTAGGAGAAGGCCATCTATTGGCAGAGGATTTTGCCTCGCAAGTGAAGTCTGCCCTGGAAAATCTCCAAATAGTATTGAAGGCCCATGCCGCTACCGTGGCTCATGTGGTCAAGATAACCGTACTTATCGTGGATCATAACCCACAAAAAATGGAGATATGGACCTCCATGGCGAAGGAATTCTGGAAAGGCTACGATCTACCCGTGAGCACGCTCATTCCGGTGCCTACATTGGCACTGCCAGGCATGCTGATCGAGGTGGATGCCATAGCTGCAGTATCTGAATATTAGCGATAAATAAAAATGGCTGGAAATTTTCTTCCAGCCATTTTATATGGTAATAGATTTATGGGGTTACCTGCTAATCCAATTTTACGGTATTCAATCGAATCGAGTTGAGGATAACCGATACTGAACTTAAGCTCATGGCGGCTGCCGCAATCATAGGAGACATCAGGATACCAAAGCTTGGGTAAAGTATACCCGCTGCAATGGGAATACCAATCACATTGTACAGAAAGGCAAGCCAAAGGTTCTGTTTGATGTTGCCGATCATGGCCTTGCTCAGCTTGTAAGCCTTATGGACGCCGGTAAGATCGCCTTTGATCAAAGTAATCTCTGCGCTCTGGATGGCTACATCGGTACCCGTACCCATGGCAATGCCGACATCGGCCTGCGTTAATGCCGGTGCATCATTGATACCATCACCAACCATTATCACCTTCTTGCCCTGCGCTTGCAATTCCTTGATGCCGTTCAATTTGTCCTCCGGAAGCAAGCCTCCTTTGGCATGCTCGATCCCGGCTTTTTTCGCCACAATATCCGCCGTGTTCTGGTTATCTCCGGTGAACATATACACCTCGACACCTTCGTCCTTGAACCGCTTGAGGACCTCGATGCTGCTATCCTTCAGGGCGTCGAATGCCGCAACCAATCCCGCAAATTTGCCGTCAATGGCCAATACCGATACCGAATTCCCTTTTTTCTGCAATTCCTCAATTTGACCCTGCTCATCAGGGCTGATGGCTACGTTTTGCTCTTTCATCAACCTTGGTGTACCCAATAGGGCGCTCATGTGGTGGATATTTCCTTTTACGCCCTTTCCGGAGATGTTCTCAAACTTGGTTACATCAAGAAGGCTTATATTTTGTTCCTGTGCCTTATCCAACATGGCCTGTGCCAGCGGGTGGGTACTGTTCTTGTTTACGGAGGCTGCAATCTGTAGGATGTCATTCTCCTTAAATTGTGTATTTCCCGAAATTACTTCCGATACGGAAGGCTTTCCAGCCGTAATGGTTCCGGTTTTATCCACGATCAGCACATCTGCTTTTTCCATCTTCTCCAAAGCCTCCGAGTTTTTTACCAGAATGCCGTTCTTTGCACCCTTGCCAATACCAACCATGACCGACATTGGCGTGGCCAGTCCCAATGCACACGGACAGGCAACAATAAGCACCGCCAAGAGGTTGGTAAACGCCATGGCCAAGCTATTCGGCACACCGGAAATGTACCACAGTACAAACGTGATCACTGCAATCCCGATCACCGCAGGGACAAAGATCTTCGAAATCTTATCGGTGAGTTTCTGGATCGGAGGTTGACTCCGACTGGCGGTATTGACCAATTGGATGATCTGCGATAGTAAGGTCTCCGAACCGATCTTCTCTGCCTTGATCAATAATTCATGATTCCCGTTGATCGTTCCGCCGATGACCTTGTCGTTCACATCCTTCTCCACAGGGATAGGCTCTCCCGTGATCATGGATTCATCGATAGAAGAGTTACCTTCCGTTACGACGCCATCTACCGGCACTTTATCTCCGGCGCGAACACGCAGGATATTGCCGGCTTTAACATCATGGATCGCTATTTTTCTATCTTTTCCGTTCTCCACCAAAATGGCTTCAGCCGGGCTCAGCTTGATGAGCTCTTTAATTGCAGAATTCGTTTTGGAATGAGCCTTTGCTTCCATGACCTGACCAAGAAGAACCAAGGTCAGAATAACTACCACCGACTCAAAGTACAGATGCACTTCGCCATGGTGTCCCTTTAGTTCAGCCGGGAATAGCTGCGGGAAGAAGAAAGCCAGCAGACTGAATACAAATGCCGCAGCCGCACCAAGACCGATTAAGCTGAACATATTTAAGTTCCAAGTCTTGAAGGAAGTCCATGCGCGTTGAAAGAACATCCAACAGGTATAGAACACGACAGGAAGGGTCAATAAGAGCTGAAGCCAGGCATTCACCGAATAGGGGATGACCTTGCTGACCGGCTGTCCCGGAAGCATGTCGCCCATGGACAAGATGAATACCGGAACAGTACAGGCCACGGAGATCCATAACTTCCGCAATAGATCCCGATAATGTTGATCGTCTTCCTGAGTAACCTGATTCGGTACCAATTCCATTCCACAGATGGGGCAGTCACCCGGATGGTCCTGAACAATTTCCGGGTGCATCGGGCAGGTATATTCTACTTTTAAGGTCGTCTCAGGGATTTTTTCAAGGTTCATGCCGCAAACCGGGCAGGACCCAAATTTATCATAAACCTTATCGCCTTCACACATCATCGGACAATAATACTTACCCGCATTATTTGCATTGACAACCGGTTTATGCTGCTGATGTTCCTGGTGAGATGGTGCATTAAAATCTACTTTCTCGACCGGGCGTAAGTGCATATTGCAAACAGGGCATCGGCCAGGTTCGGTATAGACTTTGTCCTTGCCTTCGCAGAACATCGGGCAGATATATTGTCCGCTTTCGGAAATCTCCGGTTCTTGGGCATGTTGATGGGCATGGTGGTCATGACTGTGGGAATCTCCATGTTTATTTGCAATGGTGTAGTGACCACCCAATTCATCCAATTTCTGTTGCATGGCAGGTAGATCAATTCCCCTTTCAGCATGCACCGTTGCTTCGCCTTTTTCCAGATTGACCGACGCGTGCACACCCTCCAGTTCATTCAATTTCTTTTCCACATTTGTCCGGCACCCATTGCAGGTCATGCCCTCCACAGCGAAAACCTGCTCGACAGTTTGCTCAGTGGCATGTTCGTCCTTCACCTCTTCAATATGGTAATGCCCACCAAGCTCCTTCAGCTTTTCCTGCAGCTGCGCTAAGGAGATTTCCCTTTCGGCATGGATCATGGCTTCTTCCTTTTCCAGGTTCACCTGCGCTTCCACGCCAGGAATCTCGTTCAGTTTTTTCTCGACGTTGGTCCGGCAACCATTACAGGTCATGCCTGAAACTTTATAGATATGGTGATGCTTCATTGAATTTTATCTTTGATAATAATACAAATGTCGGAAGGATTGGGTTCAGAATTGTTACATAATTCCCACCAATAGTTGTAAAATTTTATAGAAATTGCAATTGATCGAGCAACGCTGATCATAAACCTAAAACGTATGAGCATTTCACGAAGAGATTTTATTTTCAAATCGGCAATGCTGATTCCTGCCTTGCACATGGGGTCAGTATTTGCGAAACATTCTGCTGAGCAACCGCTGCGCGTCGGTGCCATTGGTATCAAGGGCATGGGTTGGGCAGATCTGAAATCCATTATCCATCTTCCCCAAGTAACTTGTACCGCAATCTGTGATATCGATGACGCGGTTATCACTGAGCGTCTACAAAACCTAAAAGACTTGGGTCAAAACCCCAAAGTGTATAAGGATTATAGGGAATTGGTGAATGACCCCCAGGTTGATGCCGTAATCATCGGGACGCCCGATCACTGGCATTGCCTGATGCTTGTGGATGCCTGCAAGGCGGGCAAAGCGGTATATGTAGAAAAGCCGATCGGTAATTCCATTGCGGAGTGCAATGTCATGCTCGAAGCTAAAAATAAATACAACAGTATTGTTCAAGTGGGGCAGTGGCAGCGTTCGCAAAAGCACTTTCGCGATGCTATTGATTTTGTGCATTCCGGTAAACTCGGAAAAGTTCGCTTGGTGAAAGCTTGGGCGTATCTTGGTTGGAAGAAGCGGGTGCCTATGAAACCCGATGCGCAGGTTCCCCCGGGTGTGGACTACCAATCCTGGCTAGGGCCAGCAAAAATAAGACCCTTTAATCCCAATCGCTTCCATTACGATTTCCGCTGGTTCTGGGATTACGCAGGTGGTCTAATGACCGATTGGGGAGTGCATCTGCTCGATTATGCGCTATTGGGCATGCAGGTGTCCGATCCAAAATCAATTATGGCGGCAGGAGGGAAATTTGCCTATCCTGAGGATGCAGGTGATACACCGGATACCTTAACTACCGTATATGAATTCGAAGGCTTCAATATTCAATGGGAACATGCAACAAGCATCAGTGGAGGACCTTATGGCCGTGAGCATGGTATCGCGTTTATTGGCAATAACGGGACCTTAGTATTGGATCGTAATGGTTGGGAAGTCATTCCCGAATTTGACCGCATGGCAGCCGTACCGTACCAAAAGAAAGTGGATAGTGGTCTGGATCTGCACATGAAGAATTTTGTGGAAGCCATTCGCGCGAAAAATCCCGCGCTATTGAACGCGCCACTGGAGGTGGGTGCCCATATTGCCAAATGCGCCCAAATGGGGAATATCGCCTACAGAACAGGTAAGAAAATCTATTGGGAAAAGGAGAAACAACGTTTTAACGAACCTGAGGCCAATAAATTATTGGCAGCAGCCTACCACAATGGATACCGCCTGCCGAGGGTCTAGCCATTGTCTAGATGATAGGGAAGAGCGATGATTTGGGATCAACTGGGTAGTTTTCCTTTAAGGTACGGAAGAAGCCAGCATTGACCTGGTTATCCTCTATAATAAAGGGAATGTAAATGGGTTGTTGTTGAACGGTCAGTTCATAGTAACCGAATAGGACCTGCCTGTTTTTTTGGACCGATCGTACCGCTCGAACGTGCTGCACATCCCGCAACAGGTTGAATCCCATGCGGTTCCCACTCAACCATTCCACCTGGACATCATTGGTGTTGGGATTAAACCAGATGCGCTGATCCTTGGCATATTTCAATTGGTTGTTCAAGAGAAAGAACTGACTCATCAAATACAGGCTAATAGGGAGGGCAAAGAGAATGATCTTTACTTTCATGGCAAGCACGATGGTGATGACAAACAAGATGGCACCAATGGCAACGGTGTAAATGGTATTCTTGATAATGCGCTGAAGAATTGGGACTGAAGATTCTATCAAGACAAAACCCTGCTTAGTGCTGCGCTGTACAGCCGTAGATTTATTGCTCATCATCAATCGACGTGAGATAAAATAAATCAAGACACCCAGAAGGATTGCAATAAGCAGGATCTTACTCATCTTAATATTGTTCCGATTCGTTAGGGTACGTCACGGACTTGACATCCGAGATGTATTGTTTTACCGCTTTATTGATCTCTTCGTTTAGGTTGATGTACTGGCGAAGGAATTTTGGTTTGAACTCCTGTGTGATCCCCAACATATCGTTCACCACCAAGACCTGGCCGTCGGTTCCGGATCCTGCACCGATACCAATGGTTGGGATCGTCAAAGATTTGGAGACTTCCTCAGCAAGTTTTGCCGGTATCTTTTCCAGTACAACAGCAAAACAACCTGCTTCTTGGAGTGCTAGGGCATCTTTACGGAGTTGATCTGCTTCAGCTTCCTCTTTTGCGCGCACGCCAAAGTCGCCGAATTTATAGATGGACTGCGGAGTTAATCCCAGGTGCCCACATACAGGTATTCCTGATTGCACAATCTTTTTGATGTTATCGATGATTTCGATACCACCCTCCATTTTAATGGCATGCACTCCGGACTCCTTCATCATGCGTACAGCAGCCTTATAGGCATCTTCAGTGGCACCCTGATATTCCCCAAAGGGAAGGTCAGCAATGACCATCGCACGCTTTGCACCTCGAGCTACCGAAGCTGCATGGTAGATCATGTGGTCCAAGGTCATCGGCACGGTAGTTTCATACCCCGCAATAACATTGGCAGCAGAATCGCCCACCAACAGAACGTCAATACCAGCATCATCCAAGATCCTGGC
Source organism: Sphingobacterium lactis (assembly GCF_011046555.1). Lineage (NCBI taxonomy): Bacteria > Pseudomonadati > Bacteroidota > Sphingobacteriia > Sphingobacteriales > Sphingobacteriaceae > Sphingobacterium > Sphingobacterium lactis. The sequence goes on from NZ_CP049246.1 coordinate 1,994,704, forward strand.
GGTAGAGAAATCATACGATGTTAACATGCTGATTTTCTCACCTTTACTTTTCATATCGCGAAGAATCGAAGTCGTAATTCGCTTGATTACTTTGTTTACTGACATGTATAAATGCTTTTATTGCAAAAGTATGCATTTTTATAGGAGTATCAACTTGAATGTTAACCATTTGGGGAAAGTACCCTGAATAATAGAAATTTAGCCGTTATTTCTTATTTTTGCGGTATGATTCCACAAGAGAAAAATCTATTCAAATATCCCAAGTTTCAAGAGTTGATCATCCATGAGGACGATAACCTGATTGTCATCAACAAACCGCCTTTCATAGCATCCTTGGATGCTCGCGATGGGGGGGAGGTGAATATCTTGCGCTTAGCCAAGAACTATCACCCAGATGCGCAGGTCTGCCACCGACTGGATAAAGATACCTCAGGCGTCCTTTTGATTGCTAAGAATCCAGAGACGTACCGCTTGATGTCGATTGAATTTGAGAAAAGACGTGTGGACAAAACATACCATGCCGTAATCGGTGGAACACATATTTTTGAGGATCTGCATGTTGATCTACCAATCCTGAACCAGGGAAACAAGAATGTGACCATCGACCGGTACAATGGAAAACCTGCGGAGACTATCTTCAATAGCATAAAATATTTCAAGCACTACACATTGGTGGAATGCAAACCGATTACAGGGCGCATGCACCAGATCCGTATCCATTTGGCAACCCAACATGCCGCCATTGTGGGAGATACCATGTATCGCGGGAAGCCTGTTTTCCTTTCGCAGATTAAAAAAAGAGGATACACGCTGTCCAAGGATCAGGAGGAATTGCCGATCATGAAACGCTTTGCCCTACATTCCAAAGCGGTAAAATTTACGTTGGATGGCAAGGAATATGCCTTTGAAGCCGATTACCCGAAAGATTTTGCTACCTTGGTAAAACAGTTGGAAAAGTTTGATTCGTAGGTATGACAACGCAAAAAAGTAAAACCAAAAATATTATTTCCTGGGTCATTATCGGTGCATTGGCATTAGTTGTCCTGATTCCCGATTCACGTGTTGCGCTGCAACGTGGACTCATGAAGATAGGTCTGTTTAAACCCGAGGTAAAAGAGCAACCGCAGACCAGCAATGCCTCATCTGCTACACCGATGGTGATGACCGAATCGGTTACCCTTTCGGATGAAACGGGCAAAACATTTAGCACCCACGACTTAAAGGGTAAAGTGGTGTTCATAAATTTCTGGGCAACATGGTGTGGACCATGCCGGGCAGAAATGCCATCCATTCAGGCAATCTACGATAAATACAAGGACCATGAACAGGTAGCATTCTTGTTGGTGGAAGTTGACCATAACATCGAGGGGGCAAAGGCTTTTCTTGCGAAAGAAAAATTGAACCTTCCTGTTTATTATCCGGAGAGTGCTATTCCGCAGGCCTGGATGAGTGATGCCATTCCGTCAACGGTCGTGTTGAACAAACAAGGGGCATTGGCCTTTGACCACAAAGGAATGGCGGATTATTCCACCAAAGAATTTGAAGACTTTTTGATTTCCCTAATCAATCAATAACAGCATGACAAAGCAAGAGCTTATCGATCAGATAAAAAGCAAGAAAAGCTTTTTATGTGTTGGTTTAGACACCGATATCACCAAAATTCCCGATCACTTATTGGATGATGAAGATCCAATTTTCAGTTTCAATAAAGCCATTGTGGAAGCAACGGCTGATCTAAGTGTAGCCTATAAGCCTAACATTGCCTTCTATGAAAGCTATGGTGTAAAAGGATGGGAATCCCTTCGTAAAACGTGGGAAATCTTGCCTAAGGATTGCTTTAGCATTGCTGATGCGAAACGGGGCGACATCGGGAATACATCCAAAATGTATGCGCAAGCTTTTTTCAACCCCCAATCATCGGGTCTTGGCTTTGATTCCATTACCATTGCTCCGTATATGGGTGAAGACTCCGTGACGCCATTTCTAGATTTTCAGGGAAAATGGGCAATTGTTCTTGCGCTGACTTCCAACCAGGGAAGCTTGGATTTCCAGAATTTCCAAAATACCGATGGCAAACAGCTATTCGAAGAAGTAATTGATAAGGTCAATACCTGGGGTACTTCCGAGAACCTGATGTATGTTGTCGGGGCTACGCGAGGTGAAGCTTTCCTGAAGATTCGAGAACATGCACCCGATCATTTCCTTTTGGTGCCGGGTGTTGGTGCACAGGGCGGTTCACTGGCTGATGTCTGTAAATACGGCATGAATAAGGACTGTGGCCTACTTGTAAATAGTACAAGGGGGATTATCTATGCTTCAAAAGGTAAGGACTTTGCAGAACGTGCGCGTGAAGAAGCGATTGCCCTGCAACAGGAAATGCAGCAGCAGCTTGAAATTCATGGTGTTATCTAGCTTAAGTTAAATTAATTCTTACTTTTTGTTAAAATTTCCATCTTTGGCATAATAATTTGGGAAGATGGGCGGTTAATGTATGCTATGTTAAAAGTAAGATCTCGTTTCCTAGTATTCGGTTTGCTATCAGGTATGGCCTGGTTGAGCAGCTGTAGTTCGGTTTACCTCCCGAACGTTCCGGCAACCCCGATGTTCAATAATAAAGGTGAAGGTTATATCGCTGCCCACGTAAACCCGAAAGGGAATGCCAGTGCAAACTTGGGTGTCGCCTTTACGGACCATCTCGCAATTATCGGAAATGGTTCCTATATCAACTACAGATCAACGAATAACGACTTTAAGCAATACCTTTATGAAGGAGGTTTGGGGTATTTTACAACCGTTGGCAAAGCCAAGCGCAGTGTCCTGGAATTTTATGCCGGATATGGCGTTGGAGCAACCACTGATGTAGATGAACGTGCGAGTACAACAGGAACTACACCAGTAGAAACTCGTGACCTCGACTTCAATAAGATCTTCATCCAAGCGAATTTCTCCTCAACACGTAAGAACAAGCTGAACCTTTTTGGTAAACCTCGCGAGCTGAATTATGGTACTGCCATCCGCTTGAGTAGAATTAAGATGGACCGTTTCGAATTGAACGGCGTACCGGCACCATTGGAAGAGAACCTCTACATCGAACCTGTATTTTTTACCCGCTTGGAGCTGAACAAAGGTTTTCAGATTCAATATACCAATGGCTGGAACATCGGTTTGATGGATAATCAATTCCTTAAACCCGGAAATGCCGTATTTACACTGGGGTTGATTTATAATTTTGGAAGAAATAAATAAGCTATGAAAAAATTAATAGGAATGTTGGCAATCTGTTCGGTATTGTTCCTTTCAGGATGTCAGGTGAATAAAAAAGCACAGATTAAGGCATTGGCGGATTGTGAGTACGATGTCGAATCCGTGGATCAGGTTAAGTTTAACGGAAAGACCTTAGATGCGTATAAAGGTGCTGACGGAAATTACAATGTTTCCTCCCTTGCTGGCATTGCCGTAGCGCTATTCAGTAAGGAATTGCCACTGGAAGGAAAAATCAATATGAAGATTTCCAATCCGGAAAATAAGAAAGCTGCTTTCAACTCCTTTAAGTATGTGATCGAAATCCAGAACTCGCCATTATTTGAAGGGACAGTGGACCAAAATGTAAGCCTGAACCAAGGAGAGAGCACCATCGTACCGATGACCTTCAAGGCGAACATCTTTAACAAAGCAAAGGAAAATGGATTCGATAGGTTTTTCGATGAGCTTTTCAATAAAAAGTCTGAGGGTTTTATGGTGTTGAAGATCAAACCTTCAATCCGTATTGCAGGGCAGAACATTTACTATCCGTCCTATATCACCGTAGATAAGAACTTTGGCCAGAAATTGTTCAAGCTCTTTAAGATCTAAACGATATTCAACCCAACAATTGTCAAGAAAATACAAAGTCCGCTCAGGCGGACTTTTTCATTGTATTTATTTTTCAGCATATAGCTTCACTTTGGCTAGGCTTTCCCGATACATATCGTAGGTGTAGACATTGTAAGGCAAAATTTTACTCGCCAAATATTTGGATAATACACAGCAGACCAATAGTGGAGCAAGTAAAATAAATCCATTCGGAACTATATTGCAGATCAGCACTACTGCGGTTAGCGGTGCATAGATTGCTGCTGACAGTGCGGAACCCGCACCGATCAGTGCAAAGTTAATAGGCAGGACATCCATATGGAGAACGGTCTTGCAGAAAATGCCTAAGGCAAAGCCCAGGAATGCGCCTGCGATAATGCTCGGCGCAAATACACCACCGTCACCACCTGCACCCAAGGTGAGGGCCGAAGCCAGTGGTTTCAGCAACACCAGGAATAGGAGATAGTATACTGAAGCGGATTCGGTATTCAATATTTCATTCATGCCATGGTAGCTATCGCCGAAAAGGATAGGGAAAAAATAAATAATCAATCCTACCGATAAGGCTCCTAAATTTACGCGTATAAAGTTGTTGGAAATACCGCCGAAGAAATTCTTGACATGGATTACAATTAAGGTGAAACCTACTGCAAACAGGGCGGATAACCCACTGAGAAGGAGAAAGAATGGCGTGGCATGCCATTTCCATTCTTGGATGTGTTGCGGTATCAAAGGCTCCTTGCCAATGGCCAATATAAAGATGGCAGAAACAACGGCAGCAGTCAGACAGGCTATCAGGACACTCCATTTGAACTTTCTACTGATAGCTTCCAAACCGAACAGCATGCCGGCCAGCGGGCTGGAGAACAATATGGCTACAGCAGCAGTTGCAGCAGCACAGATGAGTTCTCTTTTATACATTCGTGCCGAAAAGCTTCGTTTGTAGACCTCATTTCCTATGGTTGCCGTTGCTACGACAGACGATACCTCAATCCCCGTCGACCCGCCAAAGATGACCGTTAGAAAACCATTGATATAATGCGAAGGCAATTTGAAAAGGGGCAGATGGTCTTTGCGAAGGTCCAATGTTTTATAGATTTCGGCCATTCCCTTATTCTTTCGGCCCTTGAACAGGTATTTCCGTAGGAAATAAATAATTGTGATACCGACCGTTGGAAGAATAATAAAATACAGCGGATTGTAATCGCGTATTGTCGTGTAAACAATGTGTTCCGTGTGTTCGGTGATGTATTTGAGGGAATATGCTAAGAAAGCACTTAAAATGGCAACCAAAAGAGAGGCTGCGACAAGCTTGTAATAATGGTGTTGAATAACTTTTTTCCTATTCATGATGAATTGAGATGAAAGACCTATTTAACATGTTGGGATCTATTTCCCGCCAAGAAACCTATCCGCGACAAATGTAGGTATTTATTGCCAAGCATCGAACTTGGAGTACGGTGGAGATGTATTATTGCTGTTGCAAGCGAATGGAGAAGGGGAGAGTTATTGCCTTGATAGGCAACTCGCAAATCAGCACACCTATAATCTATTATTCCTTGTCCTTGCTGATCAAGTGCAATGCTTTACCTTTGTGGGCGGCAATGTGGTCCGTTTTACTGCTTTTGATTTCGTACTGTGGGTCCTCCGGTGATGCATGGTGTGTATAGCCTTTATAGTCAAAATCAGCTGTATGGATTTTTATAATCGTACCTGAAACCTGACCAGCTTCAGAATTCCACCCAACGGTATCTCCAATTTTAAATTTCGTTTTCATCAGTGAATAGATTTGGTGTTTGATAAGTTAATTTTCCGTGGACAAGATTGGCCGCTGCGGTGTAAGGGTGCTCTACGGCTTTGTCGAGTCCCATGATGTTCCAGACTTTCCAACCGTTCATCTTGAGGTAATCCGCAACGAGCGATCGGTGGCACCGCCACCATACCGCCTCCGCACACATGATGGCCGCATTCTGTTGGGATGCTACCTGTTCGAGTTGTCGGATTGCGGTGCGGAATGCTGCACTCTCCATATAATCTGCATACCCCCGAAAACCTGCATTTCGCCAGGCGGTGTTCTGGCTATCCTTTTTAGGGGACCTACGGCCGCCCAAAGCCTCCATATGCAAATATGTGATCTGTGCTTCTGCAAGTGAGGCCTCAAGCTGCCCTGCATTGAACTGTGGATATTTGCGCGAAGAGGGAAACCGGCGGATATCAACCAATATCTCAATGGCAAACGATTGAAGTATGGCGATGAAATCTCCAATGCTGTGCGTCGAATGGCCAATGGTGTAGATGGTTTTATTAATCATGATTTCCAGTAAATGCGTTCAGATATTTGTCGATATAAAGCTCTTTCTCCTTCGATTTATATTGTTGGATAAAACGGGGATGCTCCAATACGGTAATCTTTTCGAAAAGATTGACCTCCTTATTGATGTCATGGATGAAAGTGGCGTTTCGTTTGCCAAGGACAAATACTTCGTCGCACGCCAATCCCAATGCGATATGGTGACGTAAGGACTGGATCATAAAAGGTCGGACGGCATCGTATAAAGCCTTATCATCATAGTAATTGGCATTCAATAAAACACCAGGTCTTGCTTCGCGGGTAATGGCCAATGGAAATGGGGAATTGATGTAGAAGTCAGAATAGAATGCTTCTGGACCACCGTACGCTTGAATAACATCATATAAATAGACAGATGAAATTTCATGGGTATGCGCTGAATGCATAGGGATGCCGCACACCGACTCCAGGCGTTTGGTATCCGTAAATGGAACTCCAGTGACTCCAGCACCATGCCGGCTCGGATTGATGCCGATTATGAACCGCCTTTGTTGGTTATCATTGTAGAATTTCGAGTAAAATTGTTGCATGACTTGCATAGTCTCCGGATTATCGAAAAATGGATTGAGCACATGGAATCCTTGGGGAAGTTTTCCTGTATAGTGTAAATTCCTGTTAAACGATATGACTTTGTCAGCAAAGGTGGGTTCCATCAGCACTTTTATTGTTATTGTGAACAAGCGGGGTGAATTCGCTCTACTAAAATAACAATGCAACAAAGGGATGGTTTTTAGAAATAGGGATTAGCAAACGGTAACGTGATAAATGGAGAGTCTCACCACTCTCCATTTATGGATAATATGTATAATTTAGAACTTATAGGTTAAACTGCCCATCGCATGGAACAACCGTTGCGCATTGGCCGTTGTATAACCAATCCAATATTTCTGATTCGTGAAATTATCGAAGTTTACCCCAATCCTGTATTTTTTCGTATCGTAGAATACATTCGCATTCATGATGAAATAGGCCGGAAGTTTAAATACTTCTTCTGTCTTTGTAGTCGCGTTCCATTGATCGAGGATTTTATTGTCACTGGCATAATTGCCTCCCAAACCAATGCCTAGGCCGCTCAACTTGCCATCCAGAAAAAGATAACTGCTGTAGAAATTGGCCTGCCAAGGTGCTGCCGCAACCGTCGGACGACGGCCCTGGATGTTGGGCGCTGCTTTCAACAGCTTGCTATCGTTGTATGAAACACCCCCAAGGATGGAGAATCCCCGCACCAAATAGGCACTGATCTCCAATTCCATCCCTTTGCTCTGCAATTTTCCCGATTGGTCCTGTATGGCAATCGAGGTGTTCGGGACCATTTCCCCGGTTCGCAAAATGGTGTTGCGTACTTGTATGTCGTAATAATTTAAGGTGGCGCTGAACCTGTCGTCAAAAAGAATGGCCTTAATTCCACCCTCTAATTGGTTCGCAGTTTCCGGATCAGATAGCTTCGGGGTTCCCTTATTGTCGGCTATGTAATAGCCATTGCTCTTAAAGCTGTTCTGGTAGTTGCCAAAAATGGAAAACTTATCATTTATCAACTCATAAACGACTCCCAACTTAGGTGACCAAGCCGCCTGTGTAAAGGTCTTGACATCATTTGGACCCACAGTTCCTGCACCAATCGTATTGCTTTCATACCGAATTCCCATCATAATGTTCAACTTGGCCAAGGGAGTGATCACATTGGAGATATAGGCACTATAGGTATCCTTCGGTCCAATTTGGTTCCACCGATTGCTACTGTCAAATTTCTTGGGGTCCAATTTCAATTTATTGTAGGTTTCCGTTAAGGAATTCGAATTCATGCCAGAGAAATCCTTGCTGTTTAAGGGTTGCCAGTCATAAGGTGTAAACATAAAATGGATCGCCTCTTCGGTACGCATATAATCGAAACCGATTACAGTGCGGTTCCGAACTTCATTCCATCGGTAATCCAGATTGACATTCTGTTGAATCTGAAAGATTTTTACCGTGCTGTTTTCCATGGATTGGTCAGCACGCGCTACCCCCAAATCCTTATCCTCTGGGTTCTGGGTGAATTGGCCTTTCGGTGCAAGATAGAAATAAGGACTGAAACCGTTGGAATGTGTATAAGTGTGATTGATATGGGTGCTGGATTTAATATGGTCGTTAATCTGATAGATTCCCTGTCCAAAAATATTATGAATCTTTGTCTTGGTCGTCAATCCATTGCCAGAATAGGATTCCTTGTAATCCAGATTGAGGTTTTTGGAAAGGTCCTTCATGTTGGATGCGCCCAAGGCAGGAGTGAGGTAGAAGAAAATCTGCTCGGGATTGCCTTCGTTAAAGTTTCCTTCATAGTCAACCGTCAGCTTAAATTTGTCGGACACTTGATAGGATAGGGAAGGTGCAAGGGCAAGATAGGTATTCTTCGCATCTGGTTTCTGAAAGGTTCCTTCATTCGTGTATGCAGCATTCAATCGGAAAAGAAGTTTCTTATCACGGCTCAATGGCGTATTGATGTCAGTTTGCGCTCGGTAATAATTGTTACTTCCGGAGATCAGGGAAACTTGACCTGCAAGGCTATCTAATGGTTGCTTAGTAACTCTGTTGATGACACCTCCATATGAAGAGACATTGCTCCCATAGAGGGTGGCTGAAGGGCCTTTCAGCACTTCGAGTTTCTCTAGGTTAATGGCATCGATATTGGAAGTAATTGGGGCTACCAAGCCGTTTCTCAGCGGATTGTTGATCAGGAAGCCCCGTAAGGACATGATGGTACCACCATCACCGGCACGGTGGGTTGAGCTCCACATTTTTTGTATACCGGTTACATTTCTGTATCCTACATCCAGTGTGAACACCTGTTGATTTTGGAAGAAAATTTTGTCAATTGAAGAATAGACCTGGGCATTCTCAATGGCTCTCAGGGGCATTTTGTTCGTGAATTCAGTGTCTTTCTTGATGTAGGTATTGATCGTGATCTCATCAATGGTTTGCGTATTTAACGTATCAACCTGTTCATTTTTAGGGGTCTGTGCAAATGATTGTAGACCCAGAAAGAGTATCAAAAGGAGTATAAATACTTTCATTGTTAAATTTTTAAGTGATAATATTTTGTAATCATGATATAGATTGGGATGGCTAGGCAAATCCAGCTGCCGATGTCCCAGTACAGCTCTTCCCCAACTAAAGCGCAGGTCAATCCAACAAGTGTGAGCAAAGCAACAACTGTCGGTATTTTCCAGACCTTATTCAATAGCCTGTTTTTCATGGATGGTAGTGGTTTTGGATTTAAATTGAAGGGTCGCCTTTCGACGAAGGTACCAGAGGTAAACCCCGGTAATCAGAATTATTATGGAGGCAATGTCTAAGATGGTCCAAATAATTTTGAGGGGTAGCCCGCCATAATCACCAAAATGAAGGGGTTGACTGATGAAAAGGGCGGTTACAAACCATGGCATTTTTCGAGCATCCGTAAATTCTCCGGTTGCCGCATCGATCAGGACTGGCATGAGAAGTCTGGAGGTGAGTTCAGATCTCCCTTTCATGAATACCGCGTAGTGGTGATTGCTGGAAAATGCAGTGCCCGGAAATGCAATCAGCAGGGTTTCCATTTCTGGTAGTTTTTCTTCAGCAGTCTGCACCGCCAAATCGATTGAAGCATAGGTAGATTCGACCTTGGGAAGATCTTTGTAATCTGCTGTCATTTCCGCAAGCTGCCCCTGTTGCCAAAGCACCACAATAACATCGGATAGGGTATTAATGACCCCGGTAAAGCCAACCACCAGCAACCACGTCATCGTCACAATACCCAGTAAGTTGTGGGTGTCAAGCCATTTGAGACGCTTTGCACGGTGTTTGCGGACCATACCAAATTCATATTTCCGCATAATCGGTCCATACAGGACAATCCCTGAAATAATGGATATTAGAAATAGTATGCCCATAAGTCCCATGAACAATTTACCGCCGATGCCTAGAAACACATCGGTATGCAGGCGGTACATCCAATACATAAACCCTTCATTTTTGGGTTCCCCCAAAACAGAACCGGTATATTCATGGAGAAGTACGTATTTGCTTTCCTCAAATGGAGCAAGGGGGTCCTCTGCCAAATCAAATAATACCTGATCGGGATGTTCCTCCTGATCCCAAAAAGCAAACCTGACCTGCCGCCCTGGGCTGGAAAGTTCCGCAATTTTCAATAAGGTGTCCTGACTTAGTTTTTGGTTTACATGATGGTCTTCCATGCTGACTTCTGAGAAGATGTCCTCAATTTCATGGTGGAAAATCAAGGGGAGTCCCGTTATGCACAAGAGTAAAAGAAAGACGGTGCAAATTAGGCTTGTCCATTTATGCCAATTAAACCATCTTTTAGCGGTATTGATGTTCATTGTTTAATCTTTCGGTTATAGCATGCTTGGTTTCAAATAATTACAGAACCAAAACTAGGTCTATTTAGAATGATTAAAAATAGATAAACGGATAAATTTCCTATTATTAAATAAAAATTTCGTTTTGCGTTAAATTTGTAAGGAGGATAACAGATTCCCTTAATCGTGATCCCGGTTAAAGGTATAGCCCACAGTCCATTCAATGAAATCAGCTTTCCCCATGTGCGCCTTAATGGACACACCGGCATTGATGTTCTTATAGACATAATACCGAGCACCGGCACGCAGAAAGATCGGCTTTATTTCGCCATTGAAGCGTTGATTGTGGATGTAATACCCCACATTGCCGTTCAGGACCAATCGTTCATTCAGGATATGGGCAACATAGAAGGAGGGACCGCCGGAAATCTTGGATTTCAGCTCTCCGGATTTATCACCCGCGACTTCCTTATCATTCCCCGAGGAGGAGTAAAAGATATCCAGACCACCACCCAAACGCCATTTATAAGATACGTGCCTACTGGCATAAGCGGAAAGCGTCGTCTTAAAGAAGCGGTGCGGAAGATCATCCCGCAACTGCTTAAAGCCTACGCCATAATTGAGGTGATATAAGATTTTTTTGCTGTAAGGCTTCAGTACGGAGTCACGCTTGATTTGGATATCAGGGTTTATTTGATAATTAACAGACAAGGTAACAGGGACCAGATTCACCCCTTTGTTTGGTAGAGCCAGTGCACCGTTGGAAAAATGATGGAAGGCCAAGCCCACACCGGCTTTCCAGTGGGGATTGATTTGGTACTGCGTCCGGATACCCAGATCAATGAATACATTGTTCTTGGATCCAATGACCAAGTTTAAAGGATTTTCATTTTCATTGTAAGGCTTGAAATTCCCCGATAGGCCCAAGCCGATTCGGTAGTCGTAGCTCCATCGGCTATTTTCCTTTGGTGCTATCGGTGTCTGGACAAAGCCGTAAACAGCAAAAGGACTGCCTAAGATGTCGGTATTGAATGTGCTGGAATACAATCCGATGCCGTAGGTCGGGTAATTGTAGATCTGGTAATATTGATCTCGTTTCGCCCTTTGCTTAAAACCAACTTTAAAATTCAGACCGTTATAATACGCCCCTTCATACGTGCTGTTTTTCAGACCCTTTTGTGCCAAAATACCACCGTTTTCAACCTCTAATTCCAGGATTAGGGGGCTTTTTTTGATTTCCTCTGTAATGGTAGACAACTGCCCAATGGACATGGTCGGTATCAGGAAAAAGAAAGAGAAAAACAAAAAGTATCTCACAGACGAATTTTAATAGTTAATTTTTATGAAGGCACAAAAATAGTAATAACTTTGAACCGTATAACGAAGGCACTGTCATTTTTGTTTCAAAACGATACTCCTTTTCGGTAAAAACTAGCATCGTGTCAAATTTTATCCTCATTATTTTTTGCTTAGCCGCAGGAATAATAAGTCGTAAATTCAATTGGGTAGCCAAAGATGGTTTCAAAGCGCTGAATGCCTGGGTCCTTTATTTCGGATTGCCCGCTATCTCTTTCAACTTCCTGCCTAAACTGACCTGGAATAACAGCCTGTTGTTTACCATGCTAGGGCCATTGTTGGTGCTTTCGGGATCTATCCTTTTCTTCTACATTCTCGAGCGGACATCCAAATTGTCCAAGAGGACCTCGCATACCTTGATGCTGATAGCAGGACTGAGCAATACCTCATTTGTTGGATTTCCCTTGATCACCGCCTATTTCGGCGCAGATAAACTACCCATTGGAATTGTCAGTGACCAAACAACGTTCTTTCTCCTCTCTACAGTTGGCGTGGTGATCGCCGTGAAGGGGAGCCTGAAGAAAAATAACCATGTTGACTTTGGCTTTATTCTTAAACGTGTATTCACTTTCCCTCCGCTGATCGGTTGCCTATTGGCCTTAATCATTCCTCGGTTTATAGATGTCAGCAGCTTGGATGACTTTTTCCATACCATAGGATCGACAGTTTCTCCGGTAGCTTTATTTTCGATTGGATTACAATTAAATTTCGGCATCGTAAAGAGTGAGATCCCGAATATAACCTATGCGATTATTTACAAACTTATAATCGGTCCAGCAATCGTCACGGCCGTTGCATACTGGTGGGGTCTGAAAGGTGAAATTATACAGGTATCTATATTTGAGATGGCCATGCCTAGTCTGGTGGCTACCAGTATTATATTAAACCAATTTAAACTCAATTCCAAAGTCGGAAATAGTGTGATTGGACTCAGTATTCCTATAGGATTATTGACCACATACCTGTGGTTTTATGTGCTGAACAGCTATTTTTTGTAACCTAATTGTTATTAAAAGTTCTATCCATTTACGTATCTTTATTGAATTATATTCAAAGAAATACGGTTTATTTTTAGATTTTAATACTTTAAATTGTTTATGAAGAGAGTTCTATTCTTTGCTTTACTGGCAGGAATGCAATTAACTTACGCTCAAGAAAAGCATGAGCGTTATACCCAGCAGATTGAAGGTACGAGTTTAACGTTTTCCATGGAAGCCATTCCTGGAGGTGAGTTTCAGATGGGGAGTGCTTCCGGTGCGAATGCAGATGAAAAACCTGTTCATAAAGTAAAGATTGATCCATTCTGGATGGGAACCTACGAGGTGACCTGGAATATATTTGAGCCCTTCCTATACAAAGACTTTGAAGTTACCAAATCTACTGACGGGAAGGTTCCTGCTGAAGTCGATGCGGTTACAAGGCCTACCAAGCCGTACCTGGACATGACTTTCGGATTTGGAAAGGACGGGCAGCCTGCCCTGGCCATGACCCATTATAACGCGATTCAATTTTGTAAATGGCTGTATGTGCGGACCGGTGTATTTTACCGATTGCCAACAGAGGCAGAATGGGAGTACGCATGCCGGGCTGGTTCTGATAAAGCTTATTTTTTCGGTGATGATGCTGCTCAATTGGGTGAATATGCAGTTTTTCAGGAAAATGCAGATGGCAAAACAGCGAAAGTAGGAACGAAAAAAGCGAACCCTTGGGGGTTATATGATATCTTGGGCAACGTCTCGGAATGGACATATGACCAATACGCTGAGGATTTCTACCAACAGTTTGCAGATAAGGTGGCAGATAACCCGGTGAATGTGCCTACGCAACTCTATCCACATGTGGTGCGTGGAGGCTCTTTCGAGAGTGCAGCTATAGATTTGCGTTCTGCAGCACGTGGTGCATCCGATCCGATGTGGAAGCAATTGGATCCGCAGATTCCAAAGTCAAATTGGTGGTTCCCTGAAGCACCATTTGTAGGAATGCGTTTGGTAAGGCCAGTTAAACAGCCTAGCCACGAGGAGATTATGGCGTATTACGACAAGGCGCCAATCAAGGATTTTTAATGGACATAACCAACAAAACAATATTCAACTCAATTTAAATCTATTTTCATGGGAAGTTTAAAACGCAGGGATTTCATAAAATCCTCTTCAACCATGGTTGGTGCGGCAGCATTGGCTAGCGGTTCCGTGGGTAAAGTGTTCGCAGCGGGCAGCGACATCATTAAGATTGCTTTAATTGGCTGTGGAGGCCGTGGAACTGGCGCAACATTCGATGCATTTGCATCAGGCCAAAATATCCAATTGGTAGCGATGGCAGATGCCTTCAAAGATAACTTGGACAAAACATACGCCACTTTAAAAGAGAAGTTCGGCGACAAGATCAATGTGCCGGACAGCCGCAAATATGTAGGTTTTGACGGATACAAAGCAGCGATCAAGGATGCGGATGTCGTGCTTTTAGCGACGCCTCCGGGTTTCCGTCCCATCCATTTTGAGGAAGCGGTAAAAGCGGGCAAACATGTCTTCATGGAAAAACCCGTTGCCGTAGATATTCCAGGAATACGTAAGGTCCTGGAAGCAGCAAAAGAAGCAAAAGCAAAGAAATTGAACGTGGTAGTCGGTTTACAGCGCCGGTACCAAACGAACTATAGAGAAGCAATTAAGCGGATCCAGGATGGCGCCATCGGCGATATCGTCGCAGGTCAGGTTTACTGGAATTCAGGAGGTGTATGGGTTCGCCCGCGTAAACCGGAACAAACCGAAATGGAATACCAAATGCGCAACTGGTATTATTTCAACTGGCTTTGTGGTGACCATATCGTAGAACAGCACGTCCACAATATCGACATTGCCAACTGGGTGAAAGGAAAATATCCGGTTTCGATCCAAGGAACAGGAAGCCAAGCGCATCGCTCAGGCAAGGATTATGGCGAAATCTATGATAATTTTGCGGTAGAATTGACCTATGATGATGGTTCAGTTGTTTATTCACAATGTCGTCATTTTGAGGGTATTTCCAACCGCGTAGATGAAACATTCCAGGGCACAAAAGGGCGAGTTTACCTTTCAGCAGGTAACCAAGCGGTACTTTGGGGACCTGATGGTAAAGAAATCTACCGACACAATCCTAAAGGCAATCCAAATGCTTATCAACAAGAACACAAAGAGCTGTTCCAGGCGATTGCGGATGGTGAATACAAGTTCGACAATGCAGAATACGGTGCCTATAGCACGTTGACAGGTATTATCGGAAGGATAGCCTGTTATACAGGAAAAGTCATCAAGTGGGATGAGGCTATGAAATCCAATATTGATATCATGCCGGAACGTTATGCATTTGATGCCAACCCGAAAATTATGCCAAATGCCGAAGGACTTTATCCTGTGGCTATGCCAGGCATTAATGTCGAGAAATATATCTAATAATATTTCATAGTGATCAGAACCTGCAGTTTTATCCTATGTATGCTAATTGGTTGTTGTGCGCTAGCGCAGCAGCCAATTACTGCTTTACAACGGTTTGAACTTTATGGGCAGGCTCAGGGAACAACATATACCATATCATACTACGACGAAAAGCCTCGTGTCAACCAATCTGCCATTGATAGTATTTTTGCCGTAATTGACCGCTCAATGTCTCTTTACAAGGAGGGGTCATTGATCAATCAATTCAATGCAAATGATACTAAGCGGATTGCGATGGATCCGCACATGGCAACTGTGATCAAGAAGTCATTTGCCATCCATAAAGAATCGAAAGGCCAATTTGATATTACCGTGAAGCCATTGGTTTCCCTATGGGGTTTTGGTCCTGATAACAGGCAAGATCTTCCGGATGCTACAGCAATCGCTAATGCAATGAAGACCGTTGGCATGAAGAAACTTCGAGTCAGGGGAAATTCGCTACTGAAGCGTGTCCCTTCCTTGCAGATTGACCTAAACGGCATTGCACAGGGATATACCGTGGATGTATTGCACGATTACCTGATGGCTAAAAATATTACACAGTTTATTGTTGAGGTTGGAGGCGAGATCCGAGCCCATGGAGAAAAGCCCGATGGGACACCCTTCAGGGTATTGATTGACCGACCGGAATCTGCAGGAAACACCATATCACATGTAGTGGAATTGCGGAATAAAGCAATCACGACATCAGGTAGTTACGAGAAGTTTCGTCAAGTAAAAGATTATACGTTTTCCCATCATATCGACCCCCGCACGGGGTACCCTATAAAGTCATCAACGATTGCGGTAACCGTGATAGCGGAGACTGCGATGGATGCCGATGCCTATGACAATGTTTTTATGGCTATGAATCCACGGGATGCAATTACATTTGCGAATTCAAAAAATATAATTGATATTTATTTATTGTATCTGGAAGAAGGCCAAGTAAAAGAGGGCTATTCCAAAGGGTTCAAGAAGTATTTGCTGACCGACTGAATACTTAAATTATAAACTTAATCCTAAATGAAACGATCAGATTTTTTAAAGAATAGTTCGCTATTGGTTGGAGCTTCGTTGTTTAGCAACGGACTTTCGGCGAAGGAGCAAGCTGTGCAAGGTATGGAAGATCAAGCTGCGAATCAACCCTTCAGATTAAACTATGCTCCCCATCAAGGGATGTTCAGTGCATCTGCTGGAAAGAACTTCTTGGATGAAATTCAATACATGTATGACCTCGGATTTCGTGGTATCGAAGATAATGGTATGCCGAGCCGTTCGGTAGAGGAGCAGAAGAAAGTCGGGGAACTATTGGCTAAGTTGGGAATGGTGATGGGTGTCTTCGTCGTACCTAAGGGCGGGAACGGTGCCAATACCTTGGCCGCAGGTAAAGAGGAACACGTGGATATATTCCTGAAAGGATGTAAAGAGTCGGTAGAAATCGCGAAAAGATGTAACGCTAAGCATGTAACAGTCGTTCCTGGAGATTATGCCAGAAACCTACCCATTGGGGTGCAAACCGCTAATGTAGTGGAAGGCCTACGTAGGGGAGCGGAGATTTTTGAGCCACATGGCATTACCATGGTATTGGAGCCGCTGAGTGATACACCGGATCTTTTCCTTCGCTTTACCGATCAGACATATGAAATCTGTAAAGCGGTGAATAGTCCATCCTGTAAGATCCTTTACGATGTGTACCACCAGCAGAAAAATGAAGGTAACCTGATTCCATTGATGGATATGTGCTGGAGCGAAATCGGCTATATTCAGGTAGGGGACAACCCTGGAAGGAAGGAGCCAACTACTGGAGAGATTAATTACAAGAACCTATTCAAGTGGTTATATAACAAGGGGTATAAGGGAATTGTCGGAATGGAACATGGCATGTCTCAACGTGGGAAGGAAGGCGAGCAGGCGCTCGTGAAAGCCTATCGTGAGGTGGATTCATTCTAATGCTAAACGCTATTAGCAATGAAACAAATTTGTTATGAAATTTTGATAATCCTTAATTATCTCTATCTTTAATTATAAGATTTTTAATAAACCTTAAACAATGTCTTCAACAATCAAATTTAAATTGTCTTTTATGATGTTCCTCGAATTCTTTATTTGGGGAGCATGGTTCGTGACATTAGGGACCTTCCTAGGTAATACCTTGAAGGCTTCCGGGCTTGAGATTTCCAATGTATTCTCAACCCAATCCTGGGGTGCCATTATCGCACCTTTCATCATCGGGATGATCGCGGACCGTTATTTCAATGCCGAGCGTATATTAGGAGTCTTACACTTGATCGGTGCGCTATTGATGTACCAACTTTACCAAAGTGATTCTGTGGGAAACTTCTTCCCATATGTATTGGGGTATATGATTCTCTATATGCCAACACTATCCTTGGTTAACTCCGTTTCTTTCCGTCAGATGAAAAATCCAGAGAAAGAATTTTCATTTATCCGCATCTGGGGTACCATCGGGTGGATCGTAGCCGGTCTTTCCATTTCCTACCTGTTCAAATGGGATAGCGAACAGGGCTTACAAGACGGTTTATTGAGAAACACTTTCTTGATGGCAGCAGTAGCATCGTTGGTATTGGGTATCTTTTCTTTTACCTTACCAAAGACACCACCGGTTAAAGCTACTGGATCTGGTGAAAAAGAAGGCATTGCGAAAATATTGGGATTGGATGCGATTAAGCTATTGAAAGATCGCAACTTCCTGGTTTTCTTTATCTGTTCCATCCTGATCTGTATTCCATTGGCATTCTACTATCAATATGCTAACCCATTCCTAACAGAAATTGGTTTGGCAAATGCTACGGGAAAAATGACCATCGGACAAATTTCCGAAGCCCTTTGTCTTTTGCTATTGCCCGTATTCTTTACGCGTTTTGGATTTAAGAATACCATCCTTTTGGGGATGTTAGCGTGGGTATTGCGCTATGTGCTATTTGCATACGGGAATGCGGGAGAGCTTACTTTTATGCTATTGATCGGTATTGCCTTGCATGGTATCTGTTATGATTTCTTCTTTGTATCCGGCCAGATCTATACGGATTCCAAAGCAGGTAAGGATAATAAGAGTGCTGCACAGGGATTGATTACCCTAGCGACCTATGGCGTTGGCCAGTTGATCGGTTTCTGGATTGCAGGCTATGTAAGCGATATGTATGTCGATATCAAAGCTTCAGATGTTGCGCTATTCTGGAATAAACTATGGGTGGTGCCAGCAGGAATTGCCTTTGTCGTGATGATCATCTTCATGCTATTCTTCAAGAAGGAAACTATACAAACACAAACAGAAACTAATTAAAATTTAAAAGATAATGGTAGAAAATAATGTATACGATGCTATTGTTATCGGTTCCGGTATCAGTGGTGGTTGGGCTGCCAAAGAACTTACCGAAAAGGGACTGAAAACAATTATGCTGGAGCGTGGCCGCAATGTGGAACACGTAAAGGATTACCATGCTAATAAAGATACTTGGGAGTATCCGCATAGAGGTGGTAGGACAATCCAAATGGAGAAGGATTATCCTGTACTGAAGCGTGATTATCCATTGAATGAAAAGAACCTTGACTTTTGGGTAAATGAGAAGGAGAGTCCATATACGGAGGTGAAGCGTTTCGATTGGTTCAGAGGATATCATGTAGGAGGTCGTTCCTTAATGTGGGGACGTCAGAGTTACCGATTGGGTGATCTGGACTTTGAAGCAAACTTAAAAGACGGACATGGCGTTGATTGGCCTATCCGTTATAAAGATATAGCGCCGTGGTACAGCTATGCAGAAAAATGGGCCGGTATTTCCGGAAACCGTGATGGCTTAGATGTATTACCGGATGGTGACTTCATGCCTGCAATGGATTTCAACATCGTTGAAAAAGACCTTGCTGAGCGTTTGAAAAAGGAATATGGCGGAAACCGCCATTTCATCATGGGCCGTACAGCGAATATTACAAAACCGCACACCGGCCGTATCAACTGTCAATACCAAAACCAATGTTGGTTGGGCTGTAACTTTGGTGCTTACTTCAGCACACAATCTTCTACCTTGCCACCAGCAATGAAGACCGGTAACTTGACCTTGAGACCATTCTCCATCGTAACCAAGATTCTTTACGATAAGAATACCAAAAAAGCGACAGGCGTAGAGATCATTGATGCGGAAACAAACCAGACTTATGAATTCCATGCAAAGGTAATCTTCGTTTGTGCTTCGGCATTCAATTCGACATGGGTATTGATGAACTCGGCTACCGATGTTTGGGAAGGTGGTTTGGGAAGTAGCAGTGGCGAATTGGGTCACAATGCAATGGATCACCACTTCCGTTTGGGTGCAAGCGGAACGGTAGAAGGTTATGAAGATAAATATACTTTTGGACGCCGTCCTACAGGATTATATGTACCTCGTTTCGTAAATATTCCAAGCGATACCAAGCAACGTGATTATGTGCGCGGTTTCGGTTACCAAGGTGCGGGCAGCCGTGGCCGTTGGTCCGGTGAAGTGGCAGAGATGCAAGTCGGCGGAGAATGGAAGGATGCAACTTGCGAACCAGGAAACTGGAGCATCGGATTCACCGCATTCGGTGAGATCCTACCTTACCATGAAAATAAAATCAGCCTGGATAAAACAGTGAAGGACAAATGGGGACTTCCAGTACTATCCATGGACATGGAGATTAAGGATAACGAGATGAAGATGCGTAAGGACATGACCGAAGAGATGAAGGAAATGTTGGAGAAAATCGGCGTGAAGAACGTAAATACCTACGATAGTGGTTACAACTTCGGTATGGGTATTCACGAGATGGGAACCGCGCGCATGGGACGTGATCCAAAAACTTCGGTATTGAACGGAAATAACCAAGTATGGGATGCACCGAACGTATTCGTTACGGATGGTGCTGCGATGACGTCCGCAGGTTGTGTGAACCCATCGTTAACCTATATGGCGTTGACAGCCCGCGCGGTTGATTTCGCAGTAAGTGAACTTAAGAAAGGTAATTTATAATTCGATAAACCCAATATGATGAGTAAGAACAATTCGAGAAGAGAATT